>JAXGOY010000001.1:0-100605 GCA_040767225.1 Candidatus Dojkabacteria bacterium
TACTATTGAGAGCTGGAAATTTAAGAAAGATGCTCCTCTTGATGACAGAGGACAAAAAACTAAAGTAAAAATACTTTTTCATGAAAGAATTAGAAATAATGGAGCATATGACAGTATATGGACATATGATATAAAGACAAACTCATATTATGAAGAAATAGGGGGAAAGAAACTAATAGATCAAGAAACAAATACACAGGTATATACAAAGAACTTAATAATTCAGGAGGTAGAATACTCTCCTGCATATGATGATAAAGGAAGAATCATATTAACAACAATTGGAGAAGGAAAGGCAACATATTTCATCGATGGGAAAATTACAACAGGAAAGTGGAAGAAAACATCAAGAACAGATAGAACAACATATTACGATAATAGCGGAAATGAGATACAATTTAACAGAGGAAGAACATGGATTTCAGTTATTCCTCTTTCTGAAGGAAAATTTGATATAATTGAACAATAGAATGCCCCAGGTCTAAGAGCTGCCCCTCTTAGCCTATTTAATATTTAATAAGGAGGGGATATGCTTAAGAGTTTGTTTGTATCAAAAGTAAGAATTAAAGTACTTGCTAAATACATGGAAGATGTAAATAAATCATACCATGTAAGAGGGCTTGTAAGAGAGCTAGGTGAGGAAATAAATGCAGTAAGAAGAGAGCTTCTTAGTTTAAAGAAAGCAGGACTTCTTGAATCTCATAAAGAAGGAAATAAAATAATGTACAGTATAAATAAACAGTGCCCTATTCTCTGGGAACTACGCTCAATGTTTTTTAAAGAATCTGATATTGGAAAACTCCTTTACGAGACATTCCTGCCTTTAAGCGGAGTCAAGGTTGTAATTGTAACTGAAACATTCCTAAAAAATAAATATCTGGATAGCACTGATATAGATCTCCTCTTTCTTGGCGACATGAAGATAAGAGAGGTATCCTCGGCAGTTAGCAGTGTTGAAAAAGAGCTTGGCAGATCAATAAGATATACTGTAATGAAAGTAGAAGATTTTGAATTTGGAAAGAAGAAAAGAGATCCAATATTAATGAATGCTCTTATGAAAGACAAGATAATACTAATAGGTAAAGACTCAGATTTACTGTAATGAAAAAAACAAAATTCAAATTTAAGAAAATAAACTGGAAAGGTATTTTTAACTATTTCATTTCAGTAGTAATTAGTGCTCTAATACTTGCCTTAGTACTCATTTCTCTCCCACTTACAGAGAAAGTATCCTCCTCTGCATCATATGACCTTGTAAACAAAAATAACATGTACTGGGCAAAAGAGTATACACTTGAACTTGATATCTCACAAAGCAGTGATATAGAAAAAGATATTACACAGCTTAAATCAGTACTTCAAAAAAGACTTAAACAATTTGATGTTGAACAATCATCAATTACATCATACAAAGAAAATGACAAATACTATCTTAAAGTAAATGTACAAACATCTAAAGAGCAGGAGTTAGTTGAACAGCTTGTTAAAGCTCCCTTTATTGTAACCATCGTTACAAGAAAAGATGATGTAAATTATGAAGATACAGAAAATCCCCTTATTCCCTACCTTGAAGAAAACTATAATAAAACAGAGTTTACAAGAAAAGATTTTAGAAATGTATATGTAACAAAGCTCAAAAATACAAGCGGAGAGTATTCATACTTTGCAATATTTAAAGCATGGCCGTGGAGTAGTAAATGGAATGAATTCTTAAAGAAGTATTCAGGACAAATAGTGGGAGTAAGCATTGATGGCTTTGTAACACCTGTCCAGATAATTGAAGGAGATAAAACATTTGCACCATCTACTTCTGCTACAGATGAGAAATATGCAAAGGTAATAAGCATACTGTATAACAGTGGTGTTGCACCAATGTCATATGTAGTAACAAATGAAGAAGAAAAACCCCTTGATATCGCTGAAATAGATTATGTTAAATTAACAGAAGGAATTTTAATTGCAATACTCTTTATATATGTATACCTATTGGTAGTAGAGAAAACAAGAAAGAGTATAATTCTTAAATCAGGTATAGCAACAGTACTCACAATATCCTCATGGATAGCATATCTTAAACTATCAGCAACACCAGTTGACATATTTATACTTGCATTAGAAGTAATAGTAGTAGCAGCAATAATTAGAATGATAACAGAAAACACAGAATCAAGAGTCCACATTACACTGCTTCTTACCTTTATGTCAGTTCTGTGTATATTATTCGGTTTTGGTTATGTAAAAATATTTGCAAACGATTTACTAATTCTCATCATACTAAGCAATCTTTCACTCCTAATTTCAACCTACTATATATCTAAAGTAAGAAAATCTCTAAAAGTATGAACTTAATACAAAATGTAATACAAAATTGGAGCAGATATGAATTAAGAACAGAGATATTTCTGTATCTTTCCATTATTGCAATAGCAGTCCTAACTATATATCTATTTTCAAAGAACGGGAAAATCACTCTCCTTTCATTCATATCCCTCTGTATTCTTCTCCTTTTAAACTTCCTTGGCTTTATCATTATCAGTTCACTTCTTAAAATACAAATAACAGAGGTATTTAGAATGACACCAGTAATCTCAATGGTATTCTTAATCTCTAACCTAGGTCTTCTTACAGGATATTACTCATCAAAAAAGAAAATGAAAGAAATTAAATTTGCTAACATTAGAAAAGAATATATGTCAGATAGTATAAAGGAAACTGTATTCTTAATACTACTGGGAATATCAACAATATTCTTTCTCTCCCCTGCAACTGAAATAGTTGTATCAATGTCAATACTAACCAGTATAACTGCAATATGGCTCACATACTGGATATCTAAATACATTCTCAAATGATTGAGTATAAAGAAAAAATCATTGTAATAGCAGGAGCTACTGCAACAGGTAAGTCTGAAATATCTCTTAAACTAGCTAAGGAACTTAATGGGTATATTATTAATGCAGATTCAAGACAGATATACAAAAAGATTAATATTGGAAGTGCAAAACCTAAATTTGACAGAGAAATATCCAAAGGTATTCATACTCTTAATGGTATTACTCACTATCTTTATGATTTTGTAGACCCTAAAGAAAACTTTACTATTTTTGATTATCAGAACAGTGTAAATAATGTACTTAAAAATACACATGGCATACCCATACTTACAGGAGGAAGCGGATTGTATATAGACAGTGTAGTATACAATTACAAATTAAGTAAAAATAACAAAAATATATATTTAAAAGATAAAAGCATAGAAGAATTACAAGAATTAGCAAAAGAGTATTTACCATACATGAGTGAAAGCGATAGAAAAAACAGGCACAGATTGATAAGAGCAATACAAAGAGAAGGTATAAATAGAGAAAAGGGGAAAGAACTGAATAATATATATTTTGTAATCGATATTGAAAAAGAAATACTTCAAGAAAGAATAAAGAAAAGAATAGATAATATGTTTAAAGAAGGTCTACTTGAAGAAAATATCTCTCTACTAAAACAAGGCTATACATATAATGATAAAGGAATGAAAACAATTGGATATATAGAGTTTAAAGAGTATTTTGAAAATAAAATATCACTAGAAGATGTAAAAGAAAGAATATTTAAAAATACAATGGGATATGTTAAAAGACAAAGAACATGGTTTAAAAGAAACAAAAATGCAGTATGGATAAATGAACCTAAGGAAATTCTCTACCTTGCCTCAAACTTCATCTTAAAGGAATAAACACCGTTTTTGTTTTGTATTAAATACAAAGTATCAGCACTAAATTCAATATCATCTAAATTAAGTTTTTTAGAAAGCTTCGCAATATCAATAGACACATTCCTATACTCCTCCTTAGACAAGTCCTCGCTTATTCTCCCAAGTGTAAGATGAGGAATAAACAAAGAGGTATCCTTCCCCCCTATTTCTTTTCTTACCTGTGAAAGAAGCTCTCTTAACTCCTCGCCTCCTTTACTTAAATCTAAATATACCAGTTCTTTATAACTTCTTGATATACCAACCTTAATATTTTGAAATGATATTTTAAACTCCCTAAACTTAATTTTTGATAATTTCTTTTTTAAAAGCATCTGGTTAAATATGGGATAATTTTCTCCAAGGTAGTAAAGAGTAATATGATATGTATCAGGCTTAACCCATCTTACAGGAATACCAAAATCAGAAAAAAGAGAATTAGCTTCTTTAACAACATTCTGAATCTTATTTACACTCTCTTTGTCAGGTACAAATGCTAAAAAGTAACTCATACTACTTCTTTTCAATTTTATCTACACCAATATACTTTTTTAAAACATCAGGAACAAGTATACTGCCATCTTCTTGCTGATATGTTTCAACTAAGGCTACCATAAGACGGCTAGTAGCAAGGCCTGAAGCATTAAGTGTATGCATATACTCAATAGTTCCATCTTCCTTTCTGTATCTCATATTACCTCTCCTTGCCTGATAATCCCTTACATTAGATATAGAGCTTACCTCATAATACTGAGAAATTGCAGGAAGCCATACCTCTACATCATATGTTCTTGCTGCTGGTGCAGAACAATCTCCTGCTGCTAATTTACTTACTCTGTAATGAAGACCTAAATCTGCTACAAGCTTTTCTGCTTTTCCAAGAAGCTCTTCAAATGCAAAATCACTTCCTTCCTGTGTTGTATATTGATACATCTCCACTTTATTAAACTGATGAACCCTAATTAAACCCTTCTCATTAGCTCTATAACTCCCTGCCTCCTTTCTATAGCATGGAGTATATGAGAAGTACTTCTTAGGTAAATCTTTCTCATTAAGAATTTCATCTCTAAAAAGATTGTCCAAGGCAGTCTCTGCAGTAGGAATTAAAAACTGATCTAAATCTTTAAGCCAATATACATCATCTTTAAATTTAGGAAGCTGACCTGCAGTATATCCAGACCTCTCACCAACAATATGAGGAGGAAGGAGCATTTCATATCCATCAGAAAGATGAGAGTCTATAAAATAGTTAAGAAGTGCCCATTCAAGTCTTGCTCCCCACCCTTTGTACATTACAAAATTATTTCCTGACATCTTAACAGCCCTATCTAAATCAAATAATCCAAGACTATCCCCAAGCTCAACATGGTCTTTAATAGGGAAATCAAATACAGGTTTCTCACCAACAACCTTAATAACTTGATTAGCCTCTTTCTGCCCTGCTACAACATCATCATCAGGGATATTAGGCAGAACTTCTACTAAAGAGGTAAGTTTATCTGTTAATTCATCAACATTTCTCTCTAGCTCTTTTACATTTTCTGACAACACTTTTAAATCAGAAACAAGCTTTTTAAACTCTTCCGACCCTTTCTCAATCCCTGCCATTTTAGTATTAAAGCTGTTCTGCTGTGCCCTTTTATTCTCATACTCTGTTAAAATCTTCTTTCTTTTATTATATAAATCAATAATCTCATCTAAATGCATATCCTCTACACTCATTCTTTTAGAAAGCGCTTTCTCAACCTCATCTTTACTTTCAACTATCCTTTTAATATCTATCATACAAACAATATTTATATCTTAATTTCTTTATTATATTCTCTACACATACTGTAATCAACAAAAAATCTGATATACTGTATACAGATATGAAAGAAGAGTACAAAAAACTTAAAAAACTGATAGAAAGAGCAGATAATATATTAATAATTACACATAGAGGACCAGACTTTGATGCATTTGCAAGCTCCCTTATACTCAAAAGCTATATTAACACCTTCTACCCTAAAAAGAATGTTGTATTTAAAACAAAACAAAACCCCTCTCAAAAAATACCTTTAATGGATGAAATAACAATAGTACAGGAGTTTAATACAGAAAATGAAGAGCTTGTAATCATTATGGATGCAGGAGGATGGGGAATGTGTGTACAGAAAGGAGATACAATACAAGTTACTAAAGCTAAAGTAGCAGTAATTGATCATCACTTAACAAAAGGAATACAAGCAGATGTAGTTATAAATGATCAGATGAGTTCTACAACTGAACAAATACTTGATTTCTGTATGAGTGTTGAGAAAAGATACAAAATTACACCTGCAGTATCAATATTAGGACAGATTGGAATAGTATATGACACAGGTAGATTTGCATACGATAATACTACACCTCACACCTATGAAATGATGGCTAAACTTACTAGTGTATACCGTCTTAATATTGAAGAGTTTGAATACAAAAGTGCAAAGTTTCCTGCAAGTTCCCTTACACCAATAAAAGTGTATATTGAAAATATACATATTGTAGGAGATATGGCATATACATATATAAATAAAAAGGATATTGAGAGTTTAGGAATTACACAGATAGGAATAAACGGAGCATATGAATTTGTAAGAGATAATATTATAAGGTACATACAAGGAGTGCACTGGGGCTTTATTTTAAAGCCCTCTTCAACAGTACAAAATGAATGGAAAGTATCATTTAGAAGCAGTAAAGAGTATCAAGAGGTAGCAACTGTAGCAGAAGCTTTAGGCGGAGGAGGTCATCAGTATGCCTCTGCAGCAGTTGTAGTGGCTCAAGAGGGGGATAAAGCAGCAGAAATCGTTCTTAATGCCATAAACAAAGTTCTTACTTCTCAACCTTCTTCTCACCCTTCATCTGACCCTCAAGCTCTTTAACCTTCCACATAAATATTCTGCTTCTATCTTTTGCATTAGGATAATCAATTGCAAAGCTATATGCTTTCTCAAGTATTACTCTTGGCTTTTCTTTAGCCCATTTAATATACATAGTTGCTCTCTTTTTATCTCCGAGTTTACCAGCTAAATGAAGTCCATAGTATTGATACTCTTTACTAATATACTTATGACTGTCATTTAGAATTACCTCCTTTCTAGAGTATTTATCTGTATCAAACAACTCCTGCTGAGATTTTTTCTTTGACTGATTATCCTTAAGTTTTGTAAAGATATCCTTAATGGAATCCATTTATTTTTTCTTTACCTTAGGCAATATATCCTTGTAAATCTTTTTAGTAGACTGCTCAAGCTCAGGCTTCATCTGAGGAAATAGTGTCCCTTCTCTTGCAGTAACATCTTCTAGAAACCAAAATACTCTCTCACTCTGACCATATCCGCTTACAGGAGGCATACCATATTCAAGCATTTCAACAAAATCAATATCAAGCATCTGTGCCTCTTCATCACCACTCTCTCTAAGCTTTTGCTGTTCTAAAAATCTCATAAGCTGATCCTGCGGGTCATTTATTTCAGAGTACCCATTTCCAAGTTCACTCCCTGCAATAATAACTTGGAATCTTTCAGTAAGCTTAGGTTCCTCTTCCTTTGATTTAGCCAAAGGAGAAACAAACATGGGATGATTTACTAAAAATGCAGGACCCGAAATACTACTTCTTGCATACTTCCACATACTATCAATCATTCTGTTTCTGTTCATACCTTCTTCAACCTCCAAACCTTTATCCTTGATAGCTTTTAACATATCTTCTTCAGAAGCATTTAATATATCAACATTAAAATTCTTTTTTAATATCTCTGTATAATCAATCTCCTCCCACTCATCTGCTAAATCAAATGTATGACCTCTTGTTGTAAACTTAGTCTTACCATATATCTTTTGAGCTATCTCTAAAAATAACCTTTTTACCAGTTCCATATTATCTCTGAAATTAGCATATGCCCAATACCACTCAATATCATAAAACTCTGGGAGATGCTCATCATCCATACCTTCATTTCTAAAATTAGGACCAAATGTATATATCTTTTCAAAACCACCACCTATAAGTCTTTTTTGATACAGTTCAGTAGATATTCTAAGATACAAATCAATACCCAGTGCATTATGATGAGTTACAAATGGTTTAGCATCGGCACCTCCTGTTACATTTTCTAAAACAGGAGTTTCTACTTCAATAAAGCCTTCGTTTTTAAGAAACTCTCTTTGTACTTCCCAAAACTTTGCCTTTCTTTTAAATAACTCTATTCTTTCCTGATTAATAGTTAAATCTAAATACCTCCTTCTAAACATCTGCTCTTTATCAAGGAGCTTTCTAGGTATAGGCCTGAGTGCCTTTGTAAGAAGTCTTACACTTTCTCCCAGTATTGATATTTCCTCTGTTTTACTTTTACCAATCTTTCCTGTTACTTCAATAAAGTCAGCAAGATCTAAAAGCTCAAGATGCTCCCATTCTAAATATCCCTCACTTAAACCTTTCTTAAGCCACTCTGATTTAAGTATTATCTGAATACTGCCGCTTGGGTCTTTAATATCAGCAAATATTAACTTACCATGCTCTCTCCATCCAGTTATTCTGCCAACAACAGTATGTACACTTCCTTCATATTTCTCAAACTCTTTCTTTATACTTCCTATCTCAATATCCCTGTTTGTCTTAGAAGGATATGGATTAATTCCAAGCTTTCTAATCTTCTGAAGCTTTTCTAATCTTACCTTTCTTTGTCCCTCTAAATCACTTTTTAAAGAGTCGTTCATTGGATAGTTTAAACAATTAATATATTCCCCGATTATATCACACACCTCTATTATTCATGTATCAATACAGGATCTCCCTTTTGATATATATTGTAAAGAAACTTGGCATTCTCAACAGTCATACGAATACACCCTTTACTTCTCCTTACACCAATATGCTCCTCTGTCTCATATACCTTTTTACCATTCCCATCATACCACCAGATAAGGCCATGAAGACCATAATAAGAGTCCTGCTTAGGAGAGTAGTAAAATGCCATCCAGTAAGGCATATACTTACCCCCAGGAGCAATAGGGGTAACACCTTTGTCAATAATTGGAAATACACCATATACCTGATATCCTTTCTTTGCAGGAGACAAATCAATCTCCTTAACAACCTTACCATCTACCCATGCATAAAGCTTTAACTTAGAATCATCTACCTCAATATATTTATCTGCATACCTTCCATCAGTAGCTGGCAAATCTTTTATTTCAATCTCTACACGACTGTCAGTTCCACTCTTAAAAGCTTCATATACTTTATCGTAGATATTACTAAAATCAGGAATATTATCATATCTCCAATAGATAAACTCTCCCCCTCTATTTTTTACAAATGTTTTACCTCCATATTTATTTTCAAAATATGGGATTACACTATCCAGCACCTTTTGATAAACAGCATTTTGGTCAACAACTCCATTATTAATCAACCCATCGCTTGATATCCACACACAACTTGAGAAGTCACATACAGAAACTGAGAATGTACTCTCTTTCTTTTCTTCTATTTGTATATCTTCTGTCTGCTCAGCCTCCATAGCTGATACATTAGAAACATTTGAAGATATATACTCTGATTGAGGAGAAGTTTTAGAAGAGAGTTTAACAAGGGTAGTTAAAATTCCTAATAATAGTACAATACATATTACAAGAAAGGGTATTACTGTCTTTTTCATACATATACATAGTATCAGTATATTCGATATATTTAAAGATGATGTATAATTGAAAAGAATAATATTAAAAGATGTATAAATGAAGGAAGACCTTTTACAAAAAATTACAGCACTGTGCAAAAGAAGAGGAATAATATATCCTAACTCTGAAATATATGGAGGTATAGCAGGATTCTATGATTACGGTCCTGTAGGAGTAGAAATGAAAAACAATCTCAAAAGATATTGGTGGAAGTATATGGTTGATAAAAGGGAGAATGTTGTTGGTATAGATGGAACAATAATTACACATCCTAAGGTATGGGAGGCGTCTGGCCATTTAAGCGGATTTTCTGATGTAGTTGTTGAATGTAAAAAGTGTCATCAAAGATTTAGACCAGAAGATATCAAAGAGAAGTGTCCTAACTGTGGAGGTACAGAGTTTACTGATAGCAGAAAATACAATCTCCTTTTTAAGACAGAGGTCGGTGTATTAGAAGGAGAAAAGATGGATGCATATTTAAGAGGTGAAGCATGTCAGGATATATATCTTGATTTTAAGAATGTTGTTGATTCTACTAGACAGCAAATACCTTTTGGTATTGCACAAATCGGGAAAGCATTTAGAAATGAGGTTACTCCAAACAGGTTTATATTTAGAACAAGAGAGTTCGAGCAGTGGGATATGCAGTTCTTTGTTCATCCTACCGAAATGGATAAATGGTTTGAATATTGGAAAGAAGAGAGAATGAAATTTTATAAAGGTTTGTACAGAAAGCATGATAATTTAAGATTCTATGAACACCCTAAAGATAAATTGGTATTTTATGCTAAAAAGGCATTTGATATTGAATATATGACACCATGGGGATGGGCTGAAAATGAAGGTATTCACTGGAGAGGAGATTATGACCTCACACAGCACGGTAAATTCTCAGGAAAAGATCTCTCATATACAGACCTTAAAACTAATGAAAAATATATCCCTCATATTGTAGAAACATCAGGAGGAGTAGATAGAACATTCCTCTTCCTTCTTCTTGATTCATATGAAGAGGAGAAACTAGAAAACGGAGATATGAGAGTTGTATTGAAAATCAATAAAGATATTGCAGCATACAAGGCAGCAGTATTTCCCTTAGTAAGCAACAAAGAGGAAATTGTAAGTAAAGCAAGAGATATATTTAATCTCTTATCAGAGAATAACAAAGTGGTGTGGGATAATAGAGGAAATATAGGGAAGAGATACAGATATCAAGATGAAATAGGGACACCATACTGTATTACAATTGATTATGAAACACTAGAGAACGATACTGTAACTGTTAGAGATAGAGACAGTATGAAGCAGGAAAGAGTAAAGATAGAGGATTTAAACTCTGCAATTAATTAACAAATTTCTAGTATTTTATATCTTATCTTATTCCCTCTTACATTTACTTCAACAGTATCACCAACCTTTGCATTAAGTAATTTCTTCCCTAATGGAGATTTATCAGAAATATAGTTTTTAAGAGGATCTGCCTCAAGAGATGATACTAATCTAAATTCCATAACCTTTCCGCCATCTTCTACCTTAACAGTAGAGCCGAGTTCAACTTTGTTAGGGGCACAAGCCTTTTTCTCTTCAATAATCTCATAATTATCAAGAATACTTTGTATCTCTTTAATTCTCTTCTCAAATGCTTGTTTCTCAGCAGCAATAATTCCTAGGTTTGCATCATCTTCATCAGAGTCTTCTCTTCTTGATTCTTCTAATCTATTAGCAGCATCAATAACATCTTTCTCAAGCTTTTTAAGCTCTTGTCTTAATTCTCTTTCTTTCTCTTTTGTTATTTTGTATTTCTTCTTAATAAAAGGAAACATGGAAAAGATATTATAATAAAATGAAATACTAACTACTATGTTTAATTCTATTCTAAATATTTATTATACACAAGGTGAAACTATTTACTCATTTTTGACATATTTTCTCTCCATTCTTTAATCTCTTTATGATTTCCACTTAATAGTATATCAGGTACTTTCCATCCGTTAAACTCTTCTGGTTTAGTGTATTGAGGATAATCAGGTATATCACTATTAAATGTTTCAGATATTAATGATTCTTCATTTCCAAGTACTCCTGGTATTAATCTAGTAATTCCATCTACAAGTACTAATGCAGGTAATTCTCCTCCTGAGAGTACATAATCTCCTATTGAGTATTCATAATCTACAAGGTAGTCATGTATTCTTTGGTCAAATCCTTCATAGTGTCCACAGAGTATAATGTAATGGGCATTTGTATTTTGTGACAGCTCTTTTAATTTCTTTTGTGTTAATCTTTCTCCTTTTGGTGATGTGAGTATTACAATACTGTTTTCTTTCTTAAGGTCTTTTAAACAGTTAAATATTGGTTCTATTTTCATAAGCATTCCTGGTCCTCCTCCGTATGGTTTATCATCTACACTTTTATGTTTATCTTTTGCCCAGTTTCTTAGGTTATGTATATTTATTTTTACTAATTCTTTTTCTTGTGCTCGTTTAATAATACTGCTGTTTGTATATGCAGATATTACTTCTGGAAATATTGTTACAATATCAAAATGTATCATATATTGGTACCGCTACAGGGAATCGAACCCTGGTTACATGATTGAGAATCATGTGTCCTAACCGTTAGACGATAGCGGCATAACAATGTATTTTATCATAAAAGGAGGTATGGATAAACATATTATAGATATTAAAGTTTTTATTCCCTGTAATTTCCTAATATGCTACAATACAAAAATGTAGGGTGCTGGGAGGATAGGACTCCCCTTTGAGTTTAACTCAAAGTCTGAAGTGCAAGTCTTACACCCTAGATTCAAGAATCCCTCCTCTCACATCCAAAAGATGGGGAGGAGGCACTATTATTTCATGATATTTCTAACGTATTCTTACTATATATCTATACTCCTTTTCTATTATTGACATCCCCTCTAAATACATATATTATCTCTCGGGTATAAGTTAAATATACGGTATGATGACAGAAGAAAAACCACAAGTATTACTTACAAAAGAAGGATATGAAAATCTAAAAAAAGAATTACAATATAGAGAAGGAGAACTACGAAAAAAATTACAAGACACACTAAACCAAATGAGAAGCCAGGGAGACCTAAGTGAGAATGACGGATATACTATTGCTGTTACAGATTTTCAAACCAATGAAGATAAAATATTAACAATACATGAGACATTAGAAAATGCGGTAATAGTAGATAAGAAGAAAGCTACTAAAGTAGATGTAGGATCACATGTTGTTATTGAATGTGAAAAAGGAAATAAAAAAGAATATACAATAGTAGGTGAAAATGAAACTAACCCCCTTGAATCTAAAATATCATACAAGTCTCCCCTAGGAAGCTCCCTAATGGGAAAGAAAAAAGGTGATACAGTAATCATTGAAACACCAGCAGGAAAAACAGAATGCAAAGTTATAGATATTCAGTAGTTAATTATGTATAAATGTCCCCTTCTCAAGTATTTTAGAAATACTTTCAATCTCATACAGAAGTTTACCTCCTGTTACATGAAATGCGATATTCTTCTTTTCACAGAATATTGAACATTTTGCATCAACAGGAATATGATCATTGGGAATATTCTCATCATCAGGAGATATTGAAAACATCTTAAAATACTCTTTCCATGTCATATCTTTAATAGGCTTAGCATCAAAAAACTCTTTAGGGTCTTTATCATAAATGTAATCAACATTAGATACCTTAAAAACCCTATCTAGAGTCAGAGCATCAGCAAATACAGCAGCATCCATATCAGTACTCCATCCTACCTTTTGTCCTCCACTTACCATATATCCTTTTCCATCTTTATGAAGAAACTCATATGCATCTCCCAATGTCTTAGGAACAAATATATCTTTATCTTCTAGATATGAGGAAAATATTACCGCATTAGTCTGAGTAACAGACATAGATATCTCATGTATACTATTTACATTGTTTATTGTTTCAGAAACCTTTTGTTCCATATTTCTTGATAACCCTCCGCCTCCAACAACAAATACAATATGGTCATACTCCTTTTTGTTCTCTTCATACCACTGTTTTAATCTCTTAAACAATTCAAAATTAAGATTAAGCAAATGGTCATAAAGTATAGAACCTCCTACTTTTAAAACAATATCTCTGCTCATAGATTTAGTATTAAAATTAATGCAAGAATAGTATATATAAATGGAGGAAGATAATCCGTAAACTTAAGTTTTCCTGAAAACCTTACATTCCATAGCGAAAGAATAAGATAAAAAGCTAATGTCCCTATTGCAGGAACAATAAATATATTGGTATTAAAGAACAGACCAGTTACAAATACTATAAAAGCTGTTGATACAATACTAACTATTAATGCAGAGATACTCTCTTTTCTATGAATCTTAATATCAGACCACAAGAATATCAAAGCTGAAATTCCAATTATTAGTAATGATAACCACATAGAGAGCCCAAGTCTTACAATCACACTTAAAAACATATACATAGAAGCAATACATAGGAAATCAAAAACTGCTCTTGTATGTACCTCTATACTGTACACTTTCTTAAAAGAGCTTTTAACATTAAGAAAAAGTATAAACAAAAGTATAGAGGATATAGCTATGAGAACAAGGTCCATTGTAAAGCTTGTATTAAAGTACACATATGCTAAGAGAGAGTTATAAAAGAGAAGAGGAAGAATAAAGTAAGTAAAGAATCTCTCTTTAAGTGATATTCTTTGAATTACTTCACTATACTGAGATATTTTTCTTCCAGAGTATCTTACAAAAACAGTTGTAAACCATGTAAGTATTAAAATATTTCCTAATGCTCCACTTAGAATATATATTGAGTTAGGAGTATGTGTTGAGTATGCAAAATATACAGTTAAAAGTATAACCAGAAGAAGATATACAATTTCCTTTTTTACTTCTACTTTATTTTTCAATTCAATAATATACTTAACTTATAACTCCACCGAATCCATTAAATATACCTACTAAAAGTATTAACCACCATGCCCCTATTGTAAATAAATCACCAGCATTTTTCCCAAGCTTTCCCTTCTTCCATGATATATATGCTTCAAGGATAAGAAGGATAAGAACAAAAGAAACAACAATTAAACTAATTCCATCAGTAGTACCAAATACATTCTTAATACTCATTGCAACTGTTGCTTTATCTCTCTCTCCCTGAACCTCTTCAAGAAAGTACTCAGAGATATCTACCTCTGCAATATTTCCTGCTTGATCAGACATAATTAACTTTGAGCTATCCCCTATATCACTTTTTAGTATATCCAACGATACTATATTACTACCTTCTATTTTCTGTATTTGATGTGTTTTCCCGCTACTTACAAACTGAATATCTACAGCATCTTGTGGTGCTTCAAATGTAAGTGTAAACATACTACCCCCATTTTGTACCTTTATTGTCTCTTTATTAACTTGAGGAGGTGTTGAATCTATGATGAATTTTACAGTTTCAGATACTACATCCTCACCTTTAAGCTTTGCAGAAATATTTTGTTCTCCTTCTGGCCAGTCACTTCCTTTATCAAATGCCCATTCACTTTGAGTAGCCTTTGTCTCTCCAACAAACTCCCCATTGTTATGTATCTCAACAGAATATTCTCCAGACACATTTTGTGTATCACCTTTAATATCTACATTCGCATCATTTATTAAATCTCCATTTTTAGGATTAACTATCCTTATAGACTTAATTTCACCTTTTTCAGGAATTACTGGTTTAGGAGTTGGCTTTGTTGTTGTACTAGATGGCTTTGGAGCTGGTGATACTGGTTTAAATGTTTCAGTAGTCTGATTACCAAACATTTGAACAACAAGAATAGTTTCTTTCCCAAGCAATGTTCCTTCCATTACTGCTACACCAATATCTTTGTAATTAGGACTCATTATATTTTCCTTGTGTGTAGGACTTGCCATCCATGCCTCATGTACACCTTCTGCTGTTCTAAAGCCCTTTGCGAGGTTCTCTCCTGCATATACATATGTATATCCTGCCTGGGTTATAAACATCCAAGGAGTTTCTCCATTGGGTCCATAGTGATCCCAATATTGAACTTCAAACATGTTATTAGCTTTCGCTTGTGCAGCAGCAGTAAGCTTAGCATTTGTATTTAATGTGTTTAATCCAGCAGCTGCTCTTTCTTGATTAGTAAGTCTGATAATATTCTCTGCAGTAATACTGCTTGCCATTGCTTGTGGTAATCCAAGAAGACCACCAAAGGTATTAACAAAAAATATGATTAAGGTGTATATAACTAAAGCACCTTTTCTTAGTAGATACGGTTTGTAATTGTTCTTTTTATTTGGAATAAAATATTCCTTCACGGCAGTTATTCTATTTAATTTGTAAGTAATATCCTTGTATATACTACCAGTTAAAAGCTTTGCTTGCAAAGGGATATTACCAAAAGAAAAGCCTGAGGATATCTCAGGCTAATTCTTTTCTCTCATCTAGAGAGAAATACCGGCAGTTTTACTACTTTACAGATGCCCTGAGAGCTTTTCCTGCTTTGAATACAGGAACTGTTCTTGCAGGTAACTGAATCCTCTCTAAAGTCTTAGGATTGATTCCAGGTCTTGATGCTCTGTGTCTTACTTCAAATTTACCAAAACCTGTTAAAAGTACTGAATCACCACCCTTTAGAGCTTTTGTAATTGATTCAAATACTGCATCTATTGCATCAGCTGCTTCTTTCTTTGTGATTTTAGCAGACTTTGCAACTTCCTCTACTAAATCTCTTTTTAACATTGTTGCCATTTTTCTTTACCTCCTTTCTAAGAGATATGGATGCCACAAATCCTGATATCAGATGATTTGTAGTATCACATCAATAAAATATGGTAAATACAAGACTTCGTCAAGAATATATTTTCTATAGGGTAAATGGAAATTGTTAAAAGAAGTTCATTAAACAAAAGACTTTTTAAAGTTTTTTCTGTTCAAACTTTTTATAATCCAAATCAAAAATAAAATAAAAAATTTTAAGGATTTCTTGTTATTTCAACACATTCATTAAAAATGCTTTAATATCAAGGAAAGTTGACAACAAATTAAAATAAACAAAAGAGATATTATGTTAAAAAGTATTGGTAAAATTTGAACATCCTTAAATTAAAAATAAAAAGAGAGCAGATATTTTTCTACTCTCTTTCTTAAACTAATCAAAACAACCTGTAGTATTGCATACTAGAAGTTATCAGTTATTCTTCAATTATTTAGCTATTTCAACAGCTCTTGTCTCTCTAATGAGAGTAACTTCAACATTGCCAGGATAATTTTGAGTCTTTTCAATAGTTTCTGCAAGATCCTTAGCAAGAACTGTCATTTCATCATCAGAAATTAAGTTAGGCTTTACAATAACTCTTAATTCTCTACCTGCCCTTATTGCAAACACTTCATCAATTTTATCTCCACCTACCTCTTTTGCAGCATTTTCTAAACTTTCAATTCTTTGAATATACTGCTCATAGCTATCCTTTCTTGCTCCTGGTCTTGCACCTGAAATTGCATCAGCAAGATATACAATTACTGCCTCAACAGACTGTGGTTCAATATCTAAGTGGTGTGCTTCTATTGCATTAACAAGTTTCTCATCTAATCCATACTTTCTTGCGATTTGTCCAGAAATATGATGATGAGGACTGTCTATTTTATGAGAAAGAACCTTGCCAATATCATGCAAAAGACATGCTTTCTTAACCAAATCAACATCAGCACGAAGCTCTGCAGCAAGTACCTCTCCTATTCTAATTACCTCAATAGTATGAGACATAAGGGATTGTCCATAGCTTGTTCTATACTTCATTTTTCCAAGCAGTTTGATTAGTCCAATATCAATTCCAGGCCATCCTGCTTCTTCTGCAAGAATTTCACCATTCTTTTTAATTTCAATTGAAATTTCATTCTTTGCTTTTCTAATAGCTTCCTCAATTGAACTTGGATGAATTCTTCCATCTCCTATTAATTTATTCAATGCGACAGTAGCAATCTCCCTTCTTAATGGATCAAAGGAGGAAAGTGCAATTGTATTAGGAGATTCATCAATGATTACATCAACACCTGTAAGTTTTTCAAATGCTCTAATATTTCTTCCTTCCTTTCCTATAATTCTTCCCTTTACCTTATCATCATCAACTTTAATAGTAGAGGTTGTAGTTTCACCAACATAGTCTGTAACAATCCTTTGCATTGACTCAACTAAAATCTCTTTTGCCTTTTCATCTGCTACCTCCTCAACCTTCTTTTGTGCCTGTCTAATCTTTTTAGCTTCATAATCCTTAATATCTTCATCTACTTCACTCATTAACTTCTGTCTTGCTTCTTCCTGTGTTAAACCTGAAATTCTTTGTAGCTCTTCCTTAAGCTGAAGTCTTGTCTTCTCAATACCTCTTTGCATCTTCTTTAGTGATTCGGCTGTCTCTTCTAACTCTTCACTCTTTCTGTCTAGCATTCTTGTTCTTTCATTTAATTTCTTTTCTCTTTCTAATAATAACTCTTCATGCTCCTGTGCTTCTTTTCTAAGCTGTCTTAAATGCTCTTCAGCTTTTCTTTTATTCTCTTCTATCTCCCTTTCTGCTTCTTCTATTCTTTTTGATACAACTTTATCTGCAACCTTAAGTATTTCTTCCTCAGGAATATCTTTTACATTTACCCACTTCTTCCCGAATTTAAGGTAACTATATATTGATACTCCTCCTGCTAAGGCTGCAATTACTGCAATTATTGCCTCCATATGAGTACATTTAAAATTTATACATTTAGGAAAAGAAACAACTAAGAGTTACAAAAGACTCCGTATATCATTAGTATCTTCTGTTTTATCTTTTTTGTATTTATATATTTTCTTAAAAATTTTCATTAATTCAAAAAATATCTTAGTATTTCTATTTCCTGTCCCTCAATTAAAAAACGATATCAATTAAGGACAAGTATATGATACCATCTTTAGGAAATTCTTACCAGAGATTATTCATTTAATTTCTTAATCATATCTTGATAAAAGGTAAGATTATGAATTGTAAGAAGTGTAAGAGCAGTAGCTTCATTGCTCTTGAGCATATGATGAAGATATGCACGAGAATAGTTTCTACAGCATTCACAACCGCAGTTAGCATCAACAGGAGAGTTATCCAAAGCCATCTCACTATTCTTTATCTTTACCACCCCCTGTGAAGTGTATACAGTACCATGTCTTGCATTACGAGTAACAAGTACTGTATCAAAAATATTGTACCCGATTTTGGCTGCATTAAGTATATCTTCAGGCTTTCCAACTCCCATTGCATACCTTATGGTATCCTTAGGGATATTCTCTATTACAGCACTCATCTCATCTAAAACAAGTCTTCCATCTTGATCAATAACATAACCACCGAAGTTGTAACCATCAAAACCAATTTTAACAAGCTCTTTTGCACAATATTGACGAAGATCCAAGAAGTTAGCACCTTGTACAACACAGGTTAAAAGTTTCCCTGTTTTTTGAGTACCTCCATAAACTTTATCAAAATGTTCCCTGCACCTTACAGCCCATCTCAATGTTCTTTCAACAGACTCTTGAGCCTCATATCTTGTAAGATTAGTATCTCTACAATCATCAAGACACACTAAAACATCAGACCCTATCTTCATTTGAATATCTATTGATGTCTCAGGGGTAAGCTCATATGTATTTCCTTCTCTTGGAGATTTAAAAACAGCTCCATTCTCATGAACCTTTCCTTCCCATTTATGAGAATGAAGAAGAGAAAAGAGCTGGAACCCCCCCGAATCTGTAAACACAATACCATCCCAATTCATAAACCCCTTTATACCTCCTAACTTCTGTATCACATCAGGACCAGGAGAAATTAACAAATGAAGGGTATTTGTTACAATGGCCTGTGTTCCTGTTTCCTTAAGCTGCTTTGTTGTTAAATATCTTACAGCTCCTCTTGTCGCATCAGGCATAAAGAAATATTTTTGTTTTAATATATTTAAATCCATGTCTTTACTTAATTAACATACTATCACCATAGCTTAAGAATTTATACCTTCTCCTAATCGCTTCTTTATATGCTCTTTTAATATTCTCTTTACCTGCAAAAGCACTTACAAGAAGAATTAATGATGAATCAGGCATATGAAAGTTAGTCACTAGTACATCAACAACCCCCCATTTATATCCTGGATATATATACAACTGTGTATAGCCTGAGAAGGGAATAACTCTCTTCTCTTTCTTTGAGTATGCACTCTCTAGTGCTCTTACTACTGTTGTACCAAATGCCCAAACTCTCCCTTTGCACTCATTAACAATATCTGCAGTTTGTTTACTTACATTAATATATTCACTATGTATTTTGTGCTCTTCAATATTTTCTTCTCTAACAGGTGAAAATGTTCCCCATCCAACTCTTAATTCAACTTTAGTAATTTTAGCACCTCTCTCTTTAATTTCGGCTAGTATCTCATCTGTTAAATTTAAACTTGCAGTAGGAGCTGCTACTGCACCTGGAATATTAGAAAATACAGTATTGTACCTTTCTCTATCACTCTTTGTATCTTCTCTTTTCATATATGGAGGAAGTGGAACATGCCCATATTTCTCAAACAAAGTATATGCATCTCCACCAACAAACTTTACAAGAAAACCATTATCTTCTCTTTTTAGAATTTCAATCCTAATTTCATTATTAATCAACACATCAGATATATGTATATCTTTAGCTCTTCCTACAAGACAAAACCATATACTATGGTCTCTTTCTTCAAGAAAAAGAACCTCAACCTTTTTACTGCTTGGGGTTAAAAAGAATGTTCTACAATTTAATACCTTTGTCTCATTAAGAACTATTACATCTCCTTCTTGTACAAAGTCTGGAATATTAAAATACTTTTTATGAGATATTTCACCGCTTTTTCTATCTAAAACAAGAAGATTACTACTGCCTCTCTTTTGGGGAGGATATTGTGCAATTAACTCTCTAGGTAAATTGTATTTAAATTCAGACATCTTCATGGTCATGAATTATATAGCAATTTAAGTTGTATTACAGTAAAATTACAAATGTTATGAGAGATTTAAGAAAAGAACCAATACAAACATTATTTTTAGGAACAGACTGGGAGAGTAGAGAGATTCTTAATGCACTTTACAATGATAAAAGGTTTAAGATTACAGGGGTTATTACTAATGAGGATAAGCTCATAGGAAGAAAACAAATTCTTACTCCTTCAAAGGTAAAAGAATTCGCACTTAAGCATAATATTGAAGTGTTCCATACAAACAGTGATACAGAAAAGTACAAAGAGGCATTAGATAGATTTAATCCTGAACTAATTGTTTGTATTGCATTTGGAGAGATACTCCCTGACTTCTTTATTAATTATCCTAAGTACAAGTCTATAAACATACACTTCTCAATTCTTCCTAAATACAGAGGTGCTGTACCTGTACAGAAGGCAATTTTAGATGGTGAGAAAGAAACAGGGATATCAATAATGATAATGTCAAAGGATATGGATAAGGGGGATATTCTTAAAATATTTAAAGAACCAATACTTTCCAATGATACAAATATTTCCTTAAGACAAAGATTAGTAAAAATATCCTCTGATGTAATTGGAGATGTTCTTGAAGAGTGGGTTGAAGGAAAAATTGTTCCTCAGAAACAAGATGATTCTCTTGCTACATACTGCTGGCAGAAAGATATTTCAAAGGAGAATGCACAAATACTTTGGGAGAGTATGGAGCCTGAGTATATAAAGAGAATGATAAGGGCATTTATTCCTTGGCCTGTAGCATGGTGTATATGGAATGATAAAAGGTTAAAGATATTTGAAGCTCAATTGGTTAAAAAAGAAAATAATGAGAAAGCAGGTACTTTATTTATATCTAACTCACAACTTTTTATTGCTACAAGAAAAAAGAATGTCTGTTTAAGTGTCAACACTCTTCAAATAGAGGGAAAGAATGTTATGAATTACAAAGAGTTTATAAATGGATTTGGAAAAGATATAAAAGAAGGTGTGTAAGTATCAAATAAGCCAGATTCTGTTTTGGATGATTATCTGTCTATGCGGATAAAACCTTGCTCCAAGGGGGGTTACCACGCAGTAGTGCATTACTGTACTACTCGGTAGTCTCTTACACTACCATTTCACCCTTACCTAAGTTATAGGCGGTATAACTTTCTGTTGCCCTTTTCTCCAAGAGATTACTCCCTTCCAACTTTCGTTGGCACTTACTGTAATAATGTTTACAGCTAACATGGAGTCTGGACTTTCCTCACTAATTATTAATTAGCGCAATCATCTATGATACTTACACACACTATATTATACCATTTTTTCTGCTTTTTCAGTCTTTTTCCCTTTCTTAAAATGCTTTATTAAGAAGTAAGGAATTAGAACTAATGGTGAGAATATTACTAACCAGATAATTACATTAACTAAATCCTTTAAAACCTCCACAAGAGCCTTTACAGCAGCTTTTACCTCTCCCCATGGTTTCCATTGTTCTTCTGATATATTTAACCCAGTTTTATCTATTGCGAAACTTACTGAAATACATGCATAATCTGTTTTACTGTCAAAATACCTTTTTCTTTGTTCATAATTTTCAATCTCACCTCTAACTGCACTTAGTTCTTTTTGTACTGCAAGTACATCAGTCACAGAATCAGCACGCTCTAATATTTTATTAAGCTGTGCTTCAGTATTTCTAAGATTGTTTAATCTAGAAGTAATATCAATATATTCTTCCGTAACATCTACAGTTGTAATATCAGCATATACTACCTCTCCATCTAACTTTCTTAACTGCTCATAATATACTTCAAATTTTTCTACAGGAACTTTTACAGTAATTTGTACAGTTCTTTCATTTCCTTTTCCGTTGTCATATATACCTGTTATCTGTCCTCCAAAAGTATTATTTATACTTTTTAATGCTTCTATTGATTCATCAATATTTTCTACTAACACAGATACACTCCCATTCTTTTGTACCTTTGAGCCCTCCTGATTATTAACCATCTCATTCTCAGATATAGAGGCATCTCCTTTATAATAACCTTCATAAGATCCCATATCCCCAATACTATCTACATTACCTATACTACTTCTACTATCATATGAAGATAGACTGTATTGAGATTTTGTTGTTCCTAACACTGCAAAGACACCTACAATTAAAAATATCCCAACGATGGAGATGATAATAATGGAAAGAGGTTTCTTTTTCATAAAAATGAATAAAAAAGTTATATATTAATATAGTACATATATAAAACTTTTTATTCAAGTGGAGACAAAGATATAGTGTTAACGCTTGGAGAACTGAGGCTTCTTTCTTGCTTTAATATGGTGGTATTTCTTTCTTTCAACAGCCCTTGGATCTCTTGTAAGTAGACCTGCTTTTCTAAGTACAGGCTTCAAAGATTCATCTGCTTCACATAATGCTCTTCCTAGTCCTAATCTTATAGCATCAATTTGAGAGTTTATCCCACCTCCCTTTACCTTAGCAGTAAAGTAATATTTGTCAATTAAATTGGTAATAATAAAAGGCTGGTTTAAAAGTTTATCTGCATCTTTATTATTACTAAAATAAATATCAACAGCCTTATCATTAACAGTTGATGCTTTCTTACCAGAGTAAACTCTTACTCTTGCAGTTGATGTTTTTCTTCTTCCTACTCCTTCAAAATACTTAGTCATTATTAATCTTAATTTTAAATTTTATATTCCACAGGTTTTTGTGCCTGATGATTATGTTCACTCCCTTTATACACAAAAAGCCTAGACATTCTTTGATCCTGCATTTTGTTCTTAGGAAGCATATTTTTTATAGCAGATTCTATTACTTTTCTTGAATCCTTCTTCATTTGTTCATCAAAAGTAGTTACTTTTAATCCACTTGGATACCCTGAATAGCTATAATATTTCTTCTTTAATTCTTTACCTCTTGTAACTTTCACAAAATCACTATTGATAACAACTACATAATCTCCACAATCCATATTAGGAACAATATTTACCTTACCTTTACCAATTAAAAGAGATGCTATTTTTGTAGCTGCTCTTCCAAGTACTTGATCTTTTACATCAACAATATACCAATTTCTTTCTATATCTTCTTTTTTATTCCATTGTGTTTTGTATTTCATAGTATTTTAAACAAATATGTTAAAGGCCTGATCTTGTCCTAGCTCTCTCCTTTTTAATAGGTGCAGTCTTTTGTACTACAGGTTTTCTGCCAAGATTTAATATCCCCTTTTTCTTTTCCTCTATCTCTTTTTGTTCGATAACACTCTCTTGCCCATCCTGTTTCTCTTCCTTCTCCTCTTTCTTTTTAGTTTTTTTAACTTCCTTTTTCTCTTTTGTCTTGAAACCTTCTATTTCTATCAAAGACATTTCTGTATTATCACCATCTCGAAAACCAACTTTCTTAATACTAACCTTCACTTCCTCTTTCTTAGACAATTCAATTGCCTTTTTAACTAGTTCATCACTACCAAGAATTTCTTTAAGATGTCTGATAAGGTTAATATCATTTTCTTTTGACTTCTTAATATCATTAAACATAGATTCTAGCTCACCTTTTAACACCTTTGCTTTAACAGTAGAAGTTTTTACCTTTCCTGTTGATAATACAGACCTAAGCTGATTCTTAATCAGTGCTTTTCTGTGTGATGTAGTTCTTCCTAGTTTTTTAATACTCTTCCTTTTATACATTCCTTTTATTCACTCTTAATATTAATTCCATACTGACTTAATAGTTCAACAACCTCGTTAAGAGATTTGTTACCAAAACCTGATAGGTTAAGAAGGTCCTCAACAGATGCATTCTTCAAATCACCTAGTGTTTTATACCCACCTGACAGTAAGCCTGTCTTAGATCTTTTAGATATTGGTAAATCCTCTATCCTTACATCTTCCATTTCATTACTTTCTTGTTCTTCTACCACTTCTTCCTCTATTTTATTAATTTCCTCTACCCTTTGCTCAACTTCTTTCTTTGAAACACCCATTGCAACCATCACCTTTCCTGCAAATTCCTGAAGAATGGAAGCAGATGTAAGAAGTGCTTCCTTAGGAGCTATACTACCATCAGTAAGCACACCAATAATTACAGAATCCCAATCTGTTTCCTGCCCTTTACGTGTTTGCTGTACACTTAAACTTACTTTTTCAATAGGGGTAAAATCACAATCTAGAGGTATTGATCCTTCAATAGCTCTATCCATCATACTTGCATCTTTATATCCTACTCCTGACTCAACTGTCATATCTATATGTAATGATGCTGAAGAGTCAGTAAGTGTAGCTATTACAACATCAGGTGTAGTAACAGTAACTCCTGAATCAACAATAATATCAGATGCTTTAACAACAGTTTTTCCTTTAGCATCAATCTTACACTCTTTTACCTCATCAGAATCCATCTTAAACTTAACCTGTTTTAAGTTCATTATTATTGCAATAACATCCTCTTTAACACCCTCTAAGGTAGAATACTCATGCTTAACACCTTTAATCTTTATACTTGTAACACCAGCACCTTTTAAACTTGAATAAAGTATTCTTCGCAGTGCATTACCTAAAGTATAGCCATATCCCCTTGGCAATGGTGCTATTTCATATAATCCCCAGTTTCCCTCTTCCTCTCTTATTGTTACTTTTATATCTTTAAATGCTTCCATAGTGTGTATAAAATAATTTATTATCTTGAGTAGTACTCAATTATCAAGTTCTCATGAATACCTTCATCCATCTCATCTCTAATAGGAAGTCTACTAACTCTTACAGTTGTTCCTTTAGACTCCATCCATTCAGGAGAGGAGAAAAACTTCTCAGAAGGAGCTAGTTTAGCAGTTTTAAGCTCAACTGTATCCCCTTCTTTAACCTCATATGAAGGAATATTAAACTTCTTTCCATTCAAAAGAACATGACCATGTACAATATACTGCCTTGCAGCAGCTCTTGAAGGAGCAAGCCCGCCAAGATACAAAACATTATCTAATCTTAGCTCAAGTATTCTTAACAACTCCAAACCTTTATCTAAATTGCTTACCTTTGCCCTTCTATTTGCTTCAACATATACATTTTTAAATTGCTTTTCCCTTAATCCATATATCCTCTTTACCTTCTGCTTCTCTCTTAACTGTAAACCATAGTTTGAAAGTCTCACCCTTTTTGCACTTCCATGTTGACCAGGAGGAAAAGGCTTTCTTTTAATACCAGCCTTCTCTGAAAAAGATCTAGAACCTTTTAAATTAAGGTTTACACCCTCTCTTCTACTTAATCTTTCTTTTGGTCCTGTATATCTACCCATTTATATTATCTAAATTAATATATTAATATCTCTTACCTTCTAGGAGCCTTTCTTGGTCTGCATCCATTATGAGGAAGAGGTGTTCTATCAGCTAAAGTAGTAATCTTTAAACCTGCAGAATCTAATCCCTTAACAGCAGCATTCCTTCCTGCACCAGGTCCTTTTAAAATAACTTTTACTTCTTTCAAACCATATTTCTTAATTGCTTTTTGAGCAGTATCAATTGCAGCTTTAGTAGCAGCAAATGCAGTACTCTTTCGTGAACCCTTAAAACCAACTACAGCAGGACTTCCCTGCACTAAAACCTCACCATTCTCATCAGCTATTGATATAATTGTATTATTAAATGTAGCCCATATAGTTGCTACACCACTTGATACATTTCTTTTTGTTTTTTTAGTAGTTGCCATTTTTATGTTATGTTTTTTCTAATGTACGCTTAAGACCACCTACTGGCCTGCTCTTACCCTTTCTAGTATGAGCATTATGTCTTGTTCTTTGTCCTCTTACAGGAAGACCTAACTTATGACGAATGCCTCTATAACTTCTAATATCTTTAAGTCTTTTAATATCTCTAAATGTCTTCTGTCTAAGTTCTCCTTCAACCTCAAGATTCTTATCAATATATCCCCTTATCACATCTAAATCAGATTCAGACAAATCTTTCACAAGAGTATTCTCATCAATATTTGTCTCTTTACATATCTTTAATGCTAAAGATTTTCCTATTCCATATATGCTCATTAAAGAAACCCATAGTTTCTTCTCATTTGGTATTTCAACTCCAGCTACTCTTGCCATATTTAAAATATATATTTTAATTAACCTTGCCTCTGTTTATGCTTAGGATTCTTTTTACAGTATACATAAACCCTTCCTTTTCGGGTTACAGTATAACAACCAGCACATCTTTTTTTTACAGAAGCCTTAACTTTCATTATTGCATCATTCTATATATTATTCTCCCCTGTGTTTTATCATATGGGGTCATCTCTATTTTTACCTTATCTCCCTCTAAGATACGAATATAGTGCATTCTCATCTTGCCAGAAAGATATCCTAATACTTCCCTTTTAGATCCATTTACCTCTATTTCAACAACAAACTTAGTGTCTGGTAGACATTTTTTGACTACACCTTCAAACTCATAAACTTTCTTAGTATCAACAGCCATAAACAAGGATCTGCAAATAAATAGAGTCGAAGTGATTATATCAAAGCTTTGAACTTTTTTCAAAGGTTTTATAATACTTTTCTTTGAAAATCCTAAAACTCTCTAAAAGTGAACTAAGCATACCAGAAACATTGCAATATTACAACCCTAACTTCTGTACGAGCTGAGTATGAATTTCTTCAATACTAGGAGAAGCATCTATTTCAATTAATATACCTCTGTTTTTGTAAGTCTCAACAATAGGACCAATTGTTTCATTATACTCTTTAAGCCTAATTTTGATTTTTTCTGGTTGATCATCCTCTCTTTGTACTAACTTTGTACCACATCTATCACAATATCCTTTTACTTTTTCTGGTTTGTATTTCTCATGATATGTGGTATCACAGTTAGGACATATTTTTCTTAAAGACATTCTTTCAATTGCAGCCCCCTGCGATAAAAGAAAATGAACAAAAGTATTAAGTGTTCTATTATTCTTCATAAGGAGATCATCAAAAAGAGGTATCTGACCTACATCTCTTACAACAGAAACAAAAGCCCAAGATTTACTAGCATCAAATCTCTTAACCCATCTATTAAGCATACTGTAAACCAAGTCATTAGGTACTAGTTTCCCCTTAGACCAATATTGATATGCTTTTATTGATTCAACATCTCCCTCTTTATACATAGACCTAAACATCTCTCCTGTCCCTATACTTTCAAATTCATATCTTTGAACAAGTAAGTCTACCTGTGTATCTTTACCGCTTCCTGATGGACCATGAAAAAGTATTGTTTTCATAACTTCAGTATATTACAAAATAATGTTAAGAACAAAACTTTATAAATACCTAGAGTAATCTCTTACAACTATCATAGAAGATACCTCCCTCCTTATATCCAATGCAACACTAACCATGATAAGAAGACCTGTACCAGATACAATTGTTGTTGTCATCAAACCTAATTGAATCATAATATTAGGGAGTATCGATATTAAAGCAAGAAATACAGCCCCTATTACTGCAAGTCTAAGTGAAATCCCCCTTAAATACTCTGATGTCCTTTTCCCTGGCCTTATTCCTGGAATAAACCCTCCTTGTTTCTGAAGGTTCTCTGCTAATTCATCTGTTTTAAATACAACAGTAAGGTAAAACATTGCAAAAGCAATAATTAATACAAAAGTAAGAATATTACTATACAAAGGATTGTTTAAAAAACTCATAACATCATTAGTAATTTTTATAACAGTATCACTTACATCTCTTGTAAGTATAAATTTACCAATTAGTTGAGGAAAAGAAAGTAAAGATACTGCAAAGATAACAGGCATTACACCAAACTGTGTTAACTTTATTGGAATATAGCTGTCCATCGCACCACCCATTCTAACTCTTCTAGAATACTGCACCCTTATCCTTCTTTCTGCTTCAGATACATATATTACAGACATAATCAAAAGTAGAGTAATTACTATCAGTACAGCTCTCTGAAAGGTATCCATTAACATAAAATTGTTCTGAAGTGTACCTGGAATACCTGCAATAATACCAAGGAAAATAAGGAAGGAAGAACCTCCTCCAATTCCACTCTCTGATACAAGCTCCGCAAACCACATAACAATTATTGAGCCAGCTGTTAAAGATGCAATCATTGTCACAAGATGAAGTGTATCAAGCTGAGTAATCAGACCAAACCCTCTAAGAGTAGAATATATTACAAAAGATTGCATTATTGCCAATGGAACAGTAAGTAGCCTTGTATACATACTTATAACCCTTCTTCCCTCTGCACCCTCTTTCTGAAGTTCTTCAAGTTTAGGAATTACTGTACCTAAAAGCTGAAGGATAATAGAAGCATTAATATATGGACTTAACCCTATTGCTGCAATTGATGCAGTTTCAAGTACACCACCAGAAACAGTAGAAAGCAAATTACCAAAACTACTCCCTTCAAAGAGTTTACTTATGGCCTCTGAAGTAATACCTGTTACAGGAGTAGCAGCTAAAAATCTATATGCAAGAAGTATAATGAAAGAAAAGAGCATCTTCTTTTTGATGTCTTTAGTAGCAAAGATCCTTTTAAAAGTCTCAATAAATTTGTCCATTCTCATTTAGGTTACTTTATAACTCCACCTGCTTTAAGAATTTTCTCTTTAGCACTCTCAGAAGTAGGTATTCCTTCAACTGATATCTTCTTTGTTAATTTCCCATCTCCTAAAATCTTTACCTTTACAGCCTTTTGTGCAATTAATGCTTTTTTCTTAAGGGTATCTATTGATACTTTCTCTCCATCCTTAAAATTCTTTTCAAGAATATCCAAGTTTATTACAGTTGCCTCTACCTTATCACTTTTATTAAATCCAGCAAATTTAGGCATTCTTCTATAAAAGGGTACATTCCCTCCTTCAAAGAATACTAAAGATTTATGACCTGCTCTTGATTTTTGGCCCTTTGTTCCTCTTGTTGAAGTATGACCTCCAACACCAGATCCATAGCCTCTCCCAAGTCTTTTACCTTTCATTTTTCTATTTTTTCTTTTTGGTATATCTTCTAAATACATATTTTTACTTTCTTACTTTACTTTTAACAACTTTTTTCTCTTTAAGCTTTCTTTCTTCTCTCTCTTGAGCCCTCTTCTTAGCTTTAATTTTCTCTTCTCTAATCTTTTTCTCCTTATCTGTTTCTTTTTTAAGTTCAACTCTTTCTCTCATGTTCCTCATTCTTTCTAATACTCTTCCATTTCTTAAATCTTTAAGTGCATTAAATGTTGCATAAGCAGAGGCAACAGAATCACTTGTACCAAGAAGCTTACCATACACATTATCTATACCTGCTAACTCTAAAACTGTTCTTACAGATGAACCTGCTATAACACCAGTACCTGGTCTTGCAGGTTTAAGAAGAACCTTAGCAGCTCCTTCCTTACCAATTACCTCATGGGGAATAGTATCTCCTGCAAGCTGTATTCTAGCTAAATTCTTTTGTGCAATTCTCTCTCCTTTCTCAACAGCACTTCTAGTATCTAAACCTCTCCCAAGACCTACTCCAACAGAACCATTATGATCCCCTACAACAACCATTGCACTAAATCTAAGTCTCTTTGAACCTTTAGTAACCTTAGCAACTCTTCTTATAGAGACTGTCTTTTTATCATATGCTCTTTCTTTTTTTTCTTTTGTATGTTCTGCCATATTTACTTAACTAAATCTTAATTCCATTATTTCTTAACTCGTCAGCAAACAGTGCAACTAAACCATGATATCTATATCCACTTCTATCAAATACTCCTTTATCAATTTTCTTCTTCTTTAAACTAGTTGCAAACTCTTTAGCCATCTTTTTAATATCTTCTGCTTTCTTTTTAGACATCTTACTCATAATAACTGTAGATGTATCATCATTTGCTGCACCTGCATAAAAGTATCTATTACTCTTAAATACAAATACTCTAGGTACATCTGCTGTTCCTGATATTTTCTTTCTTATATGCAACTTTCTTTTTTGTCTTCTATCTTTTTTATTCATATGTTATGCAGTAACAGTTGATTTAGAACTCTTTCTTCTTACATACTCACCTTCATATCTAATACCTTTACCTTTGTAAGGCTCTGGTTTCTTAAATGCTCTAACTTTTGCAGCAAACTCTCCAACCTTTTGTTTATCCCATCCTTTTATTATGACCTTGGTTTCTTCAGGCACTTCTACTGTTATTCCTTCAGGACTTTCAAACTTAACAGGATGATTAAGCCCCAAATTCATAACTAATGTAGTACCCTCCATTCTTGCTCTATATCCTACTCCAACTAATTCTAATCTCTTCTCATATCCATGCTTTATACCATATATTGCATTATTTATTAACATTCTTACAGTACCATGCATAGACTTACTAAACTTCTCATCATTTTTTCTTGTAACAAAGAGCTGATTTCCATCTATTTTAACATCCAATACAGAGGGAATAGGGATATCAATCTTTTTCCCATCACCAGATACAGTAACAACTCTTTTTTCATTGTCTATCTGTACATCAACACCCTCTTCAATTGTAATTGGATTCAATCCTACTCTAGACATTTAATTACCAAACTTTACATATTAATTCACCACCAAGTTTTTTACTCTTGGCAACAGCACCAGACATTAATCCTTTGGAAGTTGAAATTATTGAAATACCTCTTCCATTCATAACTGGAGTAATGTCCTTACTTGCAATATATATTCTCTGACCAGGCTTACTAACTCTTTCAAGTGTAGTTATAACTGGATCATTCCCATCATACAAAAGTTCAACATTAACCCCTTCCTCTGTTTCTTTATAATCTTTTATCATTTCTTCACTCTTTAATACCCTTAGAATCTCCATATTTATCTTTGTTCTAGGAACAATAACTGATTCCTTCTTTCTTTCTATTCCATTTTGTATTCTTGCTAAAAGGTCTGCAATTAAATCATTCATCTTTTAAATATATTAAATTACCATATAGATTTCTTAACTCCAGGGATTTCTCCCTTACTTGCTAGCTTTCTAAAACATATTCTACAGATACCATAATGTCTTAAATACCCCCTTGACCTACCGCATAACTCACATCTGTTATACACTCTTGTTTTGTATTTACTTTTTTTCTTCAATTGTTTTGCTTTGTATTCTTTAGCTTCTGTTGACATCTTTCTTAAAAGGAAAACCAAATTTATCCAATAGTGCTTTAGCACTCTTATCATCTTTTGCAGTAGTAACAATAGTTACCTCTAAACTCCTTATCTTTCTTACATTATTAGCATCAATTTCAGGAAATACTGTATGGTCTTCAATACCAAGAGAATAATTTCCTGCACCATCAAATGCAGATGCACTCAATCCTCTGAAATCTTTAGTTCTAGGAAGAACAATATTAATTAATTTATCAAAGAACTCCCACATTCTATCACCTCTTAGAATAACTGAAACACCTATTTCCATTCCTTCTCTAACTTTAAATGATGACACTGCCTTTTTTGCTTTATTAACCACAGGCTTTTGACCTGATATCTGTGTAACTAAGTCAATAATCTCATTCATTGCTTCAGCCTCTTTTAATGCAGCTCCTGCTCCAACATTAATAACAATCTTGCTTAAAGTAGGAACCTCCATAATATTAGAGTATCCTAGTTCCTCTTTTAACTCTTTTTTTATTCTTTTGTCATATTCCTCTTTTAATCTTGCCATTATTCTTTTTTAGTTTTTGATTTAGTTTTACTTTTTACAGTTTTCTTAACTTCTTTCTTTTCTTCTTTTACCTCTTCCTTAGTAATAATCTCAATTACCTTTCCGCACTTTTTACATATTCTTTCAACCTTACCATTCTCTCTTTTAATACCTACTCTTGTTGGCTTACTACAGTTAGGGCATACAAGCATAACCTTAGATACATCCATAGGTTTAGCAATATCTATTATTGCAGACTTTTTCTCTTTTCCATCACCCTTTACATGCTTTTTATACATATTTAAACCATCTACAATAACCTTCCCATTCTTTACAGCAGAAACAACACCCTGTTTTCCAGTGTCCTTCCCATAAAGTATTTTTACTGTATCTCCTTTTTTAATCTTCATATATTTAATTCATAAATTACAAAACCTCAGGAGCAAGAGAAACTATTTTATCAAACCCTTTCTCTTTTAATTCTCTTGCCACTGGACCGAATATTCTTGTTCCAACAGGATTCTTTTTATTATCAATTATCACTGCTGCATTATCATCAAATCTTATATATGTTCCATCTTTTCTTTTATGCTCTTTTGTGACTCTAATAATTACTGCAGTTAAGACATCATGCTTCTTAACTCCACTATTTGGTAAAGCTTTCTGTACTGCAATTTTAACAGTACTCCCAAGACCAATAAACTTGATCTTAGAGTATCCTGGAGCTCCTATTAGCTTTCCTACTTTTGCTCCACTGTTATCTGCAATTGTTATATTACTTTCTCTTTGTATCATTTTTATTTAGTATTAACTACAACCCATTTAACATTCTTAGAGTAAGGTCTTGATTCTCTTATCACTACCTTATCTCCGACATTTAACTCTTTATTAGTATGTGCAAAGAACACTTTCTTTCTATTTACAACCTTTCTGTATACGGGATGAGATTGTAAGGTATCAACCCTAACCCTTACAGTACCTTGCATACTGTTGCTTACAACTACTCCTTCAAATTGTTTCTTTCTATTTTTATTTTTCTTTTCCATTTTTATTTCTAATATTTAAAACGGCTAGTATTCTATCAATATTAAGCAAATCTAACAAGCCTATATCTCTTTTTTAGACACAAATTTAGTTTTAACTGGCAGTTTATTTGCCCCCAACCTTAATGCCTCTCTTGCGACATCCTCTGACACTCCACTCACTTCATAGATAATGTTACCCGGCTTTACAACTGCTACATATCCCTCAACCTCTCCTTTTCCACCTATCATTTTGCTATTAATACCCCTTCTTGTATATGGTTTATGAGGAAATATCTTAACCCAAACCTTACCTTTTCTTTTCATATGCCCTGTTATAGCCCTTCTTCCTGCTTCTATTTGGTTAGCTTCTATCCATCCATGCTCCATAGATTTAATACCATACTCACCAAAAGCAATGGTATTATTTGCTGAAGCAACTCCATTCATTTTCCCTCTAAATTCTTTTCTATATTTTCTAATTCTTGGCTGTAACATATTTATTCTTCTTCTTCAATTTTATTTTTTTCTCCTTTATACACCCAAACCTTTACACCCATTAATCCAGCATCTAATGTTTGAGCAACCTCTTTTGCATAATCAATATCAGCTCTAAGTGTATGAGCAGGAACAGATCCTGCATTAGTTTTTATAGTTCTTGCTTGACTTGCATTATTTATTCTCCCAGACACCCATATTCTTATACCCTTTGCTCCTGCAAGCATAGCTTTTTCTCTTGCACTAGCCATCAAAAGCTTAGGAGGCTGTCTTCTCTCAATACCATCTGCAATTCCTCTCGCTATTATTCTTGCAGATATATCAGGTTTCTTAACTTCCCTTATCTTAACTTCAACATCCTTTTTAGTTATTCTTTTAAGATCCTTCTGTAACAAATCTATTCCTTCTCCACCCCTTCCTATCGCAACACCAGGTCTTGCAACAAACACTTCTATCTCAATTTTATTTGCAGCTCTCTTTATACCAATAGAATCAATGCCTGCATCTTTCATTCTTTCACTTACAATCTTTTTTATCTGCAAATCCTGATACAAAGAAGCAGGGTACTCAGCTTTAGGAGAGTACCATACAGACTTCCATGTCTTGTTAATTCCTATTCTAATTATATTTGCATTTATCTTTCTTCCCATTACTTAACTTCTAATTCTAAATTAATATGAGACCTTCTCTTTAATATTCTGCTTGAACGACCTCTTGATGCATATCTTCCTCTTTTATATATTGGTGCCCCATCAATTGATATATGAGATATTTTAAGCCCATCTTTATCTACTCCATATTTTTCATTTGCAGCAGCTACACCTGACAGAAGAGCTTTCTTCAAAAATATACTTCCCTTTTTATTTGTAAACTGCAAAATATCTAAAGCCTCATTTACATCTTTTCCTCTTATTAAATCAGCAACCAACCTCAATTTAAGAGGGGATTGTGCAACATTTTTAATTTTTATTTTTACTTTCTTTTCTTCCATATTATTATTCTTCAAATCTACCACTACTACCATATACTTTAGCTAACTTACCCTTCTTTGCATGACCTTTAAACTTTCTTGTCTGTGTAAATTCACCAAGCCTATGTCCAATCATAGATTCTTCAATTAAAACCTCTTCATGCTTTTTACCATTATGAACAGCAAAGGTAAGTCCCACCATCTGTGGTGTAACTGTAGATGCTCTTGCCCATGTTTTAATAGGCTTCCTACTACCACTTTGTAGTGCCTGTTCTACTTTCTTCTGTAATTTTTCATCTACATATACTCCTTTTTTTAGTGACCTAGACATATTTACATTTTTCTAAATTATTTCTTAGCAAAAGGCCTCTGTCGAGTCCTTCTCCTTTTAATTATTAATTTGTCAGTTCTTTTGTTCTTTCTTGTTCTTGTACCAACTCTATGACCCCATATATCTTTTGCTCTACCAACAACTCCACGACCTTCTCCACCTCCATGAGGGTGCTCTACTGCATGCATTGCCATTCCTCTAACAACAGGTCTCTTACCTAAGTTCCTACTTCTCCCTGCTTTTCCAAGCTTTACATTAATCTTCTCTTCATTTCCAACCTGCCCTATTGTTGCCATTGCATCTGCAGGAACAAGCCTAATTTCACCTGATGGCATTTTTATCTGTACATACTTACCAGTAGGATCAATACCCTGAACAACAATTGCTTGACCTGCCGACCTTCCAAAGGTAGCTCCCATTCCAACCTTACTCTCAACACAATGTACTATAGTACCTGAAGGAATATTCTTAATTCTCATTGCATTCCCTGGAAGAATATCTGTAACATCATTAGAAATCACCTTGCTACCTACCTTTATTCCTCGAGGAGCAATTATATACCTTTTTTCACCATCAGCATACTGTAAAAGTGCTAAATGTGCACTCCTGTTAGGATCAAAATACAGACCTAATACCTTTGCTTCAATTCCAAACTTATCTCTCTTAAAATCAATCTTCCTTACCCTTCTTTTATACCCTCCGCCTCTATGCCTTACAGTAATTCTTCCCTGATTATTCCTTCCAGACTTCTGTTTTTTAGCAACAGTTAACGATTTCGGCCCACTATCCTTTTCAAGCATAGACCTATCTTCTAATTTTGTTCCTCTTAATGTAGAGGTTGTTGGTTTAAATTCTTTTACTCCCATTATTTAACAGTTAAAAATTCATCAATCTTATCACCCTTTTTAAGAGTAACAACAGCTTTCTTTAAATCACTCTTTCTAAAAGTCCTATTAGTTTTCCATTCATTTATCTTTTTACCTGGTTTAACAGTAATATTTACACTAAGAACCTTTACTTTGTATTTTTTCTCAACAGCTTTCTTAATCTCTATCTTGTTAACATCTCTGCCGACAAAAAACACATATTTATTTTCCTCATTTGCAAGAGCATAGCTCTTTTCAGATATAACGGGTTTTAGCATAATTTCTTTATTTTCCATTTAAAAGCCTATTCTCTAATTTATTAACAGAATCTTTATCAATAACTATAGCTTTACTCTTTACAACATCTTTTACATTTACTCTCATTGGATTAACAATGTTAACCCCTTTAATATTTCTAACTGCCAATTTCAAATTTTCAATATCACTAATTACAAGGGTACTTTTTGATATATTCTTTTCCATTTTTTCTCTAATATCTTTAATCTCTCCTTTAGAGTTAACATTTACCACTTTAACGGCATCATTTCTATTTCTTTCTGAAAGTACAATACACATAGCTTCTTTAGACATCTTTTTGTTAATCTTTCTTTTCCAATTCTTAATATTAGGACCAAATGTAACACCACCTCCTACCCAAAGAGGTGACCTTATTGATCCCTGTCTTGCTCTTCCTGTACCCTTCTGTTTCCAAGGTTTTTTTCCTCCTCCTGACACATCCCCTCTACCTTTAACAGAAGATGTCCCTTTTCTTTCATTGCTGTTAAGTACATAAAGAACTTGTGCAACTAAATCAGCATTGTAAGGTACATCCCATACTTTAGGATTTAACTTGATTTCTTCAATTTTTTCTTTCTTTACTTTTTCTTCCATATTTACTCAGTATATATTTTTACTAAATCACCATTAGAACCTGGGAGCGGACCACTAATTAAAAGAATATTCTCTTTTATGCCTACAATTCTTTTGTTCTTAATTGTTACAGTATCATGACCCATTCTTCCTGCCATTCTCTTTCCTTTATACACCCTTCCAGGAGTAGTTCTTGCTCCAATTGCACCTGGTGCTCTTAATCTATCGGATTGTCCATGAGTTCTAGGACCTCCTTTAAAACCATGCCTTTTTACAACCCCTTGAAACCCTTTACCTTTAGAAATTCCTGTTACAGTCACAGTGTCTCCTTCATTAAAGGTTTCTGCTACTAACTCACTTCCTGCTTTAAACCCTTCAGGAAGCTCACTTTCAACTACCCATTTATACATTGGTACATATCCCAGTTCTTTATACTGCCCTAGCTGTGCCTTTGTACCCTTCTTTTTATTTCCCAAACCAAGTTCCACCTTTCCATCTTTTCTGATATTCGCTACCTTGCAACCAGTAACATCAACCAAAGTAACAGGCACAACCCTGTCATCTACAAAAATCCTTGTCATTCCTTTTTTTATTCCCAATATTGCTTTCATATATTTACTGTATTTCAATACCAACACCAGCAGGCATCTGAAGATGCTGCAGTGCATCTATTGTCTTAGGTGTAGGATCAATGATATCAATTACTCTTTTATGAGTATTAATCTCAAAATGTTCAATTGAACTCTTATAGATAAATGGAGATCTATTAACTGCAATCTTTCTTTTCCTTGTAGGAAGAGGTATAGGGCCTGCGACCTTAGCACCTGTACTAATTGCAGTCTCAATTATACTTCTTGAGGACTTATCTAAAACTAAAGAATCATATCCTTTTAACTTTACTCTGATTTTTGAACTTGTCTCACTCATTCTATCTTAAAGAGCTAAATTAAACTTAAAACCGCAGGGAGATTTTACTCTCCCTGCAAGAGAATTACTTAAGAATCTCTGTTACAACTCCTTTCCCTACTGTAGCTCCTCCCTCTCTAATTGCAAAACTCTGACCTTTCTCTAATACAACTGGAACAACTAATTTAACTGTAAACTCAACATTATCTCCTGGAGCAACCAATTCAGTACCTTCAGGTAATGAAACCTCACCTGTAACATCTGCTGTTCTAACATAGAACTGAGGCTTATACCCTGTTACAAATGGTGTATGTCTTCCACCTTCCTCTTTGCTCAAAATATATACCTGAGCTTTAAATTCTGTATGAACTTCTCCTGTACCTGGAGCAACAAGAACCTGTCCTCTTTCAACATCTGTTCTCTTCAAACCTCGAAGAAGTATTCCGACATTATCACCTGCCTCTGCTTCTTTCATTGATTTGTTGAAAGTTTCAATACCAGTAGCTGCAGTCTTCTGAGGCTTTCTTCCCATTCCTAGTATTTCTACCTCTTCGTTTAATTTCAATTTTCCTCTTTCAATTCTTCCTGTTACAACTGTACCTCTACCTTCAATAGAGAACACATCCTCAATTGGCATAAGGAATGGCTTATCAACCTCTCTTTGAGGTATCTCAATGTACTCATCAACAGCTTTCATGAGTTCTCTAACTGAAGTAAGTCCCTCTTCCTCTCCTTTCTCAGCTTTAAGTGCATTACCGACAATTATTGGTGCATTTCTATCATATCCATTCTTCTCAAGAAGATCTGCAACATCTGTTTTAATTAATTCTAAAATCTCAGGGTCTGCCTCACCAAAGGTATTAATAAAAGCAAGCATCTTAGGGACACCAACCTGCCTTGCTAAAAGAACATGCTCTCTTGTCTGAGGCATAACACCATCATCAGATGATACGACTAATATTGCACCATCCATCTGAGCTGCACCTGTAATCATATTCTTAATGTAGTCTTTATGACCTGGGCAATCTACTAATGCATAGTGTCTGTTCTCTGTCTCAAATTCAACATGAGCAATTGCAACTGTAATTGATTTTGCCCGTGATTCAGGATCTTTATCCAATTTATCAATCATTTTATCTCTCTCTGGGGAGAAAGCATTAAGAATACCACGTACTAAAGTGGTCTTCCCATGATCAATATGGCCTAATGTACCAATATTGACATGAGGTTTTGTTCTCTCATAGTCTGCCATGAGTATATTTTAATTAATTTATATATATTCTTATTGTTTTTTAACAATATTTTTCTCTTACTGTATAACAGTACAATACGCAACGAATATTATCAAAAAACAAGTATTTATGCAAGTATTACTTATTATTTTTTTAAGCCAGCTATCTCATCTGCAATATTTTTAGGTACTTCAGCATAGTGAGAAGGCTCCATATATGCGACACCTCTCCCACTTGTTAGAGATCTTAACTCACTTGTATAACCAAATAATTCTGACAAAGGAACTAATGCATTTATAACAGTAATACCGTTTCCAATATCTTCAGTACCCTGAATTTGACCTCTCTTGCTACTTAGCGAACCTGTAATATCTCCCATGTATTGGCTTGGTGCCTCAACTGAAACATCCATAATTGGCTCTAAAAGAATTGGCTGTGCTTTTTTACATCCTTCTCTAAACGCAATAGCACCTGCAATCTTAAATGCTACCTCAGATGAGTCAACTTCGTGATATGATCCATCAAATAATGTAACCTTAACATCAACTACAGGATATCCAGCTACAACACCTGTTTTCATAGCCTCGACAACACCCTTTTCAATAGCAGGAATAAATTCTTTAGGGATTGCACCACCCTTTATTGCGTTTATAAACTCAAAACCTTTACCCTTTTCATTAGGTTCAATTTTAAGCCAGCAGTGACCATATTGTCCCTTACCACCTGATTGTCTAATATACTTACCTTCAGACTGCTCACATACACCCTTTATAGTCTCTCTGTATGCAACCTGTGGTTTTCCTACATTAGCTAGAACATTAAACTCCCTTTTCATTCTGTCTACCATAATATCTAAGTGAAGTTCTCCCATTCCAGAAATAATAGTTTGACCTGTTTCTTGATTAGTTTCGACCTTAAATGTTGGGTCTTCTCTTGTGAGCTTGTTTAATGCTTCTGCCATCTTCTCTTCATCAGACTTAGTTGCAGGCTCTATTGCTTGAGAAATTACTGGCTCTGCAAATGTGATTTGCTCAAGGATAATAGGGTTAGCCTCATCACAAAGAGTATCTCCTGTTGTAGAATATTTAAGCCCTACTATTGCACCAATATCTCCAGCTCTAAGCATCTCAACCTCCTCTCTATCATCTGCATGCATTAGCACCAATCTACTTACTCTTTCTCTAACACCTTTTGTAGAGTTATACACATATGATCCTGCCTTAAGAGTACCAGAATAAACCCTAAAATATGAAAGATTCCCAATGTGAGGGTCACTAACAAGCTTAAATACAAGTCCACAAAAAGGCTCATTTTCATCTGGTTTCCTTTCAATTTCAGAACCAGTTCTAGGATCATCTCCCTGTACAGGAGGTAAATCTAGAGGAGATGGTAGACAAAGAGCAATGTAATCCAAAATTGTTTTAGCCATTACAGTTCTAGAATCACCACCTAAAACAGGAAATAGCTTCCCTTCAATAGTACCCTTTCTTAAGGCAACTTTTAGCTCTTCAACAGTAATTTCTTCACCAGCAAAATACTTCTCCATTAATTTATCATCCATTTCAACAAGAGCTTCAATAAGAGCAGCCCTTTGTACCTCTGCCTTGCTCTTTAAATCATCAGGAATAGGAATCTCTTTTAGTTCTTGTGCTTCTACACTATCATATGAAAATGCCTTATTGTAAAGTAAATCTACATATCCATGAAGCTGACTTTCTCTTCCTATTGGAATAGTAAGTGCTACTGCCTTATTGCTTAATCTCTGTTTTATAGTTTCAAAACTCTTATCAAAATCTCCTCCTATAAGGTTTATTTTGTTTAAAAAGCATATTCTAGGAACATGATATTTATTAGCTTGTCTCCATACTGTTTCAGACTGAGGCTCAACACCTTTTCTTCCATCAAAAACAACAACTGCACCATCAAGTACCCTTAAAGACCTTTCAACCTCTGCAGTAAAATCTACATGACCAGGTGTATCTATAATATTAATTCTATATCTCTTTCCATCAAAATCCCAAAAACATGTAACAGCAGCAGATTGAATAGTAATTCCCCTTTCTCTTTCCTGCTCCATAAAGTCAGTAGTAGTAGCACCTTCGTCTACCTCTCCAATTTTATGAATCTGCCCTGTAAAGTACAAAAGTCTTTCAGTAGTAGTTGTTTTTCCTGCATCTATATGAGCGATAATTCCAATATTCCTTATCTGCTCAAGAGGCATTTTTACATCATAGGTTTGCATATTTTAAAAGTATAAATTAAAGCCTAAATGGAAATCTTAGGACACGAGAGCGATTATACCAAACTAATCTATCTGTGCCAACAGTGTTTGTGCTTCTTTTGATACAACTCCCTTTAGGTCATACTCTATAGCCTTTTTAGCATACTCTTTTGCTTTCTCAAAATCATTATCTTTTATACTAATTTCTGCAACAAGCAAGTTATATCTCGGATCATACTGGTTAAGTTCCCAAAAAACATCTAAAACCTCTTGTGCTTCATCAAGCTTTGATTTTTTGATAAGATAGCTACCTTTTGAATACAAGAACTCTGCCTTCTCACTATCATCTAAATCTTCATATGACACTTTATTTACATAATATGTAAACTTTTCACTATCATCTCTTAAAGAATATATCTTTACATAATAAAGGGGAACCCATGTATCAGTAAATATCTTCTCAGCACTTCTCATTACCTCTAAGGCTTTCTCTGTTAAATTCTCTTTCATAAGGATATCTAGGTACTCTTTGTACATTGCGAAGTGAGCTTGTGAAGCACCATATGATATAGCACTATCATAATATGCAATTGAGCTATTTATATCATTAAGCTGATAATAATCTCTTGCAAGTACCCAGTAAATGTATTGATTAAGATCTCCTAAAGTAGAAATATCCTGCAGTACATCTATACTTTTGCGATAATCACCATTCTCATAATATGCCTTACCAAGAATATACAGTCCATCAGCATACTCCCCCATTTTACCTAACTTAGGCTCCAAAAGAGCAATAGCTAGATATGGATACCCTCTATCAACATACTCTTTCCCAAGTTTAGCAGCATTAAAAAGCTCATCATCATTTAAACTACCCAGCACCTCATTCCACTTGGTATATGCCTCTCTCCACTTATCACCAGGTTCTATGCCTTTTAGAATTTCTTCTGCCTTTTTTGTATCACTTAAAGCTTGAATATATGAAAGAAGAAGATTAGATTCTATAACCATATCCCCTTCATATGTCTTCTCAAGAAGGTCTTTTGCCTTCTCTATTTGTCCAATTTGAAGATATGCTTTAGCACATCCAAGTGAAGCACTCATATCTTTATCAGACATTCCTAATGCTAACTGATAATTAGTTACTGCTTTATCAAACTCCCCAAGATTGTAATATGCATCACCAACAAGAGTATACAGTTTAGCTTTATCACTCTGACTAAGCTGTCCTCCAGACTCTTCAATTACCTTAGCTGCATCCTCTGGTTTATTCTTAACTGTAAAAATACCAACTATTCTTTCAAAAGCATCTACTCTAGAGGGTATTATCTCAGTGGCATCATTTAGTTTATCAAGAGCCAAGGAATATTCTTTCCCTTTAATTAAAAGATCTGCATCAGATACAATCCTTTCATACTCACTAACTTTTTCCTCTGACACAGTACACCCAGAAAGAATAAAAGATGATAAGAATAATATACAGATAAATAAAAAATACTTTTTAAAATTTTTCATATCTTGTATTTTACACATCTTTTGACAATCATGCTATACTTGGAATATCCCGTAATATACTGGGATAGATATGGATAGTCAAAAGTCTTGTAAAAACAATGAATCTAATAAACATGTACTAATATCTCTTCTCCTTATAATTTTAGGAGTTTTCTCCTTTTTTCTAGTTATTAAATCTGATGACCTTGTTTTTGCAAGCCAGCCATTAATACCAATAGATGAAAAAATCAGGGAAGTATTATTTCTCCCCGACCTATTGCAAGAAAAAGCCTCCTATGGACCAAAATTAATTACTATTCAAAGAGGAGATACTGTTTTTAACACTCTTACTACACTTAGCAATGTATATGACATATTAAGAGAGAACAACATTGAGCTTAATAAAAATGATTATGTATACCTTAATACAGAGTATGTAATAAATGGAAGTGTAATAAAGATTGTAAGAACATCAAACACAATATTTGAAATGCTTGAAGAAATTCCTTTTGAAAAAGAAATTATTGAAAATCCTCAACTTCTAAAAGGAGAAGAAAAAGTAATACAAGAAGGTAAAAACGGAATTAAGAAGCTAGTATACTTTAATACCTATGAAGACAATGTGCTTGTTAAAAGTGAATTAATTGATGAAATAATAATTAAAAAACCAATAAAAGAGATAAAGGAGGTAGGAACATCTATGTACTCTCTTAATAATATTGAGAAGAAAGGATACAACTGTCCATTCTGGTATTCAGTTGTGGACTCAGGTCCATATACACAAGAAGAAAAAGACTGGCTTAAGTTTATGATGTACTGTGAATCAGGATGTAATGCAGAATCAAATAAAAGTAATTACAAAGGCCTCTTTCAATGGAGTCCTTACTGGTGGAATAAACAGTTCGACGAAAATATCTTTGATGGATATGCACAAATTAAACATACTGTAGAAAAATATAGAGCAGGAGAAGCAACCAGAAGTAGTCAATGGCCAAGATGTAATGCAAAATATCTTAAAGCTACAGGAGGAAATTAACTCTGCCAACTGTAATAATCACAAATATCCTGTGGTATCTCACCTAAGAATCTTGACGGTATCTGTGTAGAATATCCCTCCCTGCTTAATCTTCTTTCAGAAAATGTTAAATAAAGCTTTTCCCTTGCCCTTGTAATACCAACATAACACAGTCTTCTTTCTTCCTCTAACTCTTCTTCATCAGTAAATGATCTAGAATGAGGAAGTATTCCCTCCTCAACACCAACTATAAAAACATAATCAAACTCTAACCCTTTTGATGAATGAAGTGTCATAAGGTTAACATAGTTTCCACTTCCATCTTGATTTTTACTTTGCTCAAGCTCTATAAGATTAATCTCCTGCAAAAATATCTCTAAAGAATTATTTCCAAACTTTTGTGAGTATGCTGCTGCAACATTCTTTAACTCTTCAATATTCTCTTTCTTGTACTCTGCCTCCTGAGAACTATCATCGAACCATTCAATATATTTTGTTTTCTCCAATATTAAATCTATAACAGATAGAACATCTATCCCTTGACTTTCAAAATACAAACTGCCAAATAAATCAACAATAGGTGAAAAGCTCATAATCTCATCCATTACAGATTCAACCTTTTTATACACTTTATCAGACATCTCTTCATGCTTTTCTAAAGAATTCTTTATGCTATATGCACCAACTAAAACCTCCCCTATACTACAACCACATTTTTTTGCAATGGAGTGTATAGCTGCAATTGACTTAGGTCCAATCTTTCTATTAGGAGTATTCAATACCCTAGTTATACTTAAATCATCTTTAAGATTAAAGATAAATCTCATATAGCTAAGAATATCCTTTATCTCTTTTCTATCATAAAATCTAAACCCTCCTACTAGTTTATATGGAATACCATTTTTAAGCATTGCTTCCTCAATTGCCCTTGACTGATAGTTTGTTCTGTAAAGAACAGCTATATCAACTAAAGATATTCCATTTCTTCTTAGCCTATTAATTTCATCTACAACATACTGTGCTTCATCATCCTGATCTCTTGCTTGATATACAGTAATAGGGTTCCCCGAATCCTTTTCTGTCCACAGCTTTTTATTTACTCTAAACACATTCTGCTGAATAACTGACATTGCAGCAGATATGACATTACCTGTTGACCTATAATTCTGTTCAAGTTTAACTACCTTTACATTTTTAAAATCCCTTTCAAAGGACTGAATATTCTTAATATCTGCACCCCTCCATCCATAAATACCTTGATCATCATCTCCAACTACACATATATTTCGATACTTCTGTGAAAGAAGTTTGGCAAACATATATTGTGCAGTATTTGTATCTTGATACTCGTCAATTAAAATATATCTATAAATATCCTGATAATATGAAAGCACTTTTTTATTTTCAGATAAAAGCTTAACCGTTAAATATATTAAATCACCAAAATCAACAGAGTTCTGTAACCTTAATTGCTTCTGATACAAAGGATATATATCTGCAACAATATCTTCAATAAAGCCGCCATAATGCTGTGAGAATTGTTCAGGTGAAATTAACTCATTTTTTGCATCAGATATAAAGTAGGCAATAGACTCTGGTTTTATTTGTTTAACATCAATATTTTTCTCAATAAGAATATCTTTTATTAAATTCTCAGTATCAGTAGAATCACATATGGAAAAGTTTGGCATTAAACCAACATCTCTTGCATTTTGTCTTAAAAATAGTGCTCCAATTGAGTGAAATGTTCCTATAAGAGGGACATCTTTTGTATCAATATTCAACTCTTTAAGTAAACTGATAACCCTCTCCTGCATTTCTCCTGCTGCTTTTTTAGTAAATGTAACAGCCATTATATTTTTAGGAGATACATTCTTCTCTGTTATTAAATATGCAATTCTATTTGTAATAACTCTTGTTTTTCCTGATCCAGCACCAGCAAAAACTAGAAGTGGACCTTCTGTTGTCTGTACAGCAACCCTCTGTTGCTCATTTAATTTTCCCAGTATTATATCTTTGGAATTCACAGCATTGATTATATCTAAGACTGTATACACATACAATTAAAGAAGGTTATAAGGTGGAAAATATATTAAATCTCTTTAGCATATTTCTGGTATACCCACCCTGTTTGATCTTTACCCAGCTTAATCTGATACCATCCCTCTTCTTTCTTAATTACTGCATAGACCCATCCTTCATCTGCAACTTCCAGCACTTTACAGCTATACCATCTGCACTCTCTAATATTTACATATCCAAATTCAGGGGATGTAAGCTGAATTAATTTGTTATTTCCTCTAGTAATAGTAAACTGTACATCGAAATTACTTCCTTCAATAACATTATCTGCAGATTTCATAAAGTAGAAACTCTCTTTGTATTCACCAGGCTTACTTTTTGCCTCCATCTGGAATGTAACTTCTACAGTTTCTCCTGGCTTAACATTAACATTTTGTAAATGAGTAGGCTTGCTGAAACTTTCCCACTCCATATTAATAGCATGAGGACTTTCTTTAGAATCTACGGTAGAAATGTATATATAGCTAAGGTCACCGAACCATATAAAGTCATTTTCATTTTTAATTTTTACTTTTACATCTAATCTATTTCCAACTTCAACTTCTTTTGCATAATCTACTGACACAATACTTCCTTTGTACTTAAGATGTTCAGTATCAGACCATTTTACTTCTGCAAGTGATGATACAATAGAGCTTCTAAGCTCCCCTGCAGAAACAGAATATGTCATATATGATACCTTATCACTACTTTTCTTTAATTTAAGTTCAACAAATTCCCAATTAGTATTCTTTATTCCATACTTGTATGAAAGTTCTTGTACCAAAGAGTTAAGAGCTTCTGATGTACGCGGAGCAAGGGTTGTACTATCATCCATTATCCCTATTAAAACAACATTTTGTCCACCTTCTAAGCCAGGGTTTATTCCTTCTCCTCCCCTTGCTCCTTCATATATATTTCCACTTTTATCTATTAAATAGTTATATGGAATATCATTTAAGCCAAGCCTTGTTACACTGTAGTAGTAAAGAGCTTTTATCCATTCATTTGGCTTTCCTAAAAACTCTTTGTTGTATCCTCCTAACTGTGATATATATATTTTTTGAGGCAATGAATACATATCTGCTTGAACTGATAATGTTTCATCCATACCAATATCTTTTCTTTTAACAATATCAACTGCAAACACAGACGAAGAGAGAACTAATAACATGAAAAAACTTAAGAAGATTGTAAAAAGATATTTTGGGAATCTCATAATAGATATTGTATCACACTTTTAATATGGTGCTGCTCCTTCCTCCTCAAATCCTTTCTCATACAAAACATCATCTTCATCAATTATTCTGGTTGTAAGATAGGAGGGGTCTACTGCACATACAAACATTTTTGTTTTTGTCCAATATGTATCACCTGTTACTGTTATTATTCTTCCATCACCAGTAAGTACATATGTTGGAAGTAGGAGTCCATTTCCACTATCGTTAAATATGTGCATTAACTGTATATCATTAGTAATATATTCCTTCATACTATACTTTGCAGGATTTTGATAGAACCTATCTTCTATAATAGAAGACCCCAATCTTTTAGGATATTTTGAATTTACAACTAATTTATCTATTGGGGCTAACGGCAGATATTCATACTTAGTTAAATTATTCCTGTCTAATAAAAGAAGTGATAATTGGGTAATTAAACCTTTATTATTTGTTGTAATAACAAATGCATACCCATCTAAATATGAGGACCCCACCTTTATATCATCAAATACATACACTCCTTTATATTCAGTTTTTTCATTTTCTTTACTAGTTTCTTTAAGTTCAATATCATTAATATCAAAATATTCACTAAAAAAGGTTTTAACATCTTCATCTGATAATATTTTAAAATCTATTGGTATTGTATCAGTTGATGTTATTGTTAATACCCCAGTAATGGGAGAAAACAGTATAAAAGAATTCTCCTTATACATTATTGATAAGTATTCAGGAATTTCAATATCTGAATTAAGGTTATAGAAGTTGTTAACAAAAGATATCATTTTGTCAGTATCAAACTCAGAGACTTTAAGGATTCTTTCTTCTTTTGGGATATCTATCTTAATCTTTGATACATCAACAGATATTTCTTCTTCATCAATAGGATATGGACTTTGAATTTTCTCTTTAGTACTTAAATAACCATCTTGAGTAACTTCTTCCTTAGAGAGAAGTAAGAGTACAAGCAGAATAGCAAGAAGAATAACTCCAACTATTATATATATTTTGTATTTTTTAAAAAATTCTTTCATTATATTTACTCACATGCACCTCCATTTACCTGGGCAGCAACGTCTCTGTAACATGCAGTACTAGTATCCCAACATAGTGCAGCATTGACAGCCTCCTCTGGAGTACAAGCTGATGTACTAACCCTACAACCATATCCTCCAGCACCCTCTGACAAGTAGTCAGCACCCCATTCTCTTACCATTGACGGACAACTATCTCCTTGAATTTGATGAATTAATTCATGTACAAATAATAAGTAGGCATATCGATTTGAAGCCCCAAGTAACTTATCTACCTTACAATATACATAATCTAAACCACTATAACACCAAGCCCCATTTATACTCTCACAACCTGGACCACCTGGACAAACCACTAATGCAAGTTCTACATAGATTGATCTGCCATATGTCTCAGATACATACTCTCTTGCACGCTTGTAAAGCTCATAAAGGTCATCTGCTCCCTCCCAGCCAGGTGGTATTATTGGTCCTGGGCTGCCACCACCACCCCCATTTGGTGGTATATAATAACCTTGATTCCCATATGCAGAACATTGATTCACAGTATCTGGAACTACATAATTATATGAGAACGTCTTTCTATTCCATTTCTTCCATGATCCAACACTACCACCTAATACAACAATTGCTGCAATAAGACCTACAATAGCAACTAACATTATTTGTACAAAAACCTTTGCAATTTTCCCTGCCAAATCCATAGCGATATTTACACCAATTGTTATAGCAATAGATGCCAGTGGAGTAAGAGCAACCCCAAGTGCACCAGCCACAGCACTTACAAGAGGTTTAATTAAGTTTCGTAAACCACCTTTTGCAACAAACTCTTTTAACATGCTCTCTCCTAAAGTCTTAGTAATCCAGTTCTTAAGAGCCTCGTTCTTCATAATGGCATCATAAATCTTTTGTCTAGCCTTCTTTAATGGTACATCAAAGACCCCCTTTATCCTATCCTCTATCATCTTCTTTGTCCTAGCAGGAAAGCTAAAGATTTTTGTTAAATTCTTAAGATTCTTGGATTGTTTTAGCAGTTTCTCAATTTTTTCAAAATCTTTTATTGAAAGAGTCCCACTAGCAAGTTGTGTCTGTATTCCTTCTAATGTTTTACTGATATACTCATTAAGGTCCTTTCCATCTAAAGCATATATACTATCAATTACATTATCAGCACCAATAGCTTTTCCTAATACTCCAGCTGCACCAAGTCCACCCAATAGCTCTTTTAACTGCTCATTGTTTTTATACAAACCTCTTGCAAATAATTCACCATTGTAAAAAAATGTCCTAAAGAGTGATCTTGGTGTTGCATAGTAAAGAGCTTCTCCCATTTCGTTATATGCATTCTGTACTTTGTTTCTATCTTTCTTAGCAACATATATTTCCACTCCTGGTATTTTTTCTAATGTAACTTTCTTTACAGGAGTTAAATTATTCTTCCTTGGATCAAAAAAATCTCCATTGAGAATCAATCCAACAACATTGGTTCCTGTTGGACCACCAAGCATCTTTATTGAGTTAAGATATCCTTCCCATTTTCCAATCCCTGTAAACAAACTGTGTGCACCACCAACTTCTCTTAGTACTTTTTCCTTATCCTTTATTGCACGTTCAATTTCTTTTTTTTCATCTGCAGAAAGGTTCCCTTCTTTAAGCCTATCCTTTAAAGCATAAGTTTCCTGCTTTATTTTATCAAGATTAATAAGTAGTTTAGTCTTTTCATATATCTTCCTTTGTTCTTCTTGCTCAGAACCTTCTGGTGCATCCCGTAAAGAATATATTTTTTCTGTAAGATAATTATCTTCAAGCTCCCTATATAGCTCAGGATTGAAAATATCTACCTCTTCTCCCAATTTCTTTTTCCCTAAGGCATTGTTAAAATTCTGTACCTCTGTGTCACTATATCTACGAGATAAATATGATTCTATTTCTTTACGACTACTTTTTGCTCCAAGTTTACTTGAAAAGTCTAACTTCTCCTGCTCATTCATAGTAAACCAACGATTCCCAAATGTTTTTTGCCCAAGTAAATCTACCGCCCTATTAGCCACAAAATCTCTCTCTGCATATGAAGCAACACTCTGACCTACTGCTCTTGCAATTTTGTATGATTCTGCTTTTTCATTTGCAGAAGCATTTGCCAATGCTATCTGTTTAGCTTCTAAATTCCCATATTTATGAGCCCATGCTGTAGTTAAGAAATCATCTATAGCTTCACCAACCATACGAGCTCTTCCAGCTTTTCTATCTGCTTTTACATTGTTTATTGCCTTTTGAACCTGACCACCAGGATCTCTTAGCCAACTTCCTAAATTATTTGTAGTTAACTTTAAATTTCCCCTGCCACCAAAGAAATCAACCTGTGCTATCTTAACATCTAAAGCACTATTAAATTCATCAATTAAGGTATTTGAAATAAAGACACCTGGTTTTTCAAGTGAGGCAAATATTGCATCTGTAAGTGCACTAGAAGCAGATACTCCTGTAGGTGGTTTAACAGGCCTTCTTTTCTCAGGAGGTTTTTCTGATTCAGCAAGTATAAAATCAATAATTCCCCCTATTGCATCATAATTGTCATTTTTACCTTTAGTTGGCATTTTCTATATACCTAATTATTTACTACCAAACATACCTCCAATAAGCGGTACTTTTTGCAAGCTCTTTTGTACAGCCTCAAATCCAGCACCAAAACCTTGTTTAGAATCAGGTGGAATGAATGATTCAATAAACTTTGGAGCTTGAGCAGCGAAGAATAAAACAAAAATCTTTAAGACAAAAATAACAAGACCACCTGCAATATTAGGACCCTCTGCATCGTATCCTTCTGTTTCATATACAAGCTTTGCTGGTAATCGTAGTTTTGCTGTAGCATCATTTGCTAATAATGCATTTGGTATATTAACTATGAAGAATACAACAGGGAACACCAAAACACTTCTCAAAACACCTTTCACCCAATTCATAATCGCTTTATTATTCCCAGGTATAGCACCTAATGTAATTTGCAGAGGCCCTAAAATAACTGAGAGTAAAAGCTGAAAATATGCTTTAAATAGTGTAATTAATACTTTAATTGCTCCAAATGCTATTATTCCCAATACTATTAAAGCAAAAAATAAACCAAGAGCACCAACAGCTGCACCTGTTACCGCCCAACCAATTGGACCAGAAATAAGAGCTCCTAATCCTCCTACACCAGCAAGAATTCCTCCTAAACCAAGTGCACCACCAACTACACTAATAATTGTAGCCAACTTAAGTTCTCCAGTAAACACATTAGAGAATAATTTCCCAAATCCAGCTATTGAAGTGGCAGTATCAGAAAGATCAAAAACACTTACTATCAAACCTATTATCAATCCACCAAAATCTATAATAAGTCCTGCTATTGCGAAACTAAATGTTGCAACAACTAAAGCAATTATTACATTTGGTAAAACATTACCCAATGTAACCATAGCCTGACCTCCTATCTTATGCCTAAACATAATCATAAACCCAGCAATAATCATTACAATAACAAAGAAAAGATATGAAAGGTTAAGTACATTAGTCCATAATGGCTGTATACCCGCAGCTTTAAGCTCACTATACCCTGACCATGTACCATCCTCAGCATACAGTGCAGTTGTGCTATCTTTATACCCTGGAACCCATTGCTGTGCTAAATGATCAGGAACATTCACTAGAGGATAGCTTGCATAAACTGCCATTGAAGCATCATCTATCATCCCTATTACTCCTCTTCTTAAGTCATATGGAACATTTGCAGCTTCTAGCTTTGCTTTAGTTTCTTCATCCAGAAGGTCCTCTCCACCTAAATAAAGTACACCTGTCCAGAGCGTTGTTACATTTTGCTGTCCCAAACTTGTTTGAGAGTTATCTTCTGTCTCATCAGCATTATTTACAATATTATGGAATTTTTTCTCACCTTCCCAATCTGGAGTAATTGTTTGTGGAAGGTCTTCCTGTGCATAAGAATTCAATGTACCAAAAAGCAAAAATATAGTAAGGAAAGACATAAGAGAAACCTTAAAACTTTTTCTCTCTGTTATCTCCTTCATTTTATTTCCTAAGTTATATATCTTCCTTACATTACTCATTTTTGTATATATATAAAAAGTTATTTATTATTGCGACAACGGTATAGCTTCTGTTCTCTTCCCCTTTACTTGAGTCTGAAGAAATTCATTATACTCTCCAGGAGTAGGAGTAGATTCTACATTAGGTACATCATCATATTTACTAACTTCCAACTCTTTATACAGATGAGACATATCCCATGCACACTTTACTCCAAAATCTCTTCCATCAATTTTAACAGTACAATCAGTTGTGTAATATGTCTTACTTGACGAAGTTGTAGATGGAGGCTTTACAGCATTATTTCTTCTGTTCATATATGCATTTGTACATGCACCACTCTCATCACATCCATCATCAGGACCAAAAGGAGAAGCCATTATTAATACAATATCTTCAGCATAGACACAACCTTCCTGATTAAAAAGACATTCATTCCATAAATCATCCGCTATACTCTTAAAATATGAAATAATTCTACGGCTTAATGATATATGGCATCCCTTAAAAGAAGTCTCCCATTCAATAAATACATCATTGTTTTTTTCACAGCTCTCAATTGTTCTCTTCTCCTGTTCTTGTAATTTTTTTTCATTAGGATATCTGTATGTATCATACATAAGTTCGGCTCTTCCATTAGACTTTGTAGGAGTCACATTTGATTTATTATTATACTCTTCTCCATCACACTCATTAGTAAGTTTTTTATCTACACCAACCTTCCCTTCTTCTGCAACCTGCCTTTCACCACCAGGCTGGGCTTCTACAGAATAATCTGTTGTAAATGGTTTATCTTCATCAGAAGGTTTATACTCATCAATTTGTTTTTTAGGAGGTAATTGTGAATTTGCAGTAATGTCATCAATTTGTTCACCTGCTGCTTTATATGTAGGTGTTTCTGTAGTGATTTTCCTATTTGAATCTGCTACCTCCATCCCAGAGAAAAGTTCAAGAGGTACTGTAACAGAAACAAGGTATATCTCTGAATCTTTCTCTACTAAAGTCCCTGTCCTTTTACCCCATTTGTAATCTACAGACCCACTACCACTTTGTACACAAACCGCTTCAGATTCAATATTTACAGCATTCCCACCACATGAGAAAGTCTCACCAAGAACTTTATTCTCTGCCTGCTGTGTGCTTACTTTTACCTCCTCAGGCTTAGATGTATCAAGACTCTCAGTTTGAACTTGTGTATTTGCTAATGCTTCCTGTGCAGTTACCTCTTTTATCTCTGGCTCTTTTTTAAACTGATTAACAACAAACACCATTAATACACACATAAGTGACATGCCCAGAAGCAAGAGAATTGGTTTTATTTTTTCAATAACCTTTTTCATCCTTTATTCTAATCCTACTATACCATAATTAGGAAGTAAATCTACTTTAGAACCAGTTGTTCCGCTAAGAGCACTAACATCTAATTGTATTTCATCCTGTGCGATATTAAAATCAAACTTTTTATCCATTGCTCCCAGAAAACTCCCCTGCAATATGTCATCATCTGAAAAGAGAAAGTAAGAAGAACCATCTGAACTTCTTGCATCTCCGACTACTAATGTCCAAGAACCCTGAGCATCCGGAAGAGTAGCAAGATATCCTGAACTTCCTGATGTTCCTTTGCTATCATTATCAATTATTTTAAATATAACAACCCAATCAGAAGGATCTGGAGCATTTAAAACTTTACCAGTTCTCATATCAAATGCAGGAGCAGTAGATAATGTAGGCAATGTTGCAACGGAATATTTACTTCCCCCTTTATCATACACCTTACTCCCAGAGTGTATTTCAAAATAATATGTTGTATTAGGTGATAATCTGTCGCTACTAATATAATGAGAATAATATTTACCTTTACTAGTAAGAGTATCTCTTGAATCAATCATCTCACTATCTAATCCTGTTTTACTTGTACCATATTTTACATACCCTTCTTCTTTTTCACTTGATCTCCATGCAACAACAAAGCTAGTGTCTGTAAGATTAGCAATAACTACACTATCCTGACCTGTTGTAAAAGTGAAACTGCCACTCATACTAGTAGACAAATCATTCCAAGGGACATCATTTCTTACAATATATACTTCCTCTAAAGGAGTCTCAATTGGATTTGTTGGTTCTGGATTTGGTTCTGGTTCTGGCTCTGGAGGAATTGGCTCTGCATAAATTGTTTCTCCAAGTAAAACTTCTTTTGGGAAATATGAGATAATTTCCGCTTTGTCTACTGTTTCAATTATTAAATCATTTTTAAGCTGTCCACTTTTATCAAATAAAGTAGAATAGCTACCTTTTAATACTGCACCTTCGTCTACATCATTTCTTGCTATAACAACAAGGTTAGTATTATCTGTTACTGGCAAAGAGGTTCCATCCTTTATACTTCTTAAAAGAGAAAGCTCAACAGTCCAATTACCACTCTGGGGAAGATCCACAGATACAGGGTAGCTACTTTTATCCTCTAATGTAATATACACAACTGTATCTTTAATATTACTTCCAGCAACAGTACCCAATGCATATGAGGGAACAGGTGTATCTTCCATTACTGAAGCTGTTGTAAATTCATAAGGACCAGAGCTTCCCTTTGTATATTTCTCCTCATCTGAAACTATGACGAATGAGTATTTTGTTGAAGGTTCTAAGCCCTTTACTTCAACATAATGGATTTTCCTTTTTCCATCACCTCTTTTATCAAGCATAGGATTTTGCTCTGTACCGTTGAGCACAGGAATAACATAGCCATTTACAGATTTGTCTGTAATCCAGCTAATCGTCAAAGAATTCGACCCAACATTAGAAACAACAATGTCATGGGGTGTAGGATCCTCTCCAGCTCTTGATATTAATTGTATCCCTTTATACACAGCAAAAACTGTTAAAGGAACACCCACTATCAAAATCAATACATATTTAAGCTGTCTTTGCTGATGAGGAGTTAATTTCATTTCATAATGATACTAAGAAACAATGATAATATCAATCATTTTTATCTTCTTCTCCTGATTTAAACCCCTCTACAATTCCAGATATTACACTTGCAACTGCGGAAATCCCATGCAATGCACCTGTGATTTGTAACACAGGAGTCTTAACGGTATCAATAATCCGATTAACTTCAGAAACAATATTATTAATATCCTCTACAGCTTTGTTCACCCCTTTTATAGAATCTCTAGACTCTTTAAGAAGCATTGCTAATTGATACAAAACATAACATACAAAAACTACTAATATTCCAACAATTAGCATCCAAAATATAGCAGGTATTTCTTCCATCTTTTTATCTCTTAAATTTAAAATATATTACAATTATCGTTATTTTTAATGGTATATGTCAAGTTAAATGATATAATTACAGAATGAATAGATTCTTTATAAAACATAAATTAAGTATAGGTGATGTAACACATCTCTCTGATTCGGACAGCGAATTTGTAATAAATAACCTTAAACTAAAACCAGAAAACTTCATAGAAGTTGAAACATATGAATCAATATTTCTAGGAGTAATCACTGATACATCCAATAACTCTGTTGAGGTTGAAATTATTAATAAGATTGAAGATAAAAAGAGTAAAAACATATTTGATGTAACAGTTATTCAATCATTAATAGGTAGAGAAAGAATGAATTTTGTTATTGAGAAGGCTGTAGAGATTGGAATAGATAGAATAATCCCAGTAGAATCACAGTATTCAAATATAAAAAGAAGTAAGGCAGTTAAAGAGTATGGACTATGGAAAAAAATCATTGAAGATGCTATTGAACAGTCAAGAAATATTAAACCTACGATAATTGAAAAACCTATTAAATTAGAAGATCTTAAGATTGATAATCATGTAAACAAGATATGTCTATCTACAGAGAATACTGATAGTATAAGTTTAAGAGAATACCTAAAAGGTATAAATATTAAACGACCCATTCTCTTTGCAGTTGGACCCGAAAAGGGCTGGGGAAGTAAGGATATCGAATTTTTTAAGGAGAATAATTTTAAATTTATTAAGCTTGAGGGAAATATACTAAGATCTGAAAGTACAGGCTTGGTTGTTGGAAGTATAATTGAGTATTTGAAAGGGAATATATAATGAGAAAAACTTTAAGAAGCAGTTACAAAAAATCCAGAGAAAGATATCAGAGAAGATCTCCTAAATATTACACAAAAGAGGATATTTTCATTTCAAGAATGGCTAGTATTTTGATGGTTCCAAGACACAGAATAATTAGTATGTTTAGTCAAAGAGCAAAAACAACAATTCGTTTAAACGGGCTAAAGGGTGCTCCAAAAGAAACATATAAAATGCTTAAATCAAGAGGATATATACTTACTCCAATACCTTGGGCTAACAATGTATATTTTGTAGAGAATAGGGATAAGGCAGAAATATCTCAAATTGAAGAATACAGAAATGGCCTTTTCTACATACAAGATTTATCAAGTATTCTTGCAACTCTAATATTAAATCCTCAAGAACAAGAAAATATCTTAGATATGTGTGCTGCTCCTGGTAGTAAAACAACACATATTGCAGATATTACAAATAATAAAGCAAAAATATTGGCTAATGATTCAGAGGTTAGTCGTACTAACTCTCTGAGAAATGTAGTTGAACAGTTTGGTGCAAGTAATGTAAAAATAACATTAAGTGATGGAAGAGACTTTGGCAGGAAGTATCCTGAATATTTCGATAGGGTTTTGCTTGATGCTCCATGCAGTGGAGAGGGAAGAGTATATATGAATAGTTCTAATCCTCTTAGATTTTGGAGTATAAAAAAGGTTAAAAGCAGTACATATATTCAAAAAGAGCTAATAGATTCTGCTTTTAAGACATTAAAAACTAATGGGACACTTGTATATTCAACATGTACACTTGAACCTGATGAGAATGAAGGAGTTATTACATATCTTTTAGAAAAGTTTAAGAATGCTAAGCTTGAAGATATTGATATTGTAAATTCAAAAGAGTTTGAAGATCACAAAAAGCATATTGCAAGCGGAATTACACATTGGAGTGGAAATCAATACAACACACTAGTAAAGAAGTGTATAAGGATAATTCCATCATCTGAAATGATGGGGTTCTTTATTGCAAAGATTAAAAAAGTATAAACTACTTTTCTTCGCCATTCCCTTCCTTGGCCTGTTTAATACTTAATCTCAACTTACCATCTCTTTCTTTAGAGATAAGCTTTACTTTAACTTCATCTCCTTCCTTTAAGTATTTCTTTACATCTTTTACATATTCATCAGTAATCTCTGAAACATGAACTAATCCTGAAAGACCTGGAGCTATTTCAACAAATGCACCATATTCCATCAGTCCTACAACTTTTCCATCATATATTTCTCCAACAGTAGGAACAAGTCCAAGTTTTTTTACATAACTGAGTGCTTCATCAATAGATTTCTGATTCATAGAATATATATTTACAGATCCATCTTCTTCTACACTAACCTCTGCACCTGTTTTCTCTGTTAACTCTCTAATATTTTTCCCACCTGGACCTATGAGTTCTCCAATTTTATCTACTGGAATGGAAGCTCTCGCAACTTTAGGTGCATATTTTGATATTTCTGCTTTTGGTTCAGATATGGCTTTTCTCATTACCTCTAAAATCTTTAATCTTGCTTCTTTAGATTTCTTAAATGTTTCTCTTACTATATCCATACTTAATCCTCTCATTTTTGTATCCATTTGTACTGCTGTAACTCCATCTGCTGTACCAGTAATTTTAAAATCCATATCTCCATAAAAGTCTTCAACATCTCGCATATCTACTAACACATGGAAACTACCATCTTCATTAGTTACAAGACCACATGCGACACCTCCAACCATCTTTCTAATAGGAACACCTGCAGACATTAATGCAAGTGTTGAACCACATGCTGATGCCATAGAAGAAGAACCGTTTTCTCCTTGTACCTCTGACATAACAAGAATTGTATATGGAAATTCATCAACAGAGGGAACTACAGGAATTAGAGCTTTTTCTGCCAACATCCCATGTCCTATTGCTCTTCTGCTTGGAGCAAGTTTTACTCTTTCAGCCTCACCATATGCAAAAGGAAGATCATTGTAATAGTGCATGTATCTTTTTTCTTTTTCACCAAGCATATCATCAATGAGTTTAGCATCCTCTAATGTTCCAAGTGTAGCAACAGATAACACCTGAGTTATACCTCTAGTAAATAATCCTGAACCATGAACTCTTGGGAGTAAATCTACCTCTGCCTCCATTTCTCTAATTTCATCAAATCCTCTCCCATCAACTCTCTTCTTCTCCTCATTTATATACTTCCTCATTGCCTGCTTTTGAAGTAAATCATATCCTTCACTTAACTGAAGTTTAGAGTATTTACCTTCAAACTTCTTAAAAATTTCCTCTTTTGCAGCTTCATGGACACTCTTATCACTTTTTAAAAGATTATCTAATACCCTATCTCCTAGAAATTCAGAAAGCTCTTTTACCATTGTTTCATCAGGCTGAAACGATGTATATGTTTTATCTTTTTTGTCTAGAAGTTTTACAAATTCATTTTGAGCATCTACCCATTTTTTCATTTCTTCAAGACCAGTTTCCATAGCTTTAAATACTTCACTCTCCTCAACCTCAAAACAACCTGCATCAATCATAGTAAACTCTTTACCATCACCACCAAGAACATAGTTAAGCTGATTTTGTTTATCAACATCCTCCATATTCCTATATATATCCTTCATAACACCATCTTCCATACCAATCCTTACACCAGCAACAGGACCATCAAAAGGTGCTTTTGAATTAAGCAGTGCCACAGAAGCAGCATTAATTGCCAGTATCACAGGATCATTCTCTTCATCATATGACATAACAGTAACAATGAGACTTAATTCGTCTCTGTAATCATGAGGGAACCTGCAACGAAGTGCTCTATCAATCATTCTTGCCTTAAGCACAGCATCATCACTAGGAAATCTCTCTATTTTAACAAATCTAGATCCACTAATTTTTCCAGAAGCATAAAACCTCTCAATATATTCAACAGACATAGGGAAAAAATCACTATCAGGGTTTGCAGGTGCTGTATTAACATTAACCTCCACTACTGTATCTCCCATTCTTGCAATAATTGCACTTTGAGATTTTAAAGCAAGTTTCCCAGTTTCAAATGAACATTTTCTTCCATCTATTTCAAATTCATAAATCTTAGGATTAAATAGCATAAATATATATTATTAAATATTAAATATCAGAAATATAACTGTGTAGTTATATCAAGATAGCAGGAAAAAAGAAAGACCTAAAATATTCTCTTTATATCTTTAACTTCTTAGAAAAGATAGCATATCTCTCTGGTTCATTTTCTGAAAGATACTCTATTAACCTTCTTCTCTTTCCAACCTTTTGCAACAGACCTCTTCTTGAATGATTATCCTTTTTATGAACTTTAAGATGCTCGCTTAATCTCTGAATTTCTTCTGTTAGTATAGCAATTTGGACTTCTGGAGAACCCGTATCACCTTCGTGAAGTGCAAATTTATTGATTATCTTTTGTTTTTCATCTTTAGATAGTGCCATGTATTCTAGATTATCATTATATATTTATTTTGACAATAGGCAGATACAATATATACCCTATTGTATATTATTATAGGTTTAATGTCAATTATTCACTACTTAGAAAGCTTGTAACAATACACCTCATCACCTTCCATACAATCGATGTCGGTATCTAGTATAACTCCACAATCTTCCCCCTGTTTTGCTTCATTCACTTTTTCTTTCCCTATTCTAACAGATTGTATTCTTCCTTCACCAATAATTTCATCATTTCGGACAACATAACATTTACAGTCCCTTTTTAATATCCCTTCCTTAACTCTGCATCCTAAAACTTTTGAACCATCTGAAAGTATAAACATCATCTTTACAACTCCGTTACCTATTTCCTCTTCAACTTGCTTTGGTGTTGAAAGCATATCTAATGCATCTTCAACCTCTTCAAGAAGCTTGTATATTATTTGATATGTTCTTACAAGAACACCATTCTTTTTTGCAAACTCTTCAGTGCTTTTGTCCATTCCCACATCAAAACCAAGTACTATTGCCTTAGAGAGTTTGGCCATTTCAATATCTTTATTTGATATATCCCCAACACCATCAGATACAATATTAACTTTGTATTCATCTTTTTTTATCTTTTCTAATGAATGCCTAAGAGCTTCAAGAGACCCTTGTGAAGAACACTTAATTACAACATTTAGTTGTGTATCTTTATTATCTTGCTGATCATCAAAAATTGAATTGAATATATCATCTTCTGTAATAGCAGTCTCACTTTCTATATTTTTTGATTTAAGCAATGGTTCAATTAACTTAGGCTGATTTTCTTCAAGAATATATACTTCAGAACCAACAGGTATTAAATTAGAAATACCAATGATTTTTCCTCCACAACCGCACTGTAAATCACAAATATTTTCCCCATCCTCTGAAATAACCCCTTTTATTCTTTCAACAATAACTTTTCCATCTTTAGAGTATCCAAGCCAAGAGCCCTTACATAGATTACCAGTTACCAGTACAATTGAAGATATATTCCCCCTAGTCTTATCTCTTACAGACTCCAATACAAATGCTTTTGCCACAACACCCTTAGGCAGTTCTCCTCTATCTTGTAGACCTTCCACTTCAGCTACAAGAGTAATTAAATCTAAAAGTTCAGAAATTCCTTTCCCAGTCTTTCCAGATACTTCTACAACAGGAATATCTCCACCCATACCTTCAAGTAAAAGTCCTTCATTGACAATATCTCTTTTTACCTTTGCTATATCAACATCAGGTAGATCTACCTTATTGATGACAACTATTGGTTTAGCAGATGAATGTTTAATTATATCTATAGACTCAACTGTTTGAGGTTTTACCCCATCATTTGCAGCTACAACTAAAAGAACAATATCTGCAATACTACCACCTCTAACTCTCATTAAATCAAATGCTTCATGACCAGGAGTATCTATAAAGGTAATTCTTTTAGAAGGATCATTATCTATTGCAACAGTAAATACAGAAATCTTTTGAGTTATACCACCTGCTTCACAGCTTTGTACATTTGTCTTCCTTATATAATCAAGTATTGTAGTTTTTCCATGGTCAACATGACCCAATATTGCAACAATTGGGATTCTGCTTTGAACACTTCTTTTATCTTTATCCGTTCTTTTAACCATTTTAAACTACAGTTTCTCATTTTAAAATTCTTACTCTTCTTTTTTATCTACAACTTCTTCTTGAGTATCCTCTGCATACTTTTCTACAGCATCTGTCTCCTCTCCCTGTGCACCAACTATATCTATCTTTACCCCCGTTAGCTTACATGCAAGTCTTACATTTTGTCCATCTCTTCCAATTGCTAAGGATAGCTGGTCAGATGGAGAAACAACAGTTGCAGTATCACCAAGTATTTCAACAGACTCAACCTTTGCAGGACTTAATGCATTAGCTACAAATCTTTCTAAATCCTCATCCCATTCAATTATATCAATTTTCTCTTCACCAAGCTCATTCATAACATTTGCAATACGCATTCCTCTTTGACCAACACAAGAACCAATAGGGTCAATTCCTTCTTGATGGGATACAACTGCAATCTTGCTCCTTGAACCTGCTTCTCTTGCTACAGCCTTAATTTCTACAATTCCAGATTCAATCTCTGGAACCTCAAGTTTAAAGAGCTCAATTAAAAAATTAGGATCAGACCTTGAAACAATCATGTCAGAATCTTCAATACTTTTAAGAAGCACTTTATATCTCTCCCCAACCCTATAAAACTCATTTGCAATCTGCTCTTCAGGAGGCATATATGCTACTGCTTTCCCTATCTCCATAACTGCAGTACCTTTCTGCATCCTCTGCATTAATGCAGTAAATACCTGTCCCACTTTATCACTAAATTCACTTAACACAGACTCTTTTTCAGATTCCCTTATCTTTTGCAAAAGTACCTGTTTAGCAGTTTGTGTTGCAATTCTTCCTAAATCCTCTGATGGCATCTCTATCTGAATAGAATCACCCACTTCTACATTAGGTGATATCAACTCTGCTTCACTCAGTGCAATTTCTTTTTCAGGATTCTTAACTCTTTTAACAACTTCCTTAAGTGCAAAAAGCTTAAACTCGCCCGTTTCTCTGTTTACCTCTACAACCAAGTTACTTCCTGCTTTCTCTTCCTCATCATCCTCATTCTCTACTCTCCCATATTTTTCTTTTCTAACAGCACTAAGTATTGCAGATTCTAAAGCTTTAAAAACCTCCTCTTTATCAATTCCTCTTTCTGCAGATATCTGATTTATCGCTGCAACAAGCTCTGATGTCATTGCCATAATATATATTCTTAAAAATTTAAATTGTTCATACTAAAAAAAAGGTGAGAAATACCTCACCATCCCTAAAATACAACTACCATGAAAGTATACCACATCTATTACAAAATCCCAAATGCATTAAAGCTCACTTAACTCTTCCCACAATTTCTTTTCTTCTTTTTTAAGTCTCTTAGGAATATCCACATTAACTTTTACATACAAATCTCCTCTTGCATTCTCTTTTCTAAGAATTGGAGCACCCTTCCCTTTAATTTTAAAGATTGTTCCTGGTTGAGTACCAGCAGGTATTTTTAATTTAACCTTTCCATCTATTGTTTCCACTTCAACAGTACCACCCAGTACTGCTGTATGTATAGGGATACTTTCAACAGAGTACAAATCATTACCACGTCTATCAAACTTCTCTGAAGGCTCAACTTCTAATTCAATATACAAATCTCCATATTCTCCATCTAATGCGGCATTTCCACCTTCTCTAAATCTTAGTACCATACCATCATATGCTCCTGCAGGAATTTTAATCTTCATATCTTCTGTTTTTGATTCAAGGCCTGTACCACCACACTTACTACAAACAGACTCTGGAATAGTTCCTAAGCCTCCACACTTTGAACACTCTGTCATAACAGAAATTTGTCCTAAGAAGCTATTTTGAAGCCTTCTCTCTCTCCCAGTACCTTTACAAACATCACATGTCTTTCTTTTACCAGTAGAACTTCCTGTTCCATTACACTCAGAGCACTTAACTTTCCTCTTTATCCTTACATTAAACTCACCACCCTTCATTGCTTCTTCAAATGTAAATCTCATCCTATACCTAATATCTTCACCCCTAGAGACTCTCTGCCTTCTTGCTGTCTGCTGTCCAAATCCAAAATCAAACCCAAAATCACTTCCACCAAAGAATGTATTAAATATATCCCCCATATCAAATGGAGCACCTCCATATGTATAGTCAAATCCTCCTCCATTTCCACTTCTGGGATCAAAACCTTGTGTACCGGCATGACCATACTGGTCATATGCCTGTCTCTTTGCATCATCTGAAAGAACCTCATATGCCTCCTGTATCTCTTTAAACTTTTCTTCAGCATCCGCTTCTTTGTTTACATCAGGATGATACTTCTTCACAAGCCTTCTATATGCCCTCTTTATATCTTCTTTTTTAGCATCCTTGCTTACACCAAGGACTTCATAGTAATCTCTCTTTGTCATACGGACAATATTCTAGCAGACAAATGAATTAAGTACCACATATGTGACATTGAAACACTTAATTGGTAATATATTCTACATATGGATGAAGACATTCGAATTAAAAAAGTAAGTGAGAAAAAGATATCAGAAACAAAGAAAACAATCTCTTGGATATTAGGAGTAATTGGTATACTAATTATATTAAGTCAAGCTATTCCTCTTCTGGTATCATACATACAAGGACAAATACAGCTCTCAAAACAAAACTCAATGAAAGATCCACTTCCGCAGTCTTACAAACAGTATATACAAGATGAATTTGCATATTATGACCCAGGAAAAAGCTACTTTGAGAATCTATCTAAAACAGCAGAAGGACTTCAGTATCAAGGACTTTTCTCCTATGACCCAACAACAAAAACAACAAAAGAAATTGTCGTAAACAAAGAATACAAAAAAAATATGTACCTTTCAATTCCAGAGGTAGGAATAGATAAAGTAAGATTAACTCCTAATGTAGAAAGCTCCGAAGAAAAAGTATATGACCAATATCTAAAATATGGTCTTGCCCATTTTAAAGGAACACCACTCCCAGGTGATGGAGGAAACTCTTTCATATACGGACATAGTGCTGTTGAAAGTTTCTTTAAGTCTCACTCAAATCTTCCTGAAACAATATTCACAAGATTAGAGAATGTAGATATTGGAGATACAGTAGAGATATACAGAGATGACCAAGTTTTAAAATATGTTGTAAGAAACAAAAAGATTGTTTCTGCAGATGATCTTTCAATACTTCAAACACAAACAGATAAAGAAACAGTTACATTAATGACATGCTGGCCACTAGGTGCTGGTATAAAAAGACTAGTGGTAGTAGCTGAAAGGATTTAATTTGTGTAATATATATGTATGGACGAAAAAAAGAAAAAAATATTAAAGATCCTTGCAATAGTAGTTGGCTTTGTAATAGTGCTATCAATTTTAATGGCTGTACTAAGCAGTAGTAAACCAAAACAAGTTGAACTAACTTTCTGGGGCTTCTGGGAAGAAGAAGAGGTAATGCACCCTCTAATTGAGAAATATGAAGCTGAAAATCCTGGTGTAAAGATAACATATGCAATTCAACCATTAAGAAATTATGAGTCTTTGCTATATACAAGACTTGAGCAGGCAGAAATATCAAATGAGCCTGCACCTGATATAGCAATGATACATAACAGCTGGGTGCCAAAATTTAGAAAATATCTGTCACCTCTCCCTTCATCTGTAATGAGTGCAGATGAATACAGTAAAGAATTTTACCCAACAGCAATAGAAGATTTTACTGGAAGTGATGGAAAAATATATGCAATTCCTCTTCAAATTGATGGCCTTATGATTATATACAACAAAGAACTCCTTAGAGAAGCTGGGTATAATGTACCTCCGACTGACTGGGACTCCTTTATGGAAGCAGCAGATAATCTTACAAAAAGAGATGCAAATGGAAAAATTATACAATCTGGTTTAGCAATTGGTACATCAAGAAATATTACCCACTCAACAGATATACTTTTCTACTTCTATCTTCAAAATCTCGCTCAAATACTTAGCGAAGATAAAACAATGATGAATCTTACATCCCCCAGGGCACTTGCTGCATTTGATAAATACACCTCATTTGTAAAAGAGAAAAACCCTACTTGGGCATCATATCTCCCTAATGATCTTACATATTTCGTTGATGGAAAGGTTGCAATGATGTTTGGAACAAGCTGGAGAGCACTTGAAATACTGGAATATACAGAAGATATAGAGTTTGGACTCGCTCCATTGCCACGTCTTACAAACAATGATGAGGTCTACTATGCTACATATTGGGGAACTACTGTAAGTAAAACAAGTAAAGACACTTTAGAAGCATGGAAATTTGTAAAGTTTTTAAGTGAGCCAGAACAGCTACGAAGACTCTATCAAAATGCTGCTAAGACAAGAGCATTTGGTGAACCGTATTCTAGAGTATCTATGAATGCCGAGTTAGCTGAAAACAAGTATACACAGGCACTTGCATACATGGCTCCATATATGAAATCATTCCAAGTAGGAGAACAGGCATTTGTTGAAGAAAAACTTAAACAAGCAATAACTGCTGTAGCAGAAAATGGAAGATCCAGTAACTCTACCCTACAAGCTATTCAAAACGAAATTAATATTAAACTTGCAGTAAGCAATAAATAAAGAATAATATATATTAGATGAGTAACAGAATTAACCCAACAAAAAGAAAAAACAAGGAGCTATTCCTTACACTCCTACTGTTGCTTACACTCCCTGTTTTTGTATTTAGTATTATAGAAAACAGGAGTTTTGATACAAGAAATAAAGCCTTTGAGGAAATTATGCTTAGTAAACTTAATCCCTGTATTATTACCTTTCCTAATGTTAATCCATATACACTTGAAGTAAATAAAACTGTAAGAATTCAGGTAGATGCAATATCTGACAGCTCTTCAATTAAGGAAATAACAATAAAAGATGAAAGAGGAGAAACACTGTTTAATAAGGAATATGATTCTACAATTAACACAAGGGTAACAGAGTCTTTTGCATATACACCTAAATTTGAAGGAGCATACAATCTCACAGGTACATTGGTTGATATGACAGGAAAAAGCTTTGCATGTGTAATAAGTAGTCCATATAAAATGGCTGATGAAAAGGCAGTAAAAGCAATTACATCTAACTCTAAACCTGAGTTTATAACTACCCCGCAAGCATCTAAACCCTCACAAAGTATTAAAGTAGGAGAAACATATGAATATTCACTTGAAGCACAAGATACAGATAAAGATACAATAAATTATGCTTTTTCATTTACAAAAGGAGAAACATGGCTAAAGGCAACAGTAATTAATGATGGTGGAAAGGGAAAGCTAAGTATAAAGTTTAGGGGAACACCTAAAAGAGCAGGAAGCTATCTAGCAAATGTCTTCATACATGATGGATACAGTATGCATCTTTCTTCTCAATCCTGGGTTATAAGTGTAAGCCCAGAAGGAAATGATAATCCTGTAGTTACAATAATAGACCCAGTTTCAGATATGAAGATTACACAAGATACTAAACTTACAGTAACTTGGGAAGTAATTGATAGCAATCAAATATTAAAATATGAAATATATATTACTTCTAACCCTGCAAATGAATCAGCATGGAAAGCAATAGATACAAATATACCATCAACTCAAAATTCATATACTATTGATCTATCAGGATTAGAAAATGGTGCTTACAGAGTGATAGTAAGAGCAATAGATGACCAAGACCCAGCAGGAGTAGGAATTGATGTTTCAAAAGAGATAATTATGGCAAAAGAGGAAGAAGAAGGACCTGATGATAAAGTAGAACTTCCACAACCACAAGTAATTAATGTATCTCCTACAAGTACTGATGAAATAAGTAATACCTCACCGACTATAAAGGCCTCTCTTATCGCAACTCAAAATAATACAATAGTAGAGGATAGTATTGTCTTTAAGATAGATGATATTGACAAGACAGAAGAATTAAAAATAAACAAAATATCAGATTCTGAGCATACATTAATATATATTCCTGAAACACCCCTTGCTGAAGGTTTACATAAAGTATCTGTATCATTTAAAGATTCTAGTGGAGAAGATATAACTAAAGAGTGGACATTTACAATATCAGGAACACAGCAGGGTGATACTTTTAACATATTTGGTCTTGAAATATCTAAAAGAACTACGTACATAATACTGGGAGGAATAACACTAATACTTCTTGCGATATTTATACCTTCTATCATTTCCTCTTTATGGAAAGAAGATTCTAAACAAGCATCAGCGGAAAACATGGCACTTCCAGAATCAATACCACCTACTCCTCCAACCGAGATGCCTCAACCTAGTCCCCAACCGACACAAAGTACTGCCCAGCCACAAGAGTCTGAACAAGTATTTCAAGCACCTGAGCCTGAAATACCACAAATGCCTCAACCTAGCCCCCAACCGACACAAAGTACTGCCCAACCACAGGAACCCCAAGCTACATTTACAGCCCCTGAACCACAAGAAGATCTTTCATTGCTCTATGAGGAGATAAAGAAACTAGAGGAAGAGACTCAAACAAAAGAAACACCCAATAACTCTACAGAGTAAATCCTTTCTGATATAATTATCAAATGAGAAAACTTACATATGCACAACTGCGAAATGAATATATAGACTTTTTCAAAAACAAAGGTCATATTGAAATACCTAATGCTCCACTTGTCCCAGAAGATGATCCTTCAGTCCTTTTTGTAAATGCTGGAATGTTTCCCCTTGTTCCATTTCTAAAAGGAGAAAAACACCCACTAGGAAACAGACTTGTAAACTCTCAAAGATGTTTAAGAACAGGTGATATAGATGAGGTTGGAGATGAGTATCACTGTACTACTTTTGAGATGTTAGGAAATTGGTCTTTAAATGACTATTTCAAGAAAGAAGCAATAGAGATGACAATGGAATTCTTCATTGATGTACTGCAAATGGATATAAATAGAATATATGTTTCAGTATTTAAGGGGGAAGACAATATACCAAAAGATACAACCTCTATTGAAATATGGAAAAGTGTATTTTCAAAATATGGTATTGATGCTAATGTCGGAAATAATGAAAAAATTCAAGAGTTTGGAAAGAAAAATAACTGGTGGGGACTGACTACAGGAGGACCATGTGGACCTGATTCAGAAATCTTTTATGACACAGGCAAACAACCATGTAATAACAACTGTAATGTTAATTGTAATTGCGGGAAATATATTGAGATAGGAAATAATGTGTTTATGGAATATCTCTTTGAAAATGGAGAGTATCTAGCTCTTGGAAGACATAATGTGGATTTTGGTGGAGGCCTTGAAAGAGTTACAATGATAAGTCAAAATGCAGGCTCCTTCTATGAAACAGATATATACAAACCTGTACTAAATAAAGTAAAAGAACTCTCAAAAATAGATAACTTGCACTCACAAAGAATAATAGCTGATCATATAAAGGCAGCAGTAATTGTAATAATGGATGGAATAACACCATCAAATACTATGCAAGGATATGTCTTAAGAAGGCTAATAAGAAGAGCAATGAGGCATGCAAGAATAGTTGGTATAGAGAATGGTTTTACCTCAGTAATTGGAGATATATGTATAGACCAGTTCAAACAGATATATCCTCAACTTGATAAACAAAGAAATTACATATTAAATGAATTAAAAAAAGAAGAAGACAGATTTAATAAAACACTTGATAAAGGATTAAAAGAGCTTGATAAATATATCTCTCATACAAATACAATATCAGGAAAAGAAATATTTACACTCTATGAAACTTATGGTTTACCTAAAGAAGTAACAGAGGAAATACTTACTGAAAAAAATATAACTGTTACCAATCCTGAAAGCTTTGAAGAAGCAAAAAAACTGCATCAGGAAAAGTCCAGAACCTCATCTGCAGGGATATTTAAAGGTGGTCTTGCAGATACATCAGAAATGTCAACAAAATATCATACAGCTACACATCTTCTACTAGCAGCATTAAGAAAAGTATTAGGAAATCATGTATATCAAAAGGGAAGTAATATTACACCTGAAAGATTACGACTAGACTTTCCAAATCAGGAAAATCTTACACAAGAGCAGCTTCAGAAAGTAGAAGATTTAGTTAACCAAGCTATAAAAGAAAAACTCCCTGTTACATACGAGCAATTACCAAAAGAAGAAGCATTAAAACTTGTTCCTTTTGCAGCATTTAAAGAAAAATATGGAGATACTGTAAAAGTATATTACATAGGTGATAAGAAAAATCCATTCTCAATTGAAATATGCAATGGACCACATGTTGATAACACATCTGTATTAGGTACCTTTAAAATCATAAAGCAGGAGAGTGTAGGAAATGGAATAAAAAGAATAAAAGGAGTTCTTAACTAATATGAATATACAATATCCTATCTTAGCAATTGATTACGGAGCAAAAAGAATAGGTTTAGCCATATCAGATAGTAAAGGCTTAATTGCCTCACCTTTAACTGTACTTAATGTAACCAAGAATATGGGAATTAATAAAATAATAGAAGAAATTAAATCAATAATTGAGGAGTATAGAATAAAGACAATTTTAATAGGAAGACCTCAGGCATTTCAGAGTACATATACTAAGTCTTTAAAGAAAATAGACTCTTTTGCACAAAAGATAAAAGATGATATAAGGATACCTGTAACATTTTATGATGAGAGTTATTCTACTATTCAAGCTCAAAATATGTTACTATCTCTTGGTCAGAATACTAAATCTACGAAGAGTAAAATTGATATGATATCTGCAACAGTGTTCCTTCAAGAATTCTTAAATTCTAAACAAAATAAAAATGAAAAGCTTAATTAAAATAATAATGTTAGCAGTAATTACTGTAATAGCTATAACAATTTTAGCAAAAGTAAACTTTAACTCTGTTATTAAAAAACCAAATAGTGAAAGTAGTGAGAAAGTTACATTGCAGATAGAACAGGGGGAATCTGTTGATTCAATAATTGATAAATTAGTTGATGCTGGGATATTAAAAGAAAATTGGAAGAACCACTTTAAGTATTATCTTAAAATAAATGATTTATCTCAAAAGCTCCAAGCAGGAATATATGAAATTCCTAAGAATTTAAATATAAAGGAGATTGCAGAAACTCTTCAGCAGGCAAGAGGTTTAGATATATGGGTAACAATTCCAGAAGGACTCAGAAAAGATGAAATTGCAGAAATACTTGCAACAGAGCTTGCAAAAGGAGGATATAAGAATTTTAACTCTTCTGATTTTCTTAAATTAACAACTAATCCATCCTTCATTCAGTCTTTAGGATTTAATTACGAATTAACTGATTTAGAAGGTTTTCTTTTCCCAGATAAATATGCATTCTCAGTAGATGAAACAATCGAAGATATCTTAAAGAAATTAACAAATAATTTTAAAGCAAAGGTAGGAACTGAAGATAGCTATGAAGATATAATCATAGCTAGTATGGTTGAAAGAGAAGGATACAATGCACAGGATAGAGCAATGATTGCTGATATTATACAAAGAAGATACGAAGAGGGATGGCTTCTTCAAATAGATGCAACACTTCTTTACCCACTAAAAGATTGGAAGCATGTAATTACTCAAGAAGATAAAGGTAGTGATAATCCATATAATACATATAAATACGCTGGTCTCCCACCTACTCCGATATGCAACCCTGGGCTGGAATCAATTAATGCTGTAAGAAACCCACAGCATAATGACTACTATTATTACATTCACGATGAAGAAGGAAATATCTACTATGCTAAGAATTTAACAGAGCATAATCAAAATATTGAGAAATATCTGAAATAACTAAGTTCTAAGATATATCTTGTGGAAGTATCTATAAATCTTACAGACAAAGAAATAAATAATAAGAAGCATACTAAAGAAGAGTCTCTTCAAACACATACAAAGAAGAAAAGACCTTTTCTAACAATTCTCTTTATCTTCCTTGTACTAATTATTGGAAGCGGGTTGTATTTTGGGTATAAAGGGTACATGACAGGAAAAGGAATAGGTCTTAATCTTTCTCCTAGTGATTTAATAGGAAAACAAAAAGAACCAGAATTAAAGAAAGACAGCACTGGAGTATATACTAATATATTAATTGTAGGGATAGATACAAGAACAAAGCTTAAAACATTAAATACAGATGTTATTATTGTTGCATCATATAATCACAAAACAAAGGATGTTGTAATGATATCTATACCAAGAGACTTCTGTACAAAGGTAAATCCAAGTAAAACATCATATGGAAAGATTAATTCTGCATATTCAATATATGAAGCAAAAGAAAAAGGTGGTGGTCTAGAGGGGTTAAAAGGTGTTGTAGAAGAAATTACAGGAATGGAAATTCAATACTATGCAATGATTAATTTTAATGGTTTTGTAGAACTTGTTGATGCAGTAGGAGGATTGTATATAAATGTTGAAAATAGTTTTACAGATTATAATTACCCTGCAGAAACAGGATATGGTACACAAACAATATCCTTTAAAGCAGGTCCCCAGCTTATGAACGGAGATACTGCACTTAAATATGCGAGGTCAAGACAATCTCAACAGAATGGGGAAGGATCAGATTATGCAAGAGCAAAAAGACAGCATAAAGTAATTGATGCCTTTATTAAAAAAGTTTTAAGCACAGAAACACTCCTTAATCCTAGCAAACTTATGTCCCTGCTTTCTTCTGTTCAGGATAATATAAAGATATCTGAATTTACTATTGATGATATTCAGGCAGGAGTCAATATATTAAAATCTCTATCTGGTGAAAACTCTACATCATCAACATACTCCTTTGTACTTGACCCTACACTTGGAAACTACTCTCTAATTGGTCCACAAACAAGCTGTGGAGAGTATAATATAGGGCCGAAAGAGGGGTTAGGGAGATATACAAAAATTAAGGAATATATAAACCTTGCACTAAACTACCCTGCTCTTTATTCAGAGAATCCCTCTATATATTCATATGACACAGGATTAGGGTACCAGAATACAAAAACAAAAACAGATGAATTAAAAACAAAGTTTAAATACCTAAATATTAGATTTCAAGGAACAAAGTTTAATGATAAAGAAGGAGTATATATATACTCAAATACAACAGATAAATTCTCTAAATCAGTTGATATACTAGCAAGCTATCTTAAAATAACTAATAAAGTTAAACCAGAATATTTAACTACAGCAACAGGAGGTGATATCTCTATCCTTTTTGGAAAAGAGATAATACAAGATAATGCTGTAGAGATTCAACAAGGTGAATAATGTACAAACTATATATAGGAAATGAAACATATCTTTCTCTGAAAAGGGCTCAAGAAGATATTAAAGAGCTTCTTAAAAATGAGAATTTAGAATATATATCTCTTGATGCAGAGGAGACTGAAAGCTCTAAGATAATAGACTTACTCTCTTCTCAATCTTTGTTTAACTTACCAAGATTAATATTTCTTAAAAGACTTTATAAAAATAAAGATAGAGAGAATTTAATTCCATATATACTTGAATTTCTTAAGAATAATACACCAGATAATATAATAATATGGGAAGATCAAAAGGTAAGCTCTGCTACAAAATATGTAAAATTCTTTAAAACAACAAATACTCTTGTTGAAGTAAACAAGATGTATAAACCAGCATTCATAAAGTTTGCCAATGAGCTGTCTAAGGAGTATGGATTAGATATAAGTAGAGAGGTTCTTACTCTTCTTTGTACATACTCCAACTATGATACACAAAGATTAGAAAATAATATAAAGAAACTCTACTTACTAGAATTAAATAAAAAAATAGAAGAAGAAGATGTAAAGAATATAATAGTTGACACTCTCGAAGATGATATATGGAAACTTCTTGATGAAATGAATAAAACAGAAGGTCAACCATTAAAAATTTTAGAAAGAATACTAAGTCAAAGAGTTGATCCAAAGTATATATTTCCTATGATAGCAAGAAACATGAGATTAATTACTATGACTAAATATCTACTAGATCACCACTACAAATATCCTGAAATAGCTTCAATAGTGAGAGTTCCTCCATTTACAGTTAAAACACTGGTTGAAGCAAGTGATAAATATGATTGGGACAAGATTATGAGTAAATATGAGAAACTCTGTAATCTTGATTATGAGATAAAAATAGGAAGAATAGACCCCAAGCTTGGGCTTACTCTATTTTGTACAACAGTATAAGGAAACTTGTTGACATGATATATATATTCTCATAAACTTTATATACGTATATCAATACGTTAAGAAAACTTTAAATGGAACCTACAGACAGGAAAACTAAAACAACATTAAAAAATTTAATGATAATAGGAGCCGTTCTCATTGTAGTATTAATCGTAGTGCTAGTATATTTCTTTGTAATAAAGGAGGATGAAACAGAAACTCCACAGCCAACAGCCGAAACGACATGTGGATGTTACATAATAGATCCCGCAGTAGTAAATGATTGTGGTGATCCTAAAAGAGCATTCATCTTCAACCTAAATACTGTTTCAGCAGATCAGGTATGTAATGCAAAATGTGATATTAATGATATAGCAGATAATCTCCTTAACTCTACAACTCCTAAGGAATCACTAAAAACATGCCCTGTGAGAAGCATATCAGATACAAGATGTGAAAATCTCATACTTAGAGATCAGGATGGAAAGATAATAACAGGGAGAGTTAAACCTACGGATGAAATAAATGCAGAAGCAACTTTTGATAAATCTACCTATGTAGATTATACCTTTAAAGTAAATAGTGAGGATAGCACTCCTGACAAAGTTGATGGAAATAAAATAACAAAGAAAATTACACCTCCACCAGCTGTTACCGCTATTGAGATAGTTGCAACAGCCAAAGATTCTCAAGGAGAACAAATAAATTCAATGGTATGTAGAAGAATTCTAGATGTTGAAACAAGTGGGGCAACAGCAGTAACTGGAATGACAGCTATAACAGAACAGCAATCTGACGGGAAAACAAAAATATCTCAAATAAGCATATCTGTTGGTCAACTTAATAGTGAAAATATAAAGATTAGATTCTCATTTGATCCCACATTTACAACATTAACTGCAATAGATGGAATAATAGTAGATCCTACAAAAGGCACAATAGAGATGTCAAAACTTGATTTGTATGATCCAAACAATTTTAGCAATGATTCATTTAATATTCTTAATGACCATTTAGGAGAGCTTAACATAACAGCTGAGGTATTTGTAAATGAATCTAGTATAGGATCCGCAAGTACAACTGTAACATTTATAGACACTTCACCAGAAGAAGAACCACAACCAGAAGAACCGCAACCTCTTCCTGACTCAGAAAAGTCTAACTTTGTTGCAACAAAAGCGGTAGGACAATCGTGTGTACAAAGAACAGAAGGTACAAACTCTGCAACATATACAATTACTGTAAAAAATAACAGAGATGTACAAGATCAAATAGCTTCTGTAAAAGATAAATTACCTCTTGGGTTTGTATATACAACTAATAGCTCAATAGTAAATGGAACAGCTATTGTAGATACTGATATGGTAAAAATTACAACCGTGGGTGATACACAAGAGATAATCTGGGAACCTTCTGCACCATGGAGCATACCAGCAGGAGGAACATTAACTATAGTATTCCAAGCAACAGCAGGAGCTAAATCATTAACAGGACAAAATCTAAATGAGGTAATTGTAAACCCTGTCCAAATACCACTAGACCCTTCTACTCTACGATCTCAAGTATACATAGTTGTAGCACAAGATTGTGCTAATATTACTGATGAAGAAAAAGAAATACCGAAGACAGGAATATTTGACAGCTTTATTGGAAGAATTGCAGTTGGAATATTCATAATTATAATCGGGTGGATAATATATGTAAGACCAGAAGGAACACTCCTTACTGAAAAAATTATCACATCAAAAGCATACGATGACTTTGAGTTTAGAAAAAGTAAAATAACAAATCCAAAGAAATATTTTGAAGAAAAAGTCTTAAGAAAAAACTCTAAAGGGAATCGATAGAAAACTGTAAAGGAAGTCCATCTTTACCATAAATCACATCATTTGAAACTATAACAAAATAGTATTTTTTAGTACTTACTAAGTTTTGAATAGTTACCCTATGCTCATTACTCTTTATCTCATTTTCTAAATCTACTGCAACCATATCTAATCCCCCTACTTCTTTACCATATAAAATATATGCTGAACATTTCTCTTTGCTTTTCCATGAAATAACAACAGAGCTTGGAGATTCTCCCTTTTTAATCTCAATATTGTAAGGAGTACAACCTTCTACATATACAGAGTCTTGCGAAGCAGATGATTTAATTACAAACAGTGAAATAACTGAAATAAATACTATTAATATAACAATTGTTATTACCCATTTATTCTTCATACTCTTTTACAATTATATAATCAGTTAAAGTGTAACTATTACTACTGCCATATGCCGTTATTTCCACTTTATAAGTTCCGACATCAGTAATACTTGGAACACCTGCAATACCCATATCATCTGTTACCTTAAGCCAAGGTGCACCATCAACCGTTATTATAACATTATCTGAACTGCATCCTGCTATCATAGGGTAAAAAGAATACTCCTCCCAAACATATGCAACTCTTGGTATCTCATTAATTATATATGGCACACATCCACTCTCTTGTACACTTACTCCTTTAACTTCTTCCTCTTTCTTAGAAGCTAAATGTATGCAGGAAGCAATAGCAGCTGTAGGAATCAGTATGCAGAAGATAATGAGTAGTACCTTTTTAGTATTTATCATATCTATTAACAAGTGTATCAATAAAATCTGCTGTTTACAAACATTCCAGTTATATATATAATACAGCACAGTTATCAATGATTTAATAATATATTTTTACATATCATGCCAAATCTAAAAACATCAATAAAAGACCTAAGAAGTACAAAAAGAAAAACTGTTTACAACGACAGATTAAGAAAAAGAATTAAAAGGTCGGAAAAGAATTTTAAAGATAATATAAAAGAAGGAGATAAAGAAAGGGCAGAAGCATCCTTAAAACAAACTTATAAGGTTCTTGACAAAGCAGCTAAGAAAAATGTTATAAAAAAGGGTAAGGCAAGTCGAAAAAAATCAAGACTTGCAAGTCAACTTAATAAACTGTCCAAAGATAATGTCAAAACTACTCAAAAGAGCGCTTAAAAGTTCCATATTTCCTGCAATACTAATGATTGCAGCTAAAACATTGGGAATTTTTATCGTTTCTATAAAATACGGATACACTGTAGAGATAGGTAATGATGTAGGAGGAGTATTTTCAACTCAGCTATATTTTGATAATCCTCAAACTGCATACTTCGTTAACTCAATATCAGATTTAATCATGCTTCTTGCAATAGCACTCCCTACTGCATATCAAGTAATTAAGGTAGTTCTTTTTCAGAGTACATTTACTAACCCAAGAACAATAGTTAAGATAGCACAATTTAACATCTTAAAATGGGTAACAAAAGATGATACAAACTTTGTTCAAATCTTTGTATGGTGTATATTCCTTTGGCTTTGCAGTGGAGTAGTAATTAAAAATGCACTTCAAGGAGATACATATACATGGATTGCATATCTTGCAGGGGTATTTTCACTTCTCTGCGGATTAGGTATACTAAAAGCATTTGAAATAGAAATAAACAGGGTATATCCTGATAGTAAGAAATATTACTAATGAAAAATAATAAACTTAAAAAAACTCTTTCTTTAGTTATTGAACCAATAGCATTGGGATTACTTGCACTTCTTTTTATAATCCCCACTATAACAGTAATGAATTTAAAACCTCTTGCTAAAAAGATTAAAGATGTTGATGTCCTTGGTTTAAGTCAAAATGCACAGGTAGAAATAACTCTTGTAGGAGGAACACATCAAATATTTAGTCAGGAAAAGCTTGAACAAGAAGAAGATGGAACATATAAATACACTACAATTATCACAAGCAGAGATGCAAACAGATACTCCAAACCTATACTTGAAATAAAAAATGGAAAATCATCAAGTGTAAAACTAGAGGTATATGGATATACAGACCTTCCTACACATTCGGACATTTCTTTAATAATTAATGACCAGATATACAGAATTCAAAATCCTGAGGGGAATACAATAACACAAAGAATTCTTCTGGAACCTAACCAGAAATACATAGTATATCTTGCCATTGAAAACTTCTCAAATGTGAAGTTTAACGAAGACTTTACACTTGAGATAAAAGAGATTGAGTAATATATAGTATCCTTTTGTATTGTAAATATAATATAATTACCCATATTATGGGTAATACAGATTTAAATAAAATAAGAAATTTCTCAATAATTGCACATATAGATCATGGGAAATCTACACTAGCAGACAGGATATTAGAGTTGTGCAATGTTAATATATCCAGAGATAAAAGAAAGTCTAGAATACTTGATAGATTAGAGTTAGAACAAGAGAAAGGAATTACAATAAAACTTCAAGCATGTACAATGAACTGGAATGGATATGAACTCAATCTCATAGATACCCCTGGGCATGTTGATTTCTCATATGAAGTATCACGCTCACTTGCTGCATGCGAAGGAGCAATACTTCTTGTTGATGCTTCTCAAGGTATACAGGCACAAACAATATCAAATGCACAAAAAGCAATGGAGCTAGGATTAAAATTAATCCCTGCAATAAACAAAATAGATTTACCCAATATAAATATAAAAGAAAGAGAAGATGAACTTGTACAACTTCTTGGTTTTAAAAGAGAAGATATTCTTAAAGTATCAGGAAAAACAGGAGAGGGTGTAAAAGAGTTACTTGATGCAGTAATTGAGAAATGCCCTCCTCCAAAGGGTGATTCTAACAAACCACTTAAAGCATTAATATTTGACTCTTTTTATGATGAACATAAAGGAGTGGTCGTCGCTGTAAGAATATTTGATGGGGAAATAAAGTACATTCCAAACAAAACCAAAGAGCTGTATATCCTTCAGATGAAAACATCCTTTAAACCAACAGAAATAGGAATATTTACTCCAACTATGAAAGAAACAAATGAACTATGTGCTGGAGATGTGGGGTATATTGCTACTGGATTTAAAGATATAACAATGTTTACAGTAGGAGATACAATATCAGATAGCATGAATACACTACCACTTCCAGGGTATAAAGTACCAAAACCAAATGTATATGCTACTTTCTTTCCTACTGATATTGACCAGTACGAATCTTTAAAAATAGGATTAAGCAAATTAAGTATGAATGATGCTGCACTTACATTCTCTGAACAAAGATCCAATCTTCTTGGTACAGGGTTTAGATGTGGATTCTTAGGTCTTCTACATATGGAAATAATACAAGAAAGATTAGAAGAGGAGTACGATGTAAGTTTAATAATTACAGCACCAACAGTAGAGTATAAAGTGATAAAGACAGATGGTACAAAAATTGACATACAGACACCACAAGAATTACCAGACCCCTCTGAAATTACTCAAATACTTGAACCATGGGTAAGACTTAAAATCATGACACCAAGTAAATACATGGGGGCAATAATGGAAATGTGCCAATACAAAAGAGGAGAGTATGTCAATACAACATATCTACCTACTTTCTCAGACAAAATACAAACAAAAGATCAGTATATCATCCTAGAATATGATATCCCTCTAGCATCATTAGTATCCAATTTTTTTGATATGCTAAAAAACAAATCAAGCGGATATGCCTCTATGGAGTATGAGTTTATAGATTTCTTCCCAGTAGACCTTGTTAAAGTTTCAATACTTGTTAACCATGAGGAAATTCCAGCATTAAGTTTTCTTGAGACAAAAGAGAATGCACAAACAAAAGCAGCAAAACTACTAGAAGTTATGAAAGAAGAAATACCAAGACAACAGTTCCCTATTCCTCTTCAAGCAGCAATAGGAGGTAAAATAATAGCAAGAGAGGATGTGAAAGGATACAGAAAAGATGTTACTGCTAAACTGTATGGAGGAGACTATACAAGAAAATTAAAACTTCTTGAAAAACAAAAGAAAGGTAAAAAAAGATTAAAACAGATAGGACAAGTAAATATTCCTCAAGAAGCATTTTTAAGTATATTGAAAATATAATGATTGAAACATTAACACTTCAAAATTTTAGAAAGTTTAAAAACAAAACCTTTGAGTTTAATAAAAACACAGTTATTCTTTACGGTCATAATGCACAAGGTAAAAGCTCAGTACTTGAAGCTATATATCTAATCAGTACAGGAGTATCTCCATGGGCATCATCAAATGAGTATATTAACTTAAACCAAAATAGCCAGACACATGCACGTATAGAAACAATAGAAAATGGAAAATCATATGTATACTTTAAAAATAAAGATAAAAGAGTATTAAAAATAGAAGGGAAGAATACAAGTGCTAGAAAATTTTTTGAAAATAGGTCTGCAAATATATTTAATCCCGAACAAATAGATCTGTTAATGATATCTCCTTCTGAAAGAAGAAACTTCCTTGATAATATAATATTAAAATATGACTATGAGTATGAAACACTTCTTAGAGATTTTCACAAAATATTAAGACAAAGAAATGCATATTTAAAAAAACTCTCAAAGCTCTTCTATGATAAAGGAATAATCGCCGTAAATGACCCTCAGTTAAACTTTTGGAGTAATCATTTTTGCCTTACATCTGCACATATACTTAAGAGCAGAATACTTTTAACAAAAGAATTATCTCTAAATGAATATGAGGTAAAGTATAAAACAAAAATAGATTTTGATAAAAGAAAAATAAACAATGTTGAATATCTTAAAGAGTGTATAGAGAGAGATTTAGAGTCTAGTAAGAAGAGGGACATAGCAACAGGATATACAAATATAGGCCCGCATAGAGATGACTGGGATATATTTAATGATAAAGATATTAAGAAATTTGGGTCAAGAGGAGAGAAAAGGTTAGCAATAGGGAATTTAATCTTTGAAATACAGAATATTGTATACAGAAAGACATCAAGTTACCCTATCCTCCTTCTTGATGATATTGCTTCAGAATTAGATATAGTCAATATTAAAAAAATACTACCTAAGAAAATATTAAACAAACAACAGACCTTTATTACAACAATTGATTTTAAGCATTTACCAAAAGAAATTATAAAAGATGCACAATTAATACATCTAGATGAAAAGTAATATAATATCTCCACTATTTCTTTTAATTCTGATAAACTAGATATACGGAATATGAGACAGCATGCTATACCACAAAACATTTTAGATGTTGAATTTAAGATTTTTACTAAGTTCACACTTAAAGAATTTGCTTACTTAGGAATAGGTGTAGGCATAGGAGGAGTATTTTTGTACTTTACAACTAAGGGACAGTTCCCTGGTATTGTAGGTGTTCCCCTGTTTATTCTCTTCTCAAGCATAGGGGTGTTCTTTGCACTTGTTCCAATAAATGATCAGCCTGCTGACAAGTTCATATCTAATTTCTTCTATGCAGTTAATCGTCCTACTCAAAGGGTATGGCTTAACAAAGAGTTAAAAGATGAAAGAACTAAACCTGCAATACAACCTGAAAAGAAAAAACAAAAAATATTTGGGGGATCTAAAATTGATCAAACAGGACAGGAGGTATATACTGAAAGTTCAGAGAAGAAGCAACCTGTACAACAAACTGTAGAGCAAGTAATTCCTTCTGCACAAGTTTCTACTAATGAGAAAATAATAATAAATGAAGAAAATATATCTAAGTATCAATTTAAAATTCAAAGTGTAGATAAACTACCTGGAAATATTAATCTGTGGTTATGTACAAAAGACAATCAGCCTATTCCTAATGTCCAGACATATTTAAAAGACAAAGATGGAAAACTCCTTTATGCAAACAAAACAGGAAAGAATGGATACTTTCTTACTAATAAGGAGTATCCTGAAGGAATATATAATATTGAATTTGAAGGAGCACCCTTTACAATACCTCCCATAAGTATTGTACTTACAAAAAATATGGGTAAATTACCTTATAGAATAGAAGTAAAATAATGGACGCAAATGCAAGAGCAAGAACAACAGCATCAACACAAGATCACCTTGAAATAAAGGATATTGTAGATGATTTAGTAATTACTAAAAGCGGAACTGTAGCAATGGTAATCCAAACATCAGCAATTAACTTTGATCTTTTAGCTGAATATGAGCAGGATAGTAAAATATTTGCATTTGCAGGACTTCTTAATTCTTTAAACTTCCACATACAGATATTAATAAGAACAAGAAGAATAGATATTTCTAATTATGTAGACTATCTTAAAAATCAAGAGAAAGCCGATATGACACCAGGACTAAAAAAACAGCTAAACATATATACACAATTTATTCAGAGATTAATTATTGAAAATGATGTACTTGATAAAAACTTCTTTCTAGTTATCCCTTACAACCCTGGAGGAAGTATGCCTACTGCTAACATATTAAAATCCAAAAAGTCTAAACAAGAAATTGAACAGAATATGCAAATGAAACAGAGTCAACTTTTAGAAAAAGCAAAAATATTTCTCTTTCCTAAAAGAGACCATATACTCAAACAGCTAAATAGAATGGGTTTGGGAGGAAAACAGCTTACAACAAAAGAATTAATTACAGAGTTTTACACTATATATAATCCAGAAGAAGAAAGAGGAGAATAATATGGCAGAAGATAATAAATATCAATCAAAAACAATAGAAGAATTAAAAGAAAAGGAAAGCTCTCTTACTGAGAATAAGTTTGCCACATTTACACAGGATTTAGCTAAAGACTTAGAACAGATTCAAGAGAAAAAAAATAATGAAAATAATCAACTAAACCAGAAAGAAAGATACAATGATCCTGTTGATGAAAAGAAAAAAGAGGTAAAAAAGAATCCAATCCTTAAATTCTTAGATAATTTTATTCCTGAAGAGCAGAAAACTAAATCTCAGACAGCTGCACAACAACAACCAGTAGAAAGCAAAGTTAGTGAAACTAAATATGAAGGTTTAACACTTCAAGATATAATAGCTCCAATTGATATTGAAGTTGACTTTAATCATTTACAAATGGGTGATTACTACTTCAGGACTTTCTTCATTAGTGGGTATCCCAGATTTGTTGGTCCAAACTGGCTTTCTCCAATTATCAATTTTGAGCACTCCCTGCGAATAAGTACATTCTACTACCCTGTTGATTCTAAAATAATAATGGAAAAATTAAAGAAAAAGATTGCAGAAATGGAAGCAACAATATATACACAAATGGAAGAAAGAAAAGTTATTGATGCTTCTTTAAAGGTAGCTCTATCTGATGCCCAGCAGCTTCAAGATTCAATTGCAGAGGGAACTGAGAAATTCTTTCATTTTGCTATGTATATAACAATATATGCACCTAATAAAGATTTACTTGAAAAATACAGTCGTAATGTAGTATCTACTTTAGCTGCAATAGGGGTAACTGCAAAACCTGCAACACTTCAACAAGAGCCAGGCTTCATTAGTACACAGCCATTAGGATTAGACAAGCTGTATGTAACAAGAAATATGGATACAACCTCTCTTGCTACTACATTTCCATTTGTTACATCTGAACTTACAATGGATCATGGAATTATGTATGGAATAAATATGCATAACAAGAGTCTAGTTATTTTTGATAGATTTGAACTTGAAAATGCTAATTCTGTTGTATTTGCAAAATCTGGAGCTGGTAAAAGCTATTTTGTAAAACTTGAAGCACTAAGAAGCTTAATGCTTGGAACTGATATTATCATTATAGACCCTGAAAGAGAGTATGAAGATCTTTCAAGAGCTGTAGGAGGTTCATATATATCCTTCTCACAAGACAAAGGGGATAAAATGAATCCATTTGAGCTCTCAGGAGTATATGAAGAAGGTGAAGATGAGTTAAGAATAAAGATACAATCTCTCATTGGATTCTTTAAGATAATGTTTGATGGACTAAGCAATACTGAAATATCTATACTTGATAGAGCATTAATTCTTACATACAGAGAAAAAGGTATAACATATGATCCTGCAACACAAAAGAACCCTCCTCCTATGCTTGAAGATTTATATAAAGTATTAAAGGGAATGGCAGAAGAAGAAGCTCATGACATGGCAAGAAGAATGGAAAGATTTATCATTGGAAGTGGTGCTGGTGTATTTAATGAGGCTACAAACTTTGAAATAAATAATTCTTTTACAGTATTTAGTGTAAGAGATCTTCAGGAAGAACTAAAACCTTTATCAATGTATCTTATGCTTGACTTTATATGGACTGTAATAAGAAAAGAAAAAAAGAGAAGACTTCTCATAGTTGATGAGGCATGGTATATGATGCAAAGAAAAGATTCTGCAGAGTTTATGTACTCCATAGCTAAGAGAGCAAGAAAATACTACCTCGGACTTACAACAATAACACAAGATGTTGCAGACTTTATGCATAATGATTTAGGTAAAGCAATAATTCAAAATGCATCAATGTCTATGCTGATGATGCAAAGCCCTTCTGCTGTAGAAGCAATTCAAGAGGTATTTCATCTTTCTGATGGAGAAAAAGCTTTCTTGCTAAACTGTGAAAAAGGTCAAGGATTATTCTTTGCAGGTCAAAATCATGTAGCAATGCAGGTCATATCAAGTGTACAAGAGAACACCCTTATCACCTCAGATCCAAGAGAGCTTGAGAGAATGAGATTAATGGGTGAAAAAGAGAAAAGCATCGAAGAGCTTTCTGCAATATTTGAGCCTCCTGCAACTCAAATGTCTGTATCTACAGAAACACCAAAGAATAAAGATCTGATAGAAAGAGCTGTAGGAAAGAGAAAAGAAGATATTAAAGAAATAAAAGAAGAAAGGGAGAAATATCAAGAGGAGTTAAAGAAACGATTAGAAGAACAAGATAGACAACTAAACCCTGATAAATATAACTCACAAAAAAGTATGGGACAATTAATTGAAGAAAATACTGTTCCAGGGCAAGTAATGAAAGAGAGAAAAGAAATTCAAAAAGGTAAAATGCATATTACCCCACAAGGAGTAGTATCTGATGAAAATGAACAACAACCAAAGCAACAATAACAAAACAATATATCAATATAATGTAACTGCTAATTCGGACATTAACTATACTAATATTCCCAAGATGAATAACAATGGGAATGGTACCCCCAACCCTCCAATACAAAAACAACCGTTTGAACCTGCACTAAAGAGAGCACAGATGGCATTAAAGCTGGTAAATCCTTTTAAAGGTGTTTAACTTAAAGGACCTTGATCAGGAAGAACATACTGTTTGAGATTATCAGGTGTAATTACAATAGGAATACTCTTTCCACTCACAATTTCCCTTGCTGCACTTCTAAGTAGTGTTGCAATATTCCTTTCAAGCTGACGTATACCTGCATCAAAACCAACTGGTCTTATAATCAAAGGCCATACATCTTCAGATATTTGAATGTATTCAGGAGGCAATCCCATAGATGCTAATGTTCTAGGAAGTATATATGATTTAGCAATAATCTCTTTCTCTTGATCACTATAACTTGTAAAACGAATAACCTCGAGTCTATCAAGCAATGCAGCAGATAGCCCTCCTAAGTTATTTGCAGTACATATAAAGAATACTTGAGATAAATCGACAGGATAGTCAATATAATGATCTACAAATGTAGAGTTTTGCTCAGGATCAAGTATCTCAAGCAGTGCAGCCATCATATCATTCTGAACACCTTTGTTCTGACTTGATTTTTCAATTTCATCTATAAGAATAACAGGATTCATAGTACCAGCTCTTACTAAAGACTTTATAATCTGCCCAGGTTCCGCATCAGGCTCATGTCTAGGAACACCTCTAAGTGTCCTTACATCTCCCACTGCCCCAAGAGATATTCTTGCAAACTTTCTTCCCATTGCTTTTGCTATTGATTGTGCAATAGATGTTTTTCCAACACCCTGAAGACCTACAAAAAGTAAAGTAGGTATTTGTGGTGAATTATCTGTAACATTTCCACCTCTAGCTCTTTGCATATTTTTCAATTGCATTACTGCAAGATAATCAAGAATCATCTCCTTTATAGTATCCATACCATAATGAGTAGAATCCATCATTCTTCTTGCATTTTCTATATCCAGATTATCCTTAGATACAACTCCCCATGGGATTCTTGTAATCCAATCAACATATTTATCTACACTCTCAAACTCAGAGCTATAATTACCAAGCCTAGCCATTCTCTCAAGCCTTTGGATAGTTTTCATCGTCTGCTCTTTTAGCTCAATAGGGGCATTAGAAGATGCCAATTTATTCTGAAGCTCAACTATCTCAGACATTACATTATCATTTACTGTTGTGTAATCCATATCAAAATATATCACATATACTATGAGGATTCTTGACCTATAACATCAAATAACATACTTACTTCAAACCACTTAAAACAGCCTCCTTAACAGCATTAGCAGCATACTTCATATCAGACTCATTATTATATATTCCTAAACTAAATCTTAATGTAGGACCAATCTTAAATCTATCATGCAGTGGTTGTGCACAATGGAAACCCTCTCTAAAACAAATTCTCTTTTTATTAAGTAAATCTACAATACCTTCTCCATCTTTCTTTGTTTGAATACTTTCAACATCTTTACACCCTCTAAATCTGAAACCTTTTATAGTAAATGCAATACTCCCATATTTCTGAGAAATATCATCAGGACCAAAATGAACAAACCAATCTATTCCATTAAACTCATTTAAAAAATACCCTATTAACCCCTGTTCATGATTAATTATCATATCCCATCCCCCAACCATATCAACACGACCCTTAAGCCACTCAATTGCAGCACCCAAACCAATTCCTCCTGCAATATCAGGAGTACCAGCCTCAAATCTCCATGGCAGTTCATTGTATTCAAAACCCTTTTTCGTAACTAAAGAAACCATCTCTCCACCACCCATCCATGGAACAAGGTCTTCAAGATATTTCATATTTACATACACAGCACCACTTCCTGTAGGCCCATACACCTTATGTCCAGAAAATACTAATGCATCACAACCCAAACTTTTAACATCAACAGGTACTCTAGCAATGCTTTGTGCAGCATCAAGCATTGTAAAAGCATCTACCTTCTTAGCAATCTTAAATATCTCCTCTACATCATTCTTAACACCCAATACATTTGAAATATGAACAACAGATACAATCTTTATCTTCTCCCCCTCCTTTTTAACTAAATCCTTAAACCAATTTAAATCTAATGTGTAATCATCTTTTACAGGTATATACTCTATTCTAAACTTTATCTCTTTTTGCAACAGCATCCATGGAATAATATTACTGTGATGCTCCATCTCTGTAATTACAACAATATCCCCATCAGAAAGAAGCTTTCTTCCTACAGTATTAACAAGAAAATTTAATCCTTCGGTACTGTTTCTTACAAAAAATATCTCTTTATATGAATCTGAATTTATAAAATCAGAAACAGTTTCGTGAGCCTCTTGCCAAAGATTAGTAGCATTAATAGAAAGGTCATATGGACCCCTATGAATATTAGCATTCTCCTGCTCATAATACTGATTAATCCTATCTATAACCTCTTGAGGTTTCTGAGTGGTAGCAGCACTATCAAGATATACAAGTCCCTTACCTAAGAATTTATCTTTTAGAATAGGGAACTCTTTTCTAATATCTTCAAACATATTAATTACATTGTTTAATTTAAAAATTCTTCCATATTTTACTCGCTTGTACTGTCAAATCACCAACATACTTACTATTTAAACTTTTACTACCATATGGCTTCTCGCAAGGAGTATCAAGCTCCTCAAAAGCAATTTGTGCAATCTTCATACCTACATATATTCTAATAGGAAGAGGAGAAAGATTAACCATTTCTAGTGTTAATCTTAATTTGTTTCCTGGATCTAAAAATCCAGCAGTAGCATGTATAATTAACCCTATTCTTGCAAGAGAGCTCTTTCCTTCAAGTCTTCCAACATGTTTACTATCTACTCCCGTTATCTCAATGACATTAGCAAGTACAAGCTGGTGTGGTTCTATTACAAATCCGCTATCACTTATCTGTGTTCTAATCATTAATTCATCAACAGGTTTCTTAACATCAATAATATTATTTCCATTAGTATTAAAATACATAATATTTTTATCAAGATGTAAATCATATGATGCAGGCTGAAGACTATCTTGTGAGAATGGAGATATACTTATCTCTCCTGTATTAATTTTTTCCTTAATGCTTTTATCAGAAAGTATCATATTTAAAACTTTTAATTTAACTCCTATCAATAAACTGATCTCTTGATGCAGGATCAGGCATTTCTATTTTTCTTAGTAAAGGATACCATATACTATCATTACTATTTAATAACTCTAACCATTTGTATACTAGTGCTCTGTATGCAATATGACCTCCTCTTGCACTTCGCAAACTAATTGTATACTGCAGGTCATCAATAGAAGCATAGAAACAGTATCTAGTTGCATGAGCATGAGGAAGAAGATATTTAGTAAACTCCTGAGAGTACTCCTCGGACACAACTTTAAGTGAATCATTTCTCCATCTCTTTATCATATTATATGTTCCTATTAAAGCTTTCTCATACTCTTTCTTTAATTCGGACATCTCAGGTATATCAAGATAATTACATAGGAAGAAGCAATCCTTGCTATCTCTGTTTAACTCATTATCAATATCTATCTCATCATGTAAAAGTGGTATAAATCTCTCAAAACTCCTATGTCTATTTAAATCTTTTAATGTACATAATGCAGACATACCCTCTATCTTAATTGAACCACTCTGTCCAAGATTGCCTATAAGGTTGTGCTGATTATGATTCTTAAAAAGAACTTCACCAATATATTCAGAATCTTCATCATCAAATTCAAGCTCATTCTCACTACCCAATGGATTTATTAATAGCTCATAATGAGTAAAAAGGTCTTCTACTGCATTATCGTTATAACTAACAGTACATGAATCACTCTCACTTCCTTTATTAATATATTGCCTTTGTGCTGAAACCTTTTTCCTAAGATACTCTAGTATCTCTTTGGTAGAGTCCTTTCTTGAATAATTAGCCTCAGTGTGCCTTACAAGACCATCAGCTTCCCTAATATACCCATCTATATTTACATCAGAATCTCCAAGCAAGTTATATATCAACTTTCCCACCTCTCTATCTACAATACTATCCCCTGCATTAAGATATGATATTAACTCAGACCAGTTTCTTGCAGACATGACTGCTGCCATACTTGTCTGCACTCCATATGGAAGAAGGTATCTTGCACAATCAAAACTTCTTGCCTGTAATGCAGATTTTTCTTCTTTAATATCCTCATTAATATTAAAATACTCCTTAAATATCTCCTTTGTCTTTTTTAACAAAACAGAGTAATCATCCATCTGTTTTAAGATTATATTTTCATACTCTTTCCTAATCTCTTGGTTATTACAAATCTCCTTAGGAATTTTAATATACTTAGGTTCTTCAAAATTCTGATATCTTGTAGACCTTTCCTGACCTGATATTACAGAATTAAGATAGAATATTTTCATTGCAGAAAGCATTGGAATATTTTCAATACATACAAAGAGCTGAGCCATATCACCTACAGATTTATGACCATATCCATGAAATATCGCTTCTAGTCTTTGTGCAGCATCAGTATTATTCTTAATAATTTCAGATGCAATATCAATTACACTATCAGAAGATTACTGTATCTTGCACCTAAATATGCATTGATAGAGGGCTGTTTTTGATTAACATTCTCAAGAAGAGTACGAACCTTAAACTGATTCCAGTCAGCTTCAGACTCTATACTTGCTATTTGTATATCTTTTCTAAATGTACCTTTCATATTCCTGTATATTAAAATCCTTACTAAAATCTCTCACCTCATCTTTAATTCTCTTAAGATTATCCTCAGAGCTATCATTTAGTGCCCTGTATATATACTCTGAGATTTGGAACATATCTTTTTCTTTCATACCTCTTGTAGTAACAGCAGCACTCCCTATCCTTACACCTGAAGGATCCCATGGTTTTCTTTCATCAAATGGTATTGCATTTTTGTTTAATGTAATATTTACAGATTCTAGAATATCAGAAACCTCTTTACCACTCTTTCCTATACTCTTAATCGTATCTACTAAAAACATATGATTATCAGTACCACCAGATACAATATTAAACCCTTTATCTGCTAAAGAAGATGCCAAAGTTTTTGCATTACTAATTACTTGTTTTGCATATTCCTTAAACTCATTACTTTGAGCTTCTTTTAAGGCAACAGCTATGCCTGCTGTAATATGATTATGAGGACCTCCTTGAAGCCCTGGAAATACTGCCTTATCTATTAACTCTCCATACTCTTCCTTGCACATAATTATAGCTCCTCTTGGACCTCTGAGAGTTTTATGAGTAGTTGTTGTAACTACATCTGCAATACCTACAGGAGAAGGATACAGTCCTGCTGCAACAAGTCCTGCAACATGTGCTATGTCAGCAACAAGTATTGCACCAACCTCATCAGCAATCTTTCTAAATTCATTCCAATCAACTATTCTTGAATATGCACTAAACCCGCTCCATATGAGTTTTGGTTTATGCTCCAGAGCTATTCTTCTTACATCATCATAATCAATATATCCCTCTTTATTTACACCATAACTTACTGAATCAAAATATTTCCCACTTATAGATACCTTAAAACCATGTGTAAGATGCCCTCCTGCTGAAAGATCCATTCCCATTGTTCTATCTCCTGGTTTAAGGAATGCAAAGTGTACAGCTAAATTAGCAGGAGAGCCAGAATATGGCTGAACGTTTACATGTTCTGCACCAAAAAGTTCTTTTGCTCTATTAATACATTCTTCTTCTATTTTATCAATATACTCATTACCACCATAATATCTTTTATGTGGATATCCTTCTGAGTATTTGTTTGTAAGTATACTCCCCATTGCTTTAAGTACATCTTCACTTACATAATTCTCAGAAGCGATAAGCTCTATTCCTTCTTTCTGTCTTTTAGATTCCTCTTGTATATATTCAAATATTTCATCTTTATACATTTCTTTTATACATCTCAATTAAATTATCAAACAAACATGCTATTGTCATAGGACCAACTCCTCCAGGAACTGGAGTAATATATCCTACGATATCTTTTACACTATTAAAATCAACATCTCCCACTAACTTACCCTCACTATTTCTATTTGTTCCAACATCAATTACAATACTTCCATTTTTAACATATTCAGAATTAATATATTCAGCCCTTCCTATACTTGATACTAATATATCTGCATCTTTACATATATCTTTTAGTTCTTGTGTATGTGAATGACATATGGTTACAGTAGCATTTCTTGTTTTGAAGCATTGCTGCAATGGGTAGTCCTGATATATCTCCTCTACCAATAACAACTGCTCTTTTCCCTTCAATTTGTATATCATAGTTATCCAACAATTTAATTACTCCTTTAGCAGTAGCAGGTGGTATTGCAGATGAATCATTTTAAATAGTTTTCCTAAATTAGTAGATGTAAGTCCATCAACATCTTTAGAAGGGAGTATACTTTCTAATACTTCACTTTCGTTAATATGCTCAGGCATTGGTAGTTGTACCATAATTCCATCAACTTCATTCTCATTATTAAGCTCTTTATGAGTTTAATTAATTGAGCCTGTGAAATGTCTTTATCAAATGTATGTATATTTACTAATATTCCTAAATCTAATGCTTTTTTCTCTTTCATATTTACATACATCTGACTAGCATAATCATCTCCTACAAGCATTATATCTATTCTTGGTGCTCTTTTACCTTCTTGAAGATATTTCTGGATTTCTGTTTTTAGATTCTGTAACATCACAGATGATGTATATTTACCGTCTAATATTTCCATTTATGTATATTTAAAATTATTCTATGTATTTTACTCCATATCTCTTACTGCTGTAACTATACCCCTTCTTGTATTTGATCCTACAGGCCAGCATGTCATTAAAGTAAGAGTGTCCTGATCCATATATTTACCTAAATATTTTATCTCCTCTGGTTTAACTACCTTAAACTCTACCACCTTGTATTTATATATCTTTCCTTCATAGCTTACATATATCTGATCCTCTTTCTCTAACTCTCTAAAAGATAGAAGTAGACATTGTATTTTCTTCTTTCATAGAAATTAACAGTAGAGTGTGCAAAAAGAAATACATTACCATGTTCATCTGGTAGTGCAGACCCTTTTGCATGTGCTACTCCATATACAAGTGCATTTCTATATTCCTCAAAGTTATTAATATCCACATTCTTTATTACCTTTGCATTTGCTTTTATCTTAGGAATATATATTCCAAAATCACTGTTTACAAATACAATCTCTGTATCTTCATCTATCTTCTCAGTGATATTTTGTTCATTTTCTGTAATTTCTACTTTAATTTCCTTAGGTGGTTTAGGTGAAAAACGATAATCAAAATATGATGACAAAAATGGCTGATATGTAAAAAACAGTATAATTAATCCAACAAGGAGAAGCAGGATACCTGTGTATTTCAGGTATCCTGTTTTTTTCTTTTTACTTTTTTCTTCTGATGTAGTTGTAGATTCCACTTCCTAATACTACCACAATTAGTGATATAATGAGATATTTGTATTTATCCCATATACTTTCTTCTGTTTCTTTTTCTTCTGTTTTAGTTTCGTCTTTCGTATCAGTTTCTACTTCCTCTTCCTGTTGTGCAGTAGTCTCTTCCCCTGCTACTTCTCCTGTACTAGTTGTTTCCTGCTCCTGCTGTGTAGTGGTTTCTTCTCCTGCTACTTCTTCACTTTCCTGTGATGTTGATGTCTGTGTCTGTTCTACAACTGTAACAACATTATCAGTAACCAGAGCAGATACATTGCTGTACTCATCTACTGCTCTTACTGCATAGTAATATTCTTTTGAGCAGTCAGCTGGTGTATCAGTATATGTTGATAATGCATTTGGTGTAACAGTAAGATATGGTTTTGTAATTAGTGTTGTATCATCTGCATAGAATGATTTCTGATTATCAGATCTAAATATCTGTACTTTTGATGTTGATGATTTGAATTTCAGAGTATATGTACATACTGTTTTCTCTTTTGAATATTCTGTTACTGGAGATGGTTTGTCTGCTACTTTTACAGTAACTACTTCTGATTCTGCTCCTTCTCCATCAGTAGTTGATGCTATGGCTTTAAAGTAGTATGTTCCACTTCCTGTAACTATACTTTGATCTACCTTACAATCTCCACTGTTTGTTGTTTTAGATATATCAAAATTAGAGAAGTTTACTCCATCAAGAGAGTACTGACATTGTACAGTTATTGGTTTTACTGGTATTGAGAGTGCTACATATGTAATATTAAACTCTCTATCAGTTATACCTATTTTAGGTTCTTCTAATCTAACACTTACTTTTGCAGTAGTTTGAGCATATGTTTGAACTGGTTTAAGTAGTGTAAATATACCAATAGCAAATACAAAAGTTATTACTAAGATACTTGTTTTTCTCTTTTTAAAGAATAGTAAGAAGATTCCTAATATCATAGATATTAATGCTCCCAATGTTATATATGTTTCTGCACCTGTTTTGGGTAATATAAGAGTAGTGGATGCTCCTAATACTTCTCCTCCATCTTCTATTGGTTCTATTACTAATACTTTTGTTCCTACAAAGTTGTCTCCCAGTATTCTGTATTAACATCTTCTGATTAGTGCATAACTGATTCCTAAGTACATCTCCACTATCTTTCTCTGCTAGTAAGGAGAATCTCCTTGTACAAATGCAATATCTTTGTAAAGGCCTGGTTCATTAAGAAGGTTTATTTTAGCAGTATATGTTAATGTTACTATTTCTCCTTCTTTCATATCTCCTAGATTCCAAGTTGCTAGTCCTTCATTGTATTCAGGTTCTGTAGTAATACTTCCTTTGATATTTCCTCTTACAGATGAGTTAGCTGTCCATGTACCAGACATATATTCAAATCCTTTTGGTAATATATCTGTTACTTTTACATTTTTAATTAGATATGTTCCTTTTTCTTCATTAGATGGTGCAGTTACTATTATTGTATACAGAACTGTACTTCCAGTTAGTAATCCGTCAATAGGGCTATCATTGTCTTTAGTTATTTTTAATTGTGAAGGAATTGCATAGTTACCAAAGTTATATTCTAGACCAACTACAAAATTAGTTGACTGATCTCGATCTGACGGCTTCTCTGGCAACTGTATAATGTGACAGTTATCATCTTCATTAATTGGATAACTCTGGTTCCATCCTTCCTTTTGGACCTCACATACTTTGTATGTACCTGGGAACAGATGGTCAAACCAATACCATCCAAAATGAGTTTCTGTATCATCTGTATCCATACTCTTTAGAGGTGTTTCATCGAATCCTTCTTCATTCCCTTTATAGAGATTTATTGTCCAACCTGAAAGTAGTGGTTCCTCATCAGTTAATCCATCCATATCTATATCATTCCATTTATATCCATGTACAACCCCATTAGGAGTGTTATAGAAGGTACATATTGTATTACTATCTTTACTTACATCAACAGAATACATAGTATATCCATCCAACGAACCGTTATTAATTCCACAATTCGCACCAACTATTTCATATCCAAGTTCAACATTTTCTTTAACATCGTAAGTACCTGTTTTAAGTTCAGAAAATACAATCTTTCCATTAAGGAAATCCGTTTTAGAAGATGAGGGATTACTTGTATCATTACTCACTCCGTCTACATCAAATTCCCAATTTATACCCATGATTTGATCACCTGTTGTTGTTAAATCTCCGTCTTCATCTATTACTTTGTATACTGTTAGAGATCCAGTATCTCTTGTATTGGTGAATGTACATGTAATAGTTTCTCCTGCATCTAATTCAAGACTTTCAGCAGTTTCATTATCATTTATTGAACTAATACAACTTGTATTTGTTAATTCCCAACCAGAAGTAGTTAATTCTTCAATTGAGTATGAGCCTGGTGCTAACCATCCACTATCTATTGATTGATCATTTATTAGGAAGAAATTATCTCCCCAACTTGAATCAAATTCAAAGGCTTGTTGACTTTGGTCTGGCAAGGTTGTTAATTTCTCAACTATTATTTTTCCACCCTCTAATTCGACAGTAGCATCATCTGTATCTGTATCAATAGATCCATCATTATCTGTTGCGGTAGCTGTTACCACATCAGTATAAAAACCAGGGTTACCGTTAACTGCTCCTGTAAATGTACATGTATATATTCCTCCGTTAGCAGGAATAGTACCACCAGTAGCACAAGTATCTCGTCCATTTAGATTTCCATATATATTATCTGTTAAAGTTGTTAATGTTACTGATTCTTTACTATTGTTTGTAACTACAACTGTAAACAAGACATCTCCACCAGGTACTGATAAAACAAGTGTACCAGCTGTCTTAGTTACTAAAATTGTTGGTAATACATTACTAAAGTCTACTGTCGCATCATCTGTGTCTACTGCTTCTGTTTCATCATTGTCTACTGCCTTTCCTGTAAAGACATTAACATGATCTGGTCCTGTATAATCTCCCTCCACCCACTTTGTAATACTAAAATCACATGTCGCTCCTGATGCTAATACTGTTCCTACTTTACAATCAGCATCTCCTGATAAAGTACCATATACACTATCACTTAGACTTTTAATTGTTACTGACTCCTCACTTGATGTGTTCTTAACTGTAAAGGTAAAGGTTACATTGCCTCCTGTCTCGGGGATTGCTGTTGGATTGGCTGTCTTAGTTACTTCAATTGTTGGTAATACATTACTAAAGTCTACTGTTGCATCATCTGTGTCTACTGCTTCTGTTCCATCATTGTCTACTGCCTTTCCTGTAAAGACATTAACATGATCTGATCCTGTATAATCTCCCTCTACCCACTTTGTAATACTAAAATCACATGTCGCTCCTGATGCTAATACTGTTCCTACTTTACAATCAGCATCTCCTGATAAAGTACCATATACACTATCACTTAGACTTTTAATTGTTACTGACTCTTCACTTGATGTGTTCTTAACTGTAAAGGTAAAGGTTACATTGCCTCCCGTCTCTGGGACTACACTTACACTTGGGGTCTTGGTTACTTCAATTGTTGGTAATACATTACTAAAGTCTACTGTCGCATCATCTGTGTCTACTGCTTCTGTTTCATCATTGTCTACTGCCTTTCCTGTAAAGACATTAACATGATCTGGTCCTGTATAATCTCCCTCCACCCACTTTGTAATACTAAAATCACATGTCGCTCCTGATGCTAATACTGTTCCTACTTTACAATCAGCATCTCCTGATAAAGTACCATATACACTATCACTTAGACTTTTAATTGTTACTGACTCCTCACTTGATGTGTTCTTAACTGTAAAGGTAAAGGTTACATTGCCTCCTGTCTCTGGGACTACACTTACACTTGGGGTCTTGGTTACTTCAATTGTTGGTAATACATTACTAAAGTCTACTGTCGCATCATCTGTGTCTACTGCTTCTGTTTCATCATTGTCTACTGCCTTTCCTGTAAAGACATTAACATGATCTGATCCTGTATAATCTCCCTCTACCCACTTTGTAATACTAAAATCACATGTCGCTCCTGATGCTAATACTGTTCCTACTTTACAATCAGCATCTCCTGATAAAGTACCATATACACTATCACTTAGACTTTTAATTGTTACTGACTCTTCACTTGATGTGTTCTTAACTGTAAAGGTAAAGGTTACATTGCCTCCCGTCTCTGGGACTACACTTACACTTGGCGGTCTTGGTTACTTCAATTGTTGGTAATACATTACTAAAGTCTACTGTCGCATCATCTGTGTCTACTGCTTCTGTTTCATCATTGTCTACTGCCTTTCCTGTAAAGACATTAACATGATCTGATCCTGTATAATCTCCCTCTACCCACTTTGTAATACTAAAATCACATGTCGCTCCTGATGCTAATACTGTTCCTACTTTACAATCAGCATCTCCTGATAAAGTACCATATACACTATCACTTAGACTTTTAATTGTTACTGACTCTTCACTTGATGTGTTCTTAACTGTAAAGGTAAAGGTTACATTGCCTCCCGTCTCTGGGACTACACTTACACTTGGGGTCTTGGTTACTTCAATTGTTGGTAATACATTACTAAAGTCTACTGTCGCATCATCTGTGTCTACTGCTTCTGTTTCATCATTGTCTACTGCCTTTCCTGTAAAGACATTAACATGATCTGATCCTGTATAATCTCCCTCTACCCACTTTGTAATACTAAAATCACATGTCGCTCCTGATGCTAATACTGTTCCTACTTTACAATCAGCATCTCCTGATAAAGTACCATATACACTATCACTTAGACTTTTAATTGTTACTGACTCTTCACTTGATGTGTTCTTAACTGTAAAGGTAAAGGTTACATTGCCTCCCGTCTCTGGGACTACACTTACACTTGGGGTCTTGGTTACTTCAATTGTTGGTAATACATTACTAAAGTCTACTGTCGCATCATCTGTGTCTACTGCTTCTGTTTCATCATTGTCTACTGCCTTTCCTGTAAAGACATTAACATGATCTGATCCTGTATAATCTCCCTCTACCCACTTTGTAATACTAAAATCACATGTCGCTCCTGATGCTAATACTGTTCCTACTTTACAATCAGCATCTCCTGATAAAGTACCATATACACTATCACTTAGACTTTTAATTGTTACTGACTCTTCACTTGATGTGTTCTTAACTGTAAAGGTAAAGGTTACATTGCCTCCCGTCTCTGGGACTACACTTACACTTGGGGTCTTGGTTACTTCAATTGTTGGTAATACATTACTAAAGTCTACTGTCGCATCATCTGTGTCTACTGCTTCTGTTTCATCATTGTCTACTGCCTTTCCTGTAAAGACATTAACATGATCTGATCCTGTATAATCTCCCTCTACCCACTTTGTAATACTAAAATCACATGTCGCTCCTGATGCTAATACTGTTCCTACTTTACAATCAGCATCTCCTGATAAAGTACCATATACACTATCACTTAGACTTTTAATTGTTACTGACTCTTCACTTGATGTGTTCTTAACTGTAAAGGTAAAGGTTACATTGCCTCCCGTCTCTGGGACTACACTTACACTTGGGGTCTTGGTTACTTCAATTGTTGGTAATACATTACTAAAGTCTACTGTCGCATCATCTGTGTCTACTGCTTCTGTTTCATCATTGTCTACTGCCTTTCCTGTAAAGACATTAACATGATCTGATCCTGTATAATCTCCCTCTACCCACTTTGTAATACTAAAATCACATGTCGCTCCTGATGCTAATACTGTTCCTACTTTACAATCAGCATCTCCTGATAAAGTACCATATACACTATCACTTAGACTTTTAATTGTTACTGACTCTTCACTTGATGTGTTCTTAACTGTAAAGGTAAAGGTTACATTGCCTCCCGTCTCTGGGACTACACTTACACTTGGGGTCTTGGTTACTTCAATTGTTGGTAATACATTACTAAAGTCTACTGTCGCATCATCTGTGTCCGAAACACCACTTGCTACTGCGGTCACAGTATTAATATGACTTTCTCCCGCTTCTCCTGAAAGAGTTTTCGTAAATTTACATTCATAAGAATCATCAGATACAATTGTTTTAGGAACATCACAAGTTCCAACTCCATCTAAATCTCCAAATTTGTCATCAACTAATGAGGTTAGGTTAACTGAAACAGCACTAGAGTTGTTAACCCTAATCGTAAACTCCACATCTCCTCCTGTTTCTGGAACAGATGTTGGATTTGCTGTTTTAACTACATCTATACTTAATTTTGAGTTAGTAAATGTACAAGTAATAGTTTCTCCGTTATCTAACTCTAAATTACTAATTGTTTCAGTATCTCCAATAGAGCTTACACAATCAGCACTAGTATTTGTCCATCCAGAGACTGAATCTTCACTAACTGAATATGTTCCAGGTACTAATATTTGACTATTTGGAGTACTTGAATCAGTTAAACTGAATCCAGAATATCCTGTACCTGAAGTTGTAAAGCTAAAAGATTGTGAATCTCCAGAAGGATCTGTTACTTTATCTACAATAATTGTTCCTGTCTTTAATTTGTTTATAAAATCACAGGTAATGATATCACTATCATCAATTGTAATTCCGCTTAAACCATTAGTTGCTGAAGTACCTACTATTGCTCCATCCTGATTTGTACATTCAGCACTCAAAAATGAATATCCACTTACAAGAGTTTCTGCAATAGAATATGTACCAGTAGGAATTTTCCCACTATTAGCTTGTCCATTGCTATCCGTAGTTAATGTAGCACCTGATGTTCCAGATAATGTAAATACCCATCCTGCACCTCCTGTTGTATTTTTATCTTCCAAATATTTATTTACAGATATTGTTCCTCCACAGGTTTTTGTGGCAAAAGCTGCCAGTTTGTCAGCCATTCCCGCAAAATCAGTTGTAATAACATCAGTAGTGGAGATATCAGAGCCATTAACAATATTTCCAGAAATTACTTTTAGATTATTAACACTTAGATCAATTCCCTATACCAATAGCCAATACCCTTGCTGGAATTTGCTTTGCATGATTAGCTTCAATAATTGCTGCATAAATATCATCATTACATGTATTACTACCACCACAATTTGGGTAAGTCGGGTTACCATCTGAAGCAAAAATTATTAAGTTTGGCTTACTTGTTCTTGGATCAAAAGTTGCTCTTGCTTTATTAAAACCATTTTCCCAGTTTGTGCCACCACCACCAGTTGTCACAGAATTAATAGCAGCTTTAACAGAGTTTGTATCTGATGTAAACCCTTGAATTACCGTTGCATTTGTTCCAAATTTAGTTACAGAGAATTGAGTAGGTGTCCCTGCTAAAGCATTAACAAATCCTTTAAGGGCACTTTTCATTAGACCAAGTTCTGAAGCATCAATACTATTAGAATTATCAATTACTAAAGCAATATCTAATCCACAACTATTTGAAAGAGTAGGATTAGGTAATGCGGTAGGTTCTGAAATCAATGTAACCTCAAAATAATCCGTTGCTGTATCCGTTGCCCCAGTATTGCTATTACAGTTGGTTGTAGAAGAAAACCTATTTAAAACAACTCTCCATCCTGTCCCAATAGCATCTGCGTCCTTTATTTTATATGTGTAAGAAATTGAAGTACTTTTGCCATTACATGTATTATTACTGCTATTAGCAACAGGGGTATTGCTTGGATTAATAATATCTATTCGATAATAGTCATTCGGAAGACCAGATGCATAAGCTACAACACTTTCACCTCGATGGTATTGAGTCTGTTCAATAGTGTGTCCACTATAATGATAAGTTGCTATAAAGATAGTAAAATGTTCTAAATCCTCTATCTTAATACTATCTCCCTCATTAACAATAGTATTATCAACCTCTTTTAAATCAGTTAATATACTATCCCTATCCTCTGCATATACAACCTTAATACCATCCTTAACAGAAGGTAATACTAAATCATATTCAAAAGTACCATCAACCATATCTGCTGTAATATCATATGCCTTATCACTTACAGCACCACTTACCTTTATCTCTTCTTCAGTAAGAGTTATTTCTTTTATTTTTACTGATGAAGGATTATCAGGAAGTTTAGTAAATATTATTTTAACTTTATCATTCTGAGGAGCAGTATACTCCTTATCTAATTCAACAGGATTAGAAGTAACAGCAGTATTACCATCTACTAACCATAAAGGTTTCTCTTGGGGAATTTCCTCTTTTACTTCAGTAATATTATTTTCAGGAACTACTTCCTCTGTAGGTGCAGCATCCTCCTGTGGAATAACATCTTGTACTACTTCTATAGGTGCAGCATTCTCCTGCGAAACTTCATCTATAACCTGCCCTATTACAATAGATTGAGGAAGAAATGTATAAAAAACAACAAAAAGAGAAACAAAAATCTTATACAAAGATTTCTTAGTAGATCTCTTCATTAAAATAATATAATAATTTATTTTTATTGGTGAATTATATATCTATTTATATATGAAGTAAATACTTATTAAAAAGTGAAATATACAACAGGAATTACACATTATATTTCATCTCTTTATACACCCTTCCTTTCTTCTTAACTAACTCTTCCCATGTACCTCTCTCTACAATATGACCTCTCTCAAGCATATATACCCTATCAAAAAGATCAAGAAGATCTGTATCTCTTGTAATTAAAATTACTGTTCTATCTGGACCTGCAAATTTTAATATCCCTCTAACTATCCTATCTCT
>JAXGOY010000010.1:0-20755 GCA_040767225.1 Candidatus Dojkabacteria bacterium
TTCTTCTGCGATTTGCACAGTTCTATCTTTACTTCCATCATCTATTACTACCTTTACTATCTCATCTATTCCTTCTATCTTTCTTGGTATTCTATCTAACAGTTCTCCTATTGTTTTTTCTTCATTGAGGCATATAGAAAAGACTATTAATTTCATATGTATATTATTTAAATTATCTGATTGATTTTATCAGATTTTAATGTAATAGTGATAATCATGAGAGAGAATACGACCCTGCACCTGTGAGGTGCAAAGCGATGCCTCCTATTTATTTTTTCTCTCTTTGTTTTCTAATATATTTAAAAACAAATTAAATTCCCAAGAATTCTTTATAATTATCAATATTTATTAATTTGTAGCTTGAATTAGGATTCCTAAGCCAACTTTCAGGAGCCTTTTTCTTTTTATGATTCCATTTAATCTCATATCCATCTAATGAATCTGCATACTGCTCAACATAATCCACCTCAGTACCATCATATGTCTTCCAGAAGAAGTTTGATACATACCTATTTGTATATGCATTTAACTTTATTCTCTCAATAATTAAGAAGTTCTCCCATAATGCTCCGACATCATCTCTCTTGCTTAATGGGTTAAAGTTATTAATTAGAGCATTTCTAATACCTAAATCATAGAAGTATACTTTATTTTGTTTAGAAAGTGCTTTCCTTTGATTAACAAAATATGGAGGAAGCCTAAAAACAACATAATTCTTCTCAAGAAGATCTATATACCTTTCTACTGTCTTTAAATCCAATCCTGTAAGTTTACTTAACTCTGAAAGGGACACCTCAGAACCTACCTGTAGAGCTAAAGCAGAAAGTAATGTATCTAAATTAGCAGGATTCTTAACCCTCTCTAATTCTAAAATGTCTTTATACAAGTAACTTTTACTTATCTCCCTTAATATTCTCTCTTTTTCTAAAATACTGCTGTTATATACTGCAGGATATGTTCCATAGATAAGAAGCAATTCTAACTCTTTATCTATGCTCAAAGTTTCTTTATCTTCATATATTTCACCAACAGATAGTGGGTATAGTTCATATACATATTTTCTTCCTGTAAGAGGCTCTGATGTATTAGACAGAAGATTAAGGCTAGAAGATCCTGTTGCAATAATTTGTTTTTTATCTTTATAGTTATCTACTAGCAACTTGAGAGTGTTCCCAATTCCTTTTATTCTTTGAGCTTCATCAATAAAGACTATATCTCTTTCACCTATAAAGTTGTCTAAAAAATCAAAATCTCTCTCCTCAAGATATAATCTGTCTTTTGGATTATCAGCATTAAGGTATACAACATTATCATATTCTTGCAGAATATGCTCTACCAGTGTTGTTTTACCAACTTGTCTTGCACCAGTTACAATAATTATTTTCCCTTTAAAAAAGTCCTTTTTAATGGGTTCTTCATATTTTCTTTTAAAGTTATACATAATAATTAGGCATAATTTAAGGAATGTACTCCCTATTTTATGCCTAATTTATGGAGTTGTCAAATCTTCTTAGAAACTTCTGTAAACTCTTTTTCCAATCTTTTATCAAATGTTAAAAGCTTTGCATCATTTTCAATTGAAGGAAACAAAATCATAGAATCTACTGCCTTGAGATTACAGAAAAACTCCTGAACAAAACTGACATATATTAAAATGTTTTCACTTGTTACTGAAGCTATCTCAGATGCAATATCCAAGCTAGTTTCTACTACAAGATTTCTAAAATCTAAATTTTTATGAAAAGATGATAACTCTGCTACAACAATAGAAGGAATTATAAAATACCCATCTTTTATTTCTTTAGAAATCTCTTGTGCCCTTTTGTGATTAGCATCATCTTTGTTGCAAAAAGCACTTATAAAGCTTGTATCAAGAAGATAACTTGTCATTCACTATCCCTCTGCTTTCTAATGTAACCAACACTATCTTTATACTCTGGAGCATGCATAGCTTTATTTCCATACCTATCCCATAAAGATTTCCCTTTTTTAGCAGTCCTCTTCTTTCCTAATACATACTCCTTATATGGAATTAATACTGCTAACGGCTCCTTTACTCTTTTATAGCCTAAATAGACCACTCCTCCATTCATTACATGACTAAGTGCTTTAGAAGGATTGTTATAAAACTCTGTTGTTGTATACTTTTTTATTTTTTCCATACCAACATATTACCAAAAAGTTACCAACCTCATCAATGCAAACTTTATATAGGCTCTTTTTAGGTTATATGGATATTAACATCTTTACTGAAATTTCAACTCCTTATTTTATGCCTAATTTGTACGGTTAATTCCTTAAATTAGGCATAATTTGTCTACTTAGCTATTAATAACATATTAGAAATACTTAATTGCTTAATTTATTTTTAAAAGCAATTGTTAAATCCATAAAGTATTTATTTATCCCTTCTGCTGTTGAGTTGTATACATTATCATACATAAAATAATCTACCCATAATTCTCTTACCCTGTTTAATTCTTTAAGCTGAGGATATGTTAATTTAGATTCTTTAGTTAAATCAAAAAGTTCTAAAGATCTTATAAATGCCTCATAAGCATACTCTTCATCGCCCTTGTTTCTCCAATTAATAGCCCTGTATACCTCACTACCAATATTAGCCATTTGTTCAAGAAATGGTTTCTTAAACCATTCTCCAGAAGCTTGTTGTTTATGCTGAATATTTTTCATTCAAAAGATATCTTAGAAATAACAATATCTGTGATTTTCTTCTGTATATCTTTATCCTCCAACCCCTCTTGAGTTATTCCCAAAGATGGCCTAACATTTATTATAGAATCAAATTCAATCATATTTCGTATATCTTTATCAGGATATATATTTATTCCCCAGATATTCTCCTGTTTAGACCCTTTATCAAGTAACTTCCTCATCAGTGTAAATCAGCATCTACACCAATATTCCCTTTTCAACACTGTTGCCTTAACAAGACTATTAAACATCCTAGATGCCATCTCTTTAAGCTCAGAGAGTAGATTTTTCTTCTACTACTTTCATACTCAATTATACATCTATTTACTTATTTTTACTTTTAAATAATTACATCTTAATGCAACTTATCTCCTATCCCTCTATATCTTTCCTGATTTAATTATTTTCTCTTTATCTAGTTTATTCATACCATCTATAACAACCAAAATATTATCTCTTTTACAAATCTCTTGTGTTAAATCACCAAATACCTTATGAGCAGTTGAAATAACTACAGCATTACATTTATCAAGAGCATCATCTAATGTTTTTACAGTAGACATATCAGAAACATATGGATCATATACTGTAAGATTAGCTCCCATACCCTTTAAAATATCCATTATCTCTAAACAAGGACTCTCTCTTAAATCAGCTATATCCTCTTTATAACTAAGACCAAGTAAAGATATATTAGTACCATTTACAGGAAGTTTTACCTCATTTAATGCCTCTTGTAATCTTAATACAGTATATTTAGGCATACTGTTATTTACCTCTCTGGCCATTTTAAGAAATTTATGATCAAATCCTGATTGAGCAGCCCTTTTTATTAAATAGTATGGATCTACTGCTATACAATGACCACCTACACCCCTTGAAGGCCAATGAACCATAAAAGAAAATGGTTTATTTGATGCAGCCCTAAGTGTTTCTATTAAATCTATACCCATTGCATCAAATGATTTAGCAAGTTCATTTACATATGCAATATTTATATCCCTAAAAGTATTCTCTACTATCTTTGTAGCCTCAGCTATCTTTATTGAAGACACCTCATTTACCTCTCCCTTTAAGAAAGATCTATAGAATTGTGCTACTTCATGTGTTTTATCTGGCATTAAAGAACCAATATTTCTAGGTATATTGTATACACTCCATTTAGGATCCCCTGGATTAATTCTTTCAGGACACATAGCTAAATTAAAATCCTTTCCTCCTTTTAATCCACTTTCTTTTTCAAGTATAGGGAGGAGTATTTCTTCACATGTACCTGGGTTAACAGTAGATTCAAGTATTACTGTTTGTCCTTTCTCTAAATATTTACCAATTGTCTTTGCAGCACTTTTAACTGGTCTATAGTCTGGTGTGTAGTCATCGTATATTGGTGTAGGTACACATATAATGTAATAGTCTGCTCCTTTTATTTCTTCTTCTTTACTTGTAGCATGTATATTTAATTCTTTTAGATCTTTTTCTGCTTTTTTATCTGTTATTGGGCATTGTTTATTTAATATCTTTTGTATATGTTTATTATTAATATCATATCCTATTACTTTATATTTCTTACTTCTTTCTATTGCTAATGTAAGGGGTAATCCTACATATCCGAGACCAATGATTGATACTTGTTTCATATTAATAGATAAAGAAATTAATAATGGATTATACTACAAAGATATAACAAATTACCCAACTTCATAAGCTTTAATTACACTATCAATAGAATCATAAAAATGTAATCTTCCATCTTTAAGAAATGCAGCCCTATTACAAAAATCTCTAACAGAAGCAGAAGAATGTGTAACTAATATAATTGTCTTCTTTCTCTTTTTATACTCTCTAAATATATTAAAACACTTCTTTTGAAATTCAATATCCCCTACAGCTAATACCTCATCTAAAATATATATATCTGCATCAGCCATAATAGCAATAGAAAAAGCTAATCTAACCTGCATACCAGAAGAATAATTCTTAAGAGGCATATCCATAAACTTCTCTAACTCAGCAAATTTAACAATCTCATCATATTTTTTCTGAAGAAACGACCTAGATAAACCGAGAATAATACCATTAAGAAAAACATTTTCTCTACCAGATAACTCTGAATTAAAACCAACACCTAACTCTAAAAAAGGAACCATCTTACCCTTTACCTTAACACTACCGCTTGTAGGAGAATATATTCCTGCTAGAATCTTTAATAGTGTAGATTTCCCACTACCATTTCTTCCCATTATTCCAAGAAAATCGCCTGGATACACATCCAAGTCAATATCCTTCAAAACAGTAAATTTCTCTCCTGAAGGCTTAAATATTCTCTTGGGATGTGATAAGTATTCAACCAAAGAATCATGCCTCTGATGTGGTATTATAAAAGACTTACTTAAATTTTTTACTTGTATAACAGGCTCCATTTTAAAAATACTCTGCTAATTTAGGAATTCTTTTCTTAAAGAATCTAATACCTATCAATAAAACAACTAAACAAATAGCTGTAACAATAGCCAAATTCTTAAAATCTGAAGCAACAACAGTATCTCCAGTAACCATCCCTTTTCTTGCAGACATTACTATTGTTGTTAGAGGATTAAGAAGTACATATTTTTGAAGATTTTCAGGTAACATCTCCAATTTGTAATAAATAGGGGTAGCCCAGAACAACAACTGTAACATTACTTCTGTTAAATTATGAATATCTTTTAATTTAATAAAAATAACACTTAAAAATAAACTCAAAGCCATAATTAATACATACATAGTAAACACTGCAAGCAAAAACAAAAGAAAACTCAAGCCAGTAACTGTAACAGGAGTTGATATACAAAAAATACCAAAAACTATCATATTAAGAATAAAATCTATTAAAGAAATTGTAACAGCACTAACAACCACAACCTCTCTTGGAAACTTTATCTTTAATATTACATTAGACTTGGCAAGTAGTGATCCCAACCCCATTAGCACACCCTCATTAAAGAAAGACATTAACATAATACCAAGCAACAGCTCCATTTTATAATTACCATCCATGATCATAATATTTGACCAGACTGTATATATTACAGAAAATGTAGCTAATGGCTTAAGAATAATCCAAAGAATCCCTAAAACAGAATTCTTGTATCTTAGCTTAAAGTCCGTTTTAATAAATTCTTGTAACAGCTCAATATAGTTAAACATGACTTATGATATTATCACATATTATTTCTTATTTCCATATAACTTTTTAAGCACACTTTTATATTTCTCTATAGCATCTATACTTGTTAAGTATTTAATTTTTTCTTTAAGGCTCTTTTTCTTAAACCTATTCCACTTAGTATTACTCTCCATCTCCCTTTTAACATCACTATAGTATGGAGATAAACTAAGAATATCCCAATACTCTTTAACATATGGCTTATCTAAATTTTCTTTCAACCAAGGTTTTAGAACATATGATACAACCTTAGGAGATACCTTCCCATTAAGATAATTATTTCTCTCTTCATCATTAAAAAACTCGTCTGGCTTAAGTACAGGACCGCTATTAAAATAGTTCCATTCTCTCCCTAAAAGAAATGTCTCATTTTCATCAAAGAGCAAATTTAAGATATCCTGATCATGACAATAATAATCATTTTTAAGCAACTCCTTTAACTTCTTTATCTTTTTCTCTTTGTCAATTTTTTTAAGATTAAAAACTAACACACCTGAGCTGAAATAGTTATTTAATTTACTATCAGATAAATGAAGATACTCGTTAAAATAATCTAATGCCTTCCCTGAATAGTTTTTGTATGATATTTTTTTCTCTCTCCATGGTATTTCATATGTTATAGAATCTTTTACTCCCGCAATCTGTTTGTCCTTAATGTTCATATCAAAAAGCTCATTTATATCCCCCAACACATATGAATCTGCATCTAAGTACATTACTTTATCAAAATCTTTAAATATATCTAATATTGATAAACGATAATATGCTGCCTTACTTACATGTCTAGATTCATATACTGATATATATTGATTAGACATATCTAAAAACTGAATATGGAATCTTTTATCACTTTTTATTAACTTATAAAAATACTCTTTATGTTTTATTCCTCCATCTAATATATAGATGTTATATTTCTTATTACTTTTAGCATTTTGTAATATTGTATATATAGTTACCCATAAGTGTGGTTCATAATTAGAATCACTAGAAAGTACAATATTTACAGAATCCTTTTTATTTAGAAATCTTTCCACCATATTTTTGAGCAATCTTTTTAAGAGTTATACTAACACCTTGATATTTAAACAAAAATATTAACCTCTGAATTGCTTTTATAGGATTCTTCTTATCCCATTCCTCAACATACTGCAACACATTGTTATTCCCCTTTTCAATTGATAAAATCATATTACTATTGTATATATATGAAGAACATAGGTTAGAAATCTCTCTATGATATTGAGAAAATTCCTTATCTGAAAGCACAAAACTTAATATGTTACCAGTTCCTTGAAGTTGCTTTCTATAATCGAAAGTAGAACTCCCTTTACCAACATTTACAATCACATAAGGAAAATCTATTCCTAAGAGTTTTGTATTTCGAAGTAACTCCAACCAAAAGCATATATCTTCACCTATCCTAAACTTCTCAATAAATCTTACTCCCTGCTTTTTAAGATACTCTCTCTTTATTATAACAGTAGGAGTAGCAATTAGACATTTCCCAACAATTTGCGGAATAACCTTTCCTGTGAGTTCTCCTGAATTTATAGTATCCTCTGTTTTCCCATGCTTCCTAATATATGATGTGTGACTTACATTATACCCAGTTAAGTACATTTGCTTTAACTGCTCTTTTATTTTGTCCTTAATAAACAAATCATCTGAGTCTAAGAAAGCAATATACTCTCCTGTAGCATTATCCATTCCAATATTTCTTGCAGCAGCAGCACCTTTATTCTCAGAAAGATTTATTAGTTTAATCCTTTTATCCCTTTTAATATATTTCGTGACCTCTGATATTTCTTCTGTAGACCCATCATTAACTAAAATAATTTCAAGATTTTTATGTGTTTGAGAAATAACAGAATCTATTGATTTAAGAAGCAATGGAATACGATTATAAAAGGGAATAATTACAGATACTTTTATATGCTCTAATGATATATTACTGCTCTCATATATTCTTTTTGCCTTGTTCTCTGCATATTTCATAGCTTTCTCATATGGAGATTGTTTTAAATGTAAATACATCTCTCTATAGAAATTGTATTCCGTATTTCCCAATTCTTCCTTCCTTCTCTTACTAACAGATTCCATCATTGATATCCATAGCTTATTACCTTCTGTAATTACATTAGGATTTTTATTTGAATCTTGTTGTGGATGAATTCTCGTTTTTGTAATAATGATAGGGATATGCTCAAATTTATATGATTTTATAAATCTTCTCCACATATCATAATCTTGGGTACATTTTAGTGTTTCATCAAATTCTCCATACTTATCAAATGCAGATTTAGGAATAAGTAGGGTAATACCATTAATACAACTTCTTAAGAGTGCATATTCTGGTTTTTCTTTAAGTTCTTTATGATCAAATTTTACAAATTGTATATGTTCTCCTTTTTCGTTTATTAATTCATAATCACAAGAATAAAATTTTTTGTCATCATAATTCTTAGAAAGATACTTTATTTGTTTTTCGATCTTATTAGGATAATATACATCATCATGACTTAACCATGAAAAATACTCTCCTTCCATCTTCTCTATTCCCATATTTAATGCACTAGATACCCCTCCATTTTTCCTTCTTAAAATACCTTATCTTATTTCATATGATTTACATATCTTATCTGTCTTGCCTCCATCATTACTTCCATCATTTATTACTATTACTTCTATATTCTTATATGTTTGTGCTAATGCACTATCTATTGCCTCTCTTAAATAGTTACTACCATTGTATACTGGAATTACTATTGAGACTTTAGGATTAAATGATTGTTTCATAAAATCTTTTATTTAATAATATGTTATTTTACTTCCCTAATATTTTTAAAATAATATTTCTAGTAGTAACAACTAATCCCTGTATCCTAATTAAATCAATCAAATGTCTAAATTTTCTTAATATAGCCCCAAGGGTTCTTAGAGGTTTAGTAATTCTCCACGAAAAAGATTCCTCATATTGTTTAACTTTCTTTTTATATAAATCAAGCTCCTTCGTGGATTACTAACGAACAAGTTATTAATAAGGTTGTTTAAATATTGTTCACTTTCTTTGTCAAACCTTTCTTTGTATTCTTCTTTAGCAAATTATCAGCTATATATGATATGAATCTGCTTACCCAATATATCAAATATGATTTATTATGAGTCATACTTTTTGATGAAGTCTATAAAATGCTGAATCCTCATCTAGAAAAAACATTTGTGCACCATTTTTTGCTAAATTAATCCACATTATCCAATCTTCTCCGACCCCAAACCCTTCAACAAAAGGTAATCCATTGTCCCAAAGATTTTTTCTGAATAATGGGCTATGTATTGGAATACTCAAAGTTCTCTGCCACCCAAATAAAAAATCTTCATATGTATCTTTGGTTATTTTTACATCCATTCCAGGATTGTATTTCTTGTGTTCAAAAAATATTTTTTCTTTATCTAATAATACTTGTAATTTGAATAGACTATATCAAGTGCTTTATCATTTTGAAATACTTCTATTTGCTTTTCAAATTTCTTTGAATCAAGAAAATCATCAGCATCTAAGAATTGAATGTATTCTCCATTAGCCTTTCTAAAACCATAATTTCTAGCACTAGAAGCTCCTTTGTTTTCTGTTCTATATACTTTGGTCTTTGGTTTTTAAAATTTTCCAGTAGTCCTCTCGTATAATTATCGGTAGATCCGTCATCTACAATAATAATTTCGAAATTTTGATATGTTTGATTCAATACAGAATCTACTGCTTCATCTATATATTTTTCCTTGATTATATTGCGGGATTATTACGGAGATCTTAGACTCTTTTGGAGTTTTTCATCTTCATTTTTATTTCTTTTATAATTTTATTTTTAACTAATAATATCGGCTTTTAATAAATTGACATGATTCTCTGCTGAAAATTTGCCTTTATCATATTTTTTAACCTTTGTCTTTTCAACAAGTTCTGTTTCTTTTGCAAACAAATCACTTTGTGTTTTTCTCTAAATTACTTTCAGTCTTTTCAACTCTTGCTCTTTCTTCCAATATCTTTAAGCAATTCTTCATTCTTAATTTCAGATTGTACAATCTTGTCATTAAGCATGGTTATTGTACCCTGAAGTTGATTTGTTAATTCTTTATGTTCATCAAGTCTATAATATACATTCTCATAATATCTCTTTGCAGACTGCAACTTTTTGTCAATCTCTTCTAGGTTATCTCTTTTAGAAAAATTCATTATCTACCAAAAACTCTTGAGTATCTTTTTGTGTTGGAACAAATTTTGTTATAGAAAAGTCAAAATGCTATACATCATACAATCACGTAAGAACTTTAAAAAGCCATAATCAGAAAATGGCCAGTAATGAACATCCTTCTCTAGCATTCCCTTTTTCCACATAGGATATCTCTGCAAATTATTCTTGACATCCTCTCCATTATACATAGGAATTTCCTCATCCTATCCCAAAACTTTACAGCATTATTCTCATGTAAAACATTTGTAAAAAAAATCTAATGTCTGCCTAGGATTGCCCACTTCAGAAGTTTTTCCAAATATCATATATATCTGCAGAATTTTTGATTCTGAGCGAAAATGATCAAAGCAGAATCTCTTATCAGGATATATAATTATTAATTCTCCATCTTCTGTAAGAATATTCTGAACATCAAAAAAAATTTAATAAATTGGGCATATGTTCCAATACATGTGAAGCGATTACATAATCAAACTTTTCTAAATCTTTAAATGTTTCCTTGTAAGTATCTTTAACAACATAATCGATTGGTATTATATCTTCTAAATCAACAACTATACCCGTTCTCTTTAGATAGTTACTACCAGAATATAGGTCATTTTACACTCCTCTGTGCTATGGATGTCAGCAAAAAAATAATTTTTATACTTTTTTTTCTATCTAATAAACTTCTATTAAGAGATATAACCATTTGGCCAACCAAAAGGTTTCTCTTTATTAGTTTTCAATTCTGAATTCTCTTGAAGAAGTCTCTCTCTTTCTTCAAAAACGCTGTCAAAATTCGTAACTTTTTTAGCTAATTTAACTATCAAATTATAAATCTTTTTTATAAGCCTTTTGAACACCTCGAACTAGCATAAATTTAATACCTCTTCCATACAGTCCTATTAATATATCCTGTATAACTTAATATAATTCTTACTACCTTAGCAGCTAATATATCATTATCATAATCCTGTACTACTCTCATTCTAATATTCTGATTAGTAATCACCTTTATACTATCCAATACACTCTCTTTATCTAAACCACTCATAATAACAGTACCCTCATCCATACCCTCTGGTCTCTCATGTGCTTGTCTTACTGTTATTGCAGGAAATCCTAATAAAGATGACTCCTCTGTAATAGTTCCACTATCAGAAATAACACAAAAAGCATTCTCCTGTAACTTAATATAATCAGCAAAACCCAAAGGCTTCATAACCCTTACCAACGAATCAAACTTAATATCCCCATTATCAATCTTCTTTTGAGTTCTAGGATGAGTAGAAAATATAATTGGAAGATTATACTCCTTAGCAACAGCATTAATAGAATCAACTAAAGAATTAAAATTCTTAGAATCATCTAAATTCTCCTCCCTATGAATACTCAAAACAAAATACTCCTTAGGCTTTACACCAAGATCCTCTAGAACCCTGCTGTGATTAATACTCTCTTTGTTCCTCTCCAAAACCTCTTTCATACTACTACCAACTTTAATTACAGTCTCTGGAGCAATACCTTCACCAATTAAATACCTTCTTGCATGCTCTGTAATAGTCATATTAATATCACTAAGATGATCTACAATCTTTCTATTAATCTCTTCTGGAACTCTCTGATCAAAACTTCTATTTCCTGCTTCCATATGAAATACAGGAATCTTATTCCTCTTTGCAGATATAACTGCAAGACATGAATTAGTATCTCCATATATCAATAGTGCATCAGGCCTATGCTCTTTAAACAATTCATCTGATATCCTTATTACATTCCCTATTGTTTCTGCTGGTGTCTTCCCTGCTGCATTCATAAATACATCAGGTTTTCTAATATTCATTCCCTCAAAAAATATCTCATTAAGCTCATAATCATAATTCTGGCCAGTATGAACAAGAATATGTTCAGTATATTTATCTAACTCTGGAATAACAGTAGATAATTTAATTATCTCTGGTCTTGTACCTACAATTGTCATTACTTTCATAATAAAATCTCTTTCTAATTTAACTTCATTTTCTCTATCAAATCAGGATACACTTCCTTATGATTTAATACCCACTCTCTCATATCTTTAATCATATCCTCATAGCTTGGTATACCAAAATCAAAACTTTTATCTGTTCTTACTAATGTTTTTTTACTTTCTACATCAGGATTATGATTTATTACAATATCCTTATTAAAATATTTTTTAAACAGGACCAATAGATCATATTTACTAATTATATCGTTATTAACACAGTGGTGTAAACCAACAAGATTGTTCTTAATAGCCATCTCCATACACCTTGCAAACCATATAGTAGTAATACCAGTCCACAAAACTCTATCATATCCACCAACCTCTCCTTCCTGTTCCATAAACCACTTAAAAAGACCAACTCCATTTTCATTTATATCAGGTCCTACAATAGATGTCCTAAGAGTAACACTTCTATCATTTATAACTTCACCTAAGGCCTTAGTTCTTCCATACATACTTGTTTCATTAGGAATACTCATCTCATCATAGTTACCTGTCTTTCCATCAAACACACAATCTGTACTAACATGAATTAATTTAAAATTATTCTCTACAGAAATCTCATCTAAGTAATGAGGTAAGTAGCTATTGATAAGAATTGCCAAAGCCTTATGCTCATCCGCTACTTTATTTAATATTCCAATGCAATTAATTACAACATCAGGTTTAACTCTTTTTATTATCCTCTCAATTTCACTTACACTATTTGTAATATTAAAATACAACTCTGATTTCTCATCTCTTCTTGTAGTACAAACAACATCATAATCTTTCTCCTCAAAATACATCTTAACAACATGACCAAGCATTCCATCAGAACCAAGTATTAATATTTTCATCCTTCTATTTCCCCCATTTTAATTAAAAGATCTATAACTCCATCTACATCCAATCTTTGTGTATTATCAGAGGTATACTCCTGAATATCATCAATATTTTTAATACCTTTCTCAAAATATTTCTCGTAATTTAAATCCCTGTCATCCATTTTAATCCTAAAGTAGTTACCCATATCTTCTGCCCTGAGCATTTCTTCCTTCGTAACGAGTGTCTCTGCCTTTTTCTCCCCATGCCTTGTTCCAATTATCTGTGTTTTTAATTCTACCCCTTTATACTTACAGACTGCTTCAGCAAGTGTTCCAATTGTTGCAGCAGGTGCCTTCTGAACAAACAGGTCTCCTGGCTTTCCATGTTCAAAAGCGTATAGAACAAGCTCAACTGCATCATCTAAAGTCATCATAAACCTGGTCATTTCAGGATTCGTTATTGTGAGAGGCTTTCCTTCATCAATCAACTTATAAAAAAGTGGGATAACAGAACCTCTTGAACCCATAACATTTCCATACCTTGTAACACAAACTGTCGTATCGTCTCCATTTACATTTCTTGCCCTTGCAATTGCAACTTTTTCCATTAATGCTTTACTCATTCCCATTGCATTTATTGGATAAGCTGCCTTATCAGTACTCAAACAAATCACCTTTTTTACTCCATGACTAATTGCAGAATTAACAACATTATCTGTACCAATTATATTTGTTTTTACAGCTTCCATTGGAAAAAACTCACAAGAAGGAACTTGTTTTAATGCTGCTGCCTGAAATACATAATCAACACCCTTCATTACATTATCAACAGATGCTAAGTCTCTCACATCACCAATATAGAACTTTATCTTATCATTAGCATACTTTTTTCTCATATCATCCTGCTTCTTTTCATCTCTCGAAAATATTCTTATTTCCCTAATATCTGAGTTAAGGAATCTTTTTAATACTCTATTTCCAAAAGAGCCAGTACCTCCAGTGATTAATAGAACTTTATCTTTAAAAATATTTTTATCCATCAGATACATTATAAAATGATAAATTATTCTTTTGGTAGTATATCGCAGAAGAGGAATGGCTTCAATACTCTAATCCTTCATATACATATTTCTCTACTTAATATGCTATACTATTTTAATATAACTTAACAATAATAAATATGTTTAATACAAAAATAAAAAACATATTAATAGGAACAATACTAATACTATTATTCCTAATAACACCAACATATGCAGCTAAAATAGAAACAGGAAATTACACACTAAGTAAAGAAGAAATTATAGAAGATGACCTATATGTAAGTGGAAGTAATATAACTATAAGTGGAATAGTAGATGGAGATTTACTAGCTGCAGGAGAAAATATTCTTGTAGATGGAACAGTAACAGGAGATATATATAGTGCAGGAAACAGTATAAAAATAACTGGAAATGTATCAGGTAATACTTTTGTAGTCTCATCTAATGCAACAATATCTGCAATATTAAGAAAGAATCTGTATATTACTGCAGCAATAGCAGATGTAAAAGGAAGTATTGAAGGAGACCTTATGGCAGCAGTAGGACAGGTTAATATTGAGGGAGTAGTACTTGAAGATGTAAGAGTAATAGCAAATCAACTTAAATCAACAGCATCAGTTGGAGAAGATTTCCTCGTATCAAGTTCAAACTATTCAATAGATGAAAGCAGTGTAGCAGGAGAAGTAGTACACGGTGGAAAACAGGGAGCTACTCCTAAGTTTACATTAGAAGATTTATCAGGAATTGGTTCTGGTCTTACCATAATTAACTTTATGGGAATGTATTTAGCAGGAATAATAATAATACTTCTTGCACCTGTTAAAACATTAAGAATAGAAAAGAAAATTACATCCTCATGGCAAGAGTTGCTTAAAAGCTATGCAGTAGGAATAGCAGCATTAGTTGTAGGGCCAATAGCAGCATTAATACTTCTTCTTACAGGAATAGGAGCACCCCTTGCATTATTAATTACAGCAGCTTTAGCATTCCTATCAATCTTTGGAATTCTTTATGTAGAATCTGCAATAGGACATAAAATACTTAAAATGACAGGACAAAAAGATTATGTAAGATTCTTCTCACTGTTAATTGGAAGATGTATCTCACTAATAATCTCCTTTATACCTGTTCTAAGAGGTATATACTCTATATCTCTAATATCTGTTGCAATAGGTTCTGCAGTAAGAATGAAATATGATTCATTTCCTAAACAAACCCAGGAAGAAACAAAAACAGAAGTAGTAAAGAAAAAGAAGAAGTAATCAAGAAGATATATGAATAAAAAAGGGGAAGTTCTCTTCCCCTTTTAATTAATCACCAATACTCTTACTTAGCTAACATCTCATCAATAATAGCTTTAAATGATTCATAAGGATATGCACCTGCTATCATCTTTCCATCAACATTGCCATCCTTATCAAGAACCCCAATTACAAACCCTGGAGTACCCTGTATACCAGCACTACTACCATCTGCTAAATCCTTATCAATCTGATCTTTGTATCTATTCTCACTCATACAAGCATTGTATTTATTCATATCTACACCAACACTCTGTGCAACTTGAGCTAACTCATCAACAGATGCTTTAGCAAATGCTTGTTTGTAAAATTCATAGAATTTATCTCTTCCACCTAGCTCATTAACACACAAAACTGCATTAGCACTCTGTGTTGCAAGCTCTCCATGTAAGCTTTCCAATGGAAAACTTCTTACTACATATATAACTTTACCTGTATCAACATACTCAGACATAATCTGAGGCTCTGTCTCTGTAGCATGTCTCTGACAGTAAGGACACTGTAAGTCAGTATATTCAACCACGGCTACCTTAGCCTTTTTAATATCCCCTATATATGGACTATTCCCAATAACAGTCTTAGCAGCAGGAAACTCATCCTGTGCAGCAGTATCTGTAGTATCTGTTGTACCAGCTGCATCACTTCCAGTAGTATCATTTCCATTACTTCCATTATTATTTGTTAGAAATATTGATAATGCTATTAAAAGACCTGCTAGAAATATTGATAGTGGTAATATTATTTTATCAATATCTATTACTATCTCTTTTTCTTCTTTCTTAGGTTTACTTTCAACCTTTTTCTTAACTTCTTTCTTTGTTCTTGGCATGTATATATGTTTTAAATATTAATTAATATATGCGGATAATGATATTTGAAATATATGAATATGTCAATAAATTAAGATAGAAGTCCTGTAAATATATATGAAGAGTAAAAACTCATTCAATTCACAGGACTTCTCTGTACCTTGTTTATAAAAATCTCTATCTCATCAAAAAGTGATGAGGAAAATCAGTAAAACAAAAAACATTACGACCAAGAAGGAAAACAGCTGCATATCCTCTCTCCTAGAAAGGTCTAAAGTAGAAATTCTCCTCAAGAGGAGAAAAATTACCACTAAAATAAGGAAAATGGCAACTATTTTAATTATGCCAGGCATATTATCTCCTTTCTCCGTTGCTTAATCTACTAAGTTATTTTTTAAATGAACAAGGTACATATACATTATACTAAATCTATTTAATAATTACTATAAGTCATATAAACATAAAATATGTATAAGTGATAAAATAAAGAAATGAATATAGATGTAAAAGAGAAAAAAGAAAATAAAAATAAACTCTTTTTCATAATAATTATAATTGCAGTATTAACAGCCATATATACATATAATTATTACAATAAACCTAAACCACAAAAAGAAATATTGGAAGAACAAAAACCACAGCAAGAACAACCACAAACAGAAGAAGAACCTGTCGAAGAAGGACCACAATATGAAGAAATACTCCCTATAATTGAAGGGCAGCAAGCATATATATGTGTACCTACAAAGATTGATGAAAACAACCCACCTGTACTTGTAATATACAGCCATGGATCTAATACATCAGTAACAGATAATATGAATGACCCATTTATGAAAGATATGCAAGAGTATGGGGTACTTTTTGCTTCACACAACTACATATTCTCTGCATCAAACCAGCATGGAGTAAACTGGGGAAATAGTGCATCAATACAAGATATGATTAATCTTAAAGAATGGATTGAAGAAAGATACAGTATACAGCCAAAGATAAACTTAATAGGATTTAGTATGGGAGGACTCCCTACTCTAAACTTCGCAACACAATACCCCAATATCGTGGGGAAAATAGCTCTGCTTGCTCCAAGTATAAAATCAGCACAATGGGATAATACAAGAGCACAGAAGTTAAAAGATATACAAATTAAACTTTGGCATGGTAATAAAGATGTAAATGTACCATATTCAAGTTCAGTATCATTTGTTAAAAAACTACAAGGATATGGTATAACAATTGACTTTGTTACAATAGAAAACAAAGGGCATTTTGATATAGATACAGAGTATATGCAAGATATATTAGAGTTCTTCTCTACTTAAAGGAGAGCTCTTTAGCAAAACTTTCCATCTCCTCTTTAGTAAAAGATTTTCTTAAAGAAGCCTCGCTTACCATCTGAGTATCTTTATATATTGGCTTAACATGAATATGTACATGAGGAATAACCTGACCTGCTCTTTCTCCATTATTCTGGTTTATAAGAATACCCTCTGGTTTGTACTTCTCATTTAAATTCTTTGCTACTTTTTGTACTACCTGTGCTAAATATGAATACAAATCAGAAGGGATATCCAACACTGTTTCAAAATGTTGCTTAGGAAGTACTAATGTATGACCTTTACTTAACGGATTTACATCTAAAAATGCTATAACCTTATCATCTTCGTACACTTTGTATGAAGGTATTTCCCCTTTTATAATCTTACAAAAAATACAATCATCCATACCTTTATAAATGATAAATTATTATTCTGCTCCAGTAGGTAAGCTTTTCAGAATTAGTTTTTAAATAATCTAAACTTACAAATCCAATATCCTCCAAACCTTCTTCTTTTACATGAACATCTACTCCATCTAAATCAAAAATATATACAAATCCTACATGAACTAAATTAACAGGATTATCATCTTCAAGATATATTAAACCTAAATAATTTTTACTAATAATATTACTCTTTAAATCAACTTCTTCATGTAACTCTCTTTCTAATGCTGTTTCTAAAATATCATCACTATTAGAATCAATCTCTTCAATATGACCACCAATGGGCAGAGGACATAACGAATTAAGTCTTTCCTCATTTCTTTTTACCTGTCTGTGAAGAAAATATTTATCTTTGTATCTAAGTATTACCTGTGCAATTATCTGTTTATAACTTGGATCATTCTCAAGCTCTTTTCTTACTCTAAATTCTCCATTCTCTCTAAGAAGATTGAGATATTTCTGAGGAGTAGAAGTCATAAGACCATTCCATTTCCCATATTTAAAGAGTGTTTCCTCTTTTATACAAAATATTTTTTCATCCATGATTATTTCTCTGTTACTATAGCAGTTGCAGGACACATACTTTGTGCTTCTAACACTTTCTGCTCTAATTCAGATGGTATATCTTTATCTTTAAACTCTGCTTTTACTTCAACAGTACCATCATCTTTAATTTCAAATACTTCAGGACATATTCCTACGCATGTAGCACAATCAATACATTTACTTTTGTCTATTGATACTTTCATATTATTTATTCTTCAATTTATATTTTTTATATTTTTTCAGATACAGAGAAATATTGCAACTGTTGGAATATGGAGTTGTGTGTACACACAACTCCATGCAGTGGAGTATCCTCACACTGTCCAACTTGACTAAAGAAAACGTCTTTTTAGTACTTAGTACCAGCGATCCACTAGTACTAAGATTAATGGAATAATTTTGAAAAAATAAAAACCGGCTTGATGGCCGGTTGTAATTCGTTGTTAAACGTAAGCGTTGTATCTACCTATAATAATACTATATTTAAGCAAAATATCAAGTTTTATAAATCAACCAATCCGTCACCACTATATCAAATGAATACTCCTCTGAAAGATCAGATAAAAATATACCATTTGATATTAACAGCTCACTAGGTTTAGTACCCCCTTGTAGTGCATCAATAATATCAGTCTTTTTTAATACCAAGTACTTCATTTAACATATTTACCATTTTTGAAGAATCTTCCTTTCTTCAAAATATACTTTCTTTAATAACACCTCTTTATTGGAATATATATATTGTGAAGTAACTGTGTATTGTTTAGCAGAATAACTATTGCTATTACAGGTTTAAGTGCTTCTATAAATGCAAAACCTAATACTGAAACAAATATAGCTACAAATGCTATCATCTTCTTGTTTGTCATATTAATAATAAATGACAATTTAAGCATGTATATATATGCTATGAGTATATATGTTAAAAGTATAGTAATTTTGTGCTATAGATAATATTTATAACTATATAATACCCACTATATTGTGAATTAGAAGTGAAAAAGGGTAGAGAGTATAAAACTATAAGGTTAAACAGGATTATTATGTAAACCACAAGGCATTGTAAAAAATCTTTACAGGGCTATTGACAGAAAATTTTACATAGTATAAACTTAAAACATGATCAATAATCTTCCAGACTTTATCAAACAATTAAGAAAAGAAAACAATTTAACCCAAGAGTATGTAGCTTCAGAAATTGGAGTTTCTAGACCCACATATGAGCAGATTGAAAAAGGAAAAAGAGAGTTAACAATTAGTGAAGCGGAAAAATTAGCAAAGATTTTTAATATTCCATTAGAAAACTTTTTACAAGGGAAGAAAGGAGTAAAGATAACTGTAGATATTAAAAATGGGAAAAGAAAGAATAAAAAGGAAGAAGAGATAAGGATAAGCATACCTCAAAAAAATATTGAGAAATTCCATCAAATTCTGCTTTACATACTAAGGAAAGTAGGAGGAAAGCCAAATGTAGGAATGACTGTTATATACAAACTTCTCTACTTTATTGACTTTGACTATTATGAAAAGTATGAAAATCAGCTAATGGGTCTTGTATATGTAAAGAATCATCATGGACCAACACCAACACCATTTAAAGAGGTTGTAGATGATATGATAGAAAAGAAAGAAATAGAAATAGTTAAAAGCGAATTCTATAAATATCCACAGACGAAATATTTAATAAACCCATCAGTAAAACCTGATTTAAGCATTTTAAGCGGCGAAGAAAAAGAGCATATCGATTGGGAAATTGAGAGACTTTCTAACCTTACCGCAAAACAGCTATCAGCATTATCACACAAAGATGTCCCTTTTATTACTGCACAGGAAGGAAAACCTCTTGATTACGAATCAGTCTTCTATAGAACAAAAGACACTTCAGTACGAGAATATCCAGATGAAGAATAAAATTGAATACAATGAAACAAATCTATTTCAAAAGGATTTAAAACATTTACTTAAGAAGTTTCCTACACTAAAAGATGATATAGAAATAGCAAAGAGAAATGCTATAGAACTCTATCATATAAACAAAATTGATAATCAAAGTGTTTTTGCTATTCAAGGATTTTGTACAGATAAGATAAAGATATATAAGCTTAAAAAGTTTGCTTGTAAGGCATTAAAAGGGAGAGGGTCTAAAAGTGGTATAAGAATTATTTATGCATTTCATTCAGAAACCTTTAGAGTAGTCTTTATACAGATATACTTTAAAGGAGAACAATTAAATGAAGATAAAAATAGAATTAAGGAGTATTTTAGAGAAAATAGATAAAAGATATTTAACTATTCTTCTTTAAA
>JAXGOY010000011.1:0-19415 GCA_040767225.1 Candidatus Dojkabacteria bacterium
AACATCTGCCTTACACTTAGGCAAATCCATACCACTTTCTTTAAGTGCCACAGGATCTGTTAATATTGATATATTATCATTACTTAAGCAAAAAGATGACCAACCAAGACTTTTAATCTTCATATTTGCACATACTAATCTTAACAAGGGCAGTACATATACTCTGTATGAGTATATCAATTTTTAATCAGAAAGTCCCAAAGATTTTTTAATATCCTCCATTAAAGACTCTTTCATTTGTTTCTGAACCAACTCTAACTTTAAACTCTCTAGAGAAGAAATTACAGCCTGAAGCTGAATCATAACTTTGTCTTCATCTGTATCACTCATCATCATTCTTTTTATCCCTTTTATCTGTCCCTCTATTCTATTTACTCTGTTTTGAATTCTCTTTGGATATTTCATATTAAATTAGTATATTGAGAAATTATACAAAAAGCAACTTTTACCCCCTTGACACAATTAGCACTCGGTGCTATCCTTTGCTAATGGTAAAACCATATTTAAATTTTAATATTAAAACATATGAAAATAGTAAAAGTTAATCAAAAACCACAGGATACACTATACACTCCTGTAAGATCATTTATGGATGAACTCTTTAATTATCCATTAACAAGATGGGACGATTTAAAAGATTGGGAGAATCTCTCTGCAGATATTTGGGAGGAAGATAATAACATCTTTGTTAAAATGGCAATGCCTGGAATAAAGAAAGAGGATATCAAAATATCCGTAACAGCAGACAGCTTAACTGTTGAAGGCAACAGCAAGGAAGAAGCTGAAAAGAAAGATAAAAAGTACTTCTTAAAAACTTTTCAGACAAGTTCATACTCTCAAAGCTTTAATCTACCTACAACTGTAAATCCGGACAGCGTTGAGGCTAAATTTGAAGATGGTGTCTTAACTGTGAGATTACCAAAAGCAAAAGAAGCTCAAGCAAAACAGATTACAATTAAATAAATCATTACTGGAAGAGGCAGATTTTACTCTGCCTCTTTCTATCTCCTTTTACTTTCTAGACACATTATATATATTCTGATATAATCTCCTCTGTTATGAAAAAAGACATTCATCCAAAATACAACCATAATGTAAAAGTAGTATGTTCATGTGGAAACACCTTTATAACAGGCTCTACTCTACAAACAGATACTATCAATGTTGAGCTATGTTCAAAGTGTCACCCCTTCTATACAGGTGAACAAAAGATTGTTGATACAGAAAATGTTGTTAAGAAATTTGAAGAAAGAGCTAAAAAGAGCTCACAGATGTCATTTAGAAGCAAGAGAGAAAAGATGGCTGAAAGAAAAGCAAAAAGAACAGAAACAAAGTCATCTCCCAATCTCACCCTTAAAGATATGCTCGCAAATGCAAACATTTCAAAGTAACAGTACCCCAATATATACTTAAGTGATATTATCCATATATATGGACATAGAAAGTTTAAAGAAAAAATATACATTACAACCTGTAGAAGAAAAGAAAGGTGAGCTTGAGAAAAATATTCAAGATGCACTACTCTCTCACAAGGATATTACACAGCTTTCCTTAGATCTTTCATATTATACTCAGCTATATACCTATTACTCTAGTATTAACAAAGACATAAACAAGTATGAACAGGCAACCGAATTGCTAAAAGAAACCTCTGATGAAGAGTTAAAGAATTTGGCAACCACTGAGATTGAAGATGTTAAGAAGAATATAGAGGAAAGTGAAGAACAGATTAAAAAACTTGAAATTGAAAAATACTTTCATGATGAAGATGATAGTAGAAACATTATCTTAGAAATAAGGGCTGGAGCTGGTGGAGATGAGGCAGCACTATTTGCTGGTGACCTTTTTAATATGTATAGAGCATATGCAAATAAAAAGGGATGGGAGGTACAAATAATAGATAGTAGTGTATCAGAAGATGGTGGATACAAGGAGGTAATAGCTCATATTACAGGAAAAAATGTATACAAAAAGCTTAAATATGAAAGTGGTGTACACAGGGTTCAAAGAATACCTGTAACAGAAGCCTCTGGAAGAATTCACACATCTACTGCAACAGTTGCAGTACTTCCTGAAGCTCATGAGATTGATATTAAGATTGATTCTGAAGACTTAAGAATTGAAGTAATGAGGGCATCAGGTGCAGGAGGGCAGTGTGTAAACAGAACAGATTCTGCAGTAAGAATAACACACATTCCAACTGGTATTGTTGTAAGCTGTCAAGAAACAAAACATCAAGCACAAAACAAAGAAAAAGCAATGGCTACATTAAGGTCAAGATTGTACGAGAAAAAGAAAAGAGAAGAAGATGAAAAAAGATCTAATATGAGATCATCACAAATAGGAGGTGCAATGAGGGCTGAAAAAATCAGAACATACAACTTCCCACAAAACAGAGTTACAGACCATAGAATTAAAAAATCATGGCACAATATCAACTCAATTATGCTTGGTGAGCTTGATGAAATTATAGATGATGTTGCTCAGGGTATTCAGCTTAAAATGCTAGAAAATGAACAGTAATCTTTCACAAATATTTAAGATTCAAAAGTATTTAGAAGAAATCAAATATCCCGATGCATACCGTATAGCAAGAGAGATATCTGAATTTTTACTTAACAACAGTTACTTTTCTGAAAAAGAGATATTAAATAGACTTAAAAGTGGTCAACCTTGGGAATATATCTGTGGCTATACTAAATTTTGTGGAAATACATTCAAAGTTACAAAAGATACTCTTATTCCAAGAATTGAAAGTGAACAAATCGTTTATGATACTGTAGAAATTATTAAAGAATCAAACATAAAAAATATTGTTGATGCTGGAACAGGAACAGGATGTCTAATTATTTCTATTGCAAAGATTTTAAATAATAACTCTTACTCTTTCTGGGCAACAGATATCTCACAAAAGGCTCTTAGAATTGCAAAATATAATGAAAAAAGTATTCTGAATAAAGCAAAAATAAATTGGATTAAAACAGATTTAATAAAAGATATCCCACAATTAAACGAGCCTACATTTGTTATTGCTAATCTCCCATATATTCCAACAAAACAATACCTACAACTTGATAACAGTGTAAAAGAGTATGAACCAAGAATTGCTTTAGATGGAGGAAATGATGGTTTAAAGTATTACAAAAAACTTTTTAAACAAATCAGAGAAAAGCATCTCCCTGTTAAATATATGTATATTGAAACTGAAGAAAGTATCTTTAATAGCACAAAAGAACTAATAAAATCTTGCTTTCCTACCCCTGTTATTAAAGAAAAGCAGGATTGTTTTAACAGAAAGAGATTCCTTTTTACTACTCTGCCTGAGCTAAAGTAATCTTTACTGTAAATGTTTTTCCTTCTCTCCATACCTCTAAGGTAATCTCCTCTCCCACTTTATGAGATTGAATCTCATATGCTAAAGATTGTGCTAACTCTCTCCCATTTACTTTTGTAATAATATCTCCCCTCTTAATATCTGCTTTAGCAGCAGGACCATTTGGATCTACATTCATAACTAATGCTCCAGCAACAACATCTGTATAGTACAATGCTTCATATTCAGAAATCATTTGATATGAAATGCCTATGTATGGTTTTATAAACTTACCATACATTCTATACTCCTCAAGTCTTTGTTTAACTATATTTATTGGCAATGCAAAAGATATATTATCAGCATTAGCAGTTGTTGCGAAATTAATTCCAATTACTTCTCCCTGAGTATTAATTAGTGGTCCCCCAGAGTTACCAGGATTAACTGCTGCATCAGTTTGAACTACATTCTCATATACTTTTGTTGTTGAATCAAACCAACCTGACGAAGCAGTTACAGATCTACCCAAACCACTTATAACTCCTGTTGTAACACTACCTGCATATTCTCCAAGTGGTGTACCAATTGCAATAACAGTCTGACCAACAGCTAAATTGTCAGAGTTGCCAAGCTTTAATGCCTTCAAATTCTTTGCATCTACTTTAAGTAGAGCAACATCATTCCCATCATCTCTTAAAATCTCTACGGTCTCATACTCTACCCCATCATTAGTTATCACTTTATACTTAGCTGTAGTATCAGAAACAACATGCTGATTTGTAACAATTATTCCATTTGGATCTACTACAAAACCAGTCCCTATATTACTTACTTCATCAACCAAACCTTGTCCTCTTTTTAATGTAACTTGACTAATTGCAATACTTACAACAGAAGGTGTTGATTGTTTAACAACATTAATTACAACATTCTCATCATCAGTAACCGTAATTACAGTTGTAGGCTGGGTGTCTGTTTCAGTTTCTGTCTCTTTCTGAGTAAATTCAAAATATTTTGTAAAGAAGATAATTGCAAGTAAAACACAAATTATTATCCCAAGGAAAATAAGGGCAAAGCCAAATACACGAAAATGCCTAAGACTAAACCATGCACTCTTCTTACTCTCCTTCTGTGTATTTTCTACTTCTACTCCCTCTTTAACCTCTCCGCTGTCCTGCTCAACTGCAACCTCCTTTACCTCTTCCTGTTTTTTCTCTTTCTTTTCTGCCATTTTAATAATAATTTACAATTTATTTGTTTATTAATAGTAATGCTTCATTATACTGCCTATCAAAACCTTTGACAAAATCCTCTGCACTATTTTCAACCTCTACATCAGGAGTAATAGGATTCTCCTCATTAAGCCATGTCCCATCTGGTAGTAACCACTTTAATATTGTAACATGAACACTTGAACCATCAGCCAAATCTATTACAGTTTGAGCAGTTCCCTTACCAAATGTCTTTGTTCCAACAACTGTTGCCACTTTATTCTGCTGTAAAGCTCCTGTAAATATTTCAGAAGCAGAAGCACTACCTTCATCTACAATTATTACTACCTTTTTACCAAGTAGCTTCCCATCACTTTTTGCTTCAAATGTTTGAACATTCCCATTCCCATCTTCCTGCTTTGAGATAATCTTACCTGTATCTAAGAAATCATCCGCTGCATATACTGCTGCATCAAAATATCCACCAGGATTTCCTCTTAAATCAATTAAAACTTTATCTACCCCACTCCTCTGAACATCTTGTGCAACACTATCCCATTTACTCTCCCACTCACTAAGTGAAGACTCTGTAAATCTCGCAATATCTATGTATGCAACATCATTACTATCTCCAACATACTTAAGAGTCATGCTAGGAACTGTAATTTCTCCCCTTGTAATTTCAAGTACAACAGGCTCTAACTCACCTTTATGTAAAACCTTTAAGCTTACCTTTGTACCACTTTCTCCTCTAATCTTAGCAACAATATCATATATATTATCCCCACTTTTTACCTCATAATCATCTACAGCAAGAATTAAATCCCCTGGCCTAATTCCTGCCTCCTTTGCAGGAGAACCATCAATTGGTGCTACTATGATTATAGAACCGTCGCTGTATCCTAACTCTGCTCCTATTCCTTCAAAATACTTTCCACTATTTAAATCATTAAACTCCTTTGTTTCTTCTGGGGTAAGAAAAACAGTAGCAGGATCATTATATGATTGAACAAGTCCTTTTATTGCACCATATACTTTATCTGTATCCTCTACTTTATCCTTTTCAACATAATTTTTATCTAATGTATCCCATACCTGCCAAAATAAACTCATATCAACTTTTTTAGAAATATCATTTACAGGTGCAATACTTCTTCCAAATATTAAACCTATACAAAAAACAATGACTGTAAGTACTAAAGTCTCAAAAATTTTCTTTCCTTTATCTTCTTCCATAAGTTATACATATTAAAGTAAAATCAGATTTTACTATCATAACCCTAGTATACTCATAAATCAATAAAATCAACCAACCCTATATTCATCAAAGATCTCCCTCTCTTTCCAAAATCAACGAGAACACTGCTTGTATCAGGCTCCCAGTCAATGACATTGCCAATATATCCATAAGTGGAAACAGATCGTGATATAACTTTCTGATTAATATACTGAGTAACAAACCACTCTTTATTCCTAATATCACTATCAGATATTACAAAAAGCTGATTCTCTTCCATATCAACCATTACAAATTTATCTTTAAATTCAAGAAATTTCTTAAGAAATTCATTATCACAATGAACAAAACCAAAACCACCTAAGATAAGAATGGGAAGACCAAGTTCTCTAAACTGCTCATATGACATAGCATAAGTTATTATTCCTACAGCCCCCCTCTCAAATAACTCAGCAGCAACCCTATCATATAGATATGGACCAACCCATACTATTTTTCCCCTGTAATCCTGTCCAATTCCATTTTCATTTAATATTGTATATCCATCACCCAAAATTTCCAGCTTCCCAAAAATTTTCTCTTTTGAATTAGAACTTACAACACCATCAATAGCTACTACATTTGTATTAATGACAAGACCATTTATAGGATCTATTGACTCTATAACCCCTGTAAAATCACTTTTAACAACAGAATATGTCTGCTCTCCTAATATATCTACATAACCATTTTTAATTCTTTCTAAATCAATTACACCACTGACTGGAGAAATTAATTGTAAGATATTAAGCTTGCCCGAGGATGTTTTTCTTGCAATTATCTCTCCCTTCTCAACATATTCCCCATCCAGTTTTAACATATAGTTTTCAGATTCATTTGCTCTGCATCCTAATGCCTTAGATACATTTATAGTTTTCTTTAACGGGTAATTAAGTTTTTCAAAAAGGATATCTCCTACATTAACATTTCCCTCTTTAGCAACAACTTTATCACCATCTGTAAGTGGTATCTTAAATCTGTAATTACTATATTTTTCAAATATTCTACTCCTTATCTGCATCTCCCCATACTTTAAATTTAATTCTGTTTTCCTGTGCTGATGGCCCATATACTATTGGCCTCATTCTTCCATCAACAATCAGGTATTTATACTCTAAACTATTCTTTATAGATAAAAACTCAATATCTGTATATGTCAAATTTGAGAATACGGCACCATTCTTTAACTCTCCTTGAATAATGATTTTTTCATCAACATGAGGAATCTTAAGTATTTGTAAAGAAGACCCAAATGCAAACATATCCCTTGTATCTTGATTTTGAGCAAGAATCTTACCAGAAAATATCACTTTATCTTTATTCTTTCTAGAAATCTCTGGTATAAGAAGCTTAAATATAGAAGGAAGAATATCTCCTCTAAACACTACAATATCAGAGGCTTTTTCTTTCTCAATAAAGTTTTTGCCAAATGTAAGCAGTTTATTTTCATTATCAATATACATGTCGAAAATCCCATCTAATTCTAAGCCATCTATAACAGCAAAAAGAAGTTCCTTTATCGTTAGTAGCTTAGGAATACTACCTGTAAGAATTATTGCACTATTTTCTCCAAAGATATCCCCTAGTTTATCTTTATTCTGCTGCTTTATAGATAGTATCTGCATAGTAGTAAAAGCTCTAAGAATGTCATGTAGCAGCGGATCTGCAATATATTCACAGTTGTGGGCTATAAAGTTCGCCCATCTATCAGAGGCATCACTACTTGATGTATCTTGAGAAAAGAATGCTTTTATCTTAGAACTTTTAATAAAATCAATAAGCCCTATTTCATTTTTCCAATCAATTTTTGAAGATGTAAATTGTATCTTAGTAATAGGTTGTTCATTCTTAGATACTGCCTTTAATTCTTCTTTTCTTGCCCTATATATTGAGAAATGAGAGATATCAAGGTCTAACCATATAAGGTCACTGTATCCAAGTCTTTCAAGCAGACCTTTGCATATCTCTTCCATGTATTTATCATCACCTACTTTAATAGAAATATCTCTTGAAAAATCTCGTAAGGATAAAAATATATTCTTAAAGAAAGGCTGATTATCATCTACTATTATTTTTACTCCTCCAACACCAATCCCTTCTCTTTCAAAATGCTTTATTTTAAATACTCCTTCAAACCTTTTATCAACTATATCCCAATTAAAAACTTTCTCTAACGAATCAAAGTACTCAAACCAAAAGTTTCTAGTAAATACAACATCATCTAATCTAAATTTAAGAGGAGACAAGTCTGTACTGTCAGAAAGAATATAACTTCTATGTGTTGATAAATCCGAATATGCTAAATTAGCATGTATAAAGTTGTCCTTTATTAGTAAGGTTAAAAAGGAGTTTTCTTGTAGTATAGGCAGTTGAGTCATACAGTACAGTTTACCAGTTTATGGATATTTTTAAAACAAAAGGGAGGCAAATGCCCCCCTTACACACCCTTATACTCTTTACTCATTGGCAGAATATGGGAGAAGTGCCATAAATCTAGCTCTTTTAATAGCTCTTTTTAACTGCTTCTGATGTTTATGACATACTCCAGACTTCTCAACAGATATTATCTTACCCCTTACAGAAGTAAATTTCTTAAGCTGATACACATCTTTGTATGAAATATCTTTAACAGCTGAATCACACAGTGGGCAAGAAAGATTTTGAACAATCTTCCTTTTCCTTTTTTGCTTTTTCTTTCCTCCATAAAACTCATCACCCTCATCCTCTACAATGCCCTTATCATCATAGACATCATCAAGTGTAGGAGTACTCACTTTTTTATTTTCAATTACATTCTCCTCATCCATTGTTAAAACATAAAATCAAAATTAAAATGGCAAATCAGCATCATCAAGTGGATCTTCATTGCTAGACTGATCATCATCTGCTGGTGCTTCCTCTTCTGCAGGTGGAACCTCCTGATTCCCTTCTGCCTCAGGCTGTCCTTCTAAACCTGCTCCCTGCTTCCCCTTGCTGTCAAGTAAAATCATATCATCAACTCTAACTTCCGTTTTATATCTTGTTGAACCATCTTCTGCTTCCCATGACCTAGTTGTAAGAGATCCTTCAATATATACCTTCATACCCTTTGCTAGAAGCTGCTGACAAATTTCAGCCATTTTATTCCATGCAACTATGTTATGAAATTCTGCAACTTCCTTAACATTCCCATCTTGATCTTTCCAAGACTTATTTGTTGCTAAACCAAATGTAACTACTGGAGTTCCACCAGTGGTATACCTTAACTCTGGTTCCCTAGTTAAGTTCCCTATTAGCATAACTTTATTTAAAGACCTTGACGCCATTTTTGTATAAATATAAATTTAACTTACCTTAATATTAGCACCCAAATATTAAAAAATATTTAACTAAACCTCTATCTCTTTTTTCTTTATCCCCTTCCCTATTTTTTCAGTATCCTTAACCTCCACTACCATAAATCTTAAGATTTCCTGCTTTAGCTGCAGTAACCTCTTCATTTCATTTATGTTACTAGGAAGCTGCTTAAAATCATATACAATATAATATCCTTCACTATGACCCTGTATTTTGTATGCCAGATACCTTTTACCCCATACATCAACATCTAAAACTTCTCCTCCATCCTTACTCATCATATCAACAAGCTCTTTATGAATAGCTTTCCTTAAATCATCAGGCAAAAGAGGCTTTAATGCAATCATAAGCTCATAAGTTCTCATTTTTCCTTTGTCTTTCTTCATTTATATACCCTTTTATTTAATATATTTTTATAACAAGCAAGTGGATTTTAGCAGAAAAAAGTGTATATATCAACACTTATGCATTAGCAAGTATCACTACATAATCCCCATCATTAACAATATACTCCTTCCCATGATTTTTAACCAGCCCTTTCTCTTTAGCTGCACTCCACCCTCCTGAATTAATAAGGTCATCAACATTTACAACATCTGCTGTAATAAAATTCTTTTCAAAATCAGTATGAATTACTCCTGCAGCACTCTTAATATCTGCTCCTTTTTGTATACTCCATGCATTGCACTCTTTTGAAGAACCTGTGTAAAAGGTTATTAGGTTAAGTCTCACATATGCTTTCCTAATAATATCTTCAACAGTCACAGGTTTTTTACCTAAAAGCTGTACATATTCATTAAACTCTTCTTCCTTCATATCAGCCAAATCAGAAAGAAGCTTAACATCTGCCTCAATTATATATTTATTCTCTGTATCACCAGATATCTCCGCAAGCTTTTTCTTCCACTCTTCAAGATTCTCATCATCCATCCCTTCTTTTACATTAAGAATAAATATCCTTGGTTTATCTGTAAGCAGAAACAAATCATGAACAATCTCTCTCTCCTCTTTCTTAAGAACCATGTCTATAACAGGTTTACCCTCATTAAGCCCTTTAAGAATCTTCTCTAAAACTGAAAATTCCATAGCAATACTTTCTGTAATCCCTGATTTAGAATTTCTTTTTACACTCTCATACCTTTTTTCTACACTCTCTATATCTTTAATTATTAATTCTGACTGTACTATCTCAAAATCATCAACAGGATCTATTCTATTATATACATGAACAACTGAGTCCCCCTTAAATGCCCTAAGAACATATATTATTGCATCTACCTCTCTAATATGTGAAAGAAACTGATTACCAAGACCTTCTCCCTTTGATGCACCTTTAACAAGTCCTGCAATATCAACAAATGTCATTGCAGAAGGCACAACCTTTTGTGCTTTAAAAAAATTGCTTAACCTGTCCAATCTCTCATCAGGAATTTGTACTACACCAATATTTTTATCAATTGTACAAAAAGGGTAGTTTTCAGCAGGAACACTATTTTTTGTTAATGCATTAAAAAGTGTAGACTTCCCACAGTTAGGAAGACCAACTATTCCTATTGATAAAGAGTGTGACCTTGTAACATTTTCCATTCTTTATTATATCACTTTCTTTTCTTCCAATTCTAAAGTAATATATCTTGTATATGAAATTTCTAAAATCTTTTTTTACTATATTCTTTACCTTGTTCGTGCTGCTTCTTTCGCATTTTGCTATACATGCTGCAGAGTATGATTTTGTACTTACTAACAGTACAGAAGTTGCATACACAACTGGAAATGATTATACAGATGTGACAATTAATTTAACAAGAGAAGTAAAAGACAAAAAGTATTACTTTTCTACACAAGGTAGTCATACCTTTTTTATCCCAGACCTTGTGTTTGATAATGAAGAAGATATAAAGAGGGAGAGAGAATTTAAAAAAGAGTCTCTTATAGTTAAAAACGATAAAGGACAGGATATCCCATACACAATAGAAGAGCTTGAATATGGAGAAGGAATGAATATAAAAGTACCAAATTACAGGGATACCACATATGCTGTTCCATACAAAATAAAGGTTAACTTCAAAACTCACGACTATGTCAAAAACATATATGATTGGGTATTAATTGAATACCCTATGCTTAGCAAGGACACAAAATTTGAAATAAAAGATGAGTCAACAAATACCGTAGCTTTGGTTAATTACAATCTTAATATAACGGTTGATAACAATATTCCCCAACTAGCAAAAGTATATCCTGCAATTATGAGGTTTAAAAAAGATAAAACATCAACAACCTTTACATTTAAAGGACAAGATAGGGTAGAAAAACCTGTATATCTTGAATTTGGAACAGAGCGAGATTATAAATTTAGAGTTGTACTTAAAACCCAAAAGACAGATACAGTAATCCCAGAAAAATACTCTTCTAACTTTTCTGCACTATCTACAAATATATAAATTACACTTCCAGGAATTCTCAGAAAATAATCAAAGTGTAAAGAGTGAAAGATATCTCCCACACTCAACCAAGTTAATTATTGACTAGAGGGTAATGTAAGAGCTACATTTGAAGTTCCTGCAAACAAAGAAAGTGAAAAATTACTGTATCCTAGGATATATTCACTTAGAGCAGAAACCTTTAGAGGAAGCCATACAAATCCCTAATGTCGTGCTTAAACATTATTTTGAAAAGGTAAAAAGTGACTAAAATTTAGCAAAATATCTTTCTGCTACAAAATATTGAGATGACTCTTTTATTAAACAAAGCAGAAAAACTTTTGGAAGGTAAACAAACTGTTTTAGATGTAATACAGGCTGATTATCAATATAAATGACAAGCTTGAATATAATAGCTCAAAGCTTCTGATCAGTAGAATAAGAAATTGGTGCTAAAGCTGCACTTCAAGGGAGGAGACAGTGTGTATGGAGTACTCGTTGGCAAGTGCAATACACGAGCTCAGGAATAGCTGCGAGCAGCATCAAGATACACAAATAATAACCTTCTGTAACCGAAAAAGAAAGTCATCAGTGGGTTCAAGTATGGATTCCTGAATATGGCAATTTAACTGTAAATCCTTCTCGCGGGGCTCTAATATGACAATTGGACAAAATGTACAGTATGTTCTATGGAACACAACATACGATGATAGTAATGTTGATATAAAACACTTGTGTGTGTGTGTGTGTGTGTGTGTGTGTTTATACTCTGCAAATGAATTTAAGATTGATACATCGAAGTACAATATATCAATATCTGCTGTTGATAAAAAGAAATTCCTCTCATTTTACTTTCCTCATACTCTGATATAAAAACTGAAAACAAAGAAAATAGCACAAAAGATACAATATGATTGTAAAAACAACCTCTATAGGAAAGATTGCTCTAATAATACTACCTGTTATATTAATAGTAGTGCTTTTAGTAGCACTAATCTCTTATAAATATTCTAATAAAAGAACTAAAACTCATAAAGAGCCTGAAATCCAACAGCACTAATATCCATATTCTGTCTTGACTAGTTGCATAAAGTCATTAACACCTCTCCTTCCTTAACTTCATCACCTGGCATTTTCTCTATATATATTCCAACTCTCCTTAATAGCTGGGGTACCAAGAGACCTCGCTATTTCAACTGATTTCTCTTGTATCCATGCTCTTCTATTACCACTTCTTTCAGCTTTAATATCTTTCTTTATCTTTCCAATTTTCAACTCATCTGATTTAATAGGCTTCCTCTGCCCCTTGAGCCTTGGCAATATTCCAAAATTTCTTTAGAGCTTTCCCTGAATCCAAAACTTCCTGAACAACTTCTTTACCCTTTCCTTTCCATATCTTTCCTGACCCTTCTGAGATTTCTACTGCCATGCTTACAACTGTATTTTCAGAATCCATTGGTCGTTTCTCATGTCTTTTCTAAAAAAACCTAAGACACTTTCCCTCATTTCTAAAACAGATCCTATTCCATTTCCATCAGTCCCTTTAACCAGTCTTTATGTGTTACACACCTTATGTTAAATTTTGCAAAATGATTCCTAAAATTCTCTAGAAGAAATTCTAAATCTATCCAGTTTCTCTATTTTAGTACCCTTACCATATGGCAAATCAATTAAAACAAAAGTAGCACCCATAGCAATTTTTTTAGCAACAATACTAACAAAAGAACCTTTTGAAACTCTTGTATACATAAAGACCTTTCCAGCATTAATGATTTCATCATCTGCAGGAGCAAGAGTAAAGGCCTCCCCACTCGCCACATGCTCTATGTTTTCTCTACAACTTTATACACCTGCTCCTTATTCAGTGAAACAGGCATTACAATTCTCAAAATATCAGTAGTACCTGCAGGAGAAGTTATTGCTCTTGTTGATGTATCGGAGCAACAAGCCAGCTGATGCTAGAATTGGAACAAGTATAGGTGTAATACCCTTACCTGCTGTCCCCCTATTGAATGTTTATCAACTACAAGATCTCTGTTACTCTTAATATAGTAATCTAAAATCCAAAATATCTCCTGACTGAGCCATACCCTTCGTCATCCAATATATTTCATCATCACTAAAACCAGGACTAAAAAATGTCGAAACAAAAATGCAATTTTCAGTCTCTTTAAGCCGTCTTGATATCTTTCATTATATTTTCAATATATTAAATTAGCCTTTGACCTGAGAGTTTCTTTCTAATTGTCTAAAGCAGCACTAGGCTCTGGGATATCTATCATTAATTTCCTGCCATTAGGAATGTGATATTCTTCACATATATCATATAAAGCCCTACTTCACCTTCTGTAATCTCCACTCTCTGTTACAATTAACCAACATACAATTCAACCTATCTCTATACCCAGAAGCAGTACAACATCTCTTCTCTTAACCCCAAGGTCATTAGCATCATTTTCATGCATTAGTACAAAAGCTCTTGCTGCATCAGATCAATTTTTTCCTTAAGATATATTGCCATACTTTCTGTTTTAAAATATTAATCAAATAACCAAGAGTACTTCAGTTAACTATACCAGATATTTCATCTGGTTTAGTATCTCTCAAATTCAGTCATAAAACCAGTAATTAAACTAGCATCAACAATTTCAAAAGCTGGATTAAAAAGTTTTAATTCCTTGATTGCATCATACCCTGGTCTCTATCTTCTTAATTTCTATAGAAATATTTTTTATGATTTTTCTAGGGTTAACCTTCAAAGCATGGTGAAACAACATACATTGGCTTACTTGCATACTCCTTGCTGCCATAGCAATTCCCCAGCTTCCAATCTTGTTTATACAATACCCATCCATTGTAATCTGATCTGGCTCCAATAAATACAGCATCTATGGGAACAGAACCTCTCCCTATCACAAAAAAGACTCAGCAGCACTATCAGCTATTAATGTTGTAGAAACACCTGCATCTAAAAGACTTTTAGCAGTTATCCTTCCCTTGGAAAAGAGGCCTCGTTTCTGTACATACTGCATCAAAGGATTTCTTCCCTTTAGCAATCCTTTTTATAATCTCAACTGCAGTAGATGAATGACAGTGTGTAAGAATATTTTCAAAATGTTTAACATATGGAACACCTAAATCAACAATAGCCCGCTTACAATCAGCAATTTTAAAGAATTTTCATCTAATGTGTCTGTCTAACTGCTGTTTCATATCATTAAGTGAGTGTAAATCAGAAAAGTGCTGCTTAAACATATGAGAGACATATTTAACGCTGTTTCTGCTAATGGCTCATTAGGTCTTGCATTTGCAAACTTCTCCACCCTTTTTAGCTCTGTGTAAAACAGCTCCTTATCTGTAATTGCAGATTCTTCTATAAAAATTACCTATTCCTTCAACAGTAGCAACGCTCATTGTGGCACTCCTTGAATGTTCAAATCTTTTATATCTTTTTCTATATCTAATATCATGTTTTAATACTCATATTATTTTAATTCAAACTCCTCATTTAATTTAGGAATATCAACTTCAACACAAGTTCTGTTCTAATATTACTTCCAAACCCAATTCCAATCTCTTCATCTGCATGAACTATGAAATCTTTTAAGATTACCCCAAACCCTCTTAACCAATATCTTAAGTCTCTCTGGTCCCCATGTGCAGAAAAGCCCTAATGTATGAATCTGAGCTTTAACTCATCCTCTTGTCCCATTAAACAGATCTGCTTTTCTCTATCAACTGTTCTTTCTTAAGTCTTCCTACAACCTGATATCCTACAAACACCATATGTCTTTATCTTTCAATATTATTCTTAATATGATGTACAATTCTTCCTCCTGTACACATTCACTTCCCACCATGTTACAACCCCTTGTTTGTTAATAAGTCTTTTAGATTCTTGTGCAGATTCAACTGCAATTAATCCAGGGAAGTTAAAGTTAATACTTTTTCAAAGTCTTCTGGCATCTTCATCATAAAAGGTAGGATACTGCTTAAATATTTCTGTAGCCTTTGAAGCCATTGGACTATCAAGATGCTTCTAAATTATTTAGTATTTTATTCTCAATAAAAAGATTAAATTTCATAAAGTATTTCTTGTGTCCTTTCATTTAAAGAAGGAATTAAAACATTAGCTTTTTCTTCTTGGCCTGTTTTAAAATAAGGAAAACTCCAATACAGTTTCATCCTTGCTTTTATTATTAGTCTATTCCCATATGTTGCTTCGCATATTTTACTAATCTGCCTCTCTAATCAAATCTGGATCTATACAATTCTTGCCCCTGGTTGTCTAAAATCTCCTGGCTTCAGCTTTCTTTCTCTTCCTTCTGGTGTTTTAATCCAAATCTCAAATATTGCAGCCCCAAGGATATGCCCTGCATCTCTCATTCTAAACTCAACATCACTGCTAACACTAACAGACGAACCATATGGTTACCATCAAAAGAGATTGAAAAATGTTCTCTCCATCATCTTCTGTAAATAATAGCTTTCTTTGCTCATATGCCATTCCTCCAGCAATTAACGCCTTCCCCTTTTATCTTTACTTCTTGCCTGCCATCTTTCATATTCTTCCTGCTGTAACTTTGCTGAATCTAAAAGAACTATTCTTGCTAAATCTCTAGTCGGCTGTGTTCAAATTATTTCTTCCTCTAAACCCCTGCTTTACAAGAGGATTCTTCCACAAAGTGATCATAATGGGCATGTGTAAGAAATACCGCATCTAAGCTTAAAGGTCAAAGGGAAAAGGCTCATAATTGAGCCTTTCAAGCTCCATCACCTCCTTGAAATGCACCACAATCAACTAAGAACTTAAATTCTCCTGTGTCAATGTAAAAACATGAACCTGTAACTGTTCTAGTTGCTCCTAAAATTTCAGTTTCATACAGGGCAGTAAAAACAAATTAACTACTGTTAATATATTACAACATATTCTTTGCTGCTTCCAATAACTTCTCTTTTGTATTCATTAAAGGATCTTCTGAAACCATATCTAAAAGAGACTTCAAAATCTTCCCCATTTAAGGACCGGTTTAACACCTATTTTTTTCTAAATCATTCATTTACTGCTAAATCAGTTACAGCAAGAGCCATATCTTTTGCTCTTACTTCAGATATATACGCTTTTGAAGCTCTGTAATTTCTTTTGGGTCCAAAGGACTATTAGGATTTGCTGTAGCATCAGCTATTCTTAATTTAAATAAATCCTCTACATTCTCTCCCCAACTCTATTTAAAAACCTTCTAGCAAGATCTCCATCTTGATCTCTTTCTTTTGAATATTCTCCCTGAGAATGAGGGTAGTAAAACATATGATTTCTAACTAATTTCTTTACTCTTTCTGTTTCTGTCTTTGAAAATTTACAGTCTCCTCATTATTTTATCTACCATCTCCTACACCCAACAAATATCATGACCATAGAAGTGACTAATTTACATATCAGTTCTTGGCTTAGCAATATCTTGAGAACTGCAAGTTTTACAGAATCTTCTGCACAATCACATGTCTTAAGACTATGCAATTATACATGTATCCAGCTTGTGATACATCTTCACTCAACACCACTTCCTTCAAGCAACTCTGGGAGAAATATCTGCAAAAGACCTGCCTGCCACATAAAGCTCAATACCTTTAGAAGGCTTGGGAGACTTTGGTAAGCTTCATAACTCATCCCTTGTCTTTCCCATAGACCTAACACTGCTTAGCAATTGGTATACACTCTTTAATAGCCTCAAATGTTTCCTCCTCTATCTCAAAATTAAACTGAGAAGCTAGTCTACATGCTTTAAAGCCCTTGATCCATCTTCTTTAAATCTCCAGACAGGTGTACCAGCTGCTCTATTAGATTTTATCAATATCGCTCATTCTACCAAAGAGGTCATGCTCTCCCACTCTCTTTCAATCTCTTGACCATCAAGCTGTCCTAGAGACCAATCCAATTGCCATTACATTTATAGTAAAATCTCTTCTTCCTAAATCTCTATACATATCATCTATAAATTCATTTCTTGGCCATCTTCATCAACATACTCCTCTTCACTCTAAATGTTGTAACCTCAACCTCTTTGTTCTCTTTATGCTCATCCCCTATTAAGCAATTACTGTACCCAACTTAGCCCCTGTCAAAACAGATCTTGGGAACAGCTCAACCTCGCTCAGCAGGCATTGGTTGCTAAATCATAATCATCAGGCTGCTTTCCCATTGCAATATCCCTTATTGCTCCACCTACAAGATATACATCATATCCTTCTTTAGAAAGTATTCTAGCAACTTTTTGTACATAACTTGGAACAGAAAATTTAATTTCATAAACAAACCTCCTAAGTAAGTAACAAACTATTTGAAATACGACAAGAACAGGATTAATACCTACACCAGTTTTAAGGAAGTTTCTTAACACCTAATACTTCACCAAACTCCTCCTTGCTACCCTCATTTATCTCAGTTATTTCAGTACTCTCTTGCTCATTACTGTTCTCATCATTAACCACCTCTAAGCCTTCTTCCTCATTATCACCAGACTCCTCTTGATTGTTGACGACTCTTCACTCTCTTCATGCTCTTCCCGATTATTGTCTAGGTAGTACATATCTCACCAGAATACAAAGTATATGGAATCCTAGTTACACAAAATCTAATACCATATGGCTTTACTCTAGAACCAATGTATGCCAAAGTTTGACCATCCTCTTCACGCATCCCTCCGACAATTGCAGATTGCCCTGTATAATTTGATTCCATACTTTCTCCTCTTACTGCACACTCTGTTGCATCATATGGTACATATACACTTGCATATCCCAAACCTCTATTCTCATCCATACTAACTATATACTCATACATATGCTCTTCTCCTGCACTAAAATGTCTCGTTTCACTATACTGCTGATGTGTATAAACAACACTATAAACAACTCCGTCAAAATCATTCTTAACATATACCCTTAGTAAAACACCCTCTTCAATCTCTTCAGCTTCCCATCTAACAAAAGTTAAGGGGTTTTTAACATATACAGTATCCAGTTTTACACCATTTACAGCTCCTCCCTGATCAGCTACTATACCAGGTCCTTCATATGTTTTAGCAACTCCACTCCTATTTGAATTCCATACAATATATTTAATAGGTAAAGTCTCATACTCTCCAGAAATATCTAAGATTTTAGTTAAATCACCTTCCCATGTATTAATTCTTGAAAGAAAAACTTTAAGAAGTGGAATATTTACACTACTACCAGCCATATTAGAAGACCAATATATAAAATCCAAAGAAGAGTATGGGGGAAGTGCAATCTCATCGTATAAGCCATGAACTCTAATCAATCCATATACAGGATCAGGAGTTGTAATATCATTTATATTTACTCTCCCTACAATATCTGAAGTCTTTACACCAACAACATCCTGTGCATTATACTCAATACAATTAGGACATTCCTTGCTTTCTTCAAGCGTATCTATTCCAAAACCCAGGGTATCATAATATTTATTATCCATGATATTTTCATCCTGAAAATATCTATCTGCATATACAGTATTAAATGAAAGAAAAAACAAAAACAAAAAAAGCAGCATCTTTTTCATTAGATATCCCTAACATATTATTTAGATATCTAATTTTAAAAGATAAAGATTAAAAAGAATTTAACTACTCCTTTTTCCACTTTGCTCTATCTATTTCATCCAATTCAACCCCTTTACTAACAATACTGGAGATAAGGATAATAAACATAACAACAACAGCAAATGTGGCAAATAAATCATATTGTGTTAATGTATATCCCCATATATCAAAGTATTTAACAGGGATAAAGAACATTACAACAGCTAAAAGTATCCCAATTATTCTAAACTCTGT
>JAXGOY010000012.1:0-15010 GCA_040767225.1 Candidatus Dojkabacteria bacterium
AATTGAGATAACAGGTGTTCCTTTCTCAATTAATGCAATTACACCATGTTTAAGCTCACCAGCTGCAAATCCTTCAAAGTGCTTGTATGATATTTCCTTTATCTTAAGTGCACCTTCCTGTGCTATATGATAATTCTGTCCTTTTCCTAGTATAAAGAAGTGCTCTTTGTTTTTTAATAGTTTTGATATCTTTTTAATATTACTAAATGTTTTTTCATTAAAGAAAGTTTCTAAGTTCTGAGAAAGAATTGAGAGCTCCTTTTTTGCTTCTGAGTATTCATTAATTAATGATTTTGCAAGTAAATATCCAAAAGATATTTGTGATGTAAATACCTTTGTTGAAGCTACGCATATTTCACTTCCTGCATTAGACATAAAGAAGATATCTGACATTCTTGAGAGAGTTGAACCTGGCATATTAATAACACTGCAGATATATGCTCCATTCTTTTTAAATGTTTCAACAGCCTCAAGTGTATCAGCAGTTTCTCCACTTTGAGAAAATGCAATAACTACATCATCTTTTCCTACAATATCAACATATGATTCTATTTCATATGCTTTAATACTAATTGCATTTCTTTTTGATATTTTTCTTAAGTAGTAAGAAACCTGATCACCAGCATATCCTGCTGTTCCTGCACCTATTGTATATATATTTCTTGAGTTTTTAATTCTCTCTATTAAGGGTTTTAATTCTTTTAATGAATATGATGTTGCTTTTAATATTGTAAACTGCTGTTGCACAATTTCTTTAAGCATGTAATGTTCATATTGTCCTTTATCAATATCAATATTAAGGAGTTTTTCAACTTTAGCTTTTCTTTTTATATCTTTTTCCTTAAAAATATCATATATGCTAAATTTTCCTTTTTCTATTTCAACTAATTCTCCATTATTAATTTCAACAATACTTTTAGTAAGATGATTAAATGCAAGGGGGTCTGATGCTAAGTATATATTATTTTTGTTTACACCAAGTATTAATGGACTTCCATTTCTTATTGCATATATCTTTTTTGTTTTACTATCTAAAAGAATAACTGTATTTCTTCCTTCTAGTTTTTTAAATGCTTGTATAAAGGAATTTTTAATATCATTATCCTTTTTAAGATTGTCTTCTATTAGTTTAAGAATTACCTCTGTATCAACCTGAGTGTTAAAGGTATACCCTTTCTTTAAAAGAGAATTTTTTAGAGAGGTATAGTTTTCTACAATTCCATTTTGTGCAATTACAAACCTTTTGTCTGATGAAATATGAGGATGAGCATTTGTAATTGTTACTCCCCCATGTGTTGCCCACCGTGTGTGTCCTATACCGATATTCGCTTTTAATTTCTTTTCTATTCTCTCTGGTATATGACCGATGTTTTTAATAGTTTTTATCTTGTTATTTTCAATTATGCTTATCCCCCATGAGTCATATCCTCTGTATTCAAGCCGTTTAAGCCCTTCATGAATAATTTCAGGGGCATTTGAGTTACCAGTATATCCAAAAATACCGCACATATTTAAGTGTTTTAAAATATTATTATTCTTAGGGAAATGCATTAGAGTATTTTTGTTTGTTTGTATACCCTATTTAAACTGTGCATTCAGTTTGAAGGCACCCGCTGATAACTCGATAACCTTCTCCTCGTTGTCAATAATGACCCAGTCGCTTAAGTAAATTAAATTCCCTAAGCTATTATACACAAATATATTCAAATGTTAATTGTCCCTTCTAACTAGTGATGAGTAATACAAAAGGTTTGCTATTGATGATATTAATCCAGCTACATATGTCATACTTGCAGCATTAAGTACAGATTTTGCATTTCCAATCTTGTCCTTTGGTACTAAGTCGTACTCTTCAATGAACTTAAGGCCTCTTTTTGTTGCATCTCGCTCAATAGGGATAGTTATAAATGCAAAGAGGGTTGTAGCTGAAAAAAGGATTAATCCTAAGTTTGCAAGACCTGCTAAGTTAATTAGTAAACCAATGAAAATTAAAATAATACCTAAACTACTCCCAATATTTACAACAGGAACTATTGCATTCCTAAATTTAAAAAGTAGTGAACCAGAAAATTTCTGGTCTACATGACCGAATTCATGTGCTACAACTGCAATATCAGCAACTGAAGATTTTTCTGATTCTTGAGATATTACAACAACATTTCTCATAGGGTCAAAATGGTCTGAAAGTCTTGGACCTTGAACAACAATATCTACTGGATAATCATTTTTTCTTCTAATAATTTCTGCAGCTTCTTTTCCTGTTATTCCATTTCCTGGTGAGACTTTAGAGTTTTTTCTGTATGAAGAAGAAACCCATATTTGACAGATTATTGAAATTAAAAGAACAGGAAGAGCATACATTAAATATGTGTAATCATAATACATTTTTAAATACTTAATAATTTATTTATATATACTATTATTCTTTTTCTGTGATTTTAAACAGTATTACTGCTAAAGTTGTTCCAATTAAAGCAGTAATGTACTGAACAGTTATTGATGAAAGAAATACTAAGGGCAGCCCAATTAATTTATTCATTGCACTGTAAGAAACAAAAAGGAAGCTTCCTTTAAGTAGTATTCCTAAGATATATGAATATATTTTTCTTTTTGAAACAAAGTAGGAAAGTAAAAAATTAGAAATCATTATAAAAGGCATAACATATATTAAGAAATGAGTTGCACCATCAAAGAGAATACCAGTTGCAGTAGCTGTAATTGATGGCAGGAGAAGTACAGGAATTGTTTTCTTTATTCCATATTTTAATGTTGTAAATACGATTAAAAAGTTTACACAGCTTCCTACAAGTAATTGTGGTTTCCCTATTACTAAAGGAATTAGTATTGAGAGAGAGTAAAGAGCATAAAGCTCAATAGTCTCAAAATTAAGATTAAGATGCAGTAGCTCATTTTTTTGAATACTCTCTTCTTTCATACTTTAAAAATATATCATACAAATGTTTGAAATTAAAGCTTGAACTTATTATTATGTATATATGGAGTTTGATAAAGAGAAAAAGTATTTATGTATGTTAGCACCATCATTTGTAGCTCTTTATGATTATCCAAACATTGTTTATAGGTTAAGGGCACTTGGTTTTGAAAAGGTTGTAGAGGTTACATTTGGTGCAAAAATGACTAATGTAAACTATTACAAGATTCTTAAAGAGAGAGGCGATGAAAGAACATGGATTGCCTCTCCTTGCCCTACTCTTGTTAATATGATAAGGGCAAAATATCCAGAGCTTGTTGAGAATTTAGTTCCTGTAACTTCTCCTATGGGAAGTATGGCATTAATTTGTAAAAAGCATTTTCCGGGTTATCAAATTGTGTTTATTGGTCCTTGTCCTACAAAGAAAATTGAAGCAAAGGAGATTGGTACTGTTGATGAAGTACTTACATTTAAAGAACTTGATGAGTTGTTTAAGGAAAGAGGTATTCCTGAAGAGATTACTGATTCTAAATACTGTTTGACATTTGATAAACTTTATAACGATTATACTAAGATATATCCTCTCTCAGGTGGTCTTTCTGAAACATTGCAGTACAACAAGATATTAAAGAAAAAAGATATTCTTGTTGCAGATGGATTAGATAATGTTATTAAAATCCTTGATGGGTTTAAAAATGGAAGATACAAGAGTTACAAATTTCTTGATATACTCTCTTGTGCTGGAGGGTGTATAGGAGGACCAGGTATGATTGATAAATATACTATTCCTCAAAGAATAAAGAGAGTTAAAGGGTACAGGGATTTTGCATCAAGATATGAGAAAGATTTAGGTAGAACAGGAAAAATAGTTCATGCAGATGGAATTGATTTTAGTAGGAAATTTTAATGAATCAATATATGCAGTTAGCAATTAAAGAGGCTAAGAAAGGTATAAAAAAGGGACATGGAGGACCCTTTGGTGCTGTTATTGTAAGAAAAGATAAAATAATTGCATCTGCTCATAACAGTGTACTTAAAGATAATGATGCTACAGCTCATGCTGAAATGAATGTGATAAGGAAGGCATGTAGAAAATTACATAGCTATGACCTTTCTGATTGCGAGATATATACAACAGGTCAACCATGTAAGATGTGTATTGGTGCTATAAACTGGGCAAAGATAAAAACTGTTTATTTTGGAAATACATATAAAGATGCACTAAACATGGGTTTTGATGATGAAAAGGGAAATAATAGTGATTTAAAAATGATAAGAGTAGATAGTGAGCATACTGTTAAGCTAATAGAGGAATGGAATAATTCAAATAAAAAGAGAATATATTAATTTGTTGACTTTTTTTATTTAAGAATATACCCTATTTAATAACCTAAATAATACATATACATGCACAAGTACATTTTTGTTTCTGGGGGTGTAATTTCTGGTATAGGGAAAGGAATAACCGCATCCTCTATTGCTTTTATCCTCAAGTCTTACGGCTTTAAAATAACTATGATTAAGGCGGATCCTTATCTTAATGTTGATGCTGGTACTATGAACCCTCTAGAACATGGGGAGACATTCGTGCTAGAAGATGGTTTTGAGACTGATATGGATATAGGAAGTTATGAGAGATTTGTTAATGAGTCTTTTACAAGGGTTAACTCTATGACATGTGGTGCTGTCCTGCAGAAAGTAATAAAGGATGAAAGGTCTTTAGCATATGATGGGAAATGGGTTAGTCTTGATTATCATGTTCCTGATGAGATAATTACATGGATTAAAAGTGTAGCAGACAATTCTCATTCTGAAATTACAATTATTGAAATTGGAGGAACCGTTGGTGAGGTCGGGAATGGTTTGTTCCTAGAAGCAAACAAAATAATGAAGATACAGAATCCAAGGGATGTTATACATATTCATGTCTCATATCTTCCTATACCAGGTACACTAGGTGAGATGAAAAGCAAACCTGTTCAGATTTCTGTTCAGCTGCTTAATAGTCACGGTATTTGTCCAGATTTTCTTATTGCAAGGTCCCGAAGAGGTATTGATGATGTAAGAAGAGATAAACTATCAAGATACTGCTTCATTAAGAAAGAGAATATTATTTCTGCTCCTGATGCATCATGTATATATGATATACCAATAAATTTTGAGAAAGCTAATATTGGTGAGAATATTATTAAAGAGTTAAACCTTAAACCAAGAAAAACAACATTACTGAAGGAGTGGGAAGCAAAAACTAAAAAGATGAAGAAGATTTCTAAAAGTGTGGATATAGGGATTGTGGGAAAGTATTATAAAAGCGGAAAATTTAGTCTTAAAGACTCATATGTATCTGTACTTGAAGCAATTAATCATGCAGGCTGGGAGATAAGATAATCCTAACATACACTCGGATTGTTGCTGATGACTCCTTGAGAAAGATAGAGATAAACAAAAAGAGCTTCTAAATGGATGGAATAATTGTTCCCCAAGGCTGGGGAAGCAGAGGTGCAGAGGGAAAGATAAAGGCACACAGATAGCAAGAGAAAATAAAATACCCTATCTAGGGTTGTGCTATGGTATGCAGATGGCAACTATTGAATTTTGTAGAAATGTACTTGGTATTAAAGATGCGAATTCAGAGGAAATAAATCCTAAATCAAAGAATTTAGTTATTCATTTAATGGAGAACCAAAAGAGCTCTTAAGCATCAGAATTATGGTGGTACGATAAGATCTTCAGAGCATGGCCATGTAAAATAAAGAAAGGAACTTTACTAGAGTCTCTTTATAAAAAATATACCAATTCGTTGTACAATACTCTTCCTGTTGTGATGGAAAGACACAGGCATAGATATGAGTTTAATACAAAATATTCTTCATTAATTGAGAGTAAAGGTATGATAATTTCGGGAGAGAGTCCTGATGGAAAACTCGTAGAGGCAATTGAGCTTAATAAGAATTTACATCCATTTTTTATTGGAACACAGCATCATCCAGAGCTAAAGAGTAGATTTTTAGCTCCACACCCAATATTTTTAGGTTTTATAAATGCCGCTAATAAGAGGAAAAATATTTAATATATTAACTGTATTTTTATGGAAGTAAAAAAAGCTGTTATTACAACTGCAGGATATTCAACTAGATTTCTTCCTGCATGTAAAAATATTCCTAAGGTGATGCTGCCAATTCTAGAAGTCCCTATTATTCATGAACAGGTAAAAGAGTGTATTGAAGGAGGAATTACTGATATTATAATTATTACATCATATGGTAATAATGCTATTGAGGATTATTTTGACAGTAGACCTGATTTAGAAACACACTTAGTTAATACAGGCAAAGAGTAGATAGATACAAAAGATTTGGAGATATTTGAAAAGCAATGTAGTTTGTGTAAGATTAAAATAGATCACTTCCATATGGAAGTGGAGTGCAATTTGCTGCACAGCCTTTGATACAAAAGAGTGAACCATTTGCAATTCTGTATGGAGATGACCTTGTTTTATCAAAAATCAGGTATTGGACAGTTAAAAGAATTTTTTGAGTCACAAAACAATATTGGAGGAGTTATTGCTGTTCAAAAGTTAATGAAAAGATATATCAAAGTATGGCTCATTTGAAGTGAAGAGATGAAAGTAAAGGTACAATTGAATCCATACTGAAAAACCATTCATAAGGAAGAACTTCTTTTAGGTTCATATGGGAGATATATTGTTTCCTATGATATTTTAAATATCTTCATACAGGTACACTTATTAATAATGAACTGTATTTTCAAAAAGCAATTGATGATATGGCAAAAGAAACAGATGTTTATGCTAAGATGATTGATGAGAGTGGTTAACAACAGGAGACCTGCACAATTATTTGAATGCTGTACAGGTATGCATTGTGCAAAGAGAGGATTACAGGGAAGAAGTGACTGTTACAGTTAACTCTTAATATATATTTTAAGTCAATCATGACCACCCTACTTTCTGTTAGTATTATTAGTGATTCATATCAATGCTGTAAATTTGGGGTATGTAACAAGAAGTCTTTGTACTTTATCTATCATTTCAATAAGCTTCTTGCTTAGGAAGTGGAGGTTTTCCCTTATATCCATCAATTATTTCTACAACCTTTGTAGCATTTACTTTCTGTTATATTCTTTATATCAGGAACTAATATGTGCTGAATATCTTGAGATAAACCTCTGCATACACTCCGCCTTGTCCATTGCAATTAAGTGACCAAAGCCTTCCTTCCTTTTCATAAATATCTGCACCACCTTCTGTTTGCACCCAATAAAAAACTCAAGTTTAGGTTCAATCATCTTGTACTAAAATCTCAGGATATTTTCTTCCTGTTACCTTCTCAATATTGCTAGCTAAAATATTAAATTTCTCCTGCAACTCAGATATTGTTCTAATATCTACAAATACTCCTCTAACATCTGTTTTATGAGTTAAATCTTTTGATACTGCTTTAATAACAACAGGAAAGTTTTTACTTGCAAACTGTATAGCTTCATTTATATTAGCAGTAATTATCTGCTTAGGAAGTGATATTCCTACCTCTTTTGCAATTTTTTCACTAATATCATCAGAAAGAACAGTGACTTCATCCTCTTTCAATTCATTTAAAACTGCTTTTCTGTATCTTCCTTTAGATAAAAGGTCAGATGTTCTTCTAATACTTTTATTTGTTCTTGCAAGTTCATAGTTTGTAATCATGCTTATAAGTCTTACTGTGTCCTCAATATTGTTTGATACATACATTCCATACGCTCTAAGTATTTTATTACCATCTTCAACATCACTACCTCCTAAAAAGCATGAGAATATTGGTTTTGAAGTTTGTTTCTGGATATCAGCAATAGCCTTTGCAACCCCAACTATATCTGTAACAAGCTGTGGCGTTAATATTACAACAAGGGTGTTAACAGAAATATCATCAAGAAGTGTTTTAATTGCATATTCATATCTATCAAGAAGTGCATCACCAAGAATATCTACAGGATTATTAATATTTGATTGTATTGGGAGAAATTTAGAAAGTTTTTCTTTTGTTTTCTCCCCTATTTGTGCTAATTCAAGACCAAACCTTTCTACACAGTCTGTTGCCATTATTCCTGGACCACCTCCATTAGTTACAATTGCAACACCTCTTCCCTTAGGCATCTTTTTCATAGAAAGCACTTTTATTGCATCAAACATCTCTTCAGAACTTTCTACCTTTATTAAATTTCCCTTTTGAATCGCAGCAACAGTTGTATCATATGAGCTTGCAAGAGAACCTGTATGTGATGATATTGCAGCTTTTCCCTGTTGTGAGCTTCCAGGAGCAATTATTATCATTGGTTTTTCTGACTTTTGTGCAATTTCAACAAAATCTTTACCATCACTAAACTCTTCAAGATATATTGCAATAGAGTCTGTGTTTTTATCTCTCTGCAGATACTCAATTAACTCATTCTCATTTATATCAGCTTTGTTTCCAATGGATATTACTTTTGAAAACCCAATATTATCCCGCAGTGCCATATCTAAAATAGCAGTACAAAATGCTCCTGACTGAGAAATAAAGGCAGTAGTACCACTACCAGGATTTTTTCTTGCAAATGAAAGGTTAAGATTAATCTCATTATTAATAATTCCAAGAGTATTAGGGCCAATCAATCTTATACCAGCACTCTTTAGCTTTTGAGCTATTCTCTCTTCAAGCTCCTTTCCCTGTTTTCCTGTTTCTTTAAAACCAGCAGAAATTATTATTACACTCTTAACTTTTTTTAAAATACAGTCATCTACTATACCTTCTACTAATTGATAAGGGAGCGAGATACATACCATATCAATAGGATCACCTATGTCATTTACTGTTGGATAGCACTTCTCTCCATCAATATTGTCATATTTAGGATTAACAGGATATATTTTTCCTTGATACCCTCCATTTAGTGCATTATCATAAATAACTCTTCCTATCTTACTTTTATCACTTGATACACCAACTACTGCTATGCTTTTAGGAAATAGTATTTCATCTTTCATTTTTATTCAAGCTCAGATAATATTGAAGATATACTGTAATTTTTTACCTCATTGACTAGTTCACTCTTTTTATCTTTTCTGTTTTTAAGATTGGAGTAATAGTCTTTTATCTTTTTGTTTTGATATATAACTCCAGTATACATTTTTTCTTTGTTTGTTACTCTTTTTAAAGCTTTGGATATATCATCTGTTGGTACTAAATTAATCATTTTGCTTTTAAGAAAGTCTAAACTGTTCTCTGGTGAATATGTTGGACATATCTGAACTATTTCAATAACACTAAAGCCTTTATGCTTTATTCCTGCCTTTATTATTTCGCTAAGCCCATTTGGATCACCAGAAAAGCCTCTTGCATAAAAAGAGGGATTAAGAGAAAGAACAAGCTCTCCGATATTAATATCTCCTTCTGTTTTACCATCAGGAAATGCATACATTGGTTTATTCTTCTTTGTTGTCGCAGTTATCTGCCCTGTTGTAAGAGAAAAGCTCTCATTGTTATGAATAAGTAAAGTGATATCATAGTTAGACCTCACAGCATGAATTAAATGGTCTATTCCCTCATGTAAAACTCCTCCATCTCCAGCATCTGCAATTACTGTCATTTTTCTATTTGCGAGATGACAACCAACAGCAAGAGGTATTGCTCTCCCATGAAGACCCTTTACTCTGAACCCTTCAATTTTATCTGCTCCATTCCCATTACACCCTATATCAAACACCATTACTACTTCACTTGGATGCTTTCCTAAATCAACTAAAGCTTTTTTAAGTGCCATATGAATTGCAAAGTTTCCACATCCAGGGCACCATGTATTTTTAATATCTGTATTGTAATCTTGTAAACTTACCTTCATTGTTTTAAATATTCTAAAATATCATCTACAAAAAATGGTCTTCCATTATATTTCTTTAATGTATTTGTAATGTAAAAGTCGGATTCTTCTTTTATTAACCTTCCAAAACCATTACTAAAGTTGTTTTCGATCAGTACTATTTTTACTCCATCTTTTGCAAACTGAAGAATCTTTTCATATTTAAGAGGGTATATGTATTTGTAATGAAGATACCCTATTCTTCTCCTGCTAATTTTCATAGCATCTAATACTGCATTCTTAACACTTCCCATTCCAACAAATACTATTGTAGGATCTTTGTCACCAAAGTACTTAGGAGCAGGAATGGTTTTTGACAGCGTTTCAACTTTTCTCATCCTTTTTTCTGTCATAATCTTTGTATCAATATCACTTTCACTGCTTACTCCATATTCATTATGTTCATCGCTGTTTGTTAAGTATGTCTTTCTTCCAGGCATTGGCAGCCATCTCGGAGATATGCCACTTTTAGTTGCTAAATATCTTTTAGTTCCATTTTGTGAGAGTCCTCTTTTTATCTTTTTAGCTTTAGGTAGGTTTAAGATGTTAAACATAGATTCTGCAACATGTTTTTCTGTAAGAAGTATTACAGGAAGTTGATATACTTCTGCAATATTAAATGCCTCTTGAATTAGCTCATAACTCTCAATTGGGTCGTTAGCTGCAAGTACACACCTTGGGAACTCTCCATGACCTGAGTGAACAGCCACATCTATATCAGATGCACCTGTCCATGTAGGAAGACCTGTTGAAGCCCCTGCACGTTGCCCTAGGACGATCACAAGAGGAATTTCTGTCATTGCACTCATAGAAATGCTCTCTGTCATTAAATCAAAGCCTCCTCCTGAAGTTGCTGTAAATGCTCTTGCACCCATATACATACTTCCAAGTACCATTTGTACAGCAGTTATTTCACTCTCTGCCTGTTTAACAAGAATACCTGTTTTCATATATGTGTCACCAAGTAATTCTAAAATGGGGGTAGAAGGAGTCATAGGGTATGCATAATATGCTCTGCATCCTGCACTAATCGCACCAAGTGCAACAGCTTGATTTCCTGTAAGAATTAATGATTTCTCCCAATTCTTGTCAATACTTTTAGGTACATCCTTTATTTCATCATCTTCAATTTCTTCTAAAGAGTATCCTGCATTTAAACATCTCTTTTCAGCCTCAATGTCTATTCCTTCTTTTTTTGAAAAGTATTTAACTACAGAATCAGTTAGTGTTTTAATGTCCTGTCCTAAAACCTTCCATATACTTCCGAGCATTATCATGTTTTCCATTATTGCAGGAGCTTTCTGCTCTTGGGCCATCTTTCTTAAGTCAATATATATAACTTTAATACTGTTTTTGTTAATATATTCTTTTGCCTTTTTACTAAATTCAAAATCTTTTACTGAATGAAAAATTACACCATTGCTGCTAACTGTGAAAAGATATTCTTCTAATGCCTCTTGTGCAATACATGCTAATATATCACACTTCTTTTCAGGAGAAAGTATTTCAGATGATCCAAAATCAATCTGATATGATGCAAATCCACCTTTGATAATAGAGGGGTACTCTCTGTATCCAAAAACATGGTAATTAGACTCTTTTAATGCTTTACTTATAAGTTTGCCCAGTAGGTTAATACCTTGCCCAGATTGTCCTCCAAATTTAACTGATATCCTTTTCTCCATATAGTTATTATCTACTCTAAAATATCTCTTTTAGAGTATCATTGTAGGGATATATTGTCAAAGAAAGTTACAATATAGGATAAAGTAAGGTAAAATAAATATATGATTGATAAATGCCAAATTACAGTACAATCAGGAAAGGGAGGAGATGGAATTATAGCTTTTGATAAATTTAAGAAAGCAGATGGTGGTGATGGAGGAAAAGGAGGAGATGTATACATTGTCGGAGATACTAATGTATATGATCTAGCTAAATTATTAGCTTTAGGCAAATTTAAAGCGGGAGACGGAGAAAATGGTCAGAAAAACAAAAGAAAAGGCAGAGATGGAGAAGACATAGAAATACATTTACCTCTTGTTACTAAGATATACAATGAAGATGGAACTGAATTTCTTACAATTTCAAAAAGCGGATATAAAGTAAAAATTTTAGATGGTGGAAAGGAGGATTAGGAAATTTTTCACTAAGGGGAAAGAAGCTGGAGATGGAAAATTTTCAAGAACAGAGGGAGAAAAGTCAAAAACAAAAAAGCTAAAACTTGAACTTAATTTAAAATCTGATGTAATATTTTTAGGACTTCCTAATGCAGGTAAATCAAGTATTGTTAATGCACTAAGCAATGCTAAATACAAAGTTGCTCCTTATGAATTTACAACACTTAATCCACAGCTTGCAGTTATGAATGGATATATGCTAATGGACCTTCCAGGATTAATAGAGGGAGCACATAAAGGAAAAGGACTTGGAATTGAATTTCTTAAACATACAAAGTATGCCAAACTGCTTGTGCATTGTATTAGTCTTGAAAATGATGATATTAAAAAAGTGTATAAAGATATGAGAAAAGAATTCCTTAATATCTCAGAGGATCTTTATTCATTACCTGAATTTGTACTATTTACAAAAGCAGATATATATTCAACTGAGCAGCATAAAGAAAGGATGAAGGAGCTTAAAAAAGAGTTTCCTAACTCCCTTGCTATATCTGTGTATAGAAAAGAAGATCTTGAACTACTTCGCAGTGAATTAAAAAAGAGGTTGAGTTCTATTTCTAGGTCCGCTGTCTAATGCTCGTTTTGCATTCCATTGTAAATCTGGCTTATCTGTCATACTTTCTGCTAACCATTCTAAATATTCCCTATCTTCTCTTTCTATCTCTTCAAAAGTTTTTCCCATATATTTCCCAAATGTCATTTCTCTCATCATTTGGGGTTGTTTGGTTATTAAAATCATATTTTCAATACTTAATTTTGTATTATTACGGAAGTAATTAAATAAATCTCTTAAGAAATATACATCACTTAATGCGTCATGTGCTGTAATATGCTTTTTATCTTCCTTTTTATACAGCCCTAGATAATATCTTAAATACTGAAGTCTGTAGCTTTCTAAATCTCTCCCATCTGGTGTTGTTAAAACATTTCTTGCTACTTTTAATGTACAAATCATATCTTCTATTTCTATTCCCTTTTTCATAAGCACCTCTGCATCAAATTCTACATTGTGTGCTACCCATATATATTTTTTTGCAAGAAACTTTAAATATTCGCTTAGATTCGTACTCCCTTTATACTCTTTATCAATCCCTTTCTCTGGTATTTGAGCTTCTTCAAACTTTGGGCAATTCTCTACATCTTCAGGAGTGATATTGTGTATGGCCATTGCACCAAAAGAGATTTCTTGTACTGGCTTAAAATACATATTTAGATATATGTCAGGGTCATCAGTTAAGAGTGCTAATTGTAAGATATCTTTACTTTGGGTATCTGTTGTTTCTGTATCAAAATACAGTAGTTTATCTTTATTCATAGTCTAAATTCTAACATACACACTTTAATGTAACAAATATTTGATAATATTATTAAACTTTTGGTATATTAAAAGAGTTAAATGAGTTATATAGCAATATGAAAGAGAAAAAGGAAACAAATATTATACCTGTTGCTATTGCATTAGGAGTTGTATCAGCTCTGGCAGTAGTAATTTTTGTGTTTTTAAACAAAGAGGTAGATACACTACCTGATGCACAAACTATTAATTTAAATTCAAATAAAGAAGATACTATGAATGAAAGTAATGTAGAAGATTTTGATGTGCTAGGAATAACTACAATTCAACAGGGAGATGGACAAGAAGCACAAGTTGGAGATACTGTCTCTGTTCATTATGAAGGGACATTGAGTGATGGAACCAAGTTTGATAGTTCATATGACAGAGGTCAGCCTTTTGAATTTACACTAGGAGATAATTATGTAATTGAAGGGTGGGAAAAAGGGGTTGTTGGTATGAAGGTTGGTGAAATTAGAGAGTTAAAAATCCCTTCATCAATGGGATATGGAGAAAGTGGAAATGGTATTATTCCAGGAAATGCAGGGTTAATATTTAAGATAGAATTGCTGGAAATAAAATAATTAGAACTTTCCAAAAATCATTAGTAAACCAATTGATAAAAGAAGAATTCCTGCAACTAAGTGCATATATCTTACATTCTTGTCTTTCCAGTTAGTTACATCTTCAATCTTTTTTGTCCCAAAGTAGACAGCTAATACAACTGCAAGCATAGGAAGAATAAAGATAAGGTTATAAAGAAGAAGAGATGGAACAGCATTTATTAAACTCCCACTAGAAAGAAGACCTCCTAGAATTATATACGGCCCTATTGTACATGGAAGTAAGAATAATGTAACAAATAATCCTACTCCAAATGCAGCAAGTGGAGATGTTACTTTAGCAATTATTTTACTTACCTTTGGTCTTAGTGATAAAGGCATTTCAGTACCAATACTTCCAGGTTTGTATGATATGAAATCTTTAATTTCAAGTACACCAAAAATGCTTGCAAATATACCAAGAATTAAGTTTATTCCTATTTTATTAAATAAAAACTCTCTTATAGCTGTAATTGATTGTACTGCTTGAAATGCTTTAATAATTAAAACACCATACAGCAGATACATAATAATTACAGCTAAGATAAAAGAAAGACCTGCAAAAAGAATATCTTTTCTCTTTCCAGGGTTGTAAGTGATAATTGAAATTAAAACAAGAGCAAGTATAGATAGTGCGCAAGGGTTAACAGAATCAGCAAGACCAAGTGAAATTATTTTTCCAATTGATAATTTCTCCTCTTGATCCTTAACAATTTCTTCATCATTGGTTTTTGTTTCTTCGGTGTTTTCTACAACAGGTATTGCATCACCATTCCATTGTAAAAGCCATCCATTAAGTTTAACTGCATGGTCATATGTAAAATTTCCACCTGGTGTTTTTACTATTTCTGCTTTTGTACTACTTCCTTTAAGAGATGAAACTGCATCATTTATGGAAGAGGAATATATAAAGGTTTTAATTTGTTCATTTTCTTCCTCATTTAACTGTGTTATTGATTTCCTTATTGCAACCCTGTCCTTGGAGTATATAGTGGGATATCGAACAAGAGAGTTAAGATTAAAATCTTCAAAAGAAATTACTCTACCATCAGCTAATGGTATTTCA
>JAXGOY010000013.1:0-14644 GCA_040767225.1 Candidatus Dojkabacteria bacterium
TATTACGAAAGAAGGAAAGTATGTATATTACAAATTTCCTGTTGTATTTTATGAAGTTTCTTCTGAAGAAGGGAAGTATGTTATAAGAGGTATGGCTCAAAATTTCCAGGAGTATTTTGAGAGTATAGAGAATGCGAAATTTATATATGAATTAGATAAAAGTAAGGGAAGTTTTGATTTTACAACTTTAGAATATCTACAACCTGTATATATTGTTGTCCAATATAGGGTGGATAATGATTTCAGGTATTTAAGGGAGTATTCTGTTTGTATATTAAAGAGTCTTTTTAATGATAATGATGAGTGTGCTATTAAGAGAGATATTACTAAATGGAGTATAGAGATAATTAAGTAAAAATTGTTATGAAAATTAAACTAAACAATCAGGACTTTTTCATAAATAGGAGAAAGGGTAAGAAAGGTACAGTTGGGGTAAGAGAAAATTGGATAAATAATATATGTTATAAAAATAGTATATATAAAGCACCTTTATTTAAGAAATTGATTTCTTCGTTAGCTTGTGTTGTAAGTTTGTTTTTAATTAGCTTTGTTTATGTAGAAGTGGTTTATAGTAAGGATTGCCCTCGTATTGATAATATAGGTTCGCCTTTCCCAGTTGGTTCTCCTTGTTATGATTATAGTAACTGCCCTGGGAAATGTTATCCATATACCTATAAATGTGGGCGATATTGTTATCACTATTCTTGTGGTGCAGATGCTTGTAGTGAACCTAGTGGGCCATATTGCGGTGATGGTACGATAGATAGTGGAGAAGAATGTGAAGGAAGTAGTTCTTGTATATGTGATGGGTGTGGAGGTGAATATGAAGATCAACCTGGGACATGTAGTAGCTGTAAATGCTGTGTGAGATGCTCTCCTTTATGTCCTAACCCTTTGGTATCATCTTCTCCTGTAAATCCCCCACATGATGTATCAGAGTACTTCTTTGATAATATTACCTCATGTGAAGATAGAAGTACTTGTGAGAATCCTGAAACAAAATATGCAGATTGTTATGAGATTTTGAGTAATCAACCGACAGTTAGTTTGAATATACATCCAGAATTAGTTCCTACTACACTCTCCTTTACTTCAGATACACATACGGGGTCAGGAACATACAAAGAAAACGGAACTATTTCAGATGATACCGTAAATGACTTTATGCCCTACTCTGGTATTAGATACCAAAATGAAGAGGATTTGTTTTATTTTGAAGCAACATTCTCTGATACAGATTACCCTATTGAATCTGCATATATCTGGTTTAGTAAAAGTGCTATTAAACCTGTTACACCTAAGTTTATAGACTTAGATAGTAGTGTTACTCCTAATAAATATGGAGCAAAAAATAATTCAGAATTTGGTTTTCTACTGTATCACGACCTTAATACAGATAGCTGGATTCCGTATATTCCAGCAATCTCAGGTTCTGGCGATAGTGCAACTGATGTGTGGAAGCAGGCTAAATCATATAGTGATGTAGAAATTATTGATGGAAAAACTATATTCTCTGTACCAGCTTCTAGTGGTCAAAAAACTGCAAAAGTTCTTTTGTATTCCATCACTCCTGCTAATAGTGGGAAAAAAATTGTGGTGAAATTTAGTATTAGCTTTAAGAGCAGTGGAGAAATTCTTCTTCCTAAATTACCTGATGAAGGAAAATATAACATATGGATGATGGGTAATGATACTTTTGGTTTTACTCCGTATGATAATTATGAAAACTATTCTGATGTTGTAAAAAATGCAATAAAGAATAGATGGATAACTAATGAAAGAATAAGATATTATGATCAATGGGTTGATAGTGGAAAAGATTGGAATCTAAACTTTGATATTCCAGGTGTTAATTTAATGATTACTCCATCTGAAAGTGTTAGAACAGGATTAGATATTCGCTGGGAGTTTATAGGAGATACTGATTTATCTGATAATGAGTTTAGTGATTTGGTGATTAACTTATATAAAACGGAGGGATTAAATATTCCAGGAGATGGAATAACACTATCAAATATTCACAATGGTGGAGGAAAAGTAGATAAGAATGTACCTTTTCAACCTAAGGTTAATGGGGAACATACCGATATTGTAGGTTCACTTAATGAGGGCGCTAATTACTACCTTTTAAAAATACATGAAGGAAGCGGGTTGTGGAAGTGCAATTTTAAATTTTGCGTGATGTTGGACAAGGAAAATATATTTTTATATTACAGTATTTGATAAGGGAGGAAATGTTGGAGTATCGGGAGAAGTCATTTAACTTAAGTGATTGGATTATTACTCATGGGGGTCTTCTTTATTCAAAGAATATAAATGTGGAAATTAATCAAAATGACAAGCCTGATGGGTGGGACGACAAGTTATTATTGAAAAACATTAACTACAATCATGCTGATATATCTACTGAGTTAGTTGGAATTGGAAGCATTGGGCTACCTACTTCACCTGTTAAGAGCATAGATACCTTTTCATATATGCTAAGACCATATAATGTTGAGGATCCTAAGAATGGATATTATCAAACATATAAAGGGTATTTTGATAGAAGAAAAACATATATCCCTAATCTTAAAGATTTGGGAGATTTCGATACATTACAAGATAAGTTGTCTACTCTTGGTAGTGGTATAGACAGAATGAAATAGCTTCTGTAGAGGCTGATGGCGACCTGTCTGTAAAGAAGAATTTCAAATGTGATAGACGGAGTATTCTTTGTTAAAGAGGATTTAACTATAGCTGGGAAAATTGCTAATGAAAATGTACAAAAGAATGCATGTATATTTGTTGTAAAGGGTAATGTTACTATTGGTAATGGATATGGAGTTTCAGGAAGTACAATGGAATATGATGAGATTAATGCATATATATTAGCTGATGGATGGATAGAAATTCAACAAGAAGAAGGAGAGATAGTATTTATGATGGTATATATATAGATGGTGGTATTCATTCTTTAAGTGAGGAGGGTGTTGTTATAAAAAGGAGTTTAAAATTAGCTGATAGATTGAGATTTCCTGTATTGGTTGTAAAACAGAATTCTAAGTATGGTGTTCTTTCTAGGTCTTTATTTGGTTCAGATATCATATTACAATCTATAGAGGTTGGAGTTAGACCGTAATATATAAATTAATATTAAAAGAGATTTGGAGGTAACAGTCAGTAAAAGAAAACTTAATATTATCCTACTCGTTTTTCTGGTTATAATTATTCTTCCTCTTACTTACTTTTTAATAAAAGGGTTTCCATTAAATTGGAATATGTATAACATAGATAAGTATAGTGACCTTGCCGAGATATGTTTACTTAAAGAAGAAGATAATGGTGTAGTAATTAAATGTAATGGTTTTCTTAAATCAATAGAGTATTTAAATAATGAAGAGGTATGTCTTTCTCTTTCATTAGTAATAAATGATAATTCAGAGATAAAAGATATTAAGATATGTGATAGTACTAAGTTATTACATATAAATGATCCAGAGCTTCATTCAGAAATGCTTGTTCCTGTAGAAGTAAATCTTAAGTATAAATATAAGATTCCATTTAGATATGAATTAGAAAGTATAACACCAAAGATACTAGAAGACGAGATTACATTAGATATACGGAATAAATTGGCTGATAAAGGGATTCATTTGTTTAATGTAAGAACTAGAGAGATAGCTCAGATAGAAAAAGCAGGATATTATACACAGGAGAATGAAAAATGGGTAGAAAATAATGTTGTTGGAATAATTACTTTCACAAAAGTACGGATAAAAGATATTCATAGTACTGACAATGGTGTGTTTCTTACATTAGAGATAATAATAAATGGTAAGGAAAGAGAGTTAGTAGTTAATACTGAAGGATTTACATATGATTATTTTAATAACAATAATATAAATGATTTAAGGAGTGTACATATTACCAAGGAGAATATATCAGAAATACCATTGGACAAATCATATAATGGTATTTTTATATACATTCCATATGGTAGGAGGGTAGATATAGATAGTATGAGAGAGTATTGTAATGGAGATTCTGTACAATGGAAGACATTATGTAATAATCTAGATAATATAGAGGAATTACAGTTAGATAAGAGTATAGATGAGTATGTAAATGAATCGTTAGAGAAATTAATATTAGATAGTATATTGTTAAATGAATAAGAGGTTTGTATTAGGAATATGTATATTAATATTTATTATTTTTTTAGGTATAGGAATACCTAAGAGAGTAGAAGGGTATGTTTGTGATGAAGGTTGGTATTGTGATGATAGTGGGACTTTGGGTGCAGGGGATTGGATTAAACTCTACCCTTGGAGATGTATGAAAGTTGAGAATTGGTGGGATTTTGACTGCTGGGGGAGTGATAGTGATTGCCATGGGGAATCACCAGTCTTTTATTATTCAGAACCGAATTGTCTTAATGATATAGATCCTCATCAACTCGGTTGTTGTAGTCCAGGGAGTCCTCCAAGTCCTCCATGTACTCCTGCTACTAGTTGTAGTTGTTCTCCATTATCTAGTACTGAAACATCATATGGATCAAAAACAATAGAATGTGATGATGGCTGTGAAGGTACTGCAAGTAGTACTTGTTGGTGTACTAGTGCATGTACTCCAACTAGTTGCCCTGCTGGAACAACAGAGACAAACACAGGAGATCATTATGATACATACAGTTGTACAAATGAGTGTAGTCAATCCCAAACTAGAAACTGTTATTGTAATATCTGTACACCAGCTTCTTGTCAAGATAGTGAATATAGTGAAACAGATTTAGGTTATGGACAAGTACCTAATAATTTAACTCCATCATGTAGAAATGGACAGGGAGCTTCTGATAATCAAACAAAATGTGATATGACATACCGTACCTGTTACTGTTATAGTTGCTTAAAGCAGTGTCCTGCTCCACTTCTTAATACAGGTGATCCTAAATTAATATTAAATGATTTTAGGGAATGTACAAATGATTGTAGTGTTAAACCACCAGAGAATCAAGATGATTGTTATGAGATAGACTCTCCTCAGCCAACGGAAAGGCTTACAATAGTCAAAGATCCAGCAGAATATGCAAACCATTATGGCTTTAGTAGTATTACTCATACAGGGGATAGACTAGTAGAGACTGCTTGGCTTGGAACTTTGAATGATCCATTTAATCAACCAGTCAAAATGAAGGCTGAATATGAAGATACAAATGGAGCAAGTGATATAGAGGGGATGTTTGTATGGTTTAGAGGAGAACAATATACAGGAGAGTTAGGTACCCCAATATTCTTATCAGAAACAGCAGATCCTAAAGCATCAGCAAAGGATAGTTGGGGATTTATGTTAAGAAGAGTGGGAAGTGTCTGGCAACCATATGTACCTAGTTATAATAGTGGGAATGTGTTTTGGACGAAGAAAGATACAAGTGGCAAAGTATTTTCAATAGATGGGCCAAATGGTGGGAAGATGGTAGAGGTTACAATAATAGGTGATATTATAGAGTCAGGTAATACAGTATCAATGGAATTTAGTTTAAGATTTTCTGATAATAATGGAGAGTTATTTAGTGATAATGTATCAGAAGGGTTGTACAGAATATATTTAATGGGTTTAGACAAGTTTAGTTTTACACCATATGATAACTATAATATAGAGTATGGGAATTATTGGACACCTCAGTTTAAATATTCAGGAGAGACTACTTTATTACCATATTGGCAACCCAATCAGTTAAGATACAAGCCTGAACAGAGCCAGTTATATGCAAGAGACTGGTTTCTAACTGACAAAACTTGGACAATTGACAGAACAGTTCCAACTTTAAAAGAAATAAATAAGACTGTTTTAGATAATAGTATAACATTATCATGGGAAGTCTCCGATGATAGGAATTTATATGCAATCGTTGGAAATATCTTTACATCTGGTGATGATGTCAAGACTATTACTGTAAGTACGGGGAAAATAGATGTTTCTCTTCATGACCCTATTACTTTTCAAATTCAGAGAATAAATGGGGTTGAGGAAGATAAAATAGGAATACTTAATAATATGGGTGTTTCCTTTTTCAAGTTAATCCAAACATTGATGGGAAAGAACATAGCGGAAGTGTAACATTAAATGTAAATCCTGAGGTACAGAACTCTCTCTTTCTTTATTACTGTATTTGATGATGCAGGGAATATAGCTCAAAGTAAAGAAATAAAACAAGATCTAAATGATTTGATGGTAAAGCATCAGGAGGATTAGCATACCTGGCAGAGGGCAAGCATCTTTTACAGTAAAAGATTTAAAGGATGTAATATGGGCGAATATACTTCCAATTTCAAGCGGGTATGGAAATAATCCAGGTTTAATTCCACCTGATGTTAATTTAACAAGTGAGATGGGGAGACGGGTGGATTGATAAACTTTAAACCTAGTAGTCCTTTAGATAGTTATAGCCTAAGATTCAATGGCATAAATGGTAGAAGAAGATGGCTACTACACTCTACTTTTGGATTCATATGAGAAGAATAAAAAGAATTTAGGAGATAGTGTACAGGAGATAATGGATGTTATGTCATTTTCTAGTTCTACTGCAGTTAGTAATTATTGTTTGAATGAATATTGTGTTTTTAAGAGTCCTGGAGGTGTTAGTATAGATACTAATCTCGCATGTATAAAAAGACATTAATGTTTATAAATGGTGATTTAACAATAAATCCACCATTAAAGAATTCTGCTGGGAGTGACAGTTTAAGCGCAAAGAATGGGTGTATATTTGTTGTGAGTGTGGATGTAAAGATTTTAGAAGGGGGCGATGCTTCTAATAATACTTCTTTTAAATATGATAAGGTAAATGGATATATATTAGCAGACGGGCAGATTATTATAGGGGATGAATCTTATAAAAGAGACCATAATACAGATCCAATCATAGATGGTGTATATGTTAATGGAGGGTTGCAATCTTCAAAAAGTAATGATGATAAGAGCATATTATTTAATAGGTATTTAAGATTAGAAGACAGATTAAAATTTCCATTATTAGCTATAGATTTGCATCCTAAATATGGGATATTAGGAGAGGAGTTCTTTGGAAGTAGATATATAATACAAACAATTGAATTAGGAGTTAAAACCAATAATAAATTAATATTAAAAGAAATTTAGATGGCTATTAATAGAAAGTTAAATTTTCAAAATTAGATTTTAAAAGAATATGGAGAACAAGTGCACTCACAATAATATAAGATTTTGTATTATCCTGTATGTTGTTGGAATCTTTCTTACTTTTCTATTTTTAACTTCTAATTCCCCAAAAATATATGCTGGGTGTACTTACCAATGTGCTTCTCCGTGTTCTCAAAATTGGCCTTTTAAACCGCCAGATCAATGTGTTGATGAATCATATAAGGGTTGTACTGGTAGTGGAGGATGGAAGGGATGCTGTTTAATTGGTGCAGCTTCTTGTACATGGACAGTATCATCTGCTGGAAATGGTGGTACTTGCTCTCCAGCATCGCAAAAGATATCGGGTGGTGCAGCTTCTGGTCCAGTAACATGTAGCAGATCGGGGTATACATTTAGTGGTTTTACGATAACACCAGGGTCTTGTGGAGGAACATTTAATTCATCAACAGGTGTATGTTCTAAAGTGACAGGCGATATGACAATACAAGCCAACTGGACGATTAACCAGTCATATAAAGTAACTGTGGATGGTACAGGAGGAACATGTTCTCCTGACTCATAATGTTAATTCCGGTTCACCATCGCTAGCACAGTCATGTATGAGAACAGATATATATTTCAGATTTTACAATAACACCTGGGGCGGTAGTTCTTTTGATCCAGTCAGAGGAGTATGTCATTCTGTAACACAGAATATAACAATAGGAGCCAATTTGGGATGTTATTTATTATCTTGTTTCAGTTGATGGGAATGGGGGTAGTTGTTCACTCAGGAAGTCATTATGTTGACTATGGTAGAGCATCGTCTGCCCAGACATGTACTAAAGCAGGATATGCATTTAGTGGTTTTTCAATAACAAAAGGATCGGTGGTGGTTCATTTAATTTATTAACAGGAGTATGTAGTAAAGTTACTGGTAGTATTGAAATTAAGGCAGCAAATTGGCAATGTACACCTGCAACAAGTTGTAAGTGTGAACCACCATTTACAAACACATATACTCCTCAATATGGACAACCTAGAATAATCGATTGTAGTGACGGATGTGGTGGTACAATAAGTAGTCAATGTTGGTGTACTAGGGATTGTACTTTCCTAGTTGTCCTGCTGGTACATCTTCAGATGGTACACATGGTACATATGGAGTATATGGATGTTCTAATGAGTGTGGGAAGTATTTAAATAGATCTTGTTATTGTGTCTCTGCATGTACACCAGCCAGCTGTCCAACTGGAACAACAGAGACAAATACAGGAGATAGTTATTCTTTCATATAGTTGTATAAATATGTGTAGTGAATCTCAAACTAGAAACTGTTATTGTAGTATTTGTACCCACCTACTTGTCTAAGTAGTGGGTATAACGATACAAATTTAGGATATGGGCAAGTTCCTCTTGAAAAAACACCTTCATGTAGGAATGGTTATAATGCTCCCACTATATATCAAAGTGTGATATGACATACCGTACATGTTACTGTCCAAGTTGTTTAAAACAATGTCCTTCACCATTAGCGAATACAGGGAGTGCTAATTTAATATTAAATGATTTTAGAGAATGTACAAATGATTGTGATGTTAAACCATCAGAGGATGAGGATGATCATGAAGTACCATCAGAGCAACCGACAGAAAGTTTAGTTATAAATGGGGAAGAAGCAGATCCTAATGATTTTGATTTTTAAGTCTAACACATACTGGGGATAACAAGAATATACCCAATCAAGGTGATTTAAATGATCCATTATCTCCTATAAGAATGGAAGCAGGATACCGAGATGAAATGGTGTAGGTGATATTGAAGGGTTGTTTGTATGGTTTAGAGAACAAAAATATTCAGGAGAATTAGGAACACCAGTATACCTTTCAGAAAAAAATGCTTTGCCAAAAGCATCAGCAAATGATTCTTGGGGATTTATGTTAAGGCGTGATGGGTCAGATGGAAGGCTTATGTTCCAAGTTATGAAGGTACAAGTATATATTGGACAAAGGCTACAACACTTAATACTCCAGATATATATATGTTATTCTTTATATTAGTGCCTAATGGAAAAGAAATGGTACAAGTTATAATTCCAACAAAACCAGAGGAGGCAAGTACTGATGGAAAAAATTTAACAATGGTGTTTGATTTGCATTTTTCTGATAAAGAAGGTAATTTGTTTGAAGATCCTGCCGCAGAGGGGAAATATAATATATATTTAATGAAGTACAAGTTTAGTTTTACACCGTACGACAACTATAATATAGATTATCAAAATTTCTGAGCGAGAATTTTAAGTATTATGGACATAGTAATTTGTCTCCATATTGGAAAGATAATCAACTTAGATATAAAGAGAATACAAAATTATGATTGGAGTTATACAGGACAGACATGGACTATTGATAGAATATGACCATATATAGAAGCATTTGCATTTGGAACTTCTAATGATGATAAATTAGAAGTACACTGGAATGTTAGGGATGATAGAAATTTGTATGCAGTTGTCGGAAATATATATACAACGGGAGGAGCATTCTTAGACCCATAGAGTTGCTTTCTAATGATCCTGACAATGAAATAGCATTATTAGACCCGGGTAGTGTTTTGACATTTCATAATCCTAACCCATTTATTCCGGGGCTGGCCCACTGCAGAGGCTGATGATAGGAAAATTAATGGTGACTGGGCTTTTAAAGCGATTCTGATTCGTTGTCCTTATCAAGTAGCCATTCAATATATATAGATATGGGGCAAAATACAACTGGTTTGTTTGATATTCATCTTACTGTATTTGATGATGCAGGTAATTTTTCTACATCGAAGATAAGTATAAATATTGCAGATTGGTTTGCAACTGCAGGAGGATTGGCCTACTCTGCAGAGGGAACATATTTTTCTACGAAAAATTTCGTAGCAACAGAAGAAGGACAACCATTGCCATACCTCAGAGAATCCTGGCTTACAGTTTGGAAATTCTGATTATTCAAGTGAGCTATGGGGAGAAAAAAAATGATGAAACCTCCTGAACCTTTGGAGAGGAGTAACAGAACGAAGAGCTATAACGTTACTAGATATCTTGGTTATAAATCAACAGAAGGATATTATGATTACTTGAAGAAGGAATATGAGATGAACAAAAAGAATATTGATAATTTAGAAGAGGTAGTATCGCCTGAATCACCAGATCTTTTTGGTTCTCTTAAGGGTATATGTAATAACCAGCCATACTGTATGTTTGAGTATACTGGAGTATCCTTAATGTAAAGGTGATGTAATTTGTGATAACAGATCTCTAATATTTGTTGGAGGTAAACTAACCATTGAGACACCATTAAAGAATACAAGTGATAATCAATTAAGTAATAAAAACGGATAAATATTTGTTGTTAAAGATGATGTAATTGTACAGAAGGGGGAAAATATGTCTTCTACTAGTTTAGGATATGATATAGTCCATGGATATATATTAGCTGATGGAGTAATAACTATAGATGATGAAAGACCTAAAGATGGGATTATTGATGGTGTATATATTAATGGAGGATTAAGTTCTTCATATAAAGAGGGTGTTGGTATTGTAATTAATAGATATTTAAGAGTTGAAGAAAAGCTTACATATCCAGTATTAGTAATAGATTATCACCCTAAATATGGAGTAATAGCTGAAAAGTTCTTTGGAAGAAAAAGTACAGTAAAAGCTGTTGAGATTGGTGTTAAGCCATAATATATAGGATTTTGAACATTATCCAATTTCTGCTATTATATATTAGTGATAATTTAAACTGTCCAAAGCAATGGCAAAGTTACCAGATCATGTGGGTGTAGATTTCGGAACACATACTGTAAAAGCTGTAGAATTAAAGAATATTCTCTCAACACCTGAGCTTGTAAATCTTGGGATGCAGATTACACCAAAAGGAGTTATTAACAGCGAAGAAAGACAAGACCAGAAGAAATTGGCAGAAGCATTAAAAAAACTTTACGATAGTTCGAAGATTAAAAATCCATATGTGGTAATGGCATTACCAGAATTTTCTGTATTTACAAGATTTTTAGAATTCCCAGGAGTAAAGGAAGAGGAATTAAAAAATGCTGTATATTATGAAGCCAAACAGTATCTCCCTATATCTGTTGATGAAGTTCAGATGAGTTATGTAACTATTGGTTTTAATGAGGAGAAAAATGCTCCAAGGGTTCTACTTGTTGCAGCTCCTAAAAAGATAATTAGTATATACATGAATGTAGCTAGTTTTGCTAATCTTGACCTTATTGCAATTGAAACAGAGTCTGTTGCTATGGGAAGAGCAATGTTTAGAGCTATGAAGAAGAAAGACTGTGTTACATTAGATTTTGGTGCAAATAGTACAGACATGTGTATTATGACAAATGGAGCATTGGTCTTTTCTCAAAGTATCCCTATTGGATCAGATTCTCTAACACAAGCAATAGTAAATAAGTTTAATTTTGATTATAACAGGGCTGAAGAATTTAAAAGAGCGTATGGACTTGTTCCTAATGCTTTGGAAGGGAAAATATATAGTGCGTTACTCCCTATTGTTGAATCTATAATGATAGAAGTTAGAAGAGGTGTTGAGTTTTATAAAAATAAAACAATGAGTCCTGCTCCTATGGAGTATCTACTTAATGGAGATGGTGCTCTTCTTCCAGGGTTAACAGAGTATGTATCAAAATCACTAGGGGTTAGTGCACAGATAGCAAATCCATGGTTAAATATATCAATAGACAATAGATTTAAAAATATAATTTCAAAAACAGGAGGTTCCTACTCTATTGCAGTAGGTTTAGCACTAAAGGATGAATAATAATATACAGAATCAAACAGTTGGTAATATTAGTAATAATAGTATTCCTAATCAACAGGTAACTCCCTCAGCTGAAAGTCAAGTACAAGGCCCTCCAACCTTAGCAGAACCTATTGCTGCACAAATCAAAGAAGGGAAAGAAGGTGTTAATCTTATTCCCTCTCGTACAAGAGAAGAAGAGATTCAAGTTAAGAAAAAAACAACATTAAGTATTGGCTCTCTTTTAGCCATAATCATTTTAGCATTGGTTTCTATTGGCATAGTAGGATTTAACATTATTACTAAAAATCAGCTTAGTGATAAAAAGAAAGAGCTTGCTAATATGGAGAATATTGTTAATCAAAAAGCTGACAAGATAATTGCGAATAATGTTATTTTAGATAGAATTAACCTGTATAAAAAAGTTAAAGCTAATAGCTTTTCACATAAAAAGGTTATAACCTTTCTAAGAGAAATGGCGGGTAAAATACAAGGTATTACATATGATAGTATGGAGATATCAGAAGATTTATCTTTTAAGATATCAGGAGATGCACCTAATTTAGAGCAGCTCTCTCGCATGTGGTATCTTTTTGTAAATGAAAATATTGAGACAATAAAATTAAAGTCATTTTCTAAAACAGAAACAGGAGCGACTTTTTCTTTTGATGGTAAATTAGTTTTAGATAACTTTAAAGCTGATTAATTATGGCACTTGTTACTTCACAAACTGAAAAAAGAAAAAAGCAGAGTTACAAAAAGTAGTTGAAAAGAGAGGGAGCAAGAAGTTAACTATCTCTGACCTTATAATCCCAATTGCATCTTCAATAGTACTTCTTGTCCTTTGTTTTGCAGTATTTATCCCAATGGTAAGATCAGCCTTTGAATATATGGATGAAATGAAAGAGATTGATCAAAAGATTGAACAGTTGGATAAACTAAATAAGCAGCTTGATCAATTAGATGAGAGTCAATTAAGTGATGATGTACTGACTTCAAGGACTGTTGTTCCTAATACATTGCTTGTGTCAGATTTAGTATATTATATAGACAATTTGGCGAAATCTTTAAATCTTCAAATTTCTAAACTTTCTTCTGCAGATTCTTTAAATTTAGTATCTGGTCCTCTTGGATATGAAGGAGAATATAGTAATGTAATAGATTTTTTAGATAAAGCACAAAATGTATCTCCATATATGATAAGACTGGAAAATGTAAAATTATCAAGAAAAAATAAAAACGATGGAAAAGACAATTGGTCTATTGATATGATAGTAAGCGGATATTATATATCTGATAGTGAAGAAGAACCAAGTATTTACAGCAATTTCAAGCCATATACAGAGCATAGCGATATTCTTGAAATATTTAGAGAAAAAGCAAGGAGTACTCTTTAATTAGACCTCGTCGTTAAGCATATCTTCCTGATTTTCTTCTCTATTTGGTTTATTATCGTCCTTAAGTATTACTCTTACCCTTTTATTACTCCTTATTGCACTAATTGTAATAATATCTCTAATTGAGTTAATTGTTCTCCCTTTTCTTCCTATTATTACACCTTTGTCTTCCTCGTTTACATTTATTGTTAATATTGTTAAGCCAGGAAAGTCTACACTCTCTTTCTCTTCGATGAAGACATCTTCTGGGTGGTTAACTATAGATTTAACAATATGTTCTAGTAATTCTTTCATCTTAATGTGTTTTAAACTAATATCTTACTGGGTAAATTATACCCCTATTGAAATAATATTACCAGAAAATCTAGTGTAAAGTGAAGTCTACTCTTTTTTGTTTTCCTTCTTTGTTGTATTAGGCTTAACAGAACCTTTCTTAGAAGGTTTAATTAAACCAAGTTTTACAAAATATTGAGCTATAGTATCTGAAGGCTGTGCTCCAGAAGAAAGCCATTTAATAGCAGCATCTTTATCTATTTCAAATGTAGCAGGCTGTGTTCTTGGATTATAAAAACCAATCTCTTCTATACTCCTCCCATCTCTTGGAGACTTATTTTCCATAACAACTATTCTGTAGTATGGTTGTCCTCTTCTTCCTATTCTTTTTAATCTTATTTTTAACATAGCAGAATATTTTAACAGAAGATATATTAATATTCAAGTAATCAATTTTCCTTTTCAAGATATTTAATGCCACTAAGAGCTGCTTGCTCTTGTGCTTTTTGTTTACTCTTCCCTACTCCTTTACCTATTACTTTATTATTAATCTTAACTACAATAGTAAATTTTTTATTATGATCAGGTCCCTCTTCATGGATTACTTCATACACAGGTGTAACCTTATATCTAGCTTGAGTAATTTCTTGAATTCTAGTTTTATTATCAATATCAGACCTGTTTTTAATAATATCATTAAGTTTAGGTATCAAATGTGTATATACAAACTCTTTACATTTCTCATATCCTTGATCAATATATATAGCTCCAATAATTGCTTCAAAAGTATTGGCTAATAGATAGTCTTTTGTTCTTCCTCCTGTATCTTCTTCACCCCTAGAGAGCAAAAGGCTTTCTCCTACTCCCAGCTTTTTAGCTGTATCTGCTAAACTTTCTGTTTTAACTAATGCAGATCTAAAACTTGTAAGATCACCCTCTGGTCTATCAGGGAATTTATTAAACAGATAATCTGAAACAATAAGTTCTAGTACAGCATCACCAAGAAACTCTAATCTCTCATTG
>JAXGOY010000014.1:0-9778 GCA_040767225.1 Candidatus Dojkabacteria bacterium
TGTAATTGCATTGATTGAAAAAGGTACACCTGTTATTTCTATTATTTCAGATGATACAAATTACAAAGATATGATATCTGCAACATATGAAGTAAAAGCAAGAGGAGCATTAACAATTGGAGTAGGGGATGGTAAATTTGCTAAAGAAAACTCTTTTAATTACTTTATTCCTGTTGCACAAAGCAATGAGCTAAAAGCTGTTGCAAATGTAATTCCTTTCCAGTTAATATCATACTATTTAGCACTTTCTCTTGGGAATAGTATTGATAAACCAAGAAATCTTGCAAAATCTGTTACAGTAAAGTAAGTTACTTATCGGACAAAAATTTATATCTATATGCCTTCTTATTAAATTCTGCTCTATATACTCCAATATGCAAGTTCTCTTCTAGAAATTCAGGGGTAATTTGACTATCAACAAGATTCTCAATATCCTTTCTTGTTTTATCACTTCTTATCAATATCCATAATCCATCAGTTACAAGCCCTGTCATAATTGCTTTTGATGATATCCATGACTTAATATCCTGAGCTGAAAAGAAGTTATAATACACACCACCATTCTCATCTATATGCTTAGGATGAGTGTGAATATTAAATAAATACTGAACTGTTAATGTTTTAGGTATATTTTTGTAATACACATCTCTTTTCTTTAATACCTTTCCATCTACTAAAAGCTCTTTTCTTGCATATTCCTTTTTAGTAGGATGCTGTGAGTATTTAACTTGGATTGAGCCACCGCTTTTAACCATTCTATCAGAGCCTGTTTTAACTTCTGTAAGAATAATCTCTCCATCTGCCCAGAATACTGAAAATGCTCTTTCAAGTCCATCACTGTTTGTCTTTTTGTATATCTTTATCAACTCATCCCAAAAATCAAAAGGAAAGGAAATAGCTTCAGGCAAGTTAAATGTATATGGGTATAAATCCTGTTCTCTTAATTTTACAATCTTACTCCTAAGCTGCTCAAATGAGGTAGTAGAAATCTTAGATCCACCTGTAAAAAAATCAAATATACCCATTTTTCTAATCTGCTATATTATTTACCATGCACCACCAGAAGAGCCGCCCCCACCTCCACCAGAAGAGCCACCTCCACCAAAACCAGAACTTCCTGAACTCCAACCACCTGACCTAAAACCTCTTGAACTACTGTATGATGAAGATGGAGGGAGTGATGAAGCATATACCTTTCTATTAAAATCAGAGATTGAATCTACAAAGACATATGTGCTAAATCTATCCATTCTTCCTTCATACCACTGTGGTGGAGTAGTATACAAATCTTCAAACACCTTTGCCCATTTCTTCTCTAAATTAAATATCATTGCATATGGAAGAAGCGTTTCAAAAATACCTTTATACTTTTTAGGATCATTATGGAATTTAATTCTCTCATCTTCTGCAGTATCAATATACATTCTCAAACCCATTAAATATGCATAAGCCTCATTCCCTTTATCAGTTCTAATATTAATTCCTGCACTAAAGATAACAAGAAGAATTAAAGAAACAAGAATACCAAGAAAAGTACCAATTGATGCTGATGAAATAAATATAGGTAGGGACTGAATAAGGAAGAATAATGATATTAAGGAAATTGCAGTTACCATATGCTTTATATTCTTTTTACTTGATGATATATAGCCATTATCTTTCAAAAAACTTCTAACCTGAGAAAATGCTATTGTTGTAGCATTGGAAAATCCTGATAGCTCACTCATTTTCACAGTATCACCCTTTGCAAATAGTTTATTCATAATTGTTTTTGCATGCTCACTTTCGTTATCAAAATCCTTTTGTTTAACAAATTCATACTTTTTATTCTCATACTCTCGTATCTTACAGTATCCCTTAACAGCCATTTCTATAAGCAGAGCAGATACCGCCTTGTTATTCTCTTTCAGTGAATCTTTAATAAGCAAGGAGCTGCTAAGAACATCAAAGTCTTTAAGAGGTTTGTACTGTGGAATTACTGTATACTTTTTACCCTTTCGGAAATCCTTAAGAAGTACAAAAAGAATAACACCTACAGGAACAGGTATTAAAATCCCTATATTAGCAATAATCATATCTTTTCTCTGCTGAGCTTTTGTATCATCAAAAGTCCCCTTAGGAAGTTTAACAGCAACTGTATATCCTTCATAGCTGTTTAATGTCCCATTAGGCTTTACAGTTAAAGTATTTCCATTAATTTCATATGTACAATTTTGCTCTTTAGACCCATCAGGGCCAGTATAACATACAGCTTCAGTGATATCCCCTGGAAGGGTTAAGGTAGCATACGCATTATCAATTGGAAAATTCCAGCCTGGACCAATAATATTAAGATACAGCTCATCATGAGTATCAAAGTATGAAACTCCTGTATATTTCATACTGTAATCAATAACATAGATATATGGCTCATTAATAACAATATTAGGATCTCCAATTCTAAGCTTTGCCCATCCATTTTCATCACTTCTTGTATATTTATTCTCTATACTATTTTGGATATTACTTCGTGGATAATAAATAACACTATTAATACTAAGCTGAGTAGGTCTTCTAAATGCTGAAGTAGAATATACATATGGAATTGACCATTCAATACCGTGCCTTTCAAGAAAGATATTAGGTTGAAATGTTATTGTTTCAATAACATGTATATCAGTACTTTTACTTACCTCAATATTACTTTTGTACTCAAGTATTCTATCCTCACTTTGAGCAAAAACAGGTGTACAAAGCAAAAATACCCCTAGGAAAAGGAATAATTTAAGAAGTTTTTTCATATATACCTCTTTAAAATTTGACCTGAACATTTTGCTTTTCTTCCTCACTAGCTTCAAAGAAAGGAAACTCACTAAACCCAAGCATTTTTGCAAAAATATTGTTTGGAAATACCTGTATCTTTGTATTGAAATCTCTTACAGTGCCATTGTAAAACCTTCTTGCCTTTTGAATCTCTTCCTCCATATCTTTTAAATTAGCTTGAAGATTAAGGAAGTTCTCATTTGCTTTTAATTCCGGGTAGTTCTCTGCAACTGCAAATATCTTTGTAATATTATCTTGCAGCTGTTTGTCAAGTTTTAATTTCTCATCAGTAGATTTAGCATTCATTGCTTCAGTTCGCAGCTTAGTAACATTCTCAAATAAATCTTTCTCATGTTTTGCATAACCCTTTACAGTTTCAACAAGATTAGGAATCAAGTCATACCTTTGTTTAAGGAATGTCTCAATATCAGCAGTTGCCTCACTTATTGTTTGTTTCATCTTAACAAGGGCATTGTTAAGATTAATAACAAAAATAGCAATTATACCTAATACAATCAGAACAACAATTGCAATTGTTTGCATATATTTTATATAAAAATTTATATATCTAAAATATACTTAAATATTTCCCAAATATCAAATATCCCTTTTTATACCCCTTTGCTTCTGTCTATTTAATGCAAACCATACCCACAATAAATCATATGTATAATTTCGTTTATACAACTCTTCTTTTAAGAGAGTAGGGTTCATATTTTTAAATGTATACTCCATATTATTAAGAATTTTACTAACAAGTGTTACATTTAATACCTCTCGTTTAGGAAGATCCCAATTTTTAATATCTTCAAAAATCTTGTCATTCAATTTATCAAGTTCATCATCAGACATATCAGCATTTATGTTTATTTCTGCTGATTTCTCTAATATATCTCCTAATCCTTTAAGAAGAACAGGGTCTATATTCTTATCTAAATCATATATATTGAAATCTTTATTTGAAGAAACAAACTCTGAGACTCTTTTAAAGGAATCTTCAAAATATTGGTCTGAGAAGGCAGTATTCTCAAGACTAAATGTCCTACCTTTCTCAATATCCATACCTAATTATACAGGAATTTGTAACTTTTTGTATATTATAAAACATAATATATGCTAAAATTCTCTTTAAAATAAAGTCATTCCCTTCTAATAGTAAAGTGCTTATTACTCCTCACCAAAACATCCAATTACACAAACCATTTCTTTTGTTCCCTCCTCTTTGTATCCCTCCGCTTTCAATTTTGCATCTCTTTCTTTTTTCTACACTTGTATTCCCCATCAATTTCTGCATTATACCTTCTTGTATCCTGACAAACAGAATAAGAATAGTTTTGTAAACAGTTAATGTTATCTGAATAACCTTTACTCTTGAGATAATCTCATATACACTTTTCCATGTTCATCTCTTGATCTACTTTGGCAATTATTTTGTTATTCTTCTGTCGTAGCATTCTTAACTCTTCCATACATTTCGTACATCTCTTCACATTAATCTCAGGATGACTTTCATACCACTTTTTACGAGCAAATATACCAGCCACTAAAAGTAATACCACAAGAACTATGTTTCTTATAATAAGTGATGTCTTTTTACCCATACTTTTTATTAATAATTAAAATATAATTGTTTCCTATTTTGTATTGAGAACCTACTTGATACAAGGCTTTTTAATTTGGTATAACACTCCACTTATACATATTAATCTTTACCCTCACTGCCTGAACAGTAAAGTTCTAAAGTAGCTTTCCTTTCTTCCATTAACTCTCTATGACTTCCTTTCTCTATTAATTTCCCATCCTTTATAACAAAAATAACATCTGCTTTTCTTACAGTAGAAAATCTATGTGAAATAATTATTACAGTCTTTTTATTAAAGAATTTATATATCCTATTAAATATCCTAAACTCTGAATCAGCATCAATTGATGAAGTAGGCTCATCAAAAATAACAAGAGGTGTATCTCTATAAAAAAACCTCGCAATAGCAATTTTTTGTTTCTGTCCATGACTTGGCTTTACACCATCTTTAAAATCTTCACTCATAACAGTATTGTATTTCTTTTTGTATTTCATAATAAATTCATGTGCTTCAGCATTCTTTGCAGATGCTACAATCTTTTTCCTATCAATTTCCTTAACAGACTTCCCAATATATATATTCTCTTCAACTGTAAGAGAGCTATAAAAATTAAAATCCTGAAACAGTGTACCTACATTTTTATACCAATCATTAATAGATAATTCTTTTAAATCTATTCCATTTATTAAAATTTTGCCTTCTTGAGGATCGTACATTCGACAAAGCAATTTTACTAGTGTTGATTTTCCAGCACCATTTTCTCCAACAATTGCTACCTTCTGTCCACTCTCTATCTTCATTGAGAAATTCTTAAAAATATCTCTATGTGATCCAGGATAGCGAAATGTAATATTATTTACATCAATAGAAGGTGGAGTAACTAATCTTTCTAGCTTTACACTACCATCACTAACAAGAGGCTGTAAGTTAAAGAACTCTACTACCTGTTTCCCTTTTGTAACAGAATCAAGAAACAAAACCAGCTCTGCTGTCATATTCTTCATACTACTGTAAAAATTACTAATTGAACTTACAAAAAATGTTGTATCACCTATGGAAATCTCTCTTTCAATTGCCATTTTAAATACTTGCAAACATCCTCCTATCACAGCAAATACATTAAGAATATCAACCAGAAATGTTGTAATTGAATCCTGCCGTACAATCTTTTTAATTTCATTGTTATAGTAATTATAAAAGTTTATATACTTACTATCTAAATATTTAAATGCACCAACTATGGATATCTCTCCTATTGATAAGGGATCTGACAATTGATAACCGATTCTTCCTACTTTTCTTCTCTCTTGAATATTCTTATCTGATGTCTGCCATTTAAAATCTTTCAAGAAATAATGTCTGTTTTGTAGATATGAAATTATGGCTATTAATATCATAGCTATACCAAGAGTTCTAGAAAATGAAAAAATAATTGAAGCCGCTATTATTCCCCTAATTATTGATGCAACTATTCTTACAATATTTGTGTTTAAGTCTGCAATCTCATACATCCATTCCTCTGTCAATCTTCTTTTATTTGAAATATCTGGAAGTTGATTTGTTTGTACACCAAGAGAGTATACTTTTTCATAATAAAGCTTTGAGAAGTATGGACCATATATTCTTCTTCTTACTCTTGCAGCATAGCTATTAAGTGCAATCATTCCTGCATTAAAAAACTCAACACCTCCCAGCAAAACTATCATAGGATATATTGTTTTAATGTCAGGCTGTGGTGTTTGTACAAGTTCAATTATCTGATCTATTAATCTTGCCGTTATATATGTGTATATTAATCCAGACAGATTACTATATATTGTTGCAAGGAAGTTAATAATCGTAAGAGAAGGGGACATTTTCCAATTAGCAGATACAGACCATTTTGCAACACTAATATAATCTTTAAATGTAGGTTTTTTCTTTTTTGACATTAAGTAAGAGATAGAATTAATAATGGTATGTAAACTTATCAAGTGTACTCTATTCATCAAGAATTTTCCATATTAATATGATAAAATCAACTGATGAAACTAAAATACAGATTCAAGAATAGATATCACAACATTACATACAATGTATATGAAACAGAAAATGGTATTAAAGTACTATACTTAGATAATCCAGCAACAGTAGATTTTGATTTTGCAATACTTTTTAAAGCAGGTACCTCATTTGAAACAAAAGAAAATGTACCTAAAGGTACTGCACACTTCTTGGAACATATGCTGCTTAATCCCAACAGTACATTTAAAACAAAAGAAGAAATAGATAAGTTTGAGCAGGGGAATAAGACAAGACCTTCTTTAGATATAAATGCAAGTACTACAAAAAAGAACATATATATCACATCATATACTAATCAGAAGGGATATATGAGAGCTATGGAAAGAGTAGAGAGTATATTAGAATTTCCAAAGAAGAAATTTGCATCTCAAATTGAGAAAGAAAGGGCATTATACTTGCTGAAAAAAGTAGAAAATTAAAGAAAGAGAAAGATTCTTTCCTTCAAAGTTTAATATTCCTTTTTAACAATGAACAAGAGGAATTTACATACAATATATTAGGCGAAGAAGAGGATATAAAGAGAATTAATATTAATGATTTAGAAAAATATTTTAATAGTAGATTTGTAACAGGTAATTGTGTATTTGCTGTTCAAGCTAAAGGTGAAATGAGCAGCAGAGTTAAAAGTAAATTAGAGTCAATATCAAAGAAAATCCCTTATGGAGTAAAAGATATACCAAAGAAACCTATACTTAAAAATAGATGGAAAGTAGGTTGCTTTAAGGATGATAGGGCTAGTGGAGTTTCCTTCTCATTTCTGTATTTTAATAATGCTGAGGAAAAGATTGATTACAAACTTGATGTCATACAATTTCTTACTGGTAAACTTTTTTCATGGTTAGCATTTGACATATTAAGAGAAAAGAAGAGTTTAATATATGGTTTTTCACCATTTAGGGTAAGAGATCTTTCTTTTTACTATGATATTTCTGGATTTAGTTTTACAACAGAAGGAAGTAAAGTGTTAGATACTTTAAATGAACTGTATGCTGTTATATATGATTACACTTTTCACTTTCTACAAACTAAGAAAGGAAGAGAATGGTTTGATGATGCAATTAGTAGATTTATTTTTCCAAGGAGTATTAAGTTTAGTAGTGATTTAGCAGAGTCTGATGCTTCTTCTCTTATTGAAGATAAAGAGATATTTAATGATAATAAGTCTGTTAAAGCTGCTAAAGCTATTGTAATAGAAGATATACAGAAATATTTAGAAGAGATGATTAATATACCTCCTCATATATGGATAGAAGGAAATATTAATAAGAAAGAAATTAAAGATATTGTAAATAAGTCATTATTTGGGAAGAGATTTAATATTAAGAAACCTCTTCCCAATAATCTCAAATAAGGTTATAAAACATCACAACTCTCTACAGATATGCCTTCTATTGTTTCATACGAAGTTACTTTCCCCTGTATTGTTATTTTGTCACCCTTTTTATAACCTTGTAAATCATTTTCGTTACTTGGATAGCATTTTATTTGTCTTGAATAAGAACCATTACAAACTTCACTCTCAGTATCAACCGAATCCATATCCGTTTTATTAAAAATAAGAATATGATGCCCTAAAACTTCGCCATTACTAAGATCTAAATCTTCTTCAATCTCATAAAAATATCCATCAGTAATTTTAACATTTTTATTTAAATATTTTCTTACTGCAGTATCATAATTTTGACTAAATTCATATCCTAAAGTAGTTGCATCAACCTCTATATATTCATCTGCTCTTTGCTCTTCTTCATTCTCTAAATCAGAACCCTCTTTAGTAGAGAACATACCACAATTAACACTCATAGCAATAATACATACTACAAGTGCCCTATAATTACATAGAGTATAGTATTACTTGAAGGTTTCTTTACTCCTTCTGAACTATTTATCTGACTCTCTGTCATATATTTATTTATAATAAATTAAATATAATATATTAACCTACAAATGATTCTATCACTTTTTAAGATATTGTATATCCTCATAACTATGGTTGTTATCTACTTCCATAGGTCTTTGATATTTAATAATTGATACATTTAATCCCTTTTTATCAATTATCTCTTTTAACTGCTCATACCCTATTACAGGATCATATGGTTTTTGTATAAAGAGAGTAGGGGTTATTAAATTATCTAATAGTTCATCTACATTATCTCCTCTGTACAATGCCCAGTTATATGGAAATCCAATAAATACAAATTTATTTACTTTAATATATCCTAATCTTTGAGCTTTCATTCCTAATATACATCCTGCACTTTTTCCTACTACATTAATAGGTTCTGTTAAATTCAAATCCTTTATCTTTTCTAATTCTACATCCCATTGGATATTGCCTTCTCCCTTCCAATGATCATAGTAAAGCATAGTGTTATTACCTTCAAATGCATTCATAAGGGATTCACACCACTGTTTATGATCTTTTGTATTTCCAGGTAAAAAGAGATACATATTAAAATATTATTAATAATTTAAATATGTTATTTAATTATACTCTTCCTCTCCAAACATACATACATTGTAAATATACTCAGGAACAGATATTATCTCTCCCTTCTCATTCTCTTTGCACCAAACCATATGTATATTCATACACTCAAGTGTATCTTGTATATTTATACCCATTGCTTCAGGACTGGTTATAAGGGTGGAGGAGGGATATTCATCTTTAATAATATCCCAATATCCTCTTAGTGTACTTCTTAAATGACCTTGCCAGTGTCTGGGGTTTGCAAGTTCACGTAGTGGCCATTGTGGATGTATTTGTGATTTAGCAGATATATACTGCTCAAATGGGAATTTAAGCAGTATCATATTTATATGTTCTGTATCATATTGTTGTGATATATTTAATACATCAGGAGGACATCCTTTTTTAATATGAAAGTTTGGACATCCTTTTGGGTGTCTATAATATGGTTTTAAACACATTTTTACTGTTTCTGATTGTGAATAATATTGTAGTGGTATATTTTCATAAAGATATATTTCTTTAGGGAATTGTTCTACTAATTTAGGAGATGTATATATGGGTGGTATCAATTCATATTTTGTATATTGATATTCTGATGTTTGTTCTTTTTCCATAATTTATTGTTATTATACTATATTTAATATAGTATTATTATTAATAATTAAGTATAATTACATTATATATGGTGGATGTAGCTCAATTGGTTAGAGCACTGGTTTGTGGCACCAGGGGTTGTGGGTTCGAGTCCCATCTTCCACCCCAGTCTGTACTTTCATTCAATTTTACTATCAAATCAAAGGGAGAATTGTAGTCATAATACAGCTTTTCTCCATCCCATGTGATGTTCAGAAGT
>JAXGOY010000015.1:0-5609 GCA_040767225.1 Candidatus Dojkabacteria bacterium
CTCCTTTGCATATTTAATGCCTACGTCTAAATCAATAGCAAGACCAGGACCTATGGTTACTGCAATATAATCAACATTATGAATCATACCAGGATTATTCCCTAATGCTTTCATATATACCCCCTCAATATTTTCTTCATGCAGTCTCTTTGCTAAATCAGGTACTACACCACCAAATTCTGAATGAAGTTCTATCTGAGAAGACAGTTGAGAAGATATGACCTCACGACCACGAAGAAGTGCAACAGATGTATCATCACAGCTTGTGTCAATTCCCAGTATTAAAGGTTTTTCTTTTAACTTTTCTTTAGTTAGTACCATATATTGTAATTCTTCTTTCTTCTAAAGATATATACTCAAAAGATATTTTATACATGGGTATATTTCTATCAGAACAAATCTTTTCTATCTCTTGATAAAACTTATCAGCCCATTCAATAACAACAATTCTTCCTTTCTCTAAATGCTCCATAAGACCTGACCTATTAAACTCCTCTTCACTATCCAGTCTCCATGTGTCCATATGTGCAAGAATATTCCCATCATATTTATACTCATTAATTATTGTATATGTAGGGGAGTTTACAATATCCTTACTTCCAAGCCCCTTCCCTATACCTTTTGTAAACTGTGTCTTACCAGCTCCTAACTCCCCACTTAATGCTACTACTACACTCCCATCTAAATCTTTAAGATACTCTTTTGTAAACCACTGCCCAAATTCACTTGTCTGCTTCGCAGTCTTTGTTATCCTCTCTTCAAGGAGAGTACTTTTCTTTACTGCATTCTCAAAACTAATCTTTCCTTCTCTAAGTATAGTTAAGGTATTTAGTGTTGTATCAAGTATTGTAGATGGAGAGTTTTTAGGAAGCTGACCATCGTCTATGTATAAATCAATTAATGACTGACTCTTAAGAGGGAGCTCTTTAAGAAGCTGATCTATGCTATATGGATGAGGTCTGTATGATACATTAGCAGAGGTAGCTGTAATAGGTCTGTTAAACTCCTTTATCATTTTTAATGTGAATTTGTAATCAGGTATTCTTACTCCTGTTGTCCCCTGTTTTGATACAACTGGTGGTTTAAGTACTCCTGTACTTTGCGAAATTACCGTAATTGGTCCAGGAAGATAATTATTATAAATATTCTCTGCCATTTCATTTAAATGTACATATTTTCTTGCCATATCAATATCACTTACAGCAATTGATATTGGTTTAGAGCCTCTAAATGTTTTGTATGCAAGTAGTTTAGATAATGCTCTAGGATTTGTAGCATCAGCACCAAGACCATAGCATGTTTCAGTTGGATAGACTATAAGGCCACCTTCATTTAATACCTTAATTGCTTCTTCTATAACTTCATCCTGATTATTATTAGTCAATTTTAATCTTTTCATATATAATTATACTCTATGAATAAAGATATTTCATGGATATATTTAAATTAAAAATATTAATATCATGGAAATACAAGTTAATGATGATAATTCGACACCTCAAAAAGAGGTACTTGAAAGTGATGATTAGCACTTGTAGATTTCTGGGCACCATGGTGTATGCCATGTAGAATGCTTGCCCCTACAATAGATAGAGAGTAAATGAGATGGAAGGAAAGGTTAAGGTATAACAATGTAGATGAGAGATCATATCCTCAACAGTGTGAAGGCTGAGTAATTCCACAGTAATGTTGTTCAAAATGGACAAACAGTTGAAACCATGATTGGTTTACAGCCTAAAGAAGAAATTATTAAAAACAATCTGGCAAGAGCATTTGTAAAATATGATAGAAGGAGAGAAGTTTGGAGAATATACAATAGAAAGAAACCCTTCGGTGGTATAGAGCAAAACATTACTCTTAAATATAGAAATGGGAGTATAGTAATGGTTCCAGATACATCTATGGTATATCCTCATCCGATTATTTATGGATTTAATAATAAAGATCCAAATATTAATGTTACAAGGTATCCTGAATTAGAAAAGTATAAGATGTTTGCAGATACTTTAGGTGCTCCTCCATTCAACTCTATTGTTAATATTCCTGTATATAGAGTAGTGATTTAAGATTCATCTGACATGCTATGGCAGAATCTTTTTATAACTTAAGGGAAGAGTCATATTTAAGATACATTCATGATTTTGATTTTGATAATTGGTATTGTAAACATATTGATGAGTATATATAAATAAACTAAACTCAATGGGTATTCTGCTTCTATACTTATTGATGGTGATAGATCTGGATGGGAGCGTTATGAAGCTATATTACTTTTTAAAAAAGGAGGATAAACCTTTCTTAAATTGATATTTTAGGGTACCTTTGATATACTTTGTTATATATATTGGGGTGGTAGCTCAATTGGTTAGAGCTTTGCACTGTCACTGCAAAGGTTGCATTCGAGCCTGTCCATCCTGCCATATTCCAATGTTTACTATAAACCCAATTAACTATACTCAGAAATTCTTCCTGAAATTGCTTATTTTCACCCTAAAAGTGAAAGTTCCGGCAGGCGCCCAGTGGATGAAAAATCGTCGTGTTGAGGATTTTCACACTTTGCCTGAAGGTAGAATCCTTATGTGGAACAGCTAAAGTAAGAGTTAGTTAAATCTCTATCCGATTTGTCTCCTAAATCCTTAATGTCTTAGCAAACTACTATTATGTAAATAATAGGATAAAGAACGAGAAGAAGTACAATTCCAATAACGAAAACCTTTGCTAAGAGATGTATTTCTAGACCTTTAACAGAAACAAATTTTTATCATCTCATATTCAACACATTTAATTTCAAAAAATAAAACTCATTCCAGGCAAATCTATAAATATTCGGTTCCTCCCTTGTGGGTCATCGTTTCCTAGCATATCAATTGGAGGAACTATATGAAATAAGTTGCCCTCGACAATCCCATATGGGATCAATACCAATACTAAAGCTGCATTGCAAGATTAGTTGCATTTTTAAGCGCATTAAAATACTTCCTGTGGATACACTTGAGCATTCGGTATTTTGCCAAGATGATTTAGGAATATCAAGCTACTCGATTTTATCAACAAATCACTACAAAATTTATTTCTTCAAAAAATATCTTTTCAACATTCTTATAAATAGCATGCCTCTCAACTCAAACGGGACTTGACTTTCCTTCTTCTTAAAACTTTTACTAAAGGCACAATCGGTAATACTAAATTTTTTACTAGTCTAGGAAATTCTTTAATCATTTTTTCTATGACCCATAACGAGAGTGGAATATCCTTTTATATTATTCTAATTTTTGAATATTCAAATATTCTTCTGGTATTTACACTGTTTCTTCTTCCTCTCTTAACAATTCTACTAATTTTTCGTACTATTTACCTTATCTAAATCTATACCTCTGTGTCTTGAGATCATACTACTTAGTATTCTTAATACCCTCTAATGTTCTTCTAAGCATATTTATCTATTATCTTTCTTTAATCTCATTGCAGTGTAATGCAGACATTGTAATTCCTTTTGTGTAAGAATGTAGTATCTACATTCCTATTCTTCTCTATTTCTTCTTCTATCCTTTATATACATAAGGAAAGTTCTCTAATTCATCATCCCAAAACTCGTTTAAAAATGTTATCACTCATAGCATCCATATTAAATTTTTCCTTCAAGTTTGAGATATCCCTACCTGACTCTATTAAATTTTTTATTATCGGATAATAACTCTTTTGCTTTCCTTTATTCTTTAGTATGTATTTACAATTATCATCAGTACAATTAATCTAAATAAACACTCCATACACTCAGGATTTGCATACAAGCAACACTTTTGTCAGTTTTTTAACAACAGAGCTCTCGTATCTTATGGTAGATATAAACAGTGTTTTACCTTATCTTCTCGCCAATACTTAAGATCTTCCAAATATCATATCTCCATTACCTAATAACTTAGCCTTAACTTACCTATAACATTTTAGAATCTTCTTCAGTTGTACAGATTCCATATTCTTAATACATTTCTTCTACATTTAGAAATCTTCCTTAGTACGAGATGAAGAGGATAACAAATATATACATACCTCCAACCTCACTACCACTCCTAGCAATTTTTTCTATTATTGAATAACTACTATCTATTATATGAATTAAATCAGAGAATTCATCTACTACAATAACTACATATGGTTTCTTTTTAAATTCTTTCTTCTTCACTTTTCACATCATGTAAGTACCTTTTGGAGTGTTTCCATCTAGGAGTCAGTAACTATGAGAAATTGAAGATGTCCTATTCCATCATAAGCGTATATAATTCTACCCAAGTTTAAGTCTATCATTATAAATTTAACTTCTTCTGCTGTTTTAGAAAGAAGAATGGTATTGATGAATGAATTAATAAAAACAGATTTACCTGAGTGTGTCATACCACTCATCAATATACTTTTAATATCTACCAAATCTTTAAAAACAATATTCTTGTTACTATCTCTACCTAAACATACTGGTATTTCATATTTATCTAAATCAATATCCTTTAAACAATCTTTCAAAGATATATATCTATCATCTTTAATAGAGGATAACATTGATAAATCTATATTACTTTTAGACATAATAATGTTTTTTAATTTAGATTATAAATCAAATTCCTACCTATTTAAGAAACAATGTTTAAACTATACTTTCTTTCTAGCAATATACAACAAATGCTCCCCATAGCCTAACTGATCCTCCCTTTCTGCAGTGCTTCTTAAGTACTCTATCCACACCTTAAATTCACTCTCTGGCATATTATTTAATCTCTCCATTATCAAACTGCTAATACCATCTGTTGTTAAATGATGTAATTTTTCTAAATCATATTTACTAACAAGTTTCTCCATCTCTTCTGGATACATAAATGTAAATACTTTTTGGCTATCAACTAGTCTAAAACCATCTTGTATCTCTTCTTTATATTTCTCTACATAGTTATCAAACTTCTTAACACATTTTACAAAAGTAAAATTATTTGAGATATATGCTAAGTATATTAAACCCTGTGGCTTTGTAACTCTTAAAGCCTCTTCTAAGCATTTATCCCTTTTTTCTCCATCTAAGTGATACATTGGTCCTAAACATAAAACCATATCAAAAGTGTCCTTTTCATATATTGATAAATCTAAGGCATTGCCAAGGACAGGATTAATATTCATTCCCTTCTCTATCTTCGATTTAAGAATATTCAAATTCTTTTCAACAGGTTCTAGTGCATCAACTTGATAGCCTTGTTTTGCATAATACAAAGAGTATGCACCAGTACCAGCACCAAGCTCTAAGATTCTCATTCCTTTTTGAAGATATTTATCAATATAGTCTGTAGTAAGAATAAATTCAGTTTTATGTTTATTATCTGCAAATAATCTTCCTTCTTCCTGACTTAAATTCTCATAATAGTTAATAACAGAATCCATTTAGATATTATAGCAAATGAAATTAATGTAATAAGTATATCAGAAATGAAATATCTCTTCATTTTTCATACTGATTCTTTTGTCTTCTTCTAGAATCCAAACTTATATGTCCTATCATTATTAAGTTACTCAAGCAATACTAATTCAAAGACTTCAGCTAAAAGGTAAAATACTTTTGTGATAGAATA
>JAXGOY010000016.1:0-3876 GCA_040767225.1 Candidatus Dojkabacteria bacterium
ATAAACTCATCACCTGTCTTAATATTTCTAACAAGGGCTAAATCACTTTCAAACACAGATTCTGAAGAACCTGAATATCTGGATTTCAAAGCAGACATTAAAAACCATCGGGAGATTATTCTATCAAGCTTATGAAACTCTATATTATATTTGTACTTTCCAATTAAATAGAATGCATAAGAATAAAAGAAATTAGTTCTTGATGTAATAAGGTCTTTATGCTTAAAACCAAGTGATTGAATAAGATTTATATAATCATGCCATGTTGTATTATCTAAGCCGTTTGAAACAAACTTCTCAAGTTGAGCAAGTCTTTCCTTCTTTAGCTTTTCATTATATTCTCGAGTTTCAAAATCTCTGCCCCTTAACAGAGAATAAACATCTCTCATTCTTCCTCTTTGGAAGCCATATCCAACAATAGCTCTAAGTATTTCCCCAGCTTTTACATCCATTAAATGATTGAAAGATGAAAACTTTAAGTCTTTAAGATTTGGATTCGTGCTTTGCATTGAAAATTCTTCAATTTTCTTTCTCCCTTCTTCCCAGAAAACCGAAAGAAGTGTTAAAACAAAGTCCGATTGCTTTAATACAACACCTTTACTATTAACTCTTACAAAGATATTTGCGACAGTTTCCTCATCAATGTTCTCTGCAATTTCTAAGATTGTAAAATCGTAACCAAGTATTGATCTAAGATGAGTAATATTTTCTGAAACCTTCTCTTCCATGGCAGATGTTACTTCCTGATTTTCCTTTAGTTTACTTATATATTCATTAATAAAACGATATTCACTAAAATCAGACTTAAATAGTATGCTAATATCTGTTATGTATTCAACATCTTTATCCGTAGCTGCATTTGAAACTTCGAACTTCTCCTGCAACGGATTAAAAGCAATTTTGATTCTTTTCTCTTTGTAATTTTCATCTATTATTGGAATACCCTTAATAGTCGAGAAAAGTGCTGTTAGTCTTTGCTGGCCGTCGATAATTAGATTCTTAGGACTACTTTCTTTAGTATCAGTACCAATATCCTTCCTGTTTTTATCAGTAACATTTTCCCAAAAGAGTAGGTAACCTACTGGGTACCCTCTATAAATAGAATCAAACAAAATCTCTTACCTTGGTGGTATTCCAAACAAAAGGTCTTTGTATATCTGGTAAAGCAATCTTACCATGGTCTATGTCATCTATTAACGTTTGAATAGGATATTGGATAGTCTTAAAAATTGTTTTACTCATACTTATGACTTGCTTATGCAATATATTAGATAGTAATGACTTCATTCTTGTTGTCATTATACTTCTAAAATTTGGAAATTTGAAGTAAAATAGACTCTGCCGTCAACAATATTTGTTTATAGGAGTTTCTCCGTATTAATATCTCTAAAGGAATAAGCATAAAACTCAATTTTAATTGCTTTCTCCATTTGGTTGCACTAATATGAAATAAGGTAGGACCCTTTAATCAGCATTTATTTATTCCTATTTTATTCTCCTCTCTAACCTATTTCTTCTTCTCTGTACTCTTTTACTCTCTCTATCCTCTTTAATTTTACTAGTAGTAAAAGAAATAGCATTGTATGCCTTCATTGGTAAAGTAGATACCCATGTCCATTCCAAACCCATTATTAGAAATACAACACCGAGAGCAATTGTATTTCCTGTATCATCGAAGATCCCTGTTTTTGGTACTACATTTGTAGATTTAAATGTTGCAGTATATGTTGCACTTACCTGGACATTTGTATCTGTTCTGGTTGCTGTTGTATTCCCATCACTCCATTTTTCAAAAGTATATCCTGCATTTGGAGTTGCTGTTACAGCAGTACCACTTGCTCCCTTATCTATTGTCTGAGTAGCTGCTCCTGTAATCGTACCACCACTACCTGCAATATATGTTAACGTCACCTTCTCGGCAGCAAGGATTTCAAAAGTGGCAGTATATGTTGCACTTGCCTGGACATTAGTATCTGTTCTTGTTGCTGTTGTCTTCCCATCACTCCATTTAACAAATTTATATCCTGTCTTTGGAGTTGCTGTTGAACTAATGCTTCCACCAGGAACTACATTATTTTGTCCAGCATTTGTAACACTACCTCCTTCTCCTGCTATATAGGTAATATAGTATGCAGTAACATTACAAACTTTTTCATAAGCACAACATCCTGTTCTAGTATCACCAGGCAAATAACAAATTCCAGCCTCATCTTCCGCACAGTTACCATTGGCATCCCTTGCAACACAAGCCGCACCTGGCAAACATCTCAATTCACATTCTTCTTCACTAGCATCACTATCTGTAGGAGCTACTGTATCTTCTTGATTAACTCTCCAAAGTAAATATCCTCCACCTAAAAACAAAACACCAATAACAAGGCCTATCCATATACCTTTCTTACTAGTACCTGCTACATCACTCATACATTAAATTACTTAAATAATTTTTCCTACTATCTATATTAACTATATTTTTAATAATTGTAAATAGTAACAAAATAACTAGAAAAAGAAAACTATTGAACTTTTTTTCTTTTCTAATTATTTGCTAATATATACTCATATGTATACAGCAGAAGTAATACCAGATATAGATACAGATATTAAAACAGAAGAAGAAATAATAGATTTACCACTTCCATTTGTAACAGACATAGAAGTACATTCTACAGGACCAATAGATGAATCAGAAATACCAATATATAACTCAGCTATTCTAAGTAAAAACTCATTAATATATGGACAAAATGATCCACTATTATTTGCAAATAAGCAACTATTTGTTAAGGATAAAGATAATAAACTATACATCCCAAAAGTTAATACAAAAGGAATCTCTGAGACAGAAAGAGCAAAACTCTTTAAAACTACTACTGATGAAAAAGGAAATATAATTTATGACTATTATAAATATAAAGATGAAAAACCTATAACTAATAAAGATGGATATGCAATACCAATACCCTCTAACTCATGTAAACTAAGATTAAAATTTCTAACTGATAATGAGCAAAGAGACACTAATAAACTAGCATCAATATTTAAAAAACATCTTGATAGACCTGAATTAATATCTTTTGATGGGCATACATTAAGAAAACATAGAACAGATGCAATACTAGCAATAAAAACAATTACAGATTCACAATTAAACCCAGAAACATATTACAAACTAAGCAGTTTTAATAGTAAAGGAGGATACATAATTGAAAAACCAGTACATAATTTCGAAATAACAACAGAAAATATTGTAAAAATAGAAGGAGAGAAAAATCCAGATCTGGTGGCAAGTAAGAGCAGTAGATAAAGCTGGAAATATAGGAGAATGGACAACAGCTAGAAAAGTAACATTAGATAGTACAGCTCCATCCATATCAGATCATTCAGATATTACATTAACAGAAGGAGAACTATTCCCAACCTCTACTGTTTCATTAACAGATAATTATGAACTATTAAAAGTATGTGGTATAGGAAAAGATATAACAAATACTCTAACAACAAGTGAAATATGTATTAATACAGATTCATCTAATCTTACAACAGATAATCAATTTAAATTAATGGGTGTAATAAAAGGACAAATAGAAACTTGGAAAGGAAAACCTATTACAACAGTAGACCTAAGTATAATACCAGCAGGACAGTATGAAGTTACTTACTATGCATATGATAAAGCAGGAAATAAGAGTGATGAACAAACATTTACAATTACAGTAGTAGATAATGTACCAACAGTAACAATTACAGCAGGATCTACTCAGATAACACAAGGTACTTCTACTGTATTAGGAACAACAGTAACAAATGGAAATTCTCCATATACATATCAATGGAGTGGAGCATGTACAGGAACAGAATCAACAACAACATTTA
>JAXGOY010000017.1:0-2537 GCA_040767225.1 Candidatus Dojkabacteria bacterium
GAAATGCACGAGAACTGGGGATTTCTTAAAGAGCAGCTTTTATCCCTTATAGATTATAGACTCTCAAGTAGTAGTGCTAGATGGTATCAGGAACAGTATATGTATAATAAACTTGAAATAGATGAGTTTACTCCACATTATCCATCTGATATTAATAGATTGCCCAAAGGTATTGTTGCTGAGACATTATTTTTGCAAGCAAGCAGATTAACACAAAGAGAATGTTTCCCTTGTCTTGGTCAAGAAGATGTAATGGGTGCTGATTTTAGAATCACATATGGAAAGCAGACTAGATTTTTTGATGTAACTGTTAATTTCTCTGAGAGAGGATTTAAAAAGAAAGTAAGGGAGGGAAGATTTCCATCTCTTTTTCTACCATGGAAAGAGGAGGAAAATAACAATGGGTATAAAAGGAGTTATGCTGAAAGATATCTAAGAACAGGGACTATTAACACAGAAGAGTATTTTGCTAACATTATTTCTTCAAATTATAAAATACTTGATAGATTAAAAAGATTCTTTTGGAAAGGACAGATATCAGATGTTGATTTTGATTATAGCAGAGCAGGTATTCAATATATTAAAAGTCTTGAGGGAGTACTTAGACTTCTTAGAGGATGTGAAAATTAGTCCTGTACACCCATTTTTTGTTTAGCATATGCAGTTAAATTCTTTCTTTTTGCCCATATTCGTTCTGTTTCAGTAAGAAGTTTTTTTCTCAACCTTATACTCTTAGGTGTTATCTCTATTAACTCATCATCATTGATAAAAGAGAGAGCATATTCAATTGTAAGCGGGATTGTTTGTTTCAAGTTTACTTCAGTAAGCTCACTTCTTAGTATTCTTACATTAGTTTTATGTCTTGCTCTGCATGGGTTTACTACTAGATCTTGTTCATGATTATTTATTCCTATAATCATACCCTCATATACTGCTTCTGATGGACTTACAAAAAGCTGTCCTCTATCCTGTATTGTTGTTAATGCAAAACCAAGTGTAGTACCACTATCTTGAGAGATGATTACACCTTTTCTGAATAATGGTTTTGATGGTACATATTCTACATAATCTGATACAAAACTGTTAATTACAGCTGTTCCTTTAGTAGCATTCATTAATACTCTGTGCAAACCTATTAAATTTCTTGTAAGTATTTTGTATGTAAATCTTGTTTGATTGTTTTCACTTTCCATATTAATCATTTCTCCATTTCTTCTGCTAACCTCTTCGGTTATTATACTTAGATACTCAGTTGGGGAATCAATAATGAGCTCTTCTATTGGTTCATATTTCTTTCCATCTCTTTCAATTAAGACTACTTCTGGCTTTCCCATTTGGAATTCATACCCCTCTCTTCTTAACTGTTCTGCAAGTATTGCAAGCTGCAACTCTCCTCTTCCTGCAACAGAGTAGCTTGATCCTGATATCTTTTCTATTACGAGTCCTATATTTAATTCTTTTTCTTGTTCAAGTCGTTGTTCTAACTGTTTAGGTGTTACAAATTTACCTTCTTTTCCTGCAAGAGGGGAGCTGTTAGTTTCAATCTTTATTCTTACAGCAGGTGGTGTAATATGTATATCCTCAAGGGGCTGTGGTGTGCTTAAATCACACAATGTTGCTCCTATGGCAGTAGAATCTATTCCTGCAACTGCAATGATTTCTCCTGCAGATGCACTATCAACAGACACCCATTCTAAACCTTCTTTAACAAACAGCTCTCTTACTCTTCCTTGTGTTTTCTTCTCTTTATCTATTAGTACTACTGGGTCATTTGTTTTAACTGTTCCTCTATTTATTTTCCCAATTAAATATCTTCCTAAATGAGGATCATATTCTAAAGATGTAATCTGCATTTGAAAAGGCTGTGTTTCATCTCCCTGTGGTGCTGGACAGTATTCAATAATTTCATCTAAAAGAGGAAATATATTTCCTTGTATATTGCTTAAATCTCCTTGAGGTAGTTCTTTCCATACTTTTCCTTCTCTTGCTATTGCATAAAATACTGGAAAGTCCAATTGTGATGTATCCGTAGCAAGTGTAAGAAACAAGTCTTGTATCTTATTTAATGTCTTATCTACATTAGCAAGTTTCTTATCTATTTTGTTAATTACAACGATTGGTTTAAGACCCATTTCAAGAGCTTTTTTTAATACAAACCTTGTTTGAGGCATTACACCTTCTTGTGCATCAACCAGAAGAAGACATGAGTCTGCCATATTTAATGTTCTTTCAACTTCTCCTCCAAAGTCAGAGTGTCCTGGTGTATCAATTATATTTATCTTATATTCTTTATATCTTACAGATATATTTTTAGCTTTAATTGTAATACCTTTTTCTCTTTCTAAGTCTCCACTGTCAAGTATTTGTGTTTGTGTCATTTCTTCTTGATTTTCACGAAAGAGATGTGTTTGTTTCATAAAGGCATCTACAAGTGTAGTCTTTCCATGATCTACATGGGCTATAATTGCCACATTTCTTATATTTTCTTTTTTTACTGGTATATATTCCATAGCAAATGAGTATTCTATCACAAATTG
>JAXGOY010000018.1:0-16271 GCA_040767225.1 Candidatus Dojkabacteria bacterium
ATAGTCCTAAATTTAAACCTTTGTGGGAGATGACTGCTAAGTATGGTATTCCCTACTTTTCCAACTTTATTAATTCCGATATGAGTCCTGATGATGCTAGATCTATGTGTCCATTAGCCGGAGATGAGAAGGTGTTGATTAGATCTTCAAGAGGAAGAGGTTATGAATACTCAGAAATAAGAAATATATACGAAGGGAATTCTAAACAAAATGAATATGAGATTTATAGCGATGGTAATTATTTAAAAGGAATTTTCAATAAATTCGAAAACCAAGAAATGATACAGGTTACTCTTTCAAACAATCATGTCATAAAAATGTCTTCTAAACACCTTAACTTTGTTCTAGAAGACAAAGTATCTCCTGTAAAAGAAGTTTTAGGTTCTGAACTTTCTCAAGAGATGTATCTTCCATATTCTTTAAATATGTTTAAAGGACAAGGTGGTAACAAAGAACTAGGTTATTTTATCGGAGCTTTTGCTGGAGATGGTTCTTTTGATGGAGATAGCGCCGTTGTCTTTTCCCTTTCAGTTGATCAAAAAAAGGATGTAGCTAAGAAGTTAATTGATATATCAACTATATATTTCGGAGCCAACAATTCGATTACAGAATACAAAGATTCTAAATTAATGACTTTAAAGATATTCTCAAAAGGTGCTGTTGGCATATGCAAAGATTATGTCAATGGAAAAGAGAGAAATAAACACTATTCGTCAAGATTATTTGGGACATCCAAAGAGTTTCGGTTAGGTGTAATAGAAGGTCACTATGCAACAGATGGAGGGAATAGAAATAGAATATATACTTCCTCCCCTAAAATGGTTGAATCTCTTAATATGTTGTCAGCTACTTTAGGTACTACAACAGCAATATATGAGGATGATAGAGATAATCGTTTAGGAAAAGAACCTAATTATGCTGTTTTAATCTATAAATTGGACAGAAAACAATATGGATCTTTTTGGTTTAAAAAGGATGGTATGTTGTGGGTAAAGATTAAGAATATTAAAAAAATTTCTAACAGGACAGCATACTGTTTTGAAGTTAAGGATGGAAGACCTTTATTTACAGTAGGGACAACAGGGATTTTAACTCATAACTGCCGACTTAGATTGGACAACAGAGAGTTAAGAAAGAGAGGTGGTGGTCTCTTTGGTGCAAACCCTCTTACAGGTAGTATTGGTGTTGTAACAATTAATATGCCTAGAATTGGGTATTTAGCGAAGGATAAAAAGGATTTCTACAAAAGATTAGACAGATTAATGGATATTGCTAAAGAAAGTCTAAGTATTAAAAGAAAGTTAATTGAGGAGTATATGGATAGAGGTTTATATCCATACTCTAAATTCTATCTTAAGGATGTTAAGGATAGATTTGGTGAATATTTTAAAAACCATTTTAATACCATAGGTATATTAGGCCTAAGTGAAGCTATGGTTAATTATTACGGTATTGGTAATGATATTACCTCTAAGAAAGGAAGAAAGTTTGCATTAGAAATAATGGATCATATGAGAGAAAGATTAATGAATTACCAATTAGAAACAAACCAACTATTTAATCTGGAAGCAACTCCTGGTGAGAGCACTACATATAGGTTTGCTAAAGCAGATAAAAAGAAATATGGAGATAAAATTATTGCTGCTTCCGATATTGGTAAAATCAAACACTCCGCTCCCTACTATACAAACTCTTCTCAACTTCCTGTAGGCTTTACTGATGATATCTTTGAGGCACTAGATTTTCAAGATGATTTCCAATGTAAATATACTGGTGGTACTGTTTTACATGTATTCCTAGGGGAAAAAATGCCTTCTTCTGATAGTGTTAGTACTTTTGTTAAAAAAGTTGCAACTAAATATAAACTACCATATTTCTCAATCACTCCTACCTTTAGTGTATGTCCTAAACATGGGTATATTTCTGGTGAACATATATATTGTCCAAAATGTGATGCAGAGTCTGGATATATAGATGGTACACCTTTTAAAGAAAATATTTAATTTTTATATATTTATCTCTATGACTAAGAAAGAAAAACAGGTTACAAGACAAAGATGTGAAGTATATTCAAGAGTTGTTGGGTATATTAGACCAATAACACAATGGAATCCTGGGAAACAATCAGAGTATGAAGATAGGGTTACATTTCAATCTAAATGATAATTACTGGCTTTCAAAAATCTACCCTTTTAGATTACCCTGGTAAAGTATCTGCTTTGATATTTACATATGGATGTAATCTAAGATGCCAGTATTGTCATAATCCTGAATTAGTTATTCAGAAATGTTTGAAGAAAAGTATTTTCGAAGAAGAAACTGTAATTTCTTTTTTAAAGGAGCGAAAAGGCCTTTTAGATGCATTAGCTATTACTGGTGGAGAGCCAACCCTTCAACCTGATCTAATACCTTTTATTAAAAAAGTTAAGAGATTGGGTTATCTAGTTAAACTAGATACAAATGGTACAAGGTCAGATGATGTTAAAAAAATTCTTGATTTAGATATTGTTGATTACTGGGCAATGGATGTTAAATATGAAGAAGAGCTTTACAAACAGAATCTAATTAATTCTATTCCCTACTCTGAAATACAAAACAGTATAAAATTAATAATGGAGAAGGCAAAAGATTATGAATTTAGAACAACCTATGTTAAAGGTATACATACTTTAAAATCTGCAGAAGGGATTGGTAAATTAATTAAGGGGGCTAAACGATACTATATTCAAAACTTTCGACCTGGGAAAACAATCGATGCCTCTTTAAACTTTTCAAACTCATTTACAGAAGAGGAGTTAATACAGATAAAGGGAGTAATGAAAAAGTATGTAAAGGATGTTGAAATAAGGTAGTTAATTCATTTCTGGATTATCTAGGACCATTACAACCTTTCCATTAATCATTGAATCACTCTTTTTATTTAAATATATTGGTCTATGTATAGGGTTATTTGATTGAGGGTAAAGAATAACTAAACCCTTCTCTCTTTTAATATTTTTCACAGTTGCACAACCATCTACAATAGCTACAACTACATCACCATCCTCATACTCTGCATCTTTTTTGAACAATTAAATAGTGCCCCTCTTCCAAAGCTTTTCCATTACTTCTTAAATTCATAGAATCTCCCCTTTACAATTAACCCAAAGAGATTTTGCTCCTTTTTATCTACAAGATTTGGATCTAATTGTAAAACTCCTAAACTCTCTTCTTGGGCAAGAACAAGTGGTGTTCCTGCATTGGCGTATCCAAGTATAGGAATTCCCAAGAAGACACTCATATGCGGGTTCTTCTTCATTAATTACCTGAATTCCTCTTGCTTCGCTGGTCCTAGTCGATATATCCCTTCTTTTCGAGGGCCTCTAAATGGCTCACACAACCCCTCTTTAGTCGAAATTTCTAATAGCGTAACTCTGTTAAAGAAGGGGCGTATCCGTTATCTAAAAAGAAGAAATTTCTAATTGTATTAAGTACTAACTTTTGTCTTTCAGTAAGTTTTTCATCCATATTAGGGGTATACTTATTTTATTATTTCAGTATACCACTCTAAGTATACCTTTCAACTACTCATAGTATACAGTTGTATGTATTAAGAAAAATAATATATACTTAGTTATTATTAAGTTTATTATTTAATATATGGCTGAAGTAAATAAAAAGGCAAACAAAGTCTATACCTTAGAGGAGATTAAATGCCAATCCAGATAACATGGCAATGGGTGTTATTGCATGTATTCTCCTGTGGGTTTAATACTTATGTTTGTTGAAAAGAAAGATCTATTTGTAAGATATCATGCTAAATTTTAATTTGCATTTTTGTACTAATCATCTTCTTTAGTGCTCTTCCTCTCTTTATTGGATTGTTTCCGTGGTATAGCAAGTTTACTATCTACAATACTATTTATAATTGTTTATTTAAAACTTCTCAAGGGCAGAAAGATTTATATTCCATATATTTCATAGAATATGCTCAAGGTAATGGGTATGATTGGGTAATTTAAAAATAGATTGTTATAAAATAAAAAGGGGGAATTGCTCCCCTTTTTCTTATTCGCAATACTTATTCAGCTAAACTTGCCAATTAATTTTCCTGTCTGCAAAACTCACGAAGTATGATTTATGGGTATTAATTGGGAAATCAAATCCATACTCTGATTCGATTCCATTTTGTATTTTAATACAAATCCTTCATAGCTTTGAGCATCTTGATCCCAACCATTTACTATATCTGCAGTAAAATCAATCTCTTCAAATGAGTTTATATCTTGTAATAGTAGTCTTTGCAGTATATACTTTAGCTTTAGTACCGTATATCCCTATTAAATTCCAACCTGTAAACAGGGTAATTGGTGCTGAGTCTTCATCACTTTCAAATTTAATAGGATATCCTTGAATAGATACTTCTACATCCTTTATTACTTTAATTACATAGCCTTGTCCTGGTATTAATTGGAAGTCATTACTTAAATATGTATCTCCATTCTTACCAACAATCTCCCAACTAGAATCAAATTTAGCAATAGAGTATACAGAACCATTTGTTAATGTATTCAACATTTCCAATAGTCCTAATGCTGTTCTAGCACTTTCTGTAACATTAAGGAATGGGAATGATACAAAGTTAAATCCTTGCTTTAATTTATAACTATATTCTTTTTGAATTGTGGATATTGCTATCTTCGATGCTAATTCGGATACTTTCGTATCAGTTCCTTCATCATATATTCCATTGCCATCTTTATCTATAAAGATGAGTATTTTCCCATTATTTGCACCCAAGGCTTCTTCATCAACGAAAAACATATATGTAATACCGTCTAGTTCAAATGTATATATCCCACTAGCAATTCCAGAAATTAATCCAGTACTTGAATCTATGATATATTCTTCTGTTTCACTGGCTTGTGCAAAAGCTTAGGGACTATACTATTTGATAATAATTTTATAGCAGGTTTGTTTAAGGAAGAATTAGCGCGGACCGCAGTGATATTTTCCTTCATAAAATTACATGTGTTAACAGATTTATTACATACACCGCTGGTGGTATTAAACAAAGGAGCACAGGAAAATTTGTCTACACACCATTCGTATTCATTAAGTAAATGATCTTGACCTGAGTGACAAATACAGTATGCATTTTTACATTGTTCATTTTCAAGAGTATCTATACTAATGGAATAGAAGAAATCTTTTAAAATAATCAGATTTATCATTTTTTTCTGTTTGCCAAGTTAAAGTAGTATAATCAATATAAAAGGGTAGTTAAATCATCAGATGAAAGACATCTTTCTCGTGGCTCCGCTGTATGCGCACAAGAATCTTTTTACATTCAGCATTTAAATTTGAACTCGCCATTCTTTCATTTCTCCTCCACACATGCCAATCTTTTTCCGTCTTCCCAAAAGTTAAATTCTTGAAATACAATTGATTAGATTCTAAAACAAGAAGCTCCTTCTATCTTCTTATTCAATTTACAACTACACGTAGAGGAATCCCATGTACCCAATAAAAAAGCAATTGAGGAATCAATGTTGCATTCATCATCTTTAAGTGTACTCCCTAAACAAGATATTGGTAATAATTGAAATATGAGGTATAATTCTCATCCATATTTTCATCTCCTTCAGAGAAACATACCCTTTTTCTCATCTATTTACATGTGTAGCTATTATCGATATTTAAGGTCGTTTCTCCTGGTTTAATGACATAATTCCAAATACAGGTACATCCATCAACATCTGTGTAGTCTTTCACCTGGTGTTATCAGCCATCATAGTTCCCGCCAGTAACAGGTAACCATGATTCAATTTCATCAGCTTCGGAGATTTTGATTACTCCCTTGATTATTATCTGTCAACTCATTCTCGTTATCCTCCTCTTCTTCCTCCTCTTCTTCAACAACTTCATAACATTTAGTCCTTCGGCTGCAAACTTAGAAGCTTGGACCCACTAGCAAACATAATACCCATTTTGAATTTCCTTTTGACAGATATAACAAGCGTTATTGTTATACCCTACGGTTTCGACTCTACCTGAACAAGAAAGCCCGGCATTTTCATTTGAATTGCTCCCACACTTCCTGCTATCTTGTACTATTTATATAAACCATATTACTACAAGTGTGTTGTCTTTTTTCAACAATTTTATGATACAAAGGCCATCACTTAATTTAACCTGATATTCGCAATATGTACTAAAACGCACAGACGCCCTCTTCTGCATAAGCTGAGGGAACAAAAGTACCAAGTACATTATTACTAATCTTTACTATTGAACCTGGGATTTCAATATCTTGAATTGCATCAGGAGTGTTAATAACGAATGGCTGGGAAGGAGATAGTGCAGAAGCGAAATCCATAGTCTTCCATCTACCAAGCTTTCCTGCATCCAATTCTAATTCATAATACATATTTACACCCTCAAATGAATATGTCTCTACAAAATTATTACCTTCACTATCAATTGCTTTAGAAATATCTATATACCATTTACCCTCTTTATTTCTTCTAATGATGAAGAAAAAGATATTACTTCTTTTTTCACTTTCCTTATCATAAAGATTTAAGTATACAATTCCATCTGAAACAGGTGGGAAGATCAGCAATTTGCTAGTGCTACATCTGAATTACTATTTGCATTTAACACAGTACCGTATGTAGGAGAAGGTGTCTTAAGTTCCTCTTCTATTGCAGTTGTAGTTATAGTATCTTCCCCAGTACTCTGTGTTACCTTTTTAAATAGAATTGAATCACCTACTAGGAAAGAATATTGTGTATTTGGTTCTAAGTTTTTTACCTTTACATGATGTGTTGTATATCTACCTTTTCTAGTAACTTCTACTTCAAAGTCCTCAGTTGAAAGTTTTCCATCCTCACTATCAATAACCCTTTGTTCGATTGATTCAATTGATTCTAACTCTGCTCTTTCAATATCTCTAGAGTCAAAAAACTTTTCTTTAAAGAAACAGAATAGCCTAATTGGGAAAGTTGTATTGCCCTCAAAAGGAATAACTGTTGCAGAAACAGGGCTTTTACTACTCCAACTTACTGTTACTGAACTAGAAGTAACATTAGTAAATCTTACATTACTAGGTGTAATCCTAAAGTATTCAAATATCAATAGTCCTATTACAAAAAAAAGAAGGGTAAAAATTGAAATTTTTAATACCTTCTTTATCTTATACTTACTAATAGTTTCTGGACTAATATCCATTTATTTTTTTATTAAATATTATATATATCTATTTATACTATGAAAGATATAAGGTATAAAGTCAATATCTTAATATAGTTAACGCTTCTCTATTTGACTTGAGTAGAACTATAAAAGTAAAATAATAGTATTAAAAATATTACTAATAAAATGAAATCTTTTATCTATATCTCTCAAATACTTCTAATTCTTCTATCAAGTATAAATGTTGCTTTTGCCCAACCTTCATCATCTTTAATAATTCTTGATAATATACAAATAAATAATCAAGAAGCTGAAATAACCAAAGATAATAAAATTTATGGAAAAGAAGGAGATGCTATTCGAATAGCTGGCAAATTGCTTTCTGGTGATAAAGTAATTGTCTTTGTTGGAGCTAAGGAATATGTTTCTACTATAGACGAGAATATGAACTGGTTTGTTCTATTTAGTATTACGGGCTTTATAGAAGAGGAGTATTCAATTCAAGCACAGGTAGTAGAAAATAATAATTTGAGCGATAAAGTATTATTAACAACATTACTACTAAGTGAGAAACCTAAAAGTAAAGAAGATATCAATATTTCAGATGAAGAAAATAGTATGTCTAATTTTGGTTTTAAGGATATCCTTATTATTATCTTGTCAATTTCGTTTGTTTATACCTTAATAAATTACCTAATTCTAAAATCAAAAGTTGAAAAAAGTAAAAAGAGAAAATAAGCGAAATATAAATTTGTTATACAAGGATAACATCTTTAATATAACAAAATTACTGCAAATTAGTTGCATAGTTGTGCTATTACTACTTTTTTTTGCGAAAGCAAATAGTGCATACGCCGTAACTGGTTATTATTGTAGTGAAAGCGATAATTCAAGTGGTTCATACTGTACAGGAACATACTCTGTTTGTAATTGTAGTGATGGATATTATGACAACTACTGCACTAGATATTATGATTATATAGCATGTGTATTACAGAGCTGCTCCGGTATGTCATACCGATGTAACTACCTTTATACTGATAATATTTACTGGTCTGGGGGTGGTTTGTGTGCTGGCTCATGTAATTCTTGTACTATCCCCTCCTGCTCAATGGGTTATGCTACTGGAACTGATTACGGTTGTGGTTCAGAAGTTAAATCTTGTACAAGAAAGTACTCATATTGTACCAGTTTAACTTGTGGGACAAGTAGTAATACTTGTTACAAACTTAAACCAAGTGTGGATATTGTAACTCCAGGAGGTACTTGTACAGCAGACCATGATGTATGCTACGGTGGAGCCTCTACTGCTCCTGGCTGTACTCGTTCAGGATATAACTTAACTGGATACACTTTGAGTAGTGGCTCTTGTACTTCTTTTAATACATCTACAGGTGTCTGCCCTTCAGTAACTACAAATATCCAAATTACAGCAAATTGGCTTTTAGCTAATAGCGCTCCAACAGCTCCTACCTCTTTGCTTACTGAGGGATATACCAATCCCAACGGAATTGTCGATACGACTCCGGAGTTTAGTGCGATATATAATGACCCAGATAGTGGGGATATTGCTAACTACTATGAAATTGAAGTTAACAGTAATTCTGCATTTACTGGCACAGTTATGTGGGATACAGGTAAAACCTCTATGACAAATTTAACAGCTGGGAATCCAGTCCCAGATAAATCATATGCAGGTACTGCTCTCTCTCTAAACGGTTCAACATACTACTGGAGGATAAAATTTTGGGATGATTCAGGGGCAGAGGGAGCTTGGTCAGCTACTGCAAATTTTACAATGAATGCAGCGCCCACCGCTCCTACCTCATTACTTACAGAAGGAGCAACAAATCCAACAGGTGTAACAGATACAACACCAGAGTTTAGTGCAATTTTTAATGATCCTAATACAGGTCAAACAGGAAACTGGTATCAAATTGAAGTAAACACTAATTCTGCCTTTACTGGTACTGTTATGTGGAATTCAGGACAGGTAGCAATGACAGCAACGGCAATAGGTGCTCGCTCTCCAGATATTTCATATGCTGGAACAGGACTATCTCTTAATGGAACAACATATTACTGGAGGATTAGATTCTGGGATTATACTAATACTCAGGGTGCTGTTTCCAGCTATGCAACCTTTACTATGAATACTGCTCCCACAGCTCCTACCTCATTACTTACAGAAGGTGCAACTAACCCTACTGGTGTAGTAGACTTAACTCCAGAGTTTAGTGCAATCTTTAATGACCCTAATACTGGTCAAACAGGAAACTGGTATCAAATTGAAGTCAATACCAATTCAGCCTTTACTGGTACTGTTATGTGGAATTCTGGTCTTGTTGCAATGACTCCAACAGCAATAGGTGCTCGCTCTCCAGATATATCATACGCGGGAGCAGCCCTATCATTAAATGGGACCACCTATTACTGGAGGATACGGTTTGCTGATAATGTTGGTACAACTGGTACTGTCTCTAGTTATGCAACCTTTACTATGAATACTGCGCCAACCGCTCCTACCTCATTACTAACAGAGGGAGCAACAAACCCTACTGAAGTAAGTGATTTAACACCAGAGTTTAGTGCAATCTTTAACGATCCCAATACAGGTCAAACAGGAAATTGGTATAGAGTAGAAGTTAATACCAACTCCTCATTTTCTGGTACTGTTATGTGGGATTCTGGTCTTGTTGCAATGACTGCAACAGCTATTGGAGCTAGATCTCCATGACATTTCGTACAACGGAACAACTTTATCGTTTAATGGAACTACCTACTATTGGAGAATTAGATTTGCAGATAATGTAGGAACCACAGGAACTGTTTCTGCTACTGCTCAATTTACCATGAACAATTCTCCATATGTTACTGATTTAACAACAGAGACATACAGTAATCCTATTAAGATATATGATACTACCCCAGAGTTTAGTGCTAGATTTAACGACGCCGATGCTGGTTCAACAGGAATATATTATCAAATTAATGTTAATACATCTTCAGCCTTTAATGGCACTTCTATGTGGGATAGTACCAAATTGAGTATGACTGCAGTTCCTTCAGGGAGTTTAATAACTGACAAGTCATATGCTGGAACAGCTTTAACTCTAAATGGCGCTCAATACTTCTGGAGAATTAAATTGTGGGATGAAAATAATATTGAGAGTCCATGGTCATCTACTGCTAACTTCAGAATGAGTGGTCCCCCAGATACTCCAACAGCACTTCTAACAGATGGACAGACAAATCCATTGTATTTAAATAGTGTAACCCCAACCTTTTCGGCGATTTACTCAGATATAAATAGTGATAACTCCTCTGCTTACGAAATTGAAGTAAACACAAACAATTTATTTTCAGGTACAGTTATGTGGGACACTGGCAAACTATCAACAACCATCTCTTCTGGAAATAGATCTTCTGATTTTACATATGCTGGAACTGCTCTTACAGGAGTTTCAAATATTACGTACTACTGGAGAATGAGATATTGGGATATTGATGATAATGTAAGTAGTTGGTCTGCAACAAATACATTTAGAGACTCTTTAATGCACCTATACTTAAACGGTCTTAAACTAAATGGTATTACTCTGAATTAATGGTATTTTGCTATTTGATATGATAGAATTTCATCTATCGGGGAATAGTTCAGATGGCTAGAACGCTGCGTTTGGGACGCAGAGGTCGCAGGTTCAAGTCCTGTTTCCCCGACCATTTTCTTATTTCTTTAGTACAAATACTGCGTTATATCTACTCCCCTGATTGTTAACACCTAATACATCTTTATAATTAATGTTGTTATCATCTTCCTTAACAGTACTGCTAAGTACAAAATTCCAACCCTTCTCTAAAGAAGGTTTTATTACCTCGCTATTATTCCAACCTGAGATATTAATAGTAAGGTCTTCATCTAAGATAAATAGATAACCTTTAGAGTGTTCAAAATAGAAATCTTGGCCAGAAAATGGAGCTGTTTCTGATTTAGATATTAAATCACTCCATTCATTATCCTTAAAATTTCCTATTAATGATATCTGAGGATATATACTCATTACTCTTGAAGCATACAATACATCTTGGTTATATGAAGGAGTAAAATCAAATCCAATGAAATTTACACCCTTTTTTAGTTGAATATCATATCTTGAAATATCATTTCTTAAGTTACACTCCGTCTCATTCTCTATATTAATTGCACTGTCGCCTCCAATACCTTGTGGTAGCCATTGAAACCTGTTCTCTCTAAAAAAACAGGCTTTATTTTGAGTATACTCTTGGCACTCTAATGAGTTTTCAATGTCTTTAATAATATATGGACAATATTTAGTTGGATACCATAAAATCTCATTGCCTACTCTACAACAAGATGAAGGGAATTCCCCTTTACAATCCTTTTCTTCAATATTTTCTGTTTGTATAAAACTTACAATCCCATTACTTTCTACCTTAGATTGACTCCATGCCTGTTCACAGCTCTGTTCGGTAATATCCCTATTATAAAAACCCAGAAGTGTATCACTCTCTTTATATTTAGCTAAACAACATACAGGTTTTGCTTTAGGAGACCAATTACCTAAATCATGGCCAATATCTACCGGTATTGGAAGGTCCGTTACAACTGCTGGGAGTTTTTTACCATTGGTTATCCATCTATAAAGATTTTCAGTCTTTTTATAGTAATCTATACCAGAATTTCTTTGATTAAGGTCTTTTGCATTACAAGTCCCAAATCTATACATATTACCCCAAGATTCCCAAGCAGTTAGTCCTGGGCATGAACTTCTGTGAGACATTTTTAAAAAATGGGTAATCTGAGCATTAAAATTCTGAGGAGGTACAGAAGACAAACCATGTATACCAAAATCTTCAATATGGCCATACTGTTTTAGATTTTGAGTATAGTTACTAGCACTAGATTCATTTAACCAGACTGCAAGCGTAAAAGCTGGATCAACTCCTGCCATTCTAGAGCGATATACAACATCATTAAAGCATTCATAAGCATAGTTTTTACCCCTTCCATCTACCCATCTAGTAGCATAATTAGCAAATTGCTCTCTAGTTACTCCATTAATTGTTTGCTCTGGAGCATTTAAATTACAATTAATTTCAGAGGCATGTACAGAAATAGATTCAGAAACAACCCCATCTGTAGCAAAAGCAGGGAATATATTAAGAGAATAATTACCTTCTTGCCAATCTAAATTAAAGAAATTTTTATCAATAAGAGCGTTCCCATACTCATTAGTATAGATACTTTTAACTTTTGAATTCATACCCGTAAGAGAGTTTTGTAGGGAGATGTATACTAACTCATTGCTATTAGATTCTATTTCTAATAAGTAGGGAAGCTCTATGTCTTCCTGTAGCTTTGTAGTAATAAAGTAGAACTCACTTTTTGCGATGGGTCTGATACTTTTTGAATCTGTTAAAATGACCTTTTTCCACTCTCTGTGACCATCTGTAATTTTAAATTGATATTCAGTTAACTCTTCTAGGTTATCAATTCTAACAGTATGAAAAACAGATGACTGCCCATCACCGTAAAGAGTCTTTTGTTGATTTATTTTTATATATGTAGGTACATTTTTAAGTGTTTTCCAAGAGATATTTACACTATTTGCTTTAATATCAGACACTACTACATCATATGGGGAAGAGTTTTTATACTCTTGGTGATTAATAAATGAGATAAAAAGTAAAATGGTTAGAAATAAAAGAATTAAGGCTGTACGCGTTAATTTAACAATTTGTGAATACATATTGTCCGATTTTTTACTCATCTTTTAGCTTGAAGTATATATATACTTGGTATATCTAATATTTTAATATCTTTACTCTGCCTCCACTCCCTAATACTCATTGTATATATACTTTCGTTTTCACCAGTTAAATCGATTGCTACTGTTAAATCAGTATTTGGATTACATACTTCAATTAAATCATTAAAGATTGATTTGTTTCTGTAAGGGGCTTCGATAAAGATTTCAGATTCAGAATTAATATTAGATTGCCTCTCAATATATTTAATCTTCTTTTTCCTCTCTAATGGCTCTTTTGGAAGATATCCCCAGAATTTAAATCTCTGGCCATTCAAACCAGAAGCCATCAAAGAAAGTAATATAGAGGATGGACCGACTAAGGGAACAACTCTAATACCCAACCTATGACACTCTCTTACTACCATACTACCTGGGTCTCCAACACCAGGACAACCAGCATCACTCATAAGACCAACATCATTTCCTGCAATAAGGGGTTCTAAAAGAAATGGAAGATCTTTACTCTTACTATGTTCATCCAATATACCCATATTTAACTCTTGTAAGACCATTCCCATATCTTTAAGAAATGCTCTAGCTGTTTTAGGGGTTTCAACAATGAAGAATTTCAAATTTTTAACAGTATCTAAATCAGAATCTTTAAGTTCATATTTAAGCTCTCTCTTACTTAAAGATGTAGGGATTAAGTATAGTTTTCCTGTATTTCTCATAATTAATATGTCCTATCAAATTTACTATCTATCTCACTTAATGTTAGTTTCCATACAATCGGTCTTACATGAGGACAGCTATATGGGTTTTCACATTTAATTAACTTACTGTATATATCATTCATCTCCTCCCTATGTAAATTTTGTCCACTTCGAATACTAGTATGACAAGATATTGTAGCTAATATATCATCTTTTAACTTATTTAACTCTTTAGAGATATCTCTGCTCTCATCGCCCAAGGCAAATACCTCATCAAAAAGAAGTTTTAGGTCTGCATTAACAAACTCAACTGGAACTGATTCAATATTAATTTGTGAATCCTTAATTGTGTAATTAAAACCTAAGTCCGAAAAAAATGGCTTTAAGTTCTCAAATTGAGTAGCCTCATTAATTGAATATTGAAGTGAAATTGGTACTAGGAAATTCTGTTGTTCCAGTTTCATCTTTTTACTGTTTAAAAGCTTCTCAAATGTAATTCTTTCTGCAGCAGCGTGTTGGTCAATAACCCAAATACTCTGCTCTTCAAATTCAATAACGATATATTTGTTAAAAATTTGGAATATATTTCTAATCTTTTTATATCCTTCTTCAAATATCACACTATCAGTACTTTTAATATACCCAGTATCATTTAATACCTCCTGACTAAAAAGCATACTATCCTTAACTGAACTACTCTTAGTAGGTTTAAAGGTAATATCTCTACTTGAGTAAGTTTTACCAATACTCTCATTAGAATTATATCCATGATTTGGATTTAAAGAGGTAGTTTTAAATTCTGAATCTACTCTGTATGTAGTAACTGTACTAACAGCCCTTTGTATTGCTTCAGATATTGATGAATATATTCTAAAAGGATTTAGAAAACGAATCTCTTCTTTTCTTGGGTGAACATTAATATCAATTTGATCTGGCTTGATATCAATTAATAAAATATATGGAACTTTCTCTCCAAAAGGAATGTATCTTTCATATCCAGTTAGTACAGCTTTAGCTATACCACTATCCCAAATAGGTCTACTGTTAACAAAAATATATTGATTAGAGTACCTTTTCTGATGATCAGAGGGATGAGCTGTAAAACCAGAAATCTTTATTCCATTTCCATCGTAAAAAACTTTAATCATCCTATCTATATACTCATCCTTTAAAACTTTCTTAACTCTTTCTATTTCAACAGTATTAGGATTCGAATTTAATACCTTAGGAAGCTCTATTACCTGCTTAGAATCTTTAATTACAGTAAAGTGAATATTTGGATATATTAAGAAGTAAGGAAAAAGGATATCAAGAATTTTTTTGTACTCAGTTTGAGGAGTCTTTAAAAATTTTTTTCTTGCTGGAATCTTTTCAAAAAGTCCTTTAACAGAAACAACAGTACCAGACTCCCTTGCTGCTTTTGTAATATCAAAATCATTAAAACTTCTAAAAGTAATTCTTGAAGCAGTTTCACTTCCTACATACTTTGAAATTAATTCTACTTGAGAAACTGAAAGTATTGTAGAAAGAGCCTCACCTCTAAATCCCATCGTCAAAAGACTGTTTAAATCCTCTAAAGAAGAGATTTTACTAGTTGTATGTGATTTAAAAATATCATTCAAACTCTCCTGTGGTATACCTACCCCATTATCACTTATCTCAATTAAATCAATCCCACCATTCTCAATCCTTATTTGTATCTTAGTTGCTTTCGCATCAATACTGTTATCTATCAACTCTTTAACAACCGAAGCAGGTCTTTCTATGACCTCTCCAGCTGCAATTTGATTAACTAATTCCTGTGGTAATGTATTAAGAATATATTCCTTCATATTAAATATTTTAACACAGAAATATATTAATCTGTTAAAATTAGGGATATGGAAGAAAAATTCATACTAGATACAAAACTTACACCATCTATTGACCAAGGAAAAGTCATTAATACCTTGGTTAGTAATATTAAAGGGAAAAAAGAGAAACAGGTACTCTTAGGAGTAACTGGTTCCGGTAAAACCTTTGTAATGGCTAATGTAATCTCTAAATTACAAAGACCTACTCTAGTACTTTCACACAACAAAACACTAGCAGCTCAGCTGTATGAGGAGTTTAAGGAGTTTTTTCCAAACAATGCAGTAAAGTACTTTGTATCATACTACGATTACTATCAACCAGAAGCATATATTCCTGCAAGAGATCTTTACATTGAGAAAGAATCAGAGGTTAATGATGAAATTGAGAAATTAAGATTAAGTGCTATGAACGCTGCTAGAACAAGAAGAGATACAATCGTTGTAGCATCAGTATCATGTATCTACAATATCGGTAGTCCAGATAACTATGAAAACAAATCAATAGAGATAAGGGTAGGACAAAATATTGATATATCTAAACTTTCTTCAGAATTAACATTTTTAAGGTACGAGAGAGAATCTACAGATTTAATATCAGGAACCTACATTATACGAGGGGATACATTAGAGCTTTTTATGCCCTATGAAGATTTTCCTGTTCGTGTTGAATTCTGGGGAAATGAGATAGAGAGTATTACATATATTGAGCCAATATCCAGGAAGAAAATCTCTACTGTAGATAACTTAGATATCTTCCC
>JAXGOY010000019.1:0-4818 GCA_040767225.1 Candidatus Dojkabacteria bacterium
AGGGAGTTCGCCTTCCCCAACTGGCAAAACAGCATGGCCACAAAGTGATCCCAAACGCCGAACCCCTTGATCCCTTTCGCCGCTTTCGTGTCGTAAACCGCTTCAAAGAACTCCCGCTTCGAAAATATCTGTAGAATCTGACCAAAAATGCTGCTACATCTCTCCATGGGTGCCTCCTCAGGTTTCTGGTTTTTTAACGCAACTACCTTTTACCTGATGGACGGCACCCTTTCAAAAACTATTTTGGACAGATGTGCACTGAACTCTATTTTAAAATGTGGTACATATTCACCAGGCATGTCATTTTTTCTCCCTTGGATTTAGAAGACTGCCTACCATTAACTTATCACTTCTAATTCTTGTAGGAAGAGCCTAACTTTTTCATCTTATCAATATTATTAGAATTTATGCTTCAGTTGTTAGGTCAGATGCGGACTAAGGAAAGTGATTAACCGGCCGGCTACAGCAGCACACATCTACGCTGTTGATGGTCCGCAACGTATCATAGGATAGAGCTCCTACCATCTTAAAACAACATCGAGAGAACGGGGTAGATAGACACTTAAATCCTATATTTTGCTCTATAGATAAAAGCAAACTTGTCAAGAGTCTGTCCAAGCTCTTCGACTTCAATGCATATCTCCCTGGACTCACTTAGCAGCTCTATAAGCTCCGTTCGCTCTAGGTCGCCTATTTCCTTTCGTTGCACACGAATTGTGTCACGTGTGGTTCGATATGCTTGATGGACTAGTTTTTGCCCTTGCAAAGAGTGAGGCGTGAAGAATTGCCAATATTCAGGATCTACTTCTGTGAACCATGTGTGACCAACTATTCGCTCTCGCTTCGGAATAGGGCTTTCCTTAAGCCATACAGTAGACGGATTTTCCTCTACATCGATTCGGAAAACACTTTGCGTAGGTGTCCTTGTGTGTGGTTTGGGATCAGTGAAATGAAACACCCCTCGGACGTGTTCAATAAGGAAGTCTGCATCCGTCCAATCCGCGGGTATACCCCGTGGGATGTGATCTTCGGTAAAGTTTAAGGCTGTCAATGTGCCTGAATACGCGGCGAGTGCATGTGACCGCGGATATCCCAATCGTAATGAGTTCGGAGAATAAAGGTAAAGCCAAACATTAGCCGGCGGACGCATTACGCGATCATAGTCAGTCGTAGCGGGACGTAGGTGAACGAACCATGGTGGTATCTTCAAGGCCACGTGACATTCAGCGTGAATAATGAGCGTTTGCTCCACTGGTGGAATCGGCGGGAGATGGTAGGGATCGAAAACTACAGCTTCCCGTTTGACCTTATTCAAGTGGGCCAGTGCCTCTTGAAAGGGCTGCTCGTCCATTGTACCTTCTAGAAGAACCGCGGCCTCGCAGTTAACCCCCTGCGCCGCTGATGCCGTCAGGTTATGACTGCCAGTCCACAACCAACATCTATTGCCGGAGCGGGCCAAGAATACTTTAGAGTGCATTAGCCCCGACCCCACCCCCTTCTCGACCGGCGTTTTAGCACCGAGGTGAAGATACACGTTTCCCGGACACAACGCATGTAACTCCTTTACAGCGGCCAGATTTGTTGGTGATTCCCAAGCAACAACCAAAAAAGAACCGAATAATTTAAGCCGAGACGCGTGTCGTTTCAGTAACTCCACGCCCCCACCGGTGAGGAAAGCGCAAGCGATTACGACCTGATCTACACCGTGTTCCAATACTTTGTCGAGCAGGGGTCTAGCTCTCTCCCGTGGATTTGCCCCGATGAATTTTATTTTCATATTATATAATACCTTCTATTCAGACTCATTTTGTCCTCTTCGTATTATCTCATTTCTTGCTATATTTCGAATCTTTCTGGCACCAGCCTCCGTCAATTTAAAATTCGAATCAAGGAGATTTCTTTCCCTCATTTCTTCAATAAAGTTATTATCGTATTCAAATCTGATGTTACTGAATCTATGAATTATTGAATCATGTGGCATCTTTGTGAGTTCATTTGCACCACCGAGAGATGGTATAACTTTACCAGAAATATAGTTTTTTAATGTAACTGATAGTTGGGAGGTCGGTATTCTTACATAGGGAATACCTCTCGCTCGATGTTTTAAGAATTTTAATTCTTTTTGTGTCTCGTTGAGCTCTATGGTGCGTTTTCTCAAATCATTAAATAGTTTTATCTTCTCTTCTTTCTCAAGTTTGGCGCGGGATGCAAGGTCCTCGATTATTGCCTCCCGTTCTTTCAGCTTTTTCTCATACTTTTCTTGTTCTTCTTCTATTTTTTTCTCGGTTTCTTTAGTTTCTAGTGGCGAACGGCCGAAGTGCTCTCGCAATCCCGAATATCCTTCATCCAAATGACGCAACCTTTCGCCAAAGCCAGCTTCTATCCTTCCCAAAATTTCTGATATATCCTTTGTAAATACGTATGAATTGTTGTAAAATCGGTTACTTGTCTCTGATGCCTTAAAGTAGAAAGCCACAGACATGCCAATTGCAAACAGCGATAGTATCAGGGCAAGAAAATCAGAAAAGTCAAATTGGGAAAGATCAATGTTGATAGGCGTCGTAGCCAACTTGTAAACAGATATAAGAGTAACAGTTACCACCACAAAGGTTTTAAGCCAGCTTTCTCGATTCCTTATAACAGGATCTTTCTCGCTCATTGCCCCCCCAATAAGTTATCAATATAAATACTCTTACTTCACCTCATGCCCCGCCCAAATGACCTTCGCCATGAGCCGGAACCGCTCCAGGTCAACCTCCACCTGATCCGGGAGTTCGACTCCACTGGGCCATCCAAGCTTTCTCTTCCTTACTCACCTTCTCACAAGCGAAAAGAAATAAGCCTCATTATAAGAATCTTCGAACAACCTCATTCTCCCCACAGTAAGGAATAAAAAGCCGTTCCCTTGCCCGGGTCACGGCGACATAGACCATTCTAAGGATCTGTTCCTCCGTCCAGCGGGCACCCAGCGACAACCAGTCAAGGCCAAGGACAAAGACGGCGATGTAATCGAACCCCTTGAGGCTGTGAATCGTCGAGACAGCCACCCGGTCTGTTGTCACATCGTAGGATGACTTTGCCCGGTAGTCCTCGGAGACCCAGTTATAGAGAAGTCCTTTCCTTTCCAGGGCGGTTCCCAAAAGCCTGGGCAAATGCATGGCGGGGTCGTCCTGCGGGCTCCGCATGGTGTAGATGATGGCAATTTCAGATAGAGGACAAGCGTCCTTCCCGTTCAGGATCTGGATCCGGTCGGCTACCCAGTTGACGATGGTTTCGTAATCGGGGAATTTACTTATTTCCGGCTGGGGGCCATGCCAGGGCTCAAAGTTTTCTGGGAACATCGCTTTTGGGAAAGCATCCTGGGGTTGTTCCCTCGTGTCTTCGACAATCTTCCCGGCTAATTCGGCGATCTCTCGGGTGTTCCGATAAATCCAGGATATCCGGTGAAGCCGGCTGTGGGGGTGGAGACCTGCCTCCTTCCACGAAGCCTGGCGTTCATAAATATCCTGGTTGTCGTCGAGAGCAACAGCCAGGTGATTCGTCTTCGGGTTGAGGAGGGCGGTAACGACCTTGAGCATGTCATCGGAAAAATCCTGTCCTTCATCGACGAGAACGGCTTCATAGAGAAGGCCACAGGAAGGCGCCTTTTCCAGGGCATCCTGAACGACCAGGCCGTAAAACTCGGAATCTTCCTTTTCGTAGGGGATCTCTTCTCCCGTGATCCTGGAGCAAAGCTGGAAGAAGTGACAGACCTCGACGCCCCCCTCCCCCAGTGGGACGTGCTTTTCGGCGAGGAGCCTGCGGATGTAGTTGACGAGGGTAATGTTGTAGCAGACGAAAAGGATGGTCCGGACGTCAGGATTGCTTTTCTTCAGAATAGCGGCGCGGTGGACCAGGATGAGGGTCTTGCCGCTTCCCGAGGGTCCGGCGATGATCCGGTGCCCGCCGTTCAGCTGCCGGGCGATGCTCTCCTGATGGTGGTCCAGGAGTTCCAGCCGGCGGGCGGCTGGTATGCTGGCTTTGCCAGCCCCCCGGTCGGGAAGGGCGATCCGCACCTCGGGAAAGATCACCTGCCGGAGCCAGTCGAATTCCCTGCCGGTGATGGTGAAACGGGTTTTTTTCTCGAGCATCCCCTCGAGGGCTTCCCGGAACTTCTGGCCCGACGGGTCTGAACAGACAGGTGACTGAGGGTGGAGGTCGTCCCAGAAGAAAATGCGATCGGAGGGGATTACTTTGTTAAGCCCCTTCTCTTCGTATTCAAACTTGTTGATGTTGGTAAAGACGACGGCGCTGTTGACGGGAACCTTGACCTGGTCATAGGTTTTCGGGTCTTTCGAAACGAGGTGTCCGTCCCGGCGGATCTTGTCCATGAGGTTTCGAAAATAGTCCCGGGCCTGGCGGAGGGGATTTTTCCGAACCTCCTCTCTGCCGCCTATGAGAAGCTTAAACTTCTCGGAATCAGCGGAGAGGATCTGGTCGAGAGACCAGTCCTTGACCTCGAAGATGACGAGGCCGGCATCCTTGGCGTAAAGGATGAAATCCGGTTCCTGCCCCTTGATGTCCGGCTGATACCAGGCCATGTACGCGTCGTCGGGCCGGGCGCAGAACTGGAGAAACCGGTAAAAGTCCCCCTCCCCCGGTGTTGTGAAGGCCTCGATTTCGGAAGGAACCATTGTGGCCATGTCATCAAATACAGAACACTTTTTCCTTGCCCCGATAATGCGGACCGCTCCGGCATCATCCGGGTCAGGCGGTTGAAAGAAAGTCAAGGAACGACGGATTTAGCTGTGTTGAATGTCAGGCGGGAAACCGGCATTG
>JAXGOY010000002.1:0-98874 GCA_040767225.1 Candidatus Dojkabacteria bacterium
ATTTGCAACTCTTCTTAAAGGTCCAACCTCTGCTCCTCTTTCTACAACAAGTGCTTGAACCTCAACAAAAACAACCCTTGAACCTTGAACAACTGCACTAATAGCACTACCAGATACAGAACTTTTTGTGTCAAGAAAAACTAAAGAAGGATTCCCTACTTCATTTAAACCTGCAGAAGTCATTTCAAAAACACCAATTTCATTTGTAGAACCAAACCTATTCTTCATACCTCTAATTATTCTGTACTGATTAAACTCTCCCCCCTCTATATACAAGACACAATCTACAATATGCTCTAAAATCATAGGACCAGCAATATCACCCACCTTATTTATCTGCCCCACAATTACACAAGGAATGCCAGTAACTTTTGAAAGCCTAGTTAAAAGAGAGCCAGAAGCTCTTACCTGACTAATACTTCCCGGATATCCTTTTGATGTTATAGAGGTAACACTTTGTATTGAATCTACAATAACAAGATCAAACTTTTCTTCAGATACAAGATTATATACATTCTCAACTACTAAATCATTAGTAACAAATATATTCTCTGGCTTACCTCCATCTACTGATAACCTATCTAATCTTGATATTAATTGAGAAGGAGACTCCTCACCACAAACATACAAAATCTTCTTCTTTGCAGAAAGATTCAATGCAACTTGAAGAAGTAATGTAGATTTTCCAACACCAGGCTCACCGCTGACAAGTACAACCTCTCCCTCTATTAAACCCCCTCCAAGTACCCTATCCAACTCTTTAAAGCCTGTACTTAAACGATTCTTAGCCCCCTTTTTACTATCGGTACTCTTTCTATATTCTATAATAGACTTATAGGGAGATTTAGTACTACTAACCTTACTATTCTCTTTGCTAACTTCATCATCTACTTCTTCTAGTGTTCCCCACTGACCACAATTACTACACCTTCCTGACCATTTTAGAAACTCACTCCCACAGGAGCTACATACATATTTCATTTGTTAACTCTTTTTAGTTTAAAACAAAAACTTTACCACCTTTGATATCAAGCTTGATCTCCTTTTTCCCTTCGCTTTCAGTTTTTAAAAGATAATCAGCTACAGTACTTTCAACAACATCTTGCAAAACACGCCTTAGAGGTCTAGCACCATACTCCTCACTAAAACCCTCTTTAACAATGTAAGACATTAAAGATTTACTTAGAGATACAGATATGCCCTGTGTACTTAATCTCTTATTAAGTTCATCAAGTAAAAGCTCAACAATCTTTCTAGCATCTCTAGTATTTAGTGCTCTAAATATTACAATATCATCCAACCTATTAAGAAGTTCTGGTCTTAAAGTTCTTCGTAACTCAAGCATAAGGTCGGATTTCATTGCACTATATGCCTGCTCGGAACTACTTTTACTCTTCTGCTGCCCCCCTGATGAAAAACCAAGCACTTTATCTCTACTAATCTCTTCAGCTCCAATATTTGAAGTAAGAATAACTATGGTATTTTTAAAATTAACTCTTCTTCCTCTTCCATCAGTAAGATGACCATACTCAAGAATCTGAAGTAAAATATTAAGGACATCAGGATGAGCTTTCTCAATCTCATCAAAAAGAATTACAGAATGAGGATTCCTTTTAACCTTTTCAGTAAGCCATCCACCCTCTTGATATCCAACATATCCAGGAGGAGAGCCTATTAACTTAGAAACACTATGCATCTCCATCATCTCACTCATATCTATTTGTATAAGCCTATCCTCATCTCCAAAAAGCTCCTTTGCAAGAACCTTTGCCAACTGTGTCTTTCCAACTCCAGTAGGACCAAGAAAAAGAAATGATGCCCAAGGTCTACTTACATCAGAGATACCTGTTCTTGCCCTTTTTATTGCAGAAACAACACTTTCAACAGCCTCTTTCTGTCCAATAATCTGTTTATTTATTTTTGAATCTAGCTTTAAAAGTGCACTCTTTTCTTTACTACCTAATGTATTTAATGGAATACCTGTCCAATTTGATACCACCACTCTAATATCTTCAGCATTTACCTCTCTATCTTTATTTCCTCTTCCTTTTTCTTTCTCATTTTTTAGCTTTTTTATCCTCTTAGCCAGCATATCCTCACTCTTCTTGTATCTCTCCGCTATATCCATCTTACCTTGTAGGATATACTCCCTTTTTGCATTCTGAATACTTCTTAACTTTGCAGTAAGTGAAGATATATTTTCATATTCTCCCTCAACACTTAATCTCTTTGCAGCACAAGCTTCATCAAGAAGATCTATTGCTTTATCAGGCAAATATCTATCACTAATATATCTATCAGAAAGAGTAACAGCCAGCTCAACAGCTTCCTCACTTATATTTACACCATGATGTGCTTCAAAAATCGGTTTAAGATTTTTAAGAATTTGAATACTTTCATCTATACTTGGTTCTTTTAGATATACAGGCTGAAACCTTCTTGTTAAAGCATTATCATTCTCAAAATATGCAGAATACTCCTCAGTTGTTGTAGCACCAATACATCTAAAATCTTCTTTCAAAAGAGCAGGTTTTAAGATAGAACCAATCTCTGAAGGAGTACCAGGAATACCACTAGTAAAGATATTATGTATCTCATCAATAAACAAAATGATATTGTTAGATTCAACAACCTCATCAACCATTTCTAAAACCTTTTCTTCAATATCTCCTCTCATTCTGCTGCCCGCCATGATACTTGCGACATCAACAGAAATGATTCTCATATCTCTTAATAACGAAGGAACTCTCCCATCAGCAATCCTTTGAGCTAACCCTTCAACTAAAACAGTCTTTCCTACACCAGCATCTCCTACAATTATTGGGTTATTTTTCTTTCTTCTACTAAGTATTTTTATAATATCTGACAACTCTTTTTCTCTTCCTACAAGTGGATCTAGCTTACCTGCTCTTGCAAGCTCAACTAAATCCCTCCCTATTACATCTAACAACTTTCCCTCCTCACGCCCAGAGACAGTAATCTTTGGTTTAGAAAGAATCCCAAGTGGATATGTTGCATATTCAAAAAGATACTTTTCAAACCTTTTTTGTGTTAAACCAATCTCATTAAGACTTGAAGTAAAGAAGTTTTTAGACTCTAAAATTGCAAGCATTACATGTTCAGTACCTACATATACATGAGAAAATCTTTGTGACCAGCTGTAAGCCTTTCTTAGAATATCTTTTGTCTCTAATGAAAGACTAATCTCCATTGGAATATCTACATTAACAGTAATATCCATTCCCAGACTCCCTAAAATTTTTCCAACAACATCTTGAATATTTAAACCCATACTACTAACAATCTTTGTAGCAAGAGCATTCTCATTTAAGAGAATACCCGCTAGAAGATGTTCAGGTTCAATATAATCACTTTTTAAGTGATCTGAAACAATAGAGGATGTACGCAATGATATACGCAAATTCTTTGACATTCTTTTAAATGTATCTTTTACTCTTGTCCTTTCCATACTTAATTATACCAAAAAATAAAGGCAGAAAAGCGATATATGGAATAAAATAATTATTATTTAACCTCTGATTCTATAGCAGCATTTACAGCTTCAGCTAACTCCTTTTCACCCATCTTCTTTTTACCTACAACCTCAGAAGTTTCTTTCAAACTTAAACCTAAATGCCTTTCAGTTGAAGAAATAGAAAGTATTTTAACTTTAACCTTTTGTCCCACCTTTACTATATCTCCAGGATCTTTTACTAATTTGTCTGAAAGTTCAGAGATATGTATTAATCCATTCAATCCTTCCCCTATTCTTACAAAAGCACCATAAGGAACAACCTTCTGGACAACACCATCAACAATATCTCCAATTTTGTATTTAGAAATAGCCTTAGACCAAGGATCTTCTTGTAACCTTTTAATACTGTACGCTACTCTCTTTCCTCCATCAGATAAACCAATTACCATAACCTTAACCTTGTCACCGACAGAATACAATGCTCCAATATCTTCTACTTTATCCCAAGATATTTCAGAAAGATGAACTAATCCCTCTAATCCTTGAGCATTAACAAATACACCAAAAGGAGTAATTCCACTTATTGTTCCTTCCAATACATCTCCCTCTTTTACCTTCTTTAATGTCTCCGTTCTCTTCTCTATATCTCTTGCCTGAGTAACCATCTTTTCTGAAAGAATAATTCTGTTTTTCTCTCTATCTAACTCAATTATCCTTGTTTTAATCTTTTCCCCTATCAAAGAATTTAACCTCTTTTGAACCTTAGAAGATATATCTCTGCCGACCTGTCTTACACCATTAGCATACACTCTAGTAGCATCAAGCTGAGAAGTAGGTATAAAACCACGAATTCCTTTACCAATCTCTACAATTAATCCCCCATTATTTGATTCAACAACTACAGCTTCAACAACCTCATTATTTTTCTTAGCATTCTCTAAAGCAAGCCATGCACTTGCCTGTTGTGTCCTTCGGATAGAAAGGATTAACTGTCCCTTCTCATCTTCAGGTTTAACAACATATACAAGTACCTTATCACCTACTTGAAGCTTAGTCCAGTCAAGAGTATCTGACTTCAACTCCCTACCAGCTATTATTCCCTCTGATTTATATCCAACATCAACAATAACTACACCATTATTAACATTAACATCAACAACCTCTCCCTCAACAATATCTCCTCTTGAGAGCTGTTTTAATTTATGGGAATTATCATCAAGAAAATCATTTAACTGTGAATACTCAGGATCTTGTAAAACCTGTGTATCACTATTTTTAATCTTATCCATTATATTAACCTTTATGGCGATGTATGGTCAGCAGTAATACATACATACACTAAAATAAAAGTACTGCAATCAGCATTATATCAGAAAATTGAAAAACTATGAAGAAATGTAATTCTCTTCCTTATTAACTCCTATCTCATTAAGAAGATCAATATTAAAACTGTATCTCCCATACAAAACAAAATATCTATTTATCTTATACCAATCCTCTCTATCATATATCCTCTCTAAATCCTTTGCTATTTTGTTAGAATCTGTGCTTTTTGTTAATCCATATTTTAAAGCAGTCTTTTTAACATGAGTATCAACAGCAATACCTTGGTTAGATTGATAAAGGTCATTAAGAAATACATTCGCCGTTTTATACCCCACCCCTGGTAACTTTAAAAGAGCCTCTAAACTTGTAGGAACCTCTCCATTGTACTCTTTAACAATTATTTCAGACATTTTCTTTATATTTTTAGCTTTCGTGTGATAGTAGTTTATAGATGAAATGTACCTTTCTATATCTTTTAGTGATGCAAGAGACATCGCATACCCGTCGGGGTATATTTGAAACAATTTCTCTGTTACCTTGTTAACCTGTTTATCTGTTGTCTGTGCAGAAAGAATAATACAAACTAGAAATTGAAACGGAGTACTCCAGTTCCTTAGTTCTGTCTGAGCATTAGGAAACATCTCTTCTAACTTAGATAGAAGCAAATATGCTTTTTCTTTTTTCCTCATCTATTCTAAAGAGTTTAAAAACTTACAAACAAAAGATTTACCATATTTAATTGTAAGAATATCTAAAATTCCAGGAAAACTGTTTAGTATGTTCTTGACCTGTACTACTATTTTATCACTATCCCAAATTAAAGCCCCTGTAGTGCTCGTAAAGGCCCTCGCAATTTCTCCAGATAGTAGATACACCTCCTTTTTGTCATTCTTAGCAACTGCATCAAGCCAAGACCCTTTTAAATATTTACTAACACCCGAGTTAGGGTATAAATATTTTTCAATCTCATCAATACCTAGATAATATGGTTTTACTATTTTATTTGCTATTGCACTTTTAGGTAGAATTCCTCTGCTAATACCAAATTCTACACATTCATTTCTAATATCCTCTCTACTTCTCCACCCATTCTTATCTTTAGTAACAACATTTTTCCAGCCTCTACCAATTTTATCCTCAAAAATATCATATATCTCCCCACTTATATCCTGAACCTCCCTTCTTTCATACAAATCTCCTCCATCATTCTTTCTCTCCTTTCTCCATTCAATATCTTTATATCTTAAACATACAACACAATTATCAATATTTAAAATCTCTCTAACATATGAATCAAATTGTAAAGCTTCATTTACAAGCTCATTCTTTCTTAACATTTCTTTTGGATTCTCAAAAAGATGATATGCAATTGTTAAAGCATTGCTAAACGGCCCTCTATCAAAGATATATAAATCAAACAAGTTATCTTTCTCTATACAATTAAGTATTTCAAGTCTGTTAAGAGCAAACAAAGCCATTTTAATTTCAACCTCTTTATCTTTTTTAATACTAATTTCTTTTGGAAAGCCATTAACCAGTATATCCCTTATAACATACCCAATTGGAGTACAGTAGTACGGAAAAGCTATAACACAAGAGTGAAGCCCAAGCATAGAGATACATTCGGAAAAGTTTTTTACAGCATCGCCTTTTCCTACTTGATCAGCCCCTTCAAAATCAATACAGTTGTATTTTCTTTCCTCCAAAATACTAGGCCTATAATTTTAACTCTCTTTTTAGTATATCATATTAAAAATACAGAGAAAAGATTATAGCAATCTCGAAGTAAAGCTTAATACGTTCAAACATATTGAACACTACTTTTCTTTAATTTACAATATATTTCGGCCATATGAGTAAACTCTGTCTATTACCTATATCCCCAAAGGGAAGAAGGGGATAAGATAAAACAGTAAAATATACACTAAAATGTTACGTAAACAAGGGGTAAAGATGTTTTACTTGTTATTAAAGAAACAATTCGTAACTCAGTTTATGATCAACTTTTCTATCCTATGTCCTATAAAATAGAAAACCCCACTCTTTTAAAGTGGGGTTTTTAGTTTCAAAAAGTCCTGGCAATTACCTATCTTCCCAGAACCAAAGGTTCAAGTATTTTCAGCGCTGAAGTGTTTTACTTCTGAGTTCGGGATGGAGATCAGGTAGTTCCACTCCGCTGCAATCGCCAGGCGACAGATATCATTAAAATATGATAGCTATCGCCTGACAACTGCGGTTATTACTAACAGCAATCATCAGGACTTAATTCTAAAGAGCAAAAGAGTGTTTACACACTCAAAACTGAATATACAGCAATAAATTATGAAGCGTTTGGTCTATTAGTACTCCTTGGCTAAACATATTACTATGCTTACACCTAGAGCCTATCAACGTGGTAGTCTCCCACGAACCTTCAGCATAGTCAAGCTATGCAAGTATATTTAATCTTGGAAAAGGCTTCATACTTATATGCTTTCAGTATTTATCCTAAAGCAACTTAGCTACCCAGCAATGCTCTTGGTAGAACAACTGGTGCACTAGAGGTTACCTCACCCTGATCCTTTCGTACTAAGGGTCAATTTCCTCAAATATACAACGCCCATACCGGATAGAGACCGACCTGGCTCACGACGGTCTGAACCCAGCTCGCGTGCCACTTTAATCGACGAACAGTCGAACCCTTGGGGTCTTATCCAACCCCAGGATGTGACGAGCCGACATCGAGGTGCCGAACGGTGCCGTCAATGTGAACTATCGGGCACCACCAGCCTGTTATCCCCGGGGTAGCTTATCTTCGTTAAACAATCGCGATTCCACATTCTGCGAAAGGGTCACTTGAACCTACTTTCGTAACTGATCGGAATGTCTTCCTCACAGTAAAGCCTCCTTATGCTCATGCACTCTCCATCCGATTTCCATCCGGATTGAGGAGACCTTTGTGCGCTTGCGGTACTCTTTAGCAAGCAACCGCCCCAGTCAAACTGCCTACCATGCACTGTCCGTTTTTCTGATAAAGAAAAAAGTGAGAAATAAAACATCAAAAGAGTGGTATTACATATTGCGACTCCACCATTCCTGACGAAACGGCTTCATAGTCTCCCACCTATTCTATTCATCCGAGGCTTTATTTCAATGCAAAGCTGCAGTAAAGCTCCACGGGGTCTTTTTGTCCTGGTATGGGTAGGCCGCATCTTCACAGCCATTTCAATTTCACCGAGCGCGCTGTCGAGACAGTGGAAGAGTCGTTACGCCTTTCATGCAAGTCACTAATTAAGTGACGAGGTATTACGCTACCTTAGGCTTCCTGTTACTTTTTAACCATTTATTACCTAATACCAAAGTAATAAAGGCGTCATCTTTAAAGATGATCTCTACATTACTGCAGAGGTCGGACTATCTCTTCAGTCAAAATTGACTGTCTAGCATTTAGTCTCTGGGGATTCTTGTAAGAATTTCTTCTTTTGACCATTTCTTTCCTTTTCCAACTTGATTTATTTCATATGCAATATCCAACAATTTGATAAAACCTTTCTTAGTGTGATGTTCACCATTATACATTAATGTAACACCTCTACTAAACAAATCAAATGCTTTTTTCTTTGTGGCAAGTTGGTATTTTTCAAAGAATGGCAAAACCCTCTTGTAGCAAGGAGAAATACCCGCTAATTGATAAGTAAATACTGAATACGGAGATGTCTTTCTATGAATTGATCCTTCTCCTAAGACATCTTTCATAACATACAGTATCCATTTATTTCTCTCATGCTGATAAAGATAAAATGCTGGATCTATTCTGAACTTAAATTTTGATTTAGAAGTGCTTTTGACATTTAAGCAAAAACTTCCCTCTCCATCAACAAATCCAGATAAAAACCAACATAAATCTTCTGAAGGGTTAAAGATACTTCTTACAAGCCTTTCCTGCTGGTCGTCCCAGACAACAAACTTTTTACCAATTTGGTATTTGTGTCTCTTGGGATGTTCCTGCATATGGCTAGATTTTACAACGGCCCTATATCTTGTAGCAAGTAGATATATATCTACCACCGTTATAGTTACAGCCGCCATTGACCAGGGCTTTGGTTGTCCGCTTCACCACCACTAGAGCACCGAAGTGCATCTAGCAGACGGTTGACAAACTTCCTTAACCTTCTGGCATTGGGCAGGCGTCAGCACTTATACATCTTCTTACGAATTTGCAAGCGCCTGTAGTTTTGGTAACTAGTCGCTCCTCCCTATTCTGTGCCACCTCCATCGTTACTAGAAAAAATCTTGTAACGGAAGGTCCCCCTTCTTGCGAACTTACGGGGTGAATTTGCCGAATTCCTTAACAACGCATCACTCGTACGCTTTGGTGCATTTACACCAGTCCACCAGTGTCGGATTGCAGTACGGTTACTGATATTTTTGTTTACCGAAGTAAACTGCTAGAAGTTTTTCCTGGAGAATTAATATAACGGATTGGATTCCCGAAGGTCCCCTTTGTATCACAGCTCGTTTTCATTCCACAAAGTGGAAAACATTTTCCCGGATTTACCTAGGAAAACTAACTAACTGCTTGCACCTCAAACCAATTAGAGGCCCGCCTTTTCAATTCTCAAGCTCCATTGCAAATATCAATAGTACAGGAATATTAACCTGTTGTCCGTCGGATACGCTTTTCAGCCTCTCCTTAGGACCGACTAACCCATGGTTGACTGCCATAGCCATGGAAACCTTAGACATTCAGCGAGCAGGGTTTTCACCTGCTTTACGTTACTCATCCCGGCATTCTCACTTCTATACGCTCCAGCAGCTCCTTTCGGGCCACCTTCACAGCTAATTATCAAATGCTAATTTGATCATGTATAGAACGCTCCCCTACCACTTAAAAATCATAAATGATAGATAAATTTGCAGCTTCGGAATACATCTTCAGCCCCGTTGAATCTTAAGCGCAGAATCTCTTGACTAGTAAGCTTTTACGCACTTTTTAAAGGATGGCTGCCTCTGAGCCAACCTCCTAGCTGTCTGAGAAACTCCACTTCCTTTCCCACTAAGATGTAATTTAGGGTCCTTATCTGACAATCTGGGCTGTTTCCCTCTTGAACGCTGGAACTTAGATCCCAGGTTCTGACTGCTGTAATATTCTCATTGGTATTCGGAGTTTGACTGGATTGAGTACTCTTTCGAGCCTCAGATCCAATCAGTGCTCTACCCCCAATGATTAACTTACAACGCTAGCCCAAAAGCTATTTCGGGGAGAACCAGCTATTACCAGGTTCGTTTGGCATGTTACCGCTAACCTTGAGTCATCTCATAATTTTGTAACATTAAAGAGTTCGGACCTCCGGAGTAATTTCTTACTCTTTCATCCTGCTCAGGGTTAGATCACCTGGTTTCGGGTCTAGTGCATGCGACTATTTGCTAATCAAAAGATTAACAAAACGCTCTATTCAAACTCGCTTTCGCTTCGGCTCCCCAATAAACATGGTTAACCTTGCCGCACACAACTAACTCGCCGGGTCATTCTTCAATAGGCACGCCGTCACCGGATATACCGGCTCCGACTGTTTGTAAGCACACGGTTTCAGTTCTATTTCACTCCCCTAACAGGGGTACTTTTCACCTTTCCCTCACGGAACTACTTCACTATCGGTCACAAAAGATATTTAGCTTTACCAAGTGGTCTTGGTAGATTCCCACAGAATTACACTTGCTCCGTGGTACTCAAGAAATCAGAAGGAAGGCTTAATCTTTTCATATACAAGACTTTCACTTTCTATGGTCTATCTTTCCAGATATGTTCTATTAAGATTAAACTTTGTAACTTCCCGACCAGTTTGTCGCCTGATCAACTGATTCTTACAACCCCCATATTGCACGAGCGACAACCTACGAGTTCAACTCCTCCCTCATCGCAACGCGAATCAGGATTTGTATCCCTCTTACACAATATGAGTTTAAGCTTTTTCCTTTTCGCTCGCCACTACTCAGGAAATAACCTATTGGTTTCTTTTCTTGCAGGTACTGAGAGGTTTCACTTCCCTGCATTCCCGCACATACAGCTATGAATTTACTATATGGCGACTAGGTATAAGCCTAGTCGGGTTACCCCATTCGGAAATCTCTGGATTAATGCTTGTTTGGCAGCTACCCAGAGCTTATCGCAACCTACTACGTCCTTCATCGGTCTTTTGTGCCAAGGCATTCACCGTATGCCCTTAATTTGCTTCATTGAAATTGCTAATATATTCAGTTTTAAATGTGCAAAACAATGTATTGTGAAATAACTGTATAAAAATCGACCTACCCTCAACAGTTATTTACGAATCAATACATTATCTCTTCGAGAATCAAAGCATTACCTTCTCATCCCGATACTAATATGTATGGACCTGAGGAGAATCGAACTCCTGACCTCCTCATTGCAAATGAGGCGTTCTAGCCATCTGAACTACAGGCCCCGAAATCAGACTGGTGGGCGTACCAAGACTCGAACTTGGGACCTCAGTCTTATCAGGACTGCGCTCTAGCCAGCTGAGCTATACGCCCATCCATATAAACTTTAAAAAGAACAACTTTAAAAGCTAAAAAGTGACAGGAAAGTCGGGTATCTCCTTGAAAGGAGGTAATTCAGCCGCAGATTCCCCTACGGCTACCTTGTTACGACTTAACCCCAGTTATAAGCGTTACCTTCGTCACCTCACTGTAAACAGCAAGGCACCTTCGGGTATCACCTACTTCCATGGCTTGACGGGCGGTGTGTGCAAGACCCGAGAACGTATTCACCGTGGCATGGCTGATCCACGATTACTAGCGAATCCAACTTCATGCGGGCGGGTTTCAGCCCACAATCCGAACTGAGATCGGCTTTAAAGGATTAGCTCCGCCTTGCGGCTTGGCTGCCCATTGTACCGACCATTGTAGCGTGTGTGTAGCCCAGGACATAAGGACTATGCGGACCAGACGTCATCCCCACCTTCCTCCCCGTTTTACCGAGGCAGTTTCCCAAGACACTTGTAACATGGGATAGGGGTTGCGCTCGTTTCGGGACTTAACCCTACATCTCACGACACGAGCTGACGACGGCCATGCAGTACCTGTGTATCACCCTCGAAGGCTATCTATGTTTCCAAAGATATGCAGATACATGTCAAACCCTGGTAAGGTTCTTCGATTGCCATCGAATTAAACCACGCGCTACTCCGCTTGTGCGGGTCCCCGCCAATTCATTTGAGTTTTAGCCTTGCGGCCGTACTTCCCAGGCGGGATGCTTAACGCGTTAGCTGCGGCACTTGGTACTTCCACTTAGAATCCGAAGATAGAAAGTAGTCATACCAAACACCTAGCATCCATTGTTTACAGCGTGGACTACACGGGTATCTAATCCGTTTTGCTACCCACGCTTTCGAGCCTTAGCGTCAGACAATAGCCAGTGAACCGCTTTCGCCACTGATGTTCTTCCGAATATCAACACATTTTACCGCTCCACTCGGAATTCCGTTCACCCCTCTATGTCTCAAGTCTGATAGTTTCGAAAGCTCTCCCTTAGTTAAGCCAAGGTCTTTAACTTAAGACTTATCAAACCGCCTACGCATCTCTATACGCCCAGTAAATCCGGATAACGTTCGTACCCTACGCATCACCGATGCTTCTGGCACGTAGTTAGCAGGTACTTATTCATATGGTACAGTCATCTATTCTTCCCATATAAAAGGAGTTTACAATCCGAAGACCTTCATCCTCCACGCTGTGTCGCTGCGTCAGGGTTGCCCCCATTGCGCAAGATTCCTAATTGCTGCCTCCCGTAGGAGTGCGGACCGTGTCCCAGTTCCGCGGTGGCTGACCGTGCTCTCACACCAGCTACCCGTCTTAGCCTTGGTGAGCTATTACCTCACCAACAAGCTGATAGGACATAGACCTCTCTTGAAACGATAAATCTTTACTCTAAAACACACGAAGTGAATAGAGACTATCGGATATTACCCCGTCTTTCGACGAGCTATTCCCGGCTTCAAGGTAAGTTATCTATGTATTACTCACCCGTTTGCCACTACCCTAAAGAAAAAACCATCAACCGAAGTTTCAGGAATTCTCAAAAGGATCGTTCGACTTGCATACCTAAGGCACACAGCCAACGTTCATCCTGAGCTATGATCAAACTCTCATTGAAAAACGTTTGACTTAAACAGTGTTTAAAAAAACACAGACCAATCAACGTAAATTGGATTTACTTGACTTTAAATGAATTGTGTGACCCAATCACACTATTTAGAAAGTCGTATATACGAATATATTTAGACTTCCTGTCACTCTTTAGCTTTTAAAGAGCTGAGAGGGATTTAAATAATAATACAAATTGTATTCATTAGAGCAATCTCTAAGAGGAAACCTTTCTCACACTATCCCAAACTCGTGCCGTGATTTTAACACACAAGAAGATGTTATGCAATACCTATTTCTTCTTTTTTTGAATTCTGTACATATCACTCAATTCCCCAACAGTAGTAATCTCTTCTGGGCTTTTATCTCTACCAAAATCAATTAATCTAGGAAACCTTAATGATAGACCATTCCCTATTGATGCATTGGTACCTGAGATATTCCTAGTTATCTCATCAGCATCAACAGTAATTACATATACAGGAGATACCCATACATCAGGAGTTAAGATATCAACAACCCTAACATCCTTTGGTTTTTGCTTAACAGTAATATCCTGAAACTTAGAATACATGTCTTTAAGCAACTCATCACTCATTCCTGTACCTACCTTACATATTGCATCAAATGTCCCCTCTTTTTCATTTAAGACAGCACCCAGAATTGCACCAACGCCAAGAGAGGATCTTCTTCCAGAACCACTATAATATCCAACAACAACCATATCTATAGTATCAACAAGCTTCTTATCAATACTTTTTTTAATCTTAACCCATTCATAGTTTCTTATCCCTGGTTTATACCCACCTTTTGTCTCCTTAACTATAATCCCTTCTAAACCATTTTTAACACACTCTTTAAAATATTTCTTTATTTCTTTTTCAGTAGAAACTTTTTTACTTTCAGCTAATGCTATACTCCCCTCTTTAGAACTTTTAATATTCTTTTCAAGCATTTCTATTCTTTTTTCAGTATCTAAATTAATAAGGGAATCTCCATTAAGATAAAGAAGGTCAAATGCAAAAGCTCTAACAGGAATATCCATACTCTTGCTCTGTACAGAATATTTCCTCCTCCTTTGCATTGTTTCTTGATATGACATAAACCTCTCTGTTTTATAATTCCACCCAACAACCTCTGAATCAAGGATAAAAGACTCATTTCGTATTTTCCTCGCACTATCGACAATTTCAGGGAACATTTCCGTAACATCTTCTAGATTTCTTGTAAAGAGTTTAACACTTACATCTGATATTTTTTCATTTTCAAACAAACTTGGAGATGTTAAAGTATCTTCTTTTTTATACTTTTTCCATACTACATCCTTTTGAGTCATTACTAAATCTTTTTTATTCCATTTATGAATTTGACATCTAAGGCCATCAAATTTAGGTTGTAAAAGTACAGTTCCTGTAAACCTTTCTGTAAGCTCATCAAAACTTCCAACACGCTGTACAAGCCTAGATAATATGGGTACTCCAGGAGTAACATGGACAGATGATAAATTTTTTCTCACATCTGATTCCTTATATTCTATGATGTTGCTAGAAATGTATCCAATATCAGGACATATACCGTATGCATGCTCAAGCAGTGGTTTAAGACTTTTATCCCCTACTGTAATAATCGACAAAACATCAAGTAATGATCTCATACTAAGTCCTAATCTTAATTCACCACAAATAGTTCTAACAAAATATTTTCCTTCAATAGGGCTTAAATTCTTAAGGCAATCAAGAATAATTCTATTCTTCTCCAACATAGACCCTGATCCAGATGTATTTACAATCTTCCAAAGAATTTCATAAAGAGAAATTAAATCAAAAATACCCCCTTTATTAGAATTCTGCCTTAATATCTCATATACAGTATCTCCTATATCTCCATACTCCTTTCTCATCTTTAATGCATCAATATTGTACTGATTTGTAAGTACTTTTACTAAACTTCTTTCAGAGTAATTAAACTCACTATTTACAAACATAGGAGCAACCCTCCCCTGTATCATATATGAAATAATTTGTCCCTCTTCCTTGTTACACTCTTTTAAGAATCTAGCCAGCCCCTGTGACATCTCATTTCTTGATGGTGTTAATTCTAATTTTTCAAACAGATTACATACCTCAATGTATTTATGCATATATATGGTTATTTAATATATATTTTGTATCTCTCGCTCCCTTAAAAACTTTAATTCCATAGCGAAGGCTCATTTACAATATCCCTTTGGTTGTTTATGATTCCTAAGGCCCTTTTTCTCAACCCACCCTGGGATATTTACCTGCCTTGCTCTAGCTATTGAAAGATCTCCCTTACCTACATTGTCAGTTATGGTTGAACCTGCTGCTACATAGCCATATTCTTCTATAACAACTGGAGCTACTAAATTTGAATTACTTCCTATAAAAGCATTGTCTTTTACTGTAGAACGAAACTTATTCTTGCCATCATAATTAACAAAAACTACTCCACACCCTATATTTACATTCTTACCAACATCTGCATCACCAACATATGAAAGATGAGCTGCTTTTGTATTATCACCAATAGTAGAGTTCTTTATTTCAACAAAATTTCCTATTTTAATATTATTGCCAAGCTTACAGTTAGGTCTTAGATGGGCGAATGGACCAATATGACAATTGTTCCCTACAGTACTTGATTCAATTACTGCTGATTCTACTTCACAACTATCTCCAATTATGCTACTAATAATCCTTGTATTCCCTCTAATTACACAATTTTTCCCAATAGTTGAATTCTCTTCGATTACTACTCCTGGATAAATTATTGTACCTAATCCAATTTTTACATTCGGTTCGATATATGTGGTTTCTGGGTCAACAATTGTAACTCCATTAGAATTTTTCATGATATCTATTAAATAATATTCTTTTTATTTACTATTATTATCAATCTTTTTTCATCAATTTCTTCGTACTATTCTATCATATCTTACTATTACAATACATTATTAACTTCAATATCTTTATACATATATATGGTTATTTAATATATATTTTGTATCTCTTGTACTACCCTCCTGCCTTACAAACCCAAGTTCTACCAACACATCCATATCTCTTCGCAGTGTCCTTGTTGATACCTCAGGATACAGGTCATATATCTGCGATGGAAGTACCACTTTTTTCTTTTGCATTAATTTAAGAATACCTCTTTGTCTTTCATTAAGACTTTTACCATTTGAAACAAACATATGATTTAAGTTATCTTCTTCACCTTCTTTTGGTAATTTCTTCTGTTTTGAAACCAGTTTAAAAATGATAAACACACCAAGTAGAACAGATAATATCTCTAATATATTTATTCCTTTCTTTTCTGCCATATATTTATACTAATTATTTTAACTCTGCCATGCAGTTTCCTACTGAAACATGGACATCTAATGGAACATCTAGACTTACACTCTCAAGCATTATTTTCTTAGCTTCTTTTGAAAACTTCTCAACAACAGATTCTTTTACTTCCATAATTATTTCATCATGTATCTGAAGTAAAATATATGCCTCTTTTGAATACTTCTCTTCTATTAATTCATAAAGCTTTTTCATTACAAACTTCATAATATCAGCTTCACTTCCTTGTATTGGCATATTTATAGCCTCTCTTGCAGATGCAGACCTAAGTCTTACATTCTTTGACCTTATACCAGCAATATGTCTTGTGGTACCAAACATTGTTTGAACATACCCTTTCTTAAATGCCTCATACTCTATCTTTCTCATGTACTCCTCTACTCCTTTGTAATGCTCAAAATATGAAGAGATATACTTTGAAGCAGTCTCTCTATCAACACCAAGAAGTGATGCTAGTCCAAATGCTGTTTGTCCAAATATCATTCCAAAATTTACAACCTTTCCTAAACTTCTCTCCTTATGAGTAATCTCTGACATCTTTTTATTTAATACTCTTGCAGCAGTAGCACTATGAATATCAAGACCGTTTATAAAGTCTTTTTTAAGAAGTTTATCATCAGATATATCTGCCATAATTCTAAGCTCCATTTGTGCATAATCCATTCCTAAAAGCTTAAAACCTTTTCTTGCAACAAAGCACTCTCTTAAACTATTAGCCCATGCTCCTTCTAGTGGAATGTTTTGCAAGTTAGGATTTACAGAAGAGAATCTCCCTGATGTTGTACCTGTTTGTTTAAAATCAGTATGTATCGAGCGGATTCCTTCTTCTTCAGGGATACTATTACTGTACAGTGGATCTATATATGTGCTTAACATCTTAGTCGCATCTCGGTAGTATAAAAGCTGCTCAATAATAGGATGTATACCAAGCATATCATCTAGCACCGATTCCCTTGTACTTCCTTTAGATTTATTAGGTAAACCTAGTTCCTTAAACAAAACATCAGAAAGCTGTTTAGGAGAACTAATATTAAACTCATGTCCTACTATACTGTATATTTCCTTTTCTATCTTTCTTATCTCATCTTCAACCTCTTTTTTTAATTTCAAGAGTTTATCAACATCTAAAGCAAAACCTCTTCTTTCCATTCTTGAAAGAATAATGGATATGGGAAGCTCTACTTCCTTTAAAACAGCTAGCAAGTACTTTTCATGTACTTTTAGAATCCTCTCTATACTTTCCTTTGTATAATCATACAGCTCAAGCTCGTCCATCTCTTTCAGTTGGGCAATATATGTATCTTCAATAGTATCAAGTACTTCTGATATATCCGTTATTGATATTTTTTCATTAAGCACTTTACTGGAATAATCAAAAGCAAGATCTTTGAGAGAAACATTCCTTTTTTCTGAATGAAGTAAATGTTGTGCAAGAAGTACATCATAATAATCAGATACAGAATGAATAGATATGTATGGAGAAAGAGTAGTAAGCTCTTCAAAATTATAAAACACACAACTTTTGCCATTAATAATGCCTAAAATGTCACAAGGTTCAAGTAAGATATCCTTTGTAAAGTTATCCTCCCCTATCGCACGGAGAAGAATAAAAGCCTTGTTATCATATGATTCAGATTCATCAATATATACAACTCTTAACTCTCTGCTTTTACTTACTAGTTTCTTTACATCATCTATACTACTCCACCTAATATTTCCATTTATTTTAGAAAACATATCTAACTGATGAGAGTTATGCAAAGATGGTACTTTCCCAAAAATCTCGTCAAGTTTACTCATAAGGGATTTAAATGCATACTTCTTAAATGCAAGATCCAGTGTTCTTCTATCTAAATCTTTTAATATGCAGTCTGTTAGATGAATATTAATACCAACATCTTGTTCAATAGTTGCAAGTTTTCTACTAAACTCTGCCTGTTCAACTCCTTCTATCAAAAGAGTTTTAGTCTTTCCCTCAATCTTATCTATGTTTTTATATATCTCATCTAAACTCTCAAATTTTTGAAGTAAATTAATAGCAGTTTTATCCCCTATTCCTTTAATTCCAGGTATATTATCTGATGGGTCTCCAACTAATGCTTTATAATCTACAACCTGTCTTGGATAGTATCCAAATTTCTCAAATGTTTTCTTTTCATCATATACGACAATGTTTTTAAAATTCCCATTTGGAAGACAGACATATGTTCTTTCATTTATAAGCTGAAGGAGGTCTCTATCACCACTTAATATGTACAAATCTATATTCTCCTTACTCCATTTTCCTTCGGATACATACTTTGAAATCGTTCCTAATATATCATCAGCTTCAAATCCTTCCTTCTTAATAACTGGGATATTAAATGCTTTTAATATCTCTTCTACCAATGGAAATTGATCTACCAATGATAAATCTGTAGGTTTTCTTGTTGCTTTGTAGTCTACATATATCTCATGCCTAAATGTTGGTGCATGTGTATCCATTGCACACAACACATATTTAGGTTCAAACATCTTAAATGCTTCAAGAAGCATTACTGTAAAACCATATACTGCATTTACCTGAACACCATCAGGAGTTTGAAGTGTAGATGGATATGCATGAAATGCTCTATGTACAATGGCATTAGCATCAATAGCAAGAAATGTATCTTTCTCAGACTCTTTAATCATCAATATATTTTACAAAAGAAAGAGTTTAACTACAATTACTCATTAAACAATGCATCAAACTCCTCTTTTGAGACAACCTCATTTTTAATAAGGAGAGCTACAAGTTTTTCAACATATTCTTTCTTATCAGATAATATCTTTTTAGCCTGATGATATGCAGAATCCATAATATTTTTCACTTCTGAATCAATCATTTCTGCATACTTTTCACTAAAATCCCTTCCGCCTCCATATACATAACCTAAGTGCTTTGTTTCTTCTACGTCACCATACTTTACTAAACCAAGCTTATCAGACATACCATACTGTGTCACCATCTCCTTTGCTACAGAAGTTGCTTCTTCAATATCTGCAGATGCACCAGTAGAAATTCTCCCAATGAAAAGCTCTTCAGAAGCTCTGCCTCCTACAGCAGATGTAATATTTGCAAGAAGTTCATCTTTAAATACATGCTTTTTATCATCTTCAGGAAGATATACAGTAACACCCCCCGAAATACCTCTAGGTATAATGGAAACCTGCTCAACAGGAGTAGCATGTTCTGTAAACTTTGCAACAATAGCATGCCCTGCCTCATGATATGCAGTAACCTTGAGATCATCTTCACTACTCTGCCCCTTTCTCTTTCTACCCAATTTAACTTTAAGATATGCCTCTGTTAAATCATTTTGATTAATTTTTTTCCTCCCTTCTCTAGCAGCCATAATAGCGGCCTCATTTAAAAGATTCTCTAAATCAGCACCAGAGTATCCAATTGTTTTTCTTGCAATTAAATCTAAGTCAACACTATCTTCAAACTTCTTTCCCTTTGCATGAACCATTATAATCTCCTTTCTTTCTTGATAATCAGGCATAGGAACAACAACAGTTCTATCAAATCTTCCAGGTCTTAAAATAGCAGGATCCAAAACATCAGGCCTATTTGTAGCCGCAAGTACTATTACATTCTCCCTCCCCTCAAGTCCATCCATCTCTACAAGAATCTGGTTTAATGTCTGCTCACCTGCACCAGAGTGAAGAACAGTACCTCTTTTCTTTGCAACAGCATCAATCTCATCAATAAAGATAATACATGGAGCTGCTTTCCTTGCTTTATTAAACAAATCTCTTACCCTTGATGCACCAGCTCCAACAAGCATCTCTTCAAATTCAGAACCTGACGTATGAAAGAAAGGAACACCTGCCTCACCCGCAACAGCTTTAGCTAAAAGTGTCTTTCCTGTACCAGGAGCTCCTACTAACAATACTCCCTTAGGAATTCTTGCTCCAATGTCTATATACTTTTTAGGACTTTTTAAAAAATCAACAATCTCAGTAAGCTCTTCCTTTACCTCATCTATTCCAGCAACATCATCAAATGTAACTCCTGTCTTCTTCCCAAAAAGAAGCCTTGCTCTGCTTTGTCCAAAATCCATAATCTGTCCACCAGACTTCTGCATATTTTTGATAAGCATATATGCTAAAACAAGTCCTGCAGCTAAAAGTATAAAGGAGATAATATCCCCTATTGAAATCCCAAGCTGAGGCTGATAATAATCATTTTTTAATGCCTTAATATCTACTCCAGCATCACTTAACATTCCATAAAAATCAGTACCAACAGGAATCAAAGCATACTTCCTCACTAAAACATCCTTTCCATCAGACTTTACACTTTGAGTAACTATAACCATATCATCTCTTAAAACAATATCTTTATACTCTCCTTCAGAAATGTAAGATATAACCTCACTAATAGGAACCTCCTGACCTTTACTTGTAGATCCTAGAATGGCATTAATCCCTATTGTTAAAAGGAAAGACATTATTAGAAACATTACAAAACTCATAACAGGCGACATCCTCTTCTTAGGAGTAACTCTAATAATCTTTACATTAGGCTGTTTGTTTTCTTTTTTGTTTTCTTCCATATTTATATATTTTCAAATGAAATGGTAGTGGGAGGTGGGATCGAACCACCGACCTTGGGTTTATGAATCCCATGCTCTAGCCAACTGAGCTATCCCACCAAAGTCATTAGCAATTATATCAGAAATTATCCTTAATTTCTCTTAATTTGCTTTCCCACTATACTCTCCTGTTTCAGTATTAATCTTTATTTTATCTCCCTTCTTGATAAAAAGAGGAACCTTAAGTTGATAGCCAGTTTCCACTGTAACGAGTTTAGTCGCATTATTCGCAGTATTTCCCTTAACAGCATCCTGTGCTACAGTAACCTCCAATACAACAGAAGGATTTTCTTTAATGCTTAGTATTTTACCCTCATATGTAAGCATAAGAATAGAATCACCCTCCTTTAGAAAGTTTACATATGACCCTATTACATCTTTTGAGATATTTACAGTCTCATATGTTGAGGTATCCATAAAGTATGCAAAAGAATCATCTTTATACAAATACTGAGCTTCTTTTGTTTCAGGATTAATATACTCAACCTTTGTACCAGACTTTACAGTTTTGTTAATTATCTGCCCATTATCTAGTGCTTTGAGCTTCATAATTACAAGTCCTCCCTGTCTTCCTTGTGTTTTAAGCTTCCTATCTTCAAGAAAAAAGAATCTTCCATCTTCTTTAATATACATTCCTTTTACTGGCTGATCTGTTAATGGCATATATTTAAGTTATTAAAATATTAATACAACGGAGCAATAATATCACAAATATTTATTTCATACCAGAAGATATGTATAATATCTGGTTAACATAAATGTAAGAAGCAATGACAGAAAAGACAGAACAACAAGATCCAGTTTTTGAGATACTGTTTACCCAAGAAGAAATTGAAGAAAGGGTCTTAGGACTTGCACAAGAAATCTCTAAAGACTATGAATTAGATAATAAAACTCCGTTACTGCTAATAGGGGTTCTTAAGGGAGCTGTACCATTTTTAACAGACCTTTCACAGCAAATTAATCATCCAAACCTGTATATTGATTACATGGGAGTATCAAGCTATAACGGAAATACAACCTCAAACAAAGAACCTAAAATTACACTTGATACAAAAATACCAATAAAGGATAAAAATGTAATAATTGTAGAAGATATTGTAGATACAGGATACTCTATTGCTACACTAATAAATATTCTTCAGGCAAGAAAACCTAAATCATTAAAAGTATGTTCTCTCCTATCAAAACCAGAGAGAAGGGAAATAAAAGTACCAATTGACTATTTAGGATTTACAATCCCCAATTTATGGGTTCAAGGGTATGGTCTTGATACAAATGAAGAAGGAAGATACTGGCCGTATATCGCTTGCAGAAAAGAATAAAAATGGTTGCGGGGGTTGGATTCGAACCAACGTCCTTCAGGTTATGAGCCTGACGAGCTGCCACTGCTCTACCCCGCGATATTAATCTAAGTGAGATTATACTCTAAAAGCAACATTACTTCAAACTCCCTCTAAAACAAAAGATAGCCATTCTTCAAAATTACTTCCACTTTCATAAATAGACTCTTGCGAAGAAGCTATTATCTTTTCTACTTCCTCCATTGCCATCTCTAATGTACTATCAGGAATAACAAATACCACCTCATCTTTTCCTCCAAAATTAAGCCTGTCTCTTGCCTCTTTTTCCAAATATTTATCACTTGACATCTCTTCAATTCCAACAGAAAGATGAAGATTCTCAAGTCTTAACTCCTGAACCTCTCTTTCAGCCCTTTTAAGAATATCTACTTTCTGAACGGTAATTCTTACAGAATTTAAAACAAAATAAAGAACGAGAGCAAATATGACAATACTGCTTACTTTAAACAGCCAATGCTCTGATATTTTTGAAAATCCTGTACCGTTTCTGCTTTCCCTCTCCCTATCTATTCTTCTTACACTAATAGTTTTTTCCATAACAAAATATTATCAGAATACGAAATTATAAGCAAAATAGCATAATAGTTTTTATTATTGCTATTCTCTTTCAACTAGTGTTATAATCTCATAGTTATATACTACAATGTTTTAAATTAAAATCTTTAATAAATTGGAAAAGGTATTAAATCCTCAATTTTCTAAATATCAAGAAGAGTTTATTAACGAGCTTCGTAATAAAGGAAGGTCTGAGTCAACAATCATTGCTTATGCAAAAGATATTGAACAACTATTAAACTTTTTCTCATCACGAGGTATAAATAGGTTACAGGATACTACAATTGTAGATTTAGAAGCATATAAGAAACACTTACAGGACAATAACTATACTCCAAAGAGTATTTCTAGAAAAATAAATAGTACAAGAACTTTTTATAGATTTTTACTTGAGCGTTCTGTAGTTACTGATAACATTGCAGAGAAACTTGCACATCCTAAGTTTGAAACAAAACCTCCTAGAGTACTCTCTGAGATGGAGTATAGGGCACTGCGAGATGTAAGCAGAGGAGATATTAGACTTTATTCAATTGTAGAAGTACTTCTTCAAACAGGTATAAGAATCGGAGAGCTAGCAACTCTAACAATTGATGATATAAGGAGATCAAAAGAGGGTGTAGATTTTCTTTACATAAAGGCATCAGGTAGTCATCCTGCAAGAAAGGTTCCATTAAATAAATCTGCTAAAAAGGCAATTGATGCATACTTAGAAATAAGGCCTGAAACAGAAGATGACACTTTGTATGTAACAAAGAATGGAAGGCCCCTGCTTGTAAGGAATATAAGAACAGCTATAGATAAAGCATTTGAGAAAGCAAGTATTAAAAATGCTAAGGTAAACGATCTTAGAAATACATTTATAGCACATCATTTAGCAAAGGGTGTAAGTCTTGTTACTGTATCAAAATTAGTAGGTCATAAAAGAATATCTACCACAGAGAAGTACTTAGGACTTGTTACAGACAACAAGCCAGAGGCAGAGAAATTACTCAAAGAGTTATAATAATCAGTATTCATTTAAAAATGCTAAACTTTCTACTTACTTTTCAATAAATTCATCAAAGGTAGAACTAAGGCTCTCCTCAATCAAATTAAACCAGACATAATCTTCATATTTAGGACAAGGATTCTCTTTTATTAATTCATTTCCTACTTTCTGATAAACAGACCACTCTGATTCTGAAATATTGCTCTTACTAAGTTTAGAATAGGGAATTTTATATTTATATTCCTCCATCTTACATACAAGAGGAGAAATTCTCTCAAGTATAACAAAATCTGCCAAATTCGTTGCTTTCCAAAAAAAGATAAAGATAATATTTAAAAGAATAACCCAAACAACAAAAATTACCATTAAAACCCTCTGCTTATCCATAAAACTTGTAAACAAATTTAGATGGTGGGAGCAGATGGAATCGAACCATCGACCACGGCTTTATAAGAACCGCGCTCTACCGACTGAGCTATACTCCCTAAAACAGAATGATTTTACCAAAAAGAAGTAAATTATGCACTACTAAAAATCAATAGGAGGAAAGCCTGATGGATTATTTTGTGTAGACTCATCCTCTACTCTATCTAAATCTGCTCTTCTATTTATCTCCATATTAACCAAGTTTATATCCCTCCCATACTTTAATCTAGACATTTTAGTAATAATATCTTTAACCTCAGGATTAACTTTTAAATCAAAACCTGTTTCATTTACATATTTAGGACCATATCTTGCATCAAGAGAAAATGGACTAGGATATGAATTATTTGTTAACATTTTTACATAGTAGTGTGCAAGCCCCTGATTTATTATATCCGTAGCCTTAACATATGTTTCAAATTGAGGTTCTAAAAACTGAGCATCCTCATTACTGCATCTTGTAATAAAGAGAGAACCTACATTCCCAAATACTGCATTTTTAATATCCTCTGGGAGCTGTCCAATATACTGATGTGCAAGAGTAAGATTTAATCTATACTTCCTAGCCTCAGATAATATTGAAGCAAATTCCTGCGTTGCAAAGTTCTGAAACTCATCAGCATAAAAGAAGAAATCTTTTCTCTCACCCTCTGGAACATCTTCCCTGCTTAAAGCAGCTGCCAAAAGCTTTTGAACAAGCAAAAGACCTAGAAAAGACATATTCTCCTCACCAAGAGCACCTTTAGAAAGGTTTACAATTAAAATCTTGCCTGTATCCATAACCTCTCTAAAATCAAAAGAAGATTTAGACTGCCCTATTATATTTCTAATAGCTAAGTTAGTAGTAAATTTATCAAACTTACTAATAAAGTAACCAAGACTCTCTGATTTTGTCTTTGCATCAGTCTTAGCAACCTGGTCTGTCCAATACCTTCTTACAAGCTCATCTTTAACAAGAGGAAGCCACTTTTCATATACCCATTTCTCATCTTGAAGCATTCTAACAACCTCTATCAGTGTAGAGCCCTGTACACTCATTGCAGTAAGCATAGAGTTTCTCACTGCCTGTTGCATCATAGGGCCAACATACCCCTGATTATGAGGGTCAAAGAGACGTATAAGGAGATCTATAAAACTGTTTACAATCTGGTGTTTATGCTGCTCATTATAAAATTCTAAGATGTTTAAACCAAAAGGTCTTTCAAAATCACCAGCATTAAAATATATAACATCATCTGCTCTCTCTGGAGGAATTCTTTCAAGAATCATCTCTGCTGTTTCTCCATGGGGATCAATAAAACATACCCCATCGCCATTATATATATCCTGAATAATCATTCTTACCATCAGCCATGACTTACCCGTACCTGTTTGCCCCAGTATATATGCATGTCTTCTTCTATCATCTCTTTGAAAGCATATAGCTTTAACCTTACCTCTGAACACATTATTACCTACCCATATTGTATCCTTAGAATGAATATCTGAACTTATTTCATTGCTAGCAGGAAGCTCTCTCGCAAGAAGCCAATTAATATTAGGAATAGTTACATCTTTGTTAGGAAAATGATATATAGCAGCAAGTTCTTCAACATTTAAAATACTACTAGATTCAAGTGGAGGTCTTCTATATATTACATCATACATAAACTCTTCCTCTTTCTTCTTCCCCTTTATCTCAACCTTCTTAAATTTATTAATCCCTGGATTGCTATACTGATCAAATGCACCAACGATATTATCTAAATGCATCTTGGCAAGTTCTTTGTCAGGAGCAGAAGTAACAATCCTAATATCTGTAATAAAACCGTTTTTACTAATCTTCTTTTGTATTGCCTGTAACTTCTCTTCACTTACATTTATTTTCTTCTTTTCTGGATCAGAGTTATTATTTTGAATCTTTTTAACAAACCCCTCTCCATTCTTTTGCCATTTATTATCTGACGGAGATATTACTATCTGAACTATAGCACCCTCTCCTTTAGACATCTTGCTTAAAGCACTAAGTATATTAGCCATAGGATCTCCAGTAAAATCAGAAGCAACTTTAATAGGACAGTAACTTTCCTCTGCCAACTGTAGTTTTGTATATGCAACTTCACTTCCTTTCTCAAATATGTTGTACTCTTCAACCTTTCTAACATCAGCATCTTGATATGACCCAAGAATTTGTTTTTCTACATGCTCTGCAAACTTCTTAGGACAGTACACATAGAAATTTATAAGTCCAGGTGTCCCCACAACTTCAAAACTAATACTATTGTTTACTGTAAACTTTTCTGCAAGTCCTTTTCCTTTTCCCCCTATTCCAATAAGATTAGAAAACATTTTTTCAGCCACCCCTATCTCTGTTTCATTTCCCCTTGGTACTCTTACTTCAAAAAGAACCCAATTCTTTGCTTTTTCATTTCTATCTTTTCTTTTTAATCTATCTTTAATTCTTAAGAATGAATATATAGCAATTGCTAATATAACAACAGCTGAAATTATCCAGCCCCATGGGATATCAACACTAGTTTTATTTACCTCCCCATATGTATCATTGGGATATTCAACTTGGTCTCCTACTGTAATATCTTCTTCGGGTATAGGCCCTACTTGAGTTAAAATATATTCTTTCATAACAAAATGGACAGTTTAAACTGTATATATACAAGAATATCATATATGAAAGTTATAATCGAGAGAGGATATTAAAGAGGCAATTCTGCACCTGACTCTTTTTCTTGGATTACCCTATTCCACTTACCCCCTGATGTCTCAATGCCCTTCGGGGGATCTTCCTGCTGGATAGAATCATTTCTCTTATTCCCTTCAGACATATTAAAATCTCTAGGTTCTATCTTAACAATTGGAGATGTAGACACCACTTCAGAATTAACATCTTCTGGTTTAGCTATCTCAGGAGTAAGCCCAGTAGGTTGCTCTCCTTTTTCTATTAAATCAATTTGTTCAATATTAGGTTTCTCTGTCATATCCTATAATATTACACCATATATTTTCTTTTTTCAAGTAGCAACTCCCTCTCCATATCCCTTTTCTTCTCTTCTTGCCTCTTCTCATGTACTTTCTTTCCTTTTGCTAACCCTACTTCAACCTTAAATATATTTCCTTTTAAATATATCCTTAAAGGAACTAAAGTAAGATTCCCCTGTTTCATTTTACTCTGTAAGTATATCAATTCCTTCTTTTTTATCAATAACTTCCTAGACCTTGTAGAATCATAATCTGAAGAACCATCATATTTGTATTGTGCTATATCAGCATTAATAAGCCAAAGCTGTCCATTTAAAATCTTTACATACGAATCCTTTAAATTACACCTTCCACCTCTTAAAGATTTAACCTCTGCACCTGTTAATACGACTCCTGCTTCAAATCTCTCTAATATCTGATAATTATGAAGTGCTTTTTTATTTACAATATTCATCTTCAATTATACCATTACAGCTTCACTTTCCATATTGTTGTATCATCAAGAATGTACGCGTTGTTCTCATCGAAATCAGCAACAATATCTACTACTTTATTCCATGCCTTTTCATTATCATATACATACTGCCTGAGCAGCAGCATCTCATTAGGATGTCTTTTCTCCCCTGATTCCATAGGCTTTTCAAACATTAAAAGCCTCTTTTGACCACTATCAAAGAGAAACAAACTTTGATCAAGACTATCTCTTGTATGCCCACAAAGTGCATTTTTAATTGGAGAGTCCAACCCTGTTAACTTAACAGGTGATTCAACCATTCTTCCTCCACTATTTACATATCTATAAAATCCATTTTCCCCTTCTGCAGTAATATATATACTCATATCATCGGCAAATACATCATTTGCTTTTACATATTCTTCTTTCTCTAAATATGGAGAAACTAATGAATATCCCCCTTCATAGTTAATTGAACGAAGAAGAGCTTTCTGCCCCCTATCTAAAATATATGCATTCTCATTTAGTGTTAACATTGCAAATTCAACTATATCCTCCCCTTTTATACTCTCAATACTTAATCCGCTTAGTTTAACAAACGGCTGGAATGACCCATCCTTATACTCCGACTTAAGAACTCCATTAGTTAAATCAAGAACAAATATGCTATCTGGTCTTGCATAAACCTTAAATGGTTTACTAACAACTTTATTATCATCGGGAATACTCTCTCTCTTATCATCATACAAAGATATTCTCAGTACAGACTTTGTTCCTAAATCCGCAATAATGAGAGATTCTACAGCTCCACCTGGATTTCTAAATATTGCAATATCTTGAGGATTAGAATCAGGATTAGGAGTGGAAGTGTTATAGAATTTTTTAATAGTATCATCAGATTCAGATAACCTGACCCTTTTGTACAAAGAATCTTGAACACCCAAAACCTGTGCCTGTAACTCATTTAATTTTTTACTTTCATCCTCTTCCAACTCTACAGGAACATTCTTTAACTCTTCTGAAGCTTGAAATATAGAGACTTCTGCACTTTCCCTATTTGTACCAAGCTTTGACTGAGCATCATTTAAAAGTTTTTCAACTTTGGTAAATGCATCATTTGCTATTTTACTTCTCTCCCTTGCTTCTTTTTGATCTACAGTAAACTTTATACCACCAACTATCAAACAAACCCCAAGGAGTATTAGAAGTAACTGCTTAACCCTTTTAGATCTTAGATTCTTTTCCTTGTATCCATCTATTTTAAATTCCTTAAACTCTGATGTTCTTTTTTTATGTAAACTACTCTGAGAAACCTTGGCAGATATCTTTTTAAACCACCTTTCCTTTCCCAACTTGTTTGATATCTTACTCTTTGCACTTAAGCCAATATTCTTAACACCATTAGCGACCTTCCTAGAAGTATCCTTTATAACCTGAAAAGATGCAGAAGATGCCTTAATTACTGCATTCTTTGCAGGTTCAAGTTTTTTTGATACTTTTGAAAAGACCTCTTTTAAGTCTTGCTCATGTACCGTAGGTTTAAATACCTTTTTGCTTGCCCTAGAAGTTGGTATATAGTCGGTGTCCAAGGGTTCTTGTTTTAAATTGGGTTGTAATCTTCTCTTTGGTTTAATAACTTTTTCTTTCTGTGCACTCTCTTCCTTCTTAGATTTTTCTTCAACTCTTTCTTTTGAAAAAATAACAATACCCATATCCTCTCCTATTTCTCTTCCCAAATCTTCTAATACAGATTTAATCTCATTCCTACTTTTAGAAGAAATAAGCTTAAGGAGGTTGTCTTTCAAATACCCTTGAGATGATGCAAATACCAAGTCCTCTTTATCCATAGCAACAGCTGCTGTTTTTGCACCTTTGCTCTTAAGCATTTCTGATATATCTACCAGTTTCCCCTGTTTGTATATATAGATATCACTATCTCCAAAGACACCAATATACATACCTTCATCAGTAGACACAAAAACAGTAAAATTAACATTAACTCCATGTTCCCCTATATTTTTATCATTCATAATCAGCTGCTTTACCCTATTTGCAGCTTCACTAAGTCCTGATTTAAGAGATTCGTTTATAGACACAGTTTTAGAATATTCAAAACCGTCTACTAGCCCATCCCATGCAAATTTTAATATCTGATCCCCTGGTATATCTATATCACTAGATGCAGAAAAAAAACCATATACATCAAAAACAGAACCATTCCCTCCACGAGGCAAGCTTTTATAATTAAACATTGATATGTATGACTTCTTTGATTCTGAATTTTTTATATATTTTGATGCACTAATAGGCATATATTATCCTAACACAATTATTATTATCCCCAATACCCCTATCACAAGAGAAACAACAAGATTGGCATATACAAGTACTTTTGCTTTATCACTTTCTTCTAAATCAATAGTATCATGCAATATTCTAATTTTAAGAATAAGCATAAAAGAATAAAACATGCATACTGCAAGTATAATAATCAGTGGGATTTTCAGAAGTATAACAAGACTTCCCATTTGTCCAAAATCAAATCCCAATACTTTGTCTAGAATAGTATTTCCCATTATATTTTTCCTTTCTTTTTCATTTCAACTAAATCATTAATAATATCCTGCAGTTCTCTTGGTTTAGGTACCATTTTTAACCTAAAATCTATCTCATGTCCTGCAGTATCAACATCTAAATTTCCAATATCAAAAATATTCCCCCAAAAACCTGCAGTAGTATGTGTTACATCTTCAATATTTTTTAATTGAGCTTCAGAGTAAGAATGATAAAAAGCACTTTGAAGTTTAACAACAACAAATCTTCTGTCTGTGATAACAATAACTGAGTAAAACCATTTCAGAATAGCAGTAACAAGAACATTCAAGGCAATTAACACTCCTAGAACAAATAAACCTGTATAGAGTGCAGGAGATATTGAAGAACTAAATACAGAGGATATTATTGAAAGAAGTATAGGTAATAGTAGGAATAATAATACAAGAAGTAAATCAGGAAGATATGCAAGCCAATGCAGCCTTGTAAGAAGTATAACCTCTTTCTTTAGGTCCTTACCATAAAAATTTAATTTCTTAGGGAATACTTTAAACTCAGTACGAGTACCTTTTTTTTCTTCTTTAACTAATCTATCAATGAAAGAACTATCAACATTTTGGAACTTTTTAGGAATATTGCTCTTTCCCTTTTTCATATACACAAGGATATCATAAAAGTATATGAATTAGTAGTACTTTTATTTCATATGTATATTAATGTGAACAAATCCTGACTGTGGAATTCTAAGCCTCCCTGGTGCACGAAGATTAAAAACTGTTTTAAACTCATTTCCTGGAATAATAAATATACCTGCATTTGTGTAAAAAGTTACTGTATTTGTAGTACCATTGCTGCTTGAAACTGCAACTGATGACATATAGAGGTAACAGGCTTAGCTGCTTTTGCCCTTGCTTCTGCATGGGTATACTGCCCAATGTTAGAATGACAGCCATCAACAACGGGATATATCCTTGAATCACCGTTCTTTCCTGCAGCTTTCCAAATCTGATATATATTTATGATATCCGCCATCTCTGCTTGTGTCATCCATGGTTTTCTACCACACTCTGTAGCACTATCAGAATACCAGTTACTTGTTTGACTCCCATACCATATCTTGTAAAACCAAGATACTCCTGAGATGCTATCCCATGCCCTACTCATCCAATCCCCATTTCCAGTCTTATCTGTTGTATCCCAACCAGAAGTATTACTCCACCCTCCATGAACAGCAGCATACTGAGTTGAAAATGGTTTCCCTGAAGAATCAGTTAATACCATACCTCTTGTAGCTTCAACAGCCTGCTTCCATGCACCTGTCTTTTTCCCTTTTCCTACTACTTGACAACTTTCAGATGTACAAATAGATTTTGCACCATTACTAGTATAGTTAACTGCATATGTTCTTGCAGCTATTGCTTGAGCTTTCAATACCTCCATAGGCCAGGACTCTGGTACTTCATTTAATCTTAAAAGATAATCATCTTCAAAGTTCAATGTCCCATATGTAGTAGTTGAAATATTTGTCATAATGTTTTGCGTCTGACCATTTATAACTACAGTACCTGTTCTTAAAACCTTTCCAGGATAATATGCCGAAAGTATCTGCTGATAGTTTTGCCCTGCATTAGCCCTAGCTTTAGCCCCCCATTGACTCATACCATTTCTATGTGTATATGCACCAATTGAAAACACACCAAAAGAACCTGCAGGAGCACTCTCCTTAAACCCTTGTAACGTTGTAATTCTCTCACCAGAAGCAGGAACAGCATTAGGATCTACATATGTCCCCCCTTGTCTTGTAACAAGCAATTGATACTGAAGGTCAGACAGCTCTGTTGTAAGACCATTTATTGTCCTAGTTACCTTCCCTTTCTCTGCAATCTGTTTATTTAACTCTGCTTGTACCCTACTCTTTTCTTGTTTTATAAGGGCATATGAATCATCTAAATCCTTCTTTTGTTCATCTAACTCCTCTTTTTCTTTTTCCAAACTAGCCTTAATATCAACAAGACTTTGGAACTCCCCTGTAATCTTCTCTATTTCTTCTTTTAATGTAGTTATAGTACTCTTTTTCACAAACAAACTTCTTAAAACCTGATCTAAACTTGAAAAAGAAAACAGAAATTGTCCCTCGTTATACCTACTTCTCATATATAAATCACTTGAAACTATATCTAAACTCTCTTTCTTCTTACTTAATAATCTTTGTTTTTCATCAATACTTTTTAATTTCTCCTCTATCTCTCTATCCTTTTTAGATATTTCTGCCTGTAATTTTGATATCTCTGCATCAAGCAGGTTAATCTGTTCAGACAATGTATAATTACTGCTACTTATCTCTTTTATTCTCTTCTCTATCTCAGATAAATATGTTTTCTGTTTATTTAATTCCTCTTCTTTTTGGTTAATAACCTGTTCAAGTTCTTGTGCTGTTTGAGAATATATTGGAGTACTAACAAGAAAGAATAAAATAGATGTAAGGAATACAGCAATCAATAAAATGATATATTTTGGAGCAGTTTTGTTCTGAGACATTAACTTATTATACCATCTTAGGCAGTCTTTTAAAGTGTAACCTCTCCTTTAGTAATGGTATCTACTACAATTGAAAGAAGCATCTTAATTAAATACAAAAATGCTAAACCAGCAATAGACCATGTAAGTGTACCTTGTGCTCTCTTCTTTTTGTCAGGTTCTCCACCAGAAGTCATCCAAAGGTATCCCCCATATATTGTCATACCAACAGCAGCAAGTACACCAATAGGAAAGATAAAAGAAATAATTTTGCTCAACGAATCAAGTAGTACCTCTAATCTAGGGGGTTCTCCTGGAGCAACTAGCCCATCTTCCTGAGCAAAAACTGGGCTACTAAACAAAACACTTAGCATTTTCACAACAAGGTTCATACTGCTGTTTACTTAATATATGAATAAATTCTTAAAGAGTTAAGCTAAGAAAGTCATTAGCAAACTTTCTGCTGGTTGAACCCCTAAGAAATTCTTTAATACAAAGTTTACAAGTATAACAGCAATGAAACAAATTGCTAAACCAATCATAGCATTTGTTAGTGTTTTTGTAGCTTTCCCAACCTTCTGCTCATCACCACCTGCTGTCATATATGAATATCCTCCAACAATCAACATTACAACACATATAACTGCAGCTGCACCAATCATCCAATTTAGAACATCAACAATTAAATCCTCACCAGTTTTGCTTGAACCTTGATTAAGCTTTGGAGAGATGTCGTCCCAAAAAGATGCAAATGTTGCAATAGGAAAAGATAACAAAGTAACTCCTGATGCTAATACTTTTGACAACTTATTTTTCATATATTAAGTATTAATAAATAAATTAATTAAATTATTATAATATATCTTCTTAAAAAGAACAATTATCTTTATTTTGTATTAGTAACTAAAAAATTCTTTAATACAAAGTTTACCAACATTACAGCTACAAAACAAATAACTAAACCAATAATAGCATTAGTCAATGTCTTTGTTGCTTTCTGTGTTTTCTCTTCATTACCACCTGAAGTCATGTATGTAAATCCTGCAACAATTAACATAACTACACATACAACAGCAGAACCACCAATTAACCAGTTTAATACCTTAACAATTAAATCCTCAAGTGTTCCAGGAGTAGAAAGCAAACTATCAAAGATTTCATCTACCCACCCCATAGGACTTTCAGCTAAAGCTAACATAGGCATAAAAAATAATGGAATTTCTGCTAAAGCAATTTTAACTGTTTTTACAATCTTCATCGCAAATTACACTATTAATTTAGATTCTTCTTTAAATAAATACATTATTACAGGAGTTGGTCCCCCTCCACCACCAGGAGGTGGAGAAGACTCTGGTTTCAAAAAATTATCAAGAACAAAATTAACTAACACTACTGCAATAAAACAAATAACTAAACCAATAATTGCATTCGTCAATGTCTTTGATGCATCTTTTACTTTACTTTCATCCCCACCTGCAGTCATATATGAATACCCTCCAACAATAATCATTACAACGCATACTACTCCTGCAGCACCAATAATCCAATTTAAAATAGTAACAATAAAATCACTTAAATCCCCCCCTGTCCCTTCAAACCCATCTAAAATTTCCTTAACACTTAACTGTGCGAAAGCCAACGAAACAGAACTAAAAAGTAAAACTCCAATCGTAGTTATTTTTGATAAACTTTTTTCACTTTTAAATATTTTTAATTTATAAAAGAAATGTATCTAATACAAATTTTATCAACATCCTAGCCAAAAATACAATACATAGTCCAATAATTAGCTGTTAAAATGTTGCCTACCTTTTTCACATTATCAGGATCACCACCAGCAGTCATATATGTAATCCCTGCATAGATTATTAAGTCAACAGCAACAACCGCAGATGCTCCAACAAGGAAATTTAGCAAGTCGATAAATAAAATCAACAATACCCTCAACAGAAGAAAACCTCTCATTAAAAGAAGGAAAATTTATCTCCCATCCCCCTAATACAATAGGAAGGAATATCCATTTTCCTTTATCTTCTTTGTTTTTTAAATCTTTCTTTCTCATATTATTATTTATTATTCAGGTAAAAATAGATTCCCTATTAATAACAAAAGAGCCGCAGAAACTAAAATAAATACTAAACCAGTAATAGCATTCCCTATCTGCTCTCTTGCATCCTTAAGTTTATCAGGATTCCCCTGACTTGTTATCATTTTGTATGCAGCAAAAGCCATAAGAAGTGCAGCTGCAAGAACACTAAGAGGTAGTGCGATATCGATTATATCCTGCATTATAGATTCTACATTTGTCTCCCCCGGATTACTCTTTTCAATTCCACTAATAAGTTCTCCCACTTTCTCAGTAATCTGACTAGCATATATTTTAAAATTCTGTCTCATAAACATGCAATTATACTAAAAAATCTACAAATTAAAAACAATTTATAATATAGCATCCTTACATATAGATCTAAAATCACAATATTTACACTTAAAACTGCTTGGAGTTGCAGTAAATTCTCTATCTTTAATCCTCCTTACTATCTCATACACACTCTCTTTTGCTTTTTCTCTTCTCTCTTCAGAAATATCCACTTCTATCTCTACACCCTCTTCTATAAATATATACTTTGCTCTTTTAACTTTTACACCAAGACTTTGCTCTGCGAAAATACAGTACAAAGGAAGCTGTAAATCATTCTTTATATCTGCCTCGTCTTTTAAATGACCTGTTTTATAATCAATTATTTCTACCTCTGGAATATCCCCTGCTTTTACCAAATCTATTCTATCAATCTTTCCAACAAAACTTCCCTCTGGAAGATGCACTGTAAATGGCTGCTCCAACCTGTATGGGTTCTGCTCTGTACTAAAGAACTTTTTGTAATACTCTTTCATTGCTTTAATACCACTCTTTTTTCTATCCTCTTCATGCTTTTTATTTTCATATCCCTTACTTATCCAATTTTTATTAAAAATCTCTATTAACTCCCCCTCTGTTGGAGGGTTTGTAATTCCAAGTCCCTCTTTGTATCTTTGAAGAAGGGTATAGAAATCTTTAAGGGTTTTATGAATGGTAGATCCAAAAGACAAAGATGCATGCGGCAGTGTTGGTATCTGCAAAACATATGCATACTCATACTTCTTAGGACAGTCAATATATGTATCTATTTGAGAATAACTAACCTTATCTCCCACTTCCATTTTTACATTTTCAGGAACAATGTTTTTAGTATCTTCTTTATAAACATTTAAACCCTCATCTGATTTCGTAACCATTGGATTATTAAAATCTTCTGTAACATCTCTATCTAATATCTCATTTAGAAATATACTCGGTTTCTTTTTTCTTTTAGCATTTCCATAAAAATTAGCAGCAGTAAGATATAGCTTTTCCTTAGCACGAGTTGCACCTACATAGAATAATCTTCTCTCTTCTGCTAAATGCTCTTCTCTTTCATCTAAGCCAGATAATGTCTCTTTTATAAGTGCCTGAGGAATTGGAATTGTGTCTCTCCTATTTTGGGAAGGGAATCTGTCAGCTACCAGATTAACTAAAAATACAACAGGAAACTCCAAACCTTTTGCACTATGAACAGTTAAAACATTTACAGCATCATACTCACTTAAATCCATCTGATCTACCAGAGGAGAATCGCCAACTTCTATACTATAGTTTAAGAAATCAACATACTCATATACATTTGAATCAGGATTAGCACGCTCATATTCTTTAATAGTATTAAAAAATCTCGCAAGATTATTTGCTTTAAACTCTGCTAACGGTCCTTTCTCTTCAAGAAGACTATTAATATACCCACTTTCATTTATAAAATAAAGAAGAATTTCACCCACAGACTTTTTCTCTTTAATCATTTGAGCACATTTGTCATATATTGTTAAAAACCTTTTAATATTTTCTCTTGAATTTTCTGAAAAGATCTTTTTACCTAACTCGTTAACTATAAACTCCATACTGTTTCCTATACTTACCCCAAACATACCTTCAAGCTCTTCCAAAACTGACACATGGTCCTCCCTTGCAATTCTGTTAATCTCTAGAAATTCTCTTGTAGACAAACCCCACTCTTGCATAGAAAGAACCATATACATAGACACTTCATCTGTATAATCTGTTAGGGCTTTTAAAAAAGATATAAGAACCTTAATTTCCTCTCTAAAATACAAACCTCTTGAACCACCCAGATTATAAGGAACACCAAAATACCTTAAGTTTTGTACAATACTATCTGCATGAGCATTTGCTCTAACCAATATTGCAACATCAGAAAATTTGTATTTTCTATCAGGAACAAGTTCAAGAAATGCAGACTGACCACTTTCATTAAACTTTTGAGTACCTCTGACAGATGTCTCATCTGAATTCCCAGTCAATGATAATATCTCTTTTGCTATCCACTCTCCCTCTGCATCTTCACTCTCAGCAGTAATTAAATTAACAACATCATCATCAAAAGGAAATGACTCCATTGCAATTAACCTTTTATCAACCTTTTCAGTTACCTCTAACCTGTATGGATTATTATTCTTAATCAAGCCATATGCACTATCAAGTATCTTCTGATGAGATCTGTAATTCTCTGTTAAAACAATCTTTTTTGCCTTAGGATAATACTGCTTAAATTGCAGTATGTTTGAAATAGCTGCACCTCTAAATTTATAAATAGCTTGATCATCATCACCCACAACAGTTAAATTAGGATTTACCTTTCCTACTTTATCCATATCTTTTTTAGGATCTAACCCACTTAGTATATTTACTAGTACACTCTGGGAATAGTTAGTATCTTGAAACTCATCAACAAGAATATATTTAAACTTCTCTTGGTATCTCTTTAATACATTAGGTTTTTCTCTAAAGAGCTTAATAGTAAGAAGTATTAAATCACCAAAATCAAGCATAGAGTTTTTCATCTTAAGCTTTGTATACTCATCATATACTGTCGCAAGTTCTAAAGTGTCTTCATATTCTTCTTTTTCAACAGAATCCTTCTTTGAGAGAGCTCTTGCATATTCCAAGTACTCTGCAGGAGAAACATCTTCATCTTGAAGTCTTGAAAAATGATCTAGTAGGTCACTTACAAACCTAGTAGGATTCCCATACGGTCTAAATTTCTTTAGTGAGAGATCAAAGAGATGCTTTCTTAAAAATACATATGACTGGGCAGCAGACATTAGGATATAATCAGAATCTAAACCAATGTTATACCCCTCCTGCTTCAGTATCCTGTCACAGAAAGAATGAAATGTAGATATCCATACATCACCATACCCAATAGGCATACTCTCATCTACTCTTTGCAACATTTCATCAGCAGCCTTTTCAGTAAATGTAAGAGCAAGAATCTCATCAGGCTTAGCCCATTTACTATTAATAATATGAACTATTCTTTGTGTAATAACTGCAGTTTTCCCTGTACCTGCACCTGCAATAATTAAAAGTGCTCCTTTTTTGTACTCAACTGCCTGTTTCTGTTTTTCATTCAAGTTTAAATTCATTTTGCAAGTTCTTTTAAATGAGATATTTCCTTTTGAGCAGTATCATATTCTTTAAGTGCAGGAGTTTCAAGAAGAAACGGAGTATTATAAAATTCTTTCCTATGAAGAATTTTACTTAAAGTTTTGTCTCCCAATTTACCATCACCTAAATTTGCATGCCTATCTTTGTATGAGCCTAAGGTCACCATAGAATCATTAATATGAATTGCTTTTACTCGTTCAAATCCTAAAGTTTCCCCTATCTCCAAAACAACACTATCTAAATCATTAACCCAGTCATATCCAGCAGCATATGTATGCTGTGTATCAACAACAAAACCCACCCTATTCTTCTCTTTACATCCTTCTCTCATCTCTCTAAGCTCAGTAAAACTACTCCCCAAATTACCACCAGAGCCAGCAGTAGTTTCTATCAAAAGCTTTTGATCTCCCCCCACCTCATTTAACACCCAATCAATACCATATGAAATTCTTTCTAAGCTATCCTCGTAATTAAGTTCTTTTTTTGAACCAGGATGGAAACATATTCCTAAAATCTCAGCATCTATTTTCTCTTTCTTTATCATCTCACTTACTCTATTAGCAAAATCTAAATATACAACCAAACCCATTTTTCCTAAATGAAACAGTCTTTTATCCTTTCTTGCAAGATTAGTAAGATATATACCATGTATTAAAATTTTCTTAACACCAGAACCTTTTAATGTTTCAACAAACTGCTTAATAACTTCCTCAGGTATAGGCTTTGTTGCCCATCTCATTGGAGGAGAAAGCATAATTTGTATGCTATTAATGTCATACAAATCTCCCTGTTTTATTGTATTTTCTATACCTCCTGCTCCAGATACATGTGCTCCTAAATACATATACTGTATTTTAAAGCAAATCTCTCTCTTTATCCACTAGGTTGTATGATATAATTTGAGGTGTCAATTGGAGAGGTGCCTGAGTGGTCGAAAGGAACTCACTGCTAACGAGTCGTAGATCTAAAAGTCTACCGAGGGTTCGAATCCCTCCCTCTCCGTTTCTTTTTCATAGATATTCCCCTATACTTTATACATGAATAAAAAGAAGAACTCTCCCATATCTTTTACCCTGCTATTTCTTCTCTCAATATCACTTACCCTACTTCTCATCTGTACTTTTTTTGTAATTGCAAAAGATAACAAGAAAACAGAACAAAAGATTAGCAATACACAAGATATAACTCCCAAACCAACCATAGAAGATATACAAATACCCAATTTTGATATACAACCAATATACTCCGATACAGACCTTAAAAAGTTCCCTCCCTATTATTATAAAATATTAAACCTACTAAAAACCTCTCTTTCTCAACATGAAAAAACCACTCTACTTCTTTATGGTCAAGCAACAGTAAAAACAAATTACACAAACATTACTAATGCATATACATACCTAATACAAAATAATATTCCGATACTAATTCCTCAAGAATATATAAACAGTTACATGAATACAGAATTTTCTACCCTGCTTAACAATGAACAAATACCTGAAGGAATAAAGGAAGATGTAAAAAGAGAAAGTAATACATTTAGAAATGAATATGAAAAATATATATATGATCAAACAGCTCTTACAGAAGAACTCCCCACTGCTAATCAAGAAACTACTCAAAATACAGAAATAACTTCATTAGATTTTTTAATACTCTTAGAATCACAATCAATAAATGAAGCATATTACAAATTAAAAGTTCTTAAATTCCTAAACAAAGAGAATACCTATCTAACCTCTATTTTAGATACTCTTTTAGAATACTCTTCTTATATACAAAATTCTGATACTAAAATTAAATTATCCAACCTTTTAAACCCAATTATATTTAATAATCTAAACAATAAGACTGGAATTGTATATTGGAATATGTTTGTATTTAAAGATAAAACATATGTATACCCTATGTATATAACACAAGAGTTTACTGTAAATGATGCCAACTTTAACGAGCCATACGATGTAGAACCTCTTCTACAAAGTAAAAAATCAGTAAGAGTTCCTATCCTTATGTACCACCATATAGACCCAATGCCAAGTAGTGGTTCAAAAAACACTCTCGGTCTTTATGTAACACCTGAAGTATTTGAAGAACAATTGGCATACTTAGTTAAAAAGAATTACAGAAGTATTACTCCGCAGGAGTTGTATAACCTTCTTAAAAGTGGTAAAAACCCCTCTCAAAAGAGTGTAATGATTACATTCGATGATTCAACAAAAGGCCAGTACATCAACGCATATCCACTATTAAAGAAATATGGATTTACAGCTGTTTACTTTGTCCCTTCTAAGAAGTCTTCAATAACATATGCACAGTTAAAGAACATGGGAAAGAACGGAATGATAATAGGGTCCCACTCGGCCACACATATAGACTTAGTAAAAGAGGATGATGAACAGAAACTATACTCCGAAATTGTAGAAAGCAGATATTCACTTCAAAGTGGTACAGGGCAGGATGTCATATTCATATCTTACCCAGGATGTATTGCAGACTCACAGGTATATCCCTATGTCATACAGGCAGGATATCTCCTTGGGGGAAGCTGCGGCAAATCAATAGATCATTACTTTCGTAATCGACTATCTTTATCAAGAGTTCATGTGTTTAATAGCTTAGATAACCTAAAAGACATACTATCAGGGAAACCTTAATCTCTTTCAATAAACTCCTTGTATTTTTATAGTAGATAACATAACATTTTACATATGGAAGAGCAGAAAAAGAATTTTACACAAGGCTTACTCATCACTTTTGGAGTAATAATCTTAGGCCTTGTTAGCTACATCTACTACTACTCACATATACTCCCTCAAAGATCTGCTCCTAGATGTGAGTACAAAGGATGGGCATATGCAGATAAAGAAATATTTGATATGGGAGATGATTGTAATATGTGTTTTTGTAGTGATGGGGAAGTAATTTGTTCAAACAAAAATTGCAGTAATTTAAATCAAGAAATTGTACAAATATCTACAGACAAAAAAGGGTATAAACAGGGAGAAAATATAGATATTACAATATTAAATAACACAACATCCCCTGTCTACTATTACATTCAAGACAACTCTTTTTGGAAAGTTGAAAAACAAGAAAATGAAGATTGGATAAACATCAAAGATGTCCCCTCTATTAAAAATTCAGGGGTTATTATTAATAACGATAAAATAAAAGCGGGAGACTCATGTACTCTCATATCACAACAACAAACAGGGTTAAACGAATTAAAACAAGGACAAGGCATAGAATCAAAATGGGTACAGTTTCTATGTACTCCAAAAGAAAATTTAACAACAGGAACAGTACAATATCTTCCTGCTGGACAGTATAGATTTGTCTTTACATATGGTAATTTAACAGAAGGAAAACCAGATGTGTTATCAGATGTAAAAACAGCATATTCAGATACATTCACCATTAAATAACCATATGTTTTTGTTATTCTTGCATTCTTTATCCTTAACTGATATCTTTTTGTATTTATTTTTATCTATTTAATAGTTATGAATATACAATTAAAAGATTTTTTAGAAATACCATATACAGAATTAGAGAGATTAAACCTTGAAAGCAAGAAACGAAGAATTGAAAACTTTGGAAAAAGTAATAACAAGTTGAAAGAATATTACATACAATATCTTAAAAAAGAAACAAAAATAAAAGCAGTAACAGTGAGCTTTACAGACATTGAAGGAAAATTCCATATGCTTGATTATGATAAAGATTACATTCTAGAAGCAGATGACAATCTTACATTTGACGGCTCCTCTGTAAAAGGTTTTACACATGTAGCAGAATCTGATTTAAGACTTAAATTAGACTGGAGTACATTCTACTGGCTTCCAAGTGATGTCTTCGGACCAGGAAAAGTAATGATATTTGCAGAAGTATATACATCAGAAGGCAAACCCCACCCTTCTGACTTTAGATCAAGGTTAAGAGAATATACAAGACAACTTTACAAAAAAGAAAACTACCTAATAATTGCAGCAAATGAAATAGAGGGAATACTTGTACAAGGTTTAGATGCAGAGATTAATTTTAACGAACTAGAAGGTTTTAAACTTGCATCAAGCGGAGGATATTATCACTCTCTTCCATTAGACAACCTAAGAGTATTTATTGATGCAACAGCAGAAGCACATAGGGCACTGGGATTTGAAAATGAAAAAGATCATCCAGAGGTAGCTCCTTCTCAATTTGAATTAAATTACAAACCTTCTCTTGTAGAAATTGCGGCAGATCAGGTTCAACTATACAAACTAGCTGCAAGACAGGTGGCAGAAATACAAGGAATGACAGCAACATTTCTTCCAAAGCCTTTAGTTGGAATAAATGGGAATGGTATGCATACAAATATATCAATAGAAAAGGAAGGCAAAAATATCTTTTATGAAAAGAATGGAGAAATTCACCTTTCACAGCTAGGTACTGATTTTGTTGATAGGATATTAAATAAAGCAAGAGCAATATCTCTTGTATTAAACCCAAGTGTAAATGCATATAGAAGGTTAGATCCTAAATTTGAAGCTCCTAATCAAATAAAGGCCTCTGCAGTAAATAGATCTGCAATGATAAGGATACCTTTAGCAAACGAAAGGTCTGCAAGAATAGAGGTAAGATCTGTTTCTCCTGATGTAAACCCGTACATGCTTTACTACACTCTTCTAAGAGTAGGTTTAGAGGGCCCTAAACAAAGAATAACAAAGGAAATAACTCCAAGGACCAAGTTACTCCCAGATAATATATATGATGCTATAAAGTACTTTAGAAGGTCTAGTTTAACTACAGAGATATTTGGTCAAGAGCCAAAGAATAAATATATTGAATTAAAACAAGCTTCTGCGGATAGATGCCCTAAATCATTAGGGTCTAAGGTAAAAAGATCAGAGGTAATATTTCATCATGAAATAACAAATCAGTTGCTATGGAATGAGTTTTAATTATCTTCCCTTTTCTTAAGCAACAAACCAAATACAAGATAGAAAACAAATATTCCCAACAAACCAACAGAAAGGTCCATCATCGTATCATCTATTCCCCCTTTTAACATCTGAGTAGAAAACAATCTGTCACTCCAATATTCATATATCTCCCAGAGAGCAGTAATCCCAAAAGATATTGAACTAGCTAATACTAAACTAATACCCTTTGAATATTGTTTAATAGTAAAAAAATACCTAAATATCCCAATAGATATTAGAAGAGGAGCAACAAAATGTACAAAGTCATCAAACCATAATACTGCAAAAATCCCATTGATATCATACCAGCCCCAAAAGTTCCCTAAAGTATCTAAAAAGAATATTACATTCAGAAGAAATACAATTAAAACCCTATTAAGGTCTTTATAATACTTTTTCTTAAAATAAAGAGTTAACAGGAGAGAATTAATAACAACAATAGCAGTTAATCTCCCAGTATAATCAAGTAAATAGTTAGTAATACCCAAACTCTCAGGATTAACTATTCCTAATGAAAATAACAAACAAAGAAGCAATAATCCAAAATGAACAATACAAGAGAATATAAATCCAAACCAATATATTTGAGCCCTATTTCTCATATCCTATTCCTAGATAATATCAAAATAGAATCTACAAAGGAAATTAACCGTAATTTAAACAATAATGACCTTAATATGGTGGAGACGGTGGGACTTGAACCCACGTCCAAAAGCTAAGTACAGTCTCATTTACAAATATATTTAGATTTATATAGTTAGATTAAACTAAAAAATCTAACAAAAAGTCTAATCTACTCGGTAATTAATTTCACTAAGTATCCTCTACCGACAAAGAATACAAAGCATACCCTAGTAACGACTGTCTATATCTCTTAACTAGGGATAAGGGAAATAGACATTGACTAATATTTAGTCAAACTTATGCAAAGTTAAAAGCATAATTAGGCATGCTAAAAGCAGCCTTCAGCTTACTTGCAAAAGCGTTAATTTTGTTTTCTACACTTATCTGTGTTTAAGTTTTACGAACTTAAAAACGATTTGTGATAACTGCACTTACAGACTTTTGTCGAAAGCCTGACGTCCCCAAGCTATTAAAGAACATATATATTATACTACATTTCTCTCTTAACTGCCTCCCACATACTAATACCAGCAGCAATTGAAAGATTCAAAGAATCAATACTACTACTGTGAGGAATATATACACTCTCTCCAAGTTCTAAGTACTTTTCATCTAAACCTTTAGATTCATTGCCATGAATAATGGAATACGGTTCAACAAACTTTACATTCTCTACACTACTCTTTCCATTAAGCATAAAAGGGTAGAGATGATGGGAAGAAAACTTTGAAACATATTCTTCAATATTATTAAAATACTCAAAGTTAATACTAAATACAGCACCCATAGAAGCTCTTACTACCAAAGGATCAAAGATATCTACAGCTGGTTTAATAATAGCTAAATTTTTGAAATCAAACCCAAGCATAGTTCTAAGTATTGTTCCTAAGTTTCCTGTGTTAGATGGATTAACTAATACAATATGATTTTCATCTTCTTTAATCTTTGAAGCATATTTCTTAAAAACACCGACTACATATGTATTCTCTTTTACAGATATTTTATCAATAAGCTTGTTATTTATTTGTGTATGTATATTTCTTTTCTCACACTCCTTCTGAATTGCAGGTATATTTCCATCTTTAAAACTATCTTCTTTAAACAATACTTTTAAAACACTCTCCGGATGAAACTTTAATAACTCAATAACTGGATATGCACCAAAAGCATACGAATATGTAAAGTCTTTCTGGTATTTTTTAATCTTAGGTTGAAACATTTTACTTACTTCGCTTTAAGAATATCTTTAAAAATTTTATCTGTTGACTTTCTTTTTCCCTGCTTTTGATATATTCCATTTTTCTTCTCTTAAAACCATATATGCTTCTTCTACCTTTTCTTTTGTCATTCTAAGTAAGTAGTTCTTTCTTTCAAGCTCTCTTTGAACCTCCTCCTCCCTCTTATACATTTCATATATGCTTTGCAAGAAACCTATCAATAAGACCACATAACTAATCAATTTAGATAATGTTGAAAGGTTAAGCATCAGCTCATATTCAAGATTTAGATATGGTAGAAAAAATATTTGAGACAAAATTGAAAAAACAAGAGAAAATAGTATCCAAAAATCAAAATTTCTATAATACAATCCTTCATCTCTTGTGTACCCTATCAATGTAATTAGGTATATAAACAGGGAAATAGTCTGCATAGATATTGCAAACGTATATGACTCAAAACCCTCAAAGAGTTTTGTAAATGATACAACCATAATAATGAAAGTTGAGACAATGACAAGAAAACCTGTCAAAGCAACTCTGTCTTTTCCACCTTGCTCTCTCTTTTCAGATTGTGTAAATATCCAACTTAAGAAGAACACAAGAGCAAGAAAAAACCTTGACAGAACCATACTGCTTGGAAACATTTGAAAAGGGTTAGACGCTATTAAATCTGAAAACATATTCATAGAAGCAAGTATATGAAAGCCATCAAGAAGTGCAACAGAAAGGAATCCTAATCCAAGCAAAAGAAAGTTTATACTGCTCTTTTTTGTATAATATCTTAAAATTGAAAGATTACCAATAAACAAAGCAAAAATACAAGCAAAAAGGTCAATTAGCAGATAAAAGTCCTTCATCCAAGGAAAGTTCCCAGAGAGATATGCAAACACAAGAAAAAGAAACATTACAAAAAGTATTATAGTTTCTTTATTCCTTACCTGCTGTTTTGTATATATTTTATCCATAAACTATATATTATATATATTAATACATATACTTAGAAAAAGAAATTTTTTCATTTCTTTCTGCATGGGGAGCACATACAACAACATTTCCTTTTCCATCTTGAGATATAAAGTAGCCTGTACCATTTGCAGATATGTATAAAGGGTCTGTTGGCATAATCACAAGCTGATCACTACTCTCTTCGGTCAAAAAACTCATATCTACCAAGTCTATACAATTATATGGCCCCGTTTTGCATATTTCATGGGTAAAATAAACACATTTATCAGAGATTGGTATTTCCTCAGGAATATCTCTATTGGTTCTTGTATATGCACTTACATAGGTTAGTATAGTAGAGATATCTGCAGACCTCTTCAAATTTCTTGCTTCAGCAGCCTCTTTACTAGGATTAATTGCTAACAAAGCTAAAAACACAACAACACCAACAGCAGATAAGACAAAGAGTATCTCTGTTACTTTAAACTTCTCGTTAACCTTTTTAGGTTTTTCCTCTTTTTTGGTATAAAGTTTATAGTATTTCCAATCAGTTGAGAATCTTCCATACATACATAATACAAAAAATATGATTTTTTGCATATTGTATAGTGCAGTACCTATAGAGTGATAACTGTTTTTCTATAGTAATTTAATGTTTAAAAAGGTTGTTAAATCAACACTTTTAAAGTTATCCACAATTCAAAACTCTATGTGAAAAATAAACGGAGAGGGTGGGATTCGAACCTAATGATTCAGGAAAACCCCGAATAACACATTTCGAGTGTGTCCTATTCAACCACTCTAGCACCTCTCCCTGCATTGAAATTATACAACAATATGTGTTAAACCTTATCAAAAGGTATGTAATCCCCAAAAGTAAGCCTATCTAACTTACTCTGCTTTCTAATATCTTTATACAAACACCTTCTCCTGAAGCAGAACAAAGATGGTATCTTTATCGCTCTCTATTAAAAAGCATAATTAAAGCCTTAGGATATCTAAGCTTAGTCTCAACAATTAACATATACTGATCTCCTTTTTTTGAAAACCAAAAACTATTAAGCATAAACCACTCATATAGTTTATTCCCTGTATCTATTCCCCTACTCGTTATCTTATGTTTAACAGTAACAGGGTTATTTGTTCCTGCTACATATATGAGAAAAACTAAAGCAACAACAGCAGCCATAAAGTAGTACTGACCTAAAATTGCAAGATAAAGAATAAAGACTAAAACAAGAGCTAGAATGCCCCAGAAAGTCTTTGATTCAAAATTAAACTTATACCTATCAGGAGCCTCCCATTCAAACAGCTTAATATTCTGTACAACTTTTTTAGTAGGAATATCACTCTCTTCTAAGACAATTTCTTTTTGAGCAATCTTTTTCCTCTTCTCTGCCTTTTGTTTCTTCTTTGCCTCTTCTTTAAGCTTTGCGAGTTTTTCTTCTCTCTCCCTTAATTTCATTTCTCCAGAAAGAATCTCTTTTATGTCACTAAACTCATCTCCAATTGTTTCTTTAAAGCTTTTTGCCATCTCTGGTTATATCATATAACAAAGAAAGAGAAGATAACAAGAAAAAGAATACCTAAACCCCAATATATATCTAGTATATGAAAAAAATTAAGAAGAATTACAAAAAATACTCCAATCGTAAGTATCAGCCCAAACTTAATACACCACAGCCTTAAAACCCCGCAATCTTGTCTCTTTAAAAGAAAGGTAAGAACAAAGTATGAAAGAAGTACTGATATACAGCAAAAAATTACAAAAGAAAGAAGAGCTACAGTTGATATATTTAACCAATTATATACTCCATTCTCGTTTATTGGCTTAAAACTTGAGAGAGAAAATAAATATAACAAAATTGCAACAGACAGGATCAATAAAAATAAAGTAACAAAGATAAATTTAAGATTTTTTGAGCTATAAGTTTTTGAATCCATTAGCCTATGTAATATTCTCTGAAATTAAATTTTTAAATGTAAAAATAAATATGAATGTCTTAATTATAGAGAAATCTAAGACAATTTCACATATCATAAAAAGTACCCTTCTGGCATATGGTTATAATATCACAACAGATAATGAGGATTTTAATAGTGAAAACCTTTTAAGTAGAGGATTGTTTGAAATTGTAATACTAAATACAAATATAAATGGAAAGCATAGTACATTAGATATTTTAAAAAAGATTAAGGATGTAAAAGATAATAAATGCAAGATTCTTGGTATATGTAGTACAGGGACGTGGAAGGACAAAGTTGCATTTTTAAATAATGGAGGAGATGATGTACTCTCCTACCCTTTCCCTATGCAAGAGCTTCTTGCAAGAGTTCAATCTTTACTTAGAAGACCTCAAAGCTATATAGACAACAAATTGTATATTGGAGATGTTTTACTTGATACTACAAATAAAGTAGTTACTGCTAAAAATAGTGATGTACAGCTTAGAAAGAAAGAATACCAATTACTAGAGTATCTTGTTAGAAACAAAAATAGAACAGTAAGTAGATGTGAACTCTTAGACCATGTATGGGATTACAGAAGCTATACTGGCTCTAATACAATTGATGTACATGTAAAGAGATTAAGAGATAAACTTCCTGTAAAGGGACTAATCGAAACTGTACATGGACAAGGTTACAGAATCAAAGAATTTAAAGCATCATCGGCATCACAAGATGAACAAAATCAGGATCATCTACAATCTTAAATACACCTGGTTTAATAGTTTCAGAGCACTCAAATATAATATCTTCAGAATCTATATGACTTAGAATATCAGCTAAAAGTCTTGAACTAAATGCTATTCTTAAAGCATCTCCTTCAATCTTTCCTTCAAATACACTCTTGTTGCTTCCTAAATCTGTTTGAGTTGCAGACATAGTAATCTTTCCTGTTTTAGGATCTATATCTAATATTATTTTATTCCCTAAAACACTCTTTGCAATAATATTTGTAACTTTAAGAGAGTTTAAGAAATCAGTTTTTGATACCTTACATAAAGTCTTGTATCCAGTAGGAATTATCTGCCTATACTCAGGAAACTGACCATCAATGAGTCTAGAAACAAGGTCAACATCTCCATATCTAAACAAAACTTGATTCCTGTCTTCTATAAAGTACATCTCAATATCATCATCTTCATCTATTTCACTTACAATATGTGAAAGCTCGAAAAGTGCTTTAACAGGAACAAGGATATTTATTTCCTTTGCAGCACTTGATTCCAGTTTAATAATCTGTCTTGAAAGCCTTAGTCCATCTGTACCAACAAAAGAAATGTTCTCACCAGAGATTTCTAACAAAACCCCAGTAAGTACTGGTTTAATATCATCGGTAGCACAAGCAAATGCAACCCTGTTAACAGCCTTAATCAAATCATCTTTTTGTATTTTAAGAATAGGCTTTTCATCTGTAACAGTTGTAACAGATGGAAACTCATCTGCAGCAATAGTATTAAAACTTGCAGAGTTATTAGTAGTAGAGATATTAAAAGTTTGATTATCCAAATTAGCCTCTATAGTATCAGCTGGTATAGATGTAACAAACTCTGTTAACTGCCTTGCTGGAACTGTAATCTTACCTTCTGATTTAACATCAGCACCTATCCATGTGTTAATACCTATCTCTAAATCAGTTGCAGTCATAATTAACTTCCCTTTACTTGCTTCAAACTGAACATTGTTTAGTATTGGAAGCCCTGGTTTAGTGCTGACTACTCTACTTATTATATTTAAGTATTTTGCTAATGTGTCTTGATTACATGAGAATTGCATTGTTCTTTTTATTTATTTTATATATGGCAGTTTTACTTCTATATTCTACTCGATATTTTTTCTCTTTTCTACTGTTTTAATAAATATATATAAATAGTAGTAATAGTAGTAGAGAGTATGGATATGTGTAAAATTTAATAAAAATATTAAGTTTAAAAGATTCTTTACTTGATTTCCTGTGTTGATAATTCTGTGTATTTAATTAATATAAAAGTAATTAAATAGTGTTGTAAGATAATTAAAATTTAAAGAGTTTCCCAATGTGGAATATTCTTAAAAATTTGTGAATTTCTGTTGATATGTTTTATTAGGTAATTCCTGTATATCTAGCCCCTGTTTCTTATTTCAATACTTTCTATCCACAAAACCACCCAGATTATCCTATACTTTTCTTTAATAATCCACATAGTTATTCACATTATACAAACAGCTGAGTTCTGCACTCTTCTACTCTCTCTGCAAAGGCACTATCTTTTTGTATTTTCTTCTCTATTGTCTCACACCCATAAATAACAGTTGTATGATCTTTTCTTCCAACTGCATTTGCAATTGTACATAGTGGAAGTTCAAGCTGGGTTCTTAGTAAATACATTACAACCTGTCTTGCTTGTGCAATATCACTAGTCCTTTTTTGACCTTTTATCATATTTACAGGAATATCAAAAACTTCAGAGACAACATTTATTACTTTTTCAGGAGTGACCCTTTTTCTTTTACTCTCAATATCTATTTGTAAAAACCTAGCCACATCATCATATGAAGGTTCCATTCCGAGTCTAACCAATGTTATTACCTTATTTAGAGCACCTTCAAGTTCTCTTACACTGTTTTCTATATTTTTTGCAATTAAAACAAGAATATCTTTAGATATTGGAACACGTTTTTCCATAGCAATTAATTGTAGTATTGCTAATCTTGTCTCATACTCTGGAGGTTGTATATCACATACCATACCACCCTCAAATCTAGTTCTTAACCTATCTGTAATATTTTTAATATCTTTAGGAGCTCTATCTGAAGCTAGCACTATTTGCTTGTTAGCTTGATACAGGGCATTAAATGTATGGAATAGCTCCTCTTGTGTTTTAGGGTATGTCTCAACAAACTGTATGTCATCAATTATTAAAAGATCTACTTGTCTATATTTATTCCTAAACTCTTCATTTTTCTTTGTTCTTATAGTCTCTATCATTTCATTAAGGAACTGTTCAATAGGGATATATACAACCTTTTTAGAAGGATTATCCTTTAAAACCTCATTTCCAATAGCCTGCATTAAATGAGTCTTTCCTACTCCAGATCTTCCATAGTAAAAAACAGGATTGTATGTCTTAGCACCACCTCCTTTCTCAATATCAGAAACAACAGACTGTGCAACTGCCTCTGCAAGTCTATTGCTTGCACCTACAACAAAATTATTAAATGTATATCTAGGGTTTAAGTTTGCATTTATTGATGCCTCAACATACTTCTTCTGCTTGCTCTCCATATCACTAAACAAATCAACAGGCTGAGTGGTATCCTTTTTTACAAACTTATACCTCTCTTTCTCCTTTTGAGTGTTATCTGCTTTTACAATAATCTCTATCTGGAAATTTTGACCTGTCGCCTTTGTTAAACAACTTTGTAAAAACTTACTGTAGTCTCTCAGTATCGTTTGTCTCTTAAATTCATTGCTACAGGAGATAACTGCAACACCATTTTGAATATTCTCTAAATATGTTCCATCAAACCATGAATCATACTCTACCCTATCAAGAACCATCTTTAAGTTTTCAGTAACTATCTTCCAGACATCATCCGTATCTAGTTGAGAAGCTGTATCCTGCTCAGCTTGCATCTGTGGCTTTGGAATATTTTCTAAATACTGTTCAAAGTCAATTTTATCCATACTCTTTAAGTATTTATGATTTAATTAATTTCAGTATGAGGGCAGTCTATGGTCGATTGGGACTAACTTTCATATTATATTGTTTTCCACAGAAATGTGGATATCTTTATAGCACTATTTAAAAAATTATTACTTTACAACAACTTTTTGTATGTTAAAGAATGTCTATCAGAAATATACATAGAGGAAGTTTTCTTCTTAGCATCAAAAAATTATAATATATTTGCTATATTCCCAAAAGGTAGGATATAATAGGCGTGCTTAATAATTACATATATAAATATGAAAAGGACATATCAGCCTAAAAAGTTAAAAAGAATTAGAAAGTTTGGATTCCGTGCAAGAAATAAAGATGTAGGTGGAAAGAAAGTTTTAAAAAGAAGAATTGCAAAAGGAAGAAAAACTCTTACAGTTACAGATGAGTACAAATTAAAAAGAAAAAAGCCTTTATCAAAGGCAAGATAGTGTATACTAAATAATGCTTCCAAAAGAAAACAGATTAAGTAAAAAAGAATTCCAGAAACTTGATAAAAATGCTAGGAAATTTCGTGGTGAATATGGAATGATTGTTCTTGAAAAGTACGAAGGGGAAAGCTCTAAGTTTGGCTTTATTGTAAGCAAAAAGATAGGCAATGCTGTACAAAGACATAAAATGACAAGAATACTTAGAGATATAGCAAGAAAGCATTTAAGAAGTACACCTAATATTAAGGGAGTATATATAGCATATAAATATTGTGATGATTATGAAAAACTTGAAAAAGATTTTACTAAACATTTTAAAGATGCCATTAAATATATTAAAGAGAGCTGAACTGCTTGTTATTAAGGCATATCAAAAAACTCTTTCTTTAGATCATGGTGTGTTAGGGAAAATATATCCTAATTTTAGGTCATGTAAATATACTCCAACTTGTTCAGAGTATGGATATACTGCTGTAGAAAGGTTTGGTATATTTAAAGGCAACTATCTTGCTCTTAAGAGATTTTTAAGATGTAATCCATGGACACAGGCAGGGCAGTTTGATCCTGTTCCTGAAAAATAGATTGGTATGGTGTATAATGCTTTAAATTTTAACATTTCTTTTTAATATTATGTTTGCAACAATCTGGGAAACAGTATTTACTCACCCTTTTCTTAACTTAATGATTCTTTTTTATCACTTCTTTGGTGATAACCTAGGTCTTGCCATTTTAGGTATTGCAGTTATAGCGAGGCTTTTAATGATTCCATTGGTTAAGAAACAGACAAAGATGACTAAACAGATGGCAATGCTTAAGCCTGAACTTGATAAGCTACAGAAGAAGTATGGAAATGATAAAGAGAAATTAGCACAAGAGCAAGTTAAGCTTTATAAAAGGATAGGATATAATCCGCTTGGGTGCCTTGGTACTTTTGTTCCTCAGATAATAATTCTTTCTGTTTTGATTGGTGTTATACAAAGTGTTACAAATAGTAGTCTTGAAGGTCTTTATCCATGGGTTGTAGATATAACTGGGATAACAAGAGAGGCAAGTATTAATACACAATTTTTATTCTGGGATATGACTAAATCATTTAATAATGTTTCAAAAGAGTTTGGTAGACTTTCTTCTCAAGCTCTTCCATATATTCTTCTTTCTTTAATGGTTGGTGTTACTCAGTATTTCACTACTTTGTTTACTCAAAAGATGCAAGAGGTTGGTAAGCCAAAGAAGAAAAAAGTAGAGAAGAAGAAAGAGAAAACACAAGAAGAAACAGTTGCTGCTATGCAGGAATCTATGCAGAAATCTACTATGTTAATGTTTCCTTTAATGACAGTTATATTTACAATTAGTATGCCTGCTGCACTTGGGTGGTACTGGTTACTTCAATCCTTGCTTTTAATTATTCAGTATATGTTATTAGATTTTGATAAAACAAAGAAAGGGGCTCAAAACCTTTTAGATGTATTTAAGAAAGATAAATTTAAAAAACAATAATATATGGAAGATATAATAAAGAAAGAGCTTGATACTCTACTCTCTTTAATGGGTATAGAGGCACAGTATGATTTAAATGTAGAAGAGAGTAATGGTGTTAAGTATATAAAGATTTCTTTTAATGGAGAAAACTTAGGTTATCTTATAGGTAATCATGGTAAGCATTTAGAATCTCTTCAGTATGTTTTTAGTTTAATCCTAAGAAAGAAGTTTGAAGAAGGAGTGGAGTATAGAGTATTAATGGATGTAGGGGGGTATAAAGAGGAAAGGAATAAAAAGATAGAGAGAATGGCATTACAAAAAGCAGATGATGCAAGAATATTGGGAGAGCCAATAGAGCTTGAACCTATGAGTCCTTCAGATAGAAGAGTAGTACATATGGCATTACAGGTATTTGATGATATTAAGACAGAGAGTGTAGGAGAGGGTAATGATAGAAGAGTAAAAATTATTCCTATTAGTGATAAAGAGATATTAAAAGGATCTAATGATACAGATTCTGATGATAAGGAAGAAAGCGAAGAGTAAGGTTTGTTAAACAAATTTACAGTAGTTAATAATAAAACTAATTTTCCTCCTTTGACGGCAGATTTATTTTTTTATTTACCGAATTATTTACACCCCGTGTCTTTATCGATAAGGGAGCTATTTATTTCCTTTTCATAATTTAATATAAATGTCGCATTAGAGATTTCCAGAGGCGATAATTTGTTTTCACTATATTCAGGATCAATTTTATACCAGGGCAATTTATCAAAATAACAAGATAGGTCTTGGTGAACAAATTCCCTTCCATGGCGAGCGTAAATTTCATTTCTTGCTATCTTCAATTGCCATTCGGTTAATCCAGTTAAATCTTCTCTGGTAATAGATCTGGAATTGGAAAAAGGTAAAATAAATCCTTCTTCATCTGGGGCTTGAGATAATTCTGTATCCATTGGCGGAGTAGGCTCAACAGAAGGACGGTTAAAAGTTGAGGTGATCGCAATCTCTTCTTTGGGATCAATTCTAATCTCAATTTTTGTTGAGCCATATTTATTATTGACCTCATTAGTAACATTGAGATCGGCTCTAAAATCGGCTTGTGCGATGTATAAAAATCCTCCCGATTTATCAGTGGCCATACCGCTAGGACCTAATTCCCAGTTATTAAGATCAACTAACTCTTCATAATATTTATAAGCAGTAGTCACTGAGTCATTTGTATAGAGAACTAAATCAAAATCATCATCGGCCTGTTCGCTTATAGTATTAGGATAATAAAAAGCTTGTTTAATAATTTCTTCTTTTGTTAAGGGTTTTGATGTCGGAGATTCTGTTTCCTCGATTTTGATTACAGTTTTATCTTGGTTTTGAATATCTTTCTCAGTTAAAGAATTTTTACTATTTTGAAGTTTTGACCCTATCAATACTAAAATAGTTAAAATAATTAATAATCCTACTCCTAATATGATAAATGTCGCTAAACTATCCTTTGACTTTTTTACTGGTTGTCTGTTTACCAAGTCCTCTGATGATTTTTGATTATCTATCTCAATCTTTTCATTTTTGTTTTTATTTATTTGTTCTTCCATATATTTTTAAAAAATAATTAATATCAAAAGAAAATCTATCAAATAAGCTATTAACAATTAGCTTTAGTGCTTCCTGGAAAAAGTAGGGATTTATTAGATAAATTGCAACTAAAGATCCTATAGCAATAATTATCGAAAGCCATTTAGTATACTTACCACGAGTTCTAAAAATTAAAATTGTTGATAAAGTTGCTTAGCAAAAGAGGGCCAAGATCTTAATATCACCTAATGGCAACGTATAACCAGCGATATATTTCTCTTCTGCTCCAAAAAATCCCGCCAAATCAAAATTAACATTGAATATAATTAAAAATATCTCCAGAACCAAGATAACTAAAAGCAAAATCGAGCTAAATTTAGTTGAAGCTCCTTCTTGGGTGCGGATAGCCTGTAGATTGTTGTCGGTAGTAAAAAAAACAAAATCCACAAGGATTTTTAGTTGCTAATCCGGCAAAAGCCCCTATTATTGCAATAATAGTTACTAGTGTGCAAACGCCAGCGGGATTTAATGAATCTAAGCTAAATTTTGCTTTGTCTTGAGAGTTATCCATAAATTAATAAAATTTATAATTTATAAACTTCTAAGGGTGCTACTCTATATCAGAGCCAAGCTCTCTCATTTTTTCTTTAATTTTTTCATAAACCTCATCATCTCCAACTCTATCGTCACAATATTCATTAAAATAATCAGATTCACCGTCTACCCCATATTTTTTCTCTAACTCTTCCATCTTTTTGCTATATTCTAATATCATAGGATCTGCAAGATCTGATTCTGCTATACGAAAAGCGTAAGCTAGTATTTCAATACAGGCCTCATCACTTATATTCCCTGTATTGGGAGTTTTCGTTTCATTAGAAGTAGTATTGGGTGATTCGTCAGAATCTTCTTCGGTCGAAGTTATTGGGAGATTATTATTTTTTTCTGGATCATAATCGATGTTTTTTTTAAATAAAAAGTCACTTTGATAAATAAATAATAAAATACATATAACTATTAATACGCCTATCAAAAAAATAATATTTTTTTTACTCATATCGTAATGTATTTAATTAGTAAATTACTACCCTAAATACTAGTATAATATAAAAAATATTTTTATCAAATCATACTTAAAAAATGTTAATTATTACAATAACAAAGAGATAATCTCTAAGTATCATGTCTTCAATTTCTTCTCTATTCATATATCCTTCTTTTTCTAAACAACTATTTAAAGGAACAATTAAATGATCGATGAAAGTCATCCCCGTCATGAGTAACCTTTGTAATAGTATTAAATTTGTTAATGATTGACAAAATAGCTTACGCTTGGTGCGCAATGCAAAGAAGTTAAAAGTCCACCAGAAATTAGAAAATTTTTTACTTGAATTGCTTGAAGTATTTTACCACCTATGAGAAGATCTTCCTTTTTAAAAGCATCGGGAGAATTTGACTCTATCGTCGTTACTGCCACCTGAAGCTTGAATTTTTGTTATTGTTCCATCTGGATTTTTAATTTAATTGTCCTATCTTTCTTTTTCTCTTTCTTGATTTTTGGTTTTATGGGAAGACTAAAATAAACTGCGGGATATTGCTTAAATTTGCCTATTTCATATTTTATATTTGATGTTTGGGCACTTTTTATCATTTGAGCGAGCTTCTTTCATCATTTCTAATATTTTATTTATATTTTCTGTGCTATTCCCTTGTTTTTTCATTTCCTCCACTATTAAAGGATTTGTAAATGCTTCTTCAATAGTCATATTATTTGGCGCACCCGGTATCGGTGTTCCTGCCAAACCTTTGGTAAATTGAGTTGCAAGATTTTCCAGCGCTTGAGAGGCAACTTTCTCTTCTTTATAATTTATTACAGATATGTCTGTAATATGGTCATATTCTCGGAAAAACTTTATTTACATTATCTCTCATATCTTGAATATCTTTAACGGTAAGTTGGGTTATCAGTCCTGTTTGAACGGCAAAAGTCATTGCATCATAAAAATCAGCCATTTTGCCTTTTTTTGTGATAATTCCAAAGGTTGAGTAGTTTCTGTTATATTGCCTCTTACTTCTGTTTTAATAATTTTGTTTCTTTCTCCTTTTCCAAGATCCATAAAAACTTCGGGATTTAAGTGTCCTAATTTAAAAATTAACTGCTGTTTATTTATCATTTCGTCAAGCACTTTCCACCTTTTAGTATCTATAATCTTTTCAATTTTTATGTCTTTTTTTATCATATTTTTATTTAATTAAATCATCGACACCAATACCTAGACCTTTAGCTATTTTCATAACCGTTTGAATTGAAGGTTTGTTATTACATTTGTTTCAATTTTAGTTAGTGTTGTATAGGGGAGATCGGATTTTCTCCCCAATTCATCTTGCATTAATCCCTGCTTATTTCTTAGCAGTTTTATCTTATTCTCAATTGTTTCGTTCTTTTTCTGACTTTTTATAGCTTCCTAAGTATGATAACAATAATATGGATGCTTGTCTAACTCCTCATAAAATATAATTCTTGGATATAAAGTATTTTTATGATTTCTATTCAAAGGTTTAGTATAGGAAGAAGAGTATTAAGTTTTATATCTGAAAGTGTATCCTTCCATTGTTGAGTTGCCACACTTCAGGTGGTAGAATTCACCATTAATTTAATTCTATTTTAATGTCAATAGAATTTGATTCAAAAGGAGATACAACCTATCAAGAAATAACTAACGATATAAAAGAGAATGGATACTATTCTCTACCTGCAGGATCTGTTATAGATGTTAAAATCACTACGGGAAACCAACAGAGATTCCCATTCTTGACATAAATAAAAATCAGACAGGAAAGATCGCAGAAAGTTATGATGATATTGATACCAAACAACTTAACCAGTTCCAAATAAGACAAGAATTGATGCTGGGGAGTGTTGTATCACATGATTTCCTAACAGGAGAAACAGAACTTACGATTACTTCTCCAGAACTTGTTGATTTTGAAAAGAGGAGAAACGAATGGTATGCTAATTTAGCAAAAAGATATAAAATTTCAGATGATTATATTGACGAAGAGCATGGGGAGAAAAATACTGGTCCTGTAGATATATCTTTATATATTAAGGATTATCCTAAAATAGCAGATGAAATACTTAGGAAGAGAGGTCTACAATAGAAAGAGATAGATTGCAGAGAGAAGCTGAAATTGAGTTTATAAAAACTTATGGGATCTCAATACCAGAAGATAAAACTCTGTTAAGAGTTTCTGCTATTATTAAAAGCTAAGTAATAAACAAAGGTAATTTAGATAGAAAGTAAGAAGTTTTAGACCTATTTCTATTTTAAGCTCATATCTGAAAGTGTTGTCAACGGAGAGAGTGGGATTCGAACCCACGGTACGATTTCTCATACGCACGCTCTCCAAGCGTGTCCTTTCGACCGCTCAGGCATCTCTCCTGGTGTACCCGGCCGGAATCGAACCGGCAACCTACTGCTTAGAAGGCAATTGCTCTATCCGATTGAGCTACGGGTACATAAACATCGTATTCTATCAATATTTTTGATTAAAATAAAGGATTAATCCCCCTCCTGAGTAACCTCTACCTCTTTAATTTCTATTAACACACCCCCCTTTCTATCAGGAAATCTCTTTAAGAATGTAGGATATTTCTCAGGATAAAATACAGCATCAGGCTTCTTCTCTCCAAACTGTAAACTACTTAAATACTCAATACCCTCTTTCCATCCCATACCCATTAAATCTTGTGCAATCTTATCTTTATTTACCTTAGGTTTAACAGTAGTACTAGCAATAATCTTAATCTTAACTACATCCTTTTTAGCCTCAACAACAGATATATCGATTTTAATATCATCATTAAGCTCTAAATCAAGATCATTCTCACTATCAAACAACTTCTCATCCTCAGCCTTCTTCTTAAGAAGCTCTTTTACCTTATCGTTAAGATTGTGCTTATTGTAATATGTTGCAGAACCCTTTACAGTAAGATCTAAATTAACATCAATTGCCTCCTCCCCCACCTTTTTATCTGTTTTAATACTTGTTTTATCAACAGCACTAAGTATAGTATCCTCTATAATTACCCAATCACCAGATACCTCTCTTAACTCTGACTTTATTTCCTCAATTGCAGTAGAACTTAACTCCTCTACCCCCTTATCTATATCTCCCTGTGAAAGAACAGGATATTCATCCTTAGTACCTCCTGAAATAAGGGTAGTATTTTTACCAAAGATTTCTGTATGCCCTTGTATTGTAAAGCTTTTATTTAAGGTTGATATATTATATTCTCGGCCAAAGTTAGTTGCTATAATAGAGGCCTCTTTTCCTGACAAAGCCTCATCACACTTTATAGTAACTCCATCTTTTAATTCATATACCAATGTTTTACCATCAATTGTTGTGGATAAAGTATGGCCAGCCTCAAGTGTAATCGGTTGTGTTTCTTCTGTGCAATCTTCTGAGAAAAATATATTTATCTTCCCCTCTGCCTTTTCTCCTTTGTATGCCTTTCCTGTTGCAGTAATAGTGGTAGATAGACTCTTACTCTTCTCTTCTGTTTTAATTGGTATCTTAGAATTTTCAAAATCTATCTCCTCTATATTCTTGTCTCCTGATAATACTGTTTCAATTTTAACAGGCTTTGACTCAACAAATATTTTTACTTTTACAAATGTAGCAAAATGATTGTAAAGAATCCCACCTATTATTAATAAAGCAAAGAGAGGAATGACAACCCTTAAGAAAGTTTTTGATATTTTCTTTTTACCAGTAGTAGTAATAACATCTTTATTTTGTTTAAAAGGTGGTTTAAATTTAAAGAATTTTGGTCTTACTTTTTTAGATTCACTCTGAATACTTTCAGTAACTACATCTTTTTCTATTTTAGGAATATCTTGGTCAATTGAAATAAAGGGAGAGGGAGTTTTAAGACCCCTCCTATCCACATATTGACTCATACTATCTTCTTTTGGAGGTTCAGTTTTTTTAACTTCTTCTTCACTTGCCTTTTCTATAACACTTTCCACTTTTTCTTCAAAAGCTTTACTTTCACTTTCTTTAATAGCAGAAATGTTTTTTAAAGTTTTCTTTCTTTCAAGCTGTTCTTTTTTCTTTTTTTCTAACATTTCAGCTGCCTCTTCCCAATCCTCAGGTGTAGGATTAGATGGGGTATCTATTGCTTTAATTCCTGCCAAAAGAGAGTTCCTAATACCTGTTGGATTCTGAATTATTTGAGTTATGAGGAGTTTTCCCTCTCTTTCTGCTGTTTCATTTAAGACTTTTAGATTAATAGGGCTTATTAAAATATCTGAGTGTTCTGTAAATGTAAGAATTATTCTTTCTGCATTGCTTTTATGAATAGCTCTGACTAAATCAGTTAGCTCATGAGATGGTTCTACTACTATTTTTTCTATAATTGTATTGTCTTCCATATTATGCTTCCCAATTTATATTTTTAGTTTTCCTGTCCATTTCCATATCATACAGGAATTTCGCAAGTGAGGCAGGAGTTATATCATATATATATTGTAAATCTCCACTATTATCAGTTACAGATCCGAGTAAATCAGGTGTAAACATCTCTATCTTTGGTACAACTGCAATAGGGAGATATCTTTTCCAAGGAAACTCCATTAATGCACTTTTAATATCAGGAAGAAGTGCACCGCCTCCACAAAGATATATTTGTGTAGGGAGTGGTCCTGTATCTTCACAGCTTTCAAGAGCAGCTTTTAATGTCCTCATCCATAGTGTTGCTGTTGTGTACATGGTCTTTTGAACCTGCCTCATTACTTCTTTAGGTAATTCTTTTTGTGAGTATTTTATCTTTCTTAACTCTGCATGCCTAAAATCAGAATCAGTCAATCTTGCTAATTCTTTTGTAAATACTCTTCCTCCAAATGCAAACATCTGTGTATCTGCAACATTCCCATTCTTAACAATTGCTACATCAGTAGTTCCTCCTCCTACATCAAGGAATATTGCTGAGAAATTTGTATTTCTTCCTCCTGAGTGAGCTCTTGCAACTGCAAATGGTTGAGATACAATACCAAGCACTTCAAAATTAAGAGAGGAAGCAACTTTTCTAAGAGCTTCTGTATATGTTCTTGGAGCAAAAGATGCATAAAAGTTAAGCTTTACATTTCTTCCTTTATATCCAACAAGAGAGTTAACAGGCATTCCTCCTATTTCCATCCCTGTTGGTGTTATATGTAGTATCTCTATATCATCATTTTTAAGACCTGTTCTTAAACTTAGGTCATCTTTACCTGTTACTGCAATTTGAGATTTTACCTCCTTTATTATTTTCTCCTGCTCTTTTTGTGTTACCTCTTTTTCAAAATGCTGCTCTCTTTCATAATTAACAACTATTGATACTCCTTGTACATACTCTCCTGCTATACCCATCATTACATATCTTGGGAATTCTTCTGGTTTAAGATTTGCAAGCAGCTCGTTAATTGAAAGTTTACAGTTCTCAAGAACTGTATCTAAGTTTGTAATTATTCCACTCCTCATTGCATGTTGTTGCTGTTGTATTCGTGATACTTTATTTACAGTAACACCATAATCATTCATAGTAAACAGGATGCTTTTTATTGTTTCTGTCCCTATATCAAGTGCAACAATTGGAGTATTTCCATCAAGAAGGGATTTTCCTAGTGATTTTTTTAATGGCAGTTTTATCATACTTTCTAATTATATCATCAATGCCTATTAATTATACAACAACAATTTGGATAATAGGCTCTCTCTCTGTTTTCTTGTATATATATTTGCCAATTTCTTTCTCCATTAAAGATTTAAGTTCACTGTAATCATAGTTGTTGTTTTTCTTAGAAATGTTCATCCAATCTCTGTGTATATCATATATTATGGTTTTGATTTCTTTAAGAAGCTCTTGAGATTTTTTCATATATATGAATCCTCTAGATACAAACTGAGGTTTACCCATTAATCTGTGAGTATTTGCACTTAGGTTGATAACAATTATAAACATACCATACTCTGAAAGCTGTTTTCTGTCTTTTAGAACTATCTCTCCTGTATCACCTACACCAAGACCATCTATTAAGATAGGCTTGGATTCTACTGAACCATTTTTGTACCAATGTTTTCCGTTAAATGCCCATACTACACCATCATCTGTAAGTAAGACATCTTCTTCTTTCATCCCCCATGATATATAGTTCTTTTTATTAAAATACCTAAAAGTAAGAGGACCATGTATTGGCATTACAACCTTGGGTTGAATTAAGTCATACATTATTTTCATATCCTCTTGATTCCCATGTCCTGTTGAATGTATTTTTACCTCAATTGTATCTTTAATTAAGTCAGCACCGAGAGCAATTAGTCTGTCAGTCATTTTTTCAATAGCAGATATATTCTCAGGAATTTCAGATGAAGACATTATTACCAAATCTCCCTTTTTAATCTTAATATATTTATGTTCATTTAAAGATATTCTGTTTAATGAAGAGAATCTCTCTCCTTGGCTTCCTGTACAAAGAATGAGAAGCTGGTTATCACTATACTTTTGGATATCTTTTTCTTTAATTACAAGACCTTCTGGAATTTTGATATATCCCTGTTTGGTTGCAATTGATATTGTTTCTTGTAAGCTTCTTCCGGATATTACAATTTTTCTGTTTGTCTTCTTCGCTATTTCAAACAAAGCATAAAGTCTTGTTAAAAGAGAAGAGAATGCAGCAACAATTACTCTTCCATTTGCATCTTTAATAATATTTTCAAGATTAGCAAATATTTCTGTTTCAGAAGGAGCCTTTCCTGTCTTTGATGCATTAGTACTTTCCATTAATGCAAGATCTATTCTTCCTCTTAATGACCTTAATTTCTCATAATCTGCCTCAAGCTCATTTGTAGGTTGTGTATCTATTTTATAATCCCCAGAGAAAAATACATTTCCTTTGGGAGTTTCAACAAATATTGAGAAAGCATCAGGAATACTATGATTAATCCCTATAAATGTAACCCTAAAATTCTTTCCAATATTTATTGTGGTATGCCTATCTACCCCATAAATTTTTGTTTTGTTCTTTAATCCCTCTTCTTCTAATTTATGCTCTATCAAGGCCTTAGCAAAAGAGCCAGCATATATTGGAGGGAAATCTAATTCTGGTAGCATCCATTTTAGAGCACCTGTGTGATCTAAATGTCCATGAGTTATTAATATCGCTTTTACCTTTTTTTTGTTTTTCTTTAAATATCTAAGATTAGGTATTAAGTAATCTACCCCATACATTTCTAACCCAGGAAATGAGTATCCTGCATCAACTACAACTATCTCATTATTAACTTCAATGAAGTTACAATTTCTCCCTATCTCTGTAGTTCCTGATAGTGTACATACTTTGAGATTTTGATTTTTAAATTTGTTTTGTTTTGTTTCCATAATCTCTCATTATACCAGAATACATGTAAATTAGATTAAAAGTATGTAAAATTAATAATGGCTGGTATAATACATCAAGAAAAATGAAGGACGATATTTCAAAAACATTTCAACAGGAAGAAAGAGACATATATTCTCTTTGGGAAAGTTCTGGTTTGTTTAATCCTGATAATATGGAGAAATTCTTAAAAGAGAAGAAGGTTGAAGTAAAGAAACCTTTCACAATTTCTCTTCCTCCTCCTAATGCTAATGGTAATTTACATCTTGGGCATATGTGTGGTTACTCTTTTCATGATGCAATAGGGAGATATATGAGAATGACAGGTCATCCTACACTTCTTCTGCCTGGGAAAGACCATGCAGGTATCCAAACTGAAACTGCATTTAGTGCAGAGCTGGAAAGGCGAGGAGAGAGTAAATGGGAGATGGGAAGGGAAGAATTCTTTAAACAGTGTTATGACTTTTGTATGAAGAATGCATCTAATGCAAGGGAGCAGGAGAAAAATATTGGGCTTAGTGCCGATTACAGTAGAGAATTTTTTACATTAGATCCAAGACTTACAAAGGTTGTATATGAGACTTTTGAGATGCTGTTTAAGGGTGGATTGGTATACAGAGATAAAAGGATTGTAAATGTTTGTCCTAATTGTAAGACTGCATTAGCAGATATTGATACAGAGCATGAAGAAAGAAGAGGAATATTTGCGTTTATTAAATACCCTGTTGTTGGAAGCAGGGGTGAATATATTATAGTTGCAACTACAAGACCTGAAACAATGCTTGGGGATAGTGCTGTTGCAGTAAATCCTAAGGATGAGAGATACAAAAAACATATTGGTAAAAAGGTTTTGCTCCCTATTCAAAACAAAGAAATTCCAGTTATTGCAGATGAAAGTGTTGATATGGAAGTAGGTACTGGTGCAGTTAAAGTAACCCCTGCTCACTCCCCAGTTGATTTTGATTTAGGTAAAAAACATGGTCTTGAAATTGTCAATGTTATTGATGAAAACGGAAAGATGACAGGAGATATTCCTGAGAAATACAAAGGAATGCACACTATTACTTGCTCAAAACAGCTTTGTGAAGATTTGGACAAACTGGGCCTGCTTGAAGATATTCAAAACATTAAACATGATGTAGCGATATGTGAGAGATGTGGTACTCCTGTTGAACCAATAATCTCAAATCAGTGGTTTGTTAATGTAGATAATTTAGCAGAAAAAGCACTTGGAGCACTTGAAAATGGTGATGTTAGGGTAATTCCTCATGGTCAACAGAAAGCATTAGAGTTTTTCTTTGAGAATATTAAGCCATGGTGTATTTCAAGGCAGTTATGGTGGGGGCAAAGAATTCCTGTATGGTACAGTGGAGGTAAAAAGCTTTATGATTGGTTAAATGAAAACAAAGGAAAGACGGTTAAGGATTTTGAGAAAGAGTTTAATGTTAAGGTAAAAGGTGATGGGAGCATATATATTGGAGAGAAGCCACCTAAAACAGAAGGTGAATGGGAAGCTGAAACTGATGTCTTTGATACTTGGTTTAGTTCTGGTCAATGGCCGTTTTCTACTCTAGGAGGGCCTGATGGAGAGGATTTTAAGAAATACTATCCTACACAAACAATGATTCATGCAAGAGATATTCTTTTTTGGTGGTCTGCTAGAATGCTTATGCTTGGAATATACAGAACAGGGCAGGTCCCTTTTAATACAATTTTTTTAACAGGAATGATTTTAGCTTCTGATGGTTCAAAGATGTCAAAAAGTAAAGGGAATGGTGTTGAGCCTCAAGAGGTTTTCGATAAATATGGGGCTGATGCTCTTAGACTTTGGTATTATTCTGATGCTCTTCCTGGTTCTAATGCTCCTTTAAGGGAAGAAAAGATAAAAGGAAACAGAAATTTTGTTAACAAGATATGGAATGCAAGTAGGTTTATAATCTTAAATATTGATGAGAGTGAGATAGGGAAAGTTGCTAATTTTAAGGTAGATATGAAGCTTGAAAGAGTAAAACAAACAGAGGCACATATACAAAAGGTAAGCAAGTACATTGAGAAATATCAGTTTAATCTTGGTGCAGAGGCTATAAGGGAGTTCTTCTGGCATCAGCTTTGTGATATATGGATAGAAGAAGTAAAAAAAGAGATTAAAGATGAGAGTATTGGTTCTGAGAAGAGGATTGAGAAGCTTTCAGAGCTTTTATACATTTTAAAAAGAAATTTGATAATTATGCATCCTTTTGTTCCTTTTGTTACAGAGTCTGTATGGCAGGAGTTAGTGAAGTTACATCTTGCAGATGGGCTTTTAATGAGTCAACAGATATAAATATTTCAAAGGAAGGAAGATGGAGAGAGTCAACGATAGAAATCGTAAATATTAATATAAAGAAACAATTATTAATATTTATAGACTCTCTCCATTGGGAAAGCATCAAAATACTAATGCTTTCTAGAGAATGGATCACCCCCTTTCCCTTTCTGTCTTACGATATTAAACATTGGTTTCTGTTTTTTCTTTTCCTCCTCCTTGGAAGAAATAGTTGTTAACTTTCCCCCTTTAAGACAGCGAAAATTCAAGGATTTGGTCATATTCCACCTCCACTCTCATTATATCAAAAAACCTTTGAAAATGCAGTATTTATTGTATCTTTTCAAACAATATCTCTGGAGTATTTAAATGAGTACCACTATCTATTTGAGTAAACTTCCAATTATTTAGTATTTTACTTACTTTACCATTCTTCTCTAAATCAATATTTTGATCATATTCATCTTGTATATTAAGCATAATTTTAAGCTTTTCAGAACTATTAGGTGTAAAAGGCTTTAGAAGTATCCTTAATGCATTAACTAACTGTATTGAGTTAAAAATAGTATTCTCACAATCTTTAATATTTTCTTTAAATGATACCCATGGAGCTTTATCATTAAAATATTTGTTTGCAAAATCTCCTAAATGAAGAAGTTCTTCACTTGCTTTTACAAACTCACATTTTTCTATATACTCTCCTATTTTGTTAAATTCCTTTTCTATTTCTTTTTGTACATTATTCTCTAAACTTCCCTTAGGAACAGTATTATTAAACTTTGTATTAACAAATGTAAGTGTTCTGTTTATAAAATTACCAATGTTAGCTACAAGTTCATTGTTATTACAATCAATAAAATCAGACCATTCAAACTCTCTATCATGATTTTCAGGAGAGTTTCTTACAAAGAAGAACCTTATTAAATCAGGACTATACTTTTCAAGAAGTGAATCTGCACTCATTCCAGTATTATCACTCTTTGACATCTTCTTTCCTTTGTAAAGAAGCATTTTGTTAGCAGGGACATCATATGGTAGATTTAGTTTTTCTCTTTTACTCTCCCCTGGTAGTTTGTATTTCTCCCACAAAACATCATTAGTATATTTTTCATTGTATGCAATTAACTGTCCAGGCCATATTATCGTATGAAATGGGACATTCCCACCTGCGATAAAATAGTAATGTTTACAGTCTGGGTCTTTCCAAAAGTTTTCCCATTTACTTGAATCTCCACTCTTTTGTGCCCATTCTATTGATGCAGAGAGATACCCTATTACTGCCTCCATCCATACATATATTACTTTGTCTTCCCATCCTTGAACTGGAACAGCTATTCCAAATTTCATATCTCTTGTTACCTCTCTTGGTTCCAGTCCTTCATTAATCCAACCTTTTGAAAATTCTCTTACCCATTTTCTCCAGTGAATACCTTGTTTATCTATCCACTCTGAAAGTGGTTTCTCTAATTTCTTAAGATCAAGATAAAAATGTTCTGTTTCTTTTAATACAGGTTTGGTATCTGAAAGGGTACTGTATGGATTAATTAAGTCTGTTGGTTTAAGAAATGCACCGCATGTTGGACATTCATCTCCTCTTGCATTTGGCTCACCGCAGTTTGGACATGTTCCTCTTACATATCTATCAGGAAGAAATTTCCCTACCTTTTCATCAAAAAATTGTTTTGATTTTTTAGGATAGAGATATCCAAGTTCTTTAAGTACTAAAAAGATATTCTGTGTAACTTCTTTATGATTTTCAGTTGTAGTAGATGTATAGTTCTCATATATTAAAGAAAGTTTTTTGAATGTTTCTTTAATCTCTTTATGAGATTGCTGAGCGAGTTTTTCAGGTTCTATTCCAAGTTCTTGTGCTTTAAAGAGTATGGGGGTACCGTGGCTATCACTTCCTGAAACCATTAATACCTCATTGCCCTTAAGTCTGTGATATCGTGCAAAGACATCACAGGTAATGTTTTGACCTGCTAGATGTCCTAAGTGAATTTTTCCACTAGCATATGGCCATGAGACTCCGATAAATATTTTGTTTGTATTGCTTTTATTCATAATTTCAGTTTTAATTATATCAGAATACAATTTACTCTACTAATACTATGGAAACTTTTTAAAAACATCTGTATACTGTTAGTAGTAGATGGTATTACTGCCCTATGTTTAACGAAAAAGAAGAAGCAAAATCTATAAATCTGTTAGAACCAGTAGGAAGTGGTGAAAGTGTTGGACAAATTTCAATTTCTTGGTTAACTACTATTGGGAAATGGATGCTTATTATTGTAGAAATTATCTCTTTAGCTGCATTTGGGTATAGATTTGTTATGGATGGGAAAAATAACGATTTAGCAGAGCAGATTAATAGTCAGGTTTCTACATTGGAGAATGCTACATGGAAGAAAAGTGTTGTTAGATATGGTAATTATCAGACTTTGTTAACTGATGTAAAAACTGTTAGGGATAAGCAGGAGATAAACTCGAATTTGATTTCAGAAGTTATTAATGGTGTTCCTTTAACTCTTAATGTTGAGAGTATCTCAATTAACAATGGAAAGGTTTCCCTATCCATTAAGACTACAGACTTTAATGCTTTAAGAAGTTATGAAGAGAATTTAAAAAATAATACATATTACAGTGATGTCAGAGTAAATATTAACATGAAAGATGTAGAGTATGATGTAAGTATAAGTTTTAATGCTACAGGAAAAGTAGAATAACATGGCAATAGAAGATAACAGTGAAAGAAAAGTTGAATATGTAAAGATTGCAAAAGAAGGTTCTAATAAAAGGGCAGAGACAATCTTTACAGGATTAACATATATTGCAGCAATTCTATTGATTGTTTTTGCTATTGTTCCTACAGTAAATACTGTTAGAAGTATTGATAAAGAGATAAAAGAAAAAGAAAGAATCTCTGCTGCACTTAAGAATAAGCTTCAGACATTAAGTAGTTTAGATGAACAGTATAATAATAACAAGAAGGCATTTGAGGATATAACTTTAATATTTCCTGCAGATGAGAATTTCAGCTTGTTGTTAGCTAATATTGAGCCGATTGTTACAAGGAATAGTTTTGTTTTAAAGTCTATATCATTTTCTGAAGTAAAAGGATCTGCAAAGGAAGATTTAGGCCTAAATACAACTGTACTTATTCCTTACAATGTAAGAATAAACGTTGGAGGAAATAAATCTAATTTAATGATACTGCTTAAAGAACTTGAGAGTCTTCCTATGTATCCTGTTATAGAGGGGATATCATATAGTAATAAAATAGAGAAAGATGGAACTACTAATTATTCAATTACTTTAAGAGTATACAATATAAAAGATGTAAATTTTTATGAATAGAATATGGAAATAGTAAGAAAATATGTTCCAATAATTGTGCTTACCATTATTCTTGTAATAGTATGGGTAGGGATTTTACTTTTCTCTAAGAAATCTTTATCTACAATAAATCCTAAAGCAGAGGAATATACAGCTCCCTTAAATTCCTCTTTTGATGAGGAGGTGTTAAATGATGTATCTAAGAGGATTGATGATACATATGCTATTCCTCCTTCTTCATTTTTTGATATGGTTAAGACAGAAGAGTCCGCTAATTAACGGTTTATATAATCATCTAGCTTTTTATCAGATGATTTTTCTTTAAGTTTCTTTAATGCTTTAGCTTCAATTTGTCTTATTCTTTCTCTTGTTACTCCAAACTCTCTACCTACTTCTTCTAATGTCCTGCTTACACCATCTGTTAGACCAAATCTTAATGAAAGGACTTTTCTTTCTCTATCTTGCAGGGAGTCAAGAATATCTCTAAGTTGATTTTTTAAGTATTCAGAACTTGCATAATCCTCTGGGCTTTGTGACCATTCATCGGGAAGAATATCTTGCAATTTACTATCCTTTTCATCTCCAATTGGAGTTGCAAGAGAAGAGGGATTTTGTTTTATCTTTCTTATTTCTGCTATTTTATCCAGCTCTATATCCATTTCTTTAGCAATTTCTTCATCTGTAGGTTGTCTTCCGAGTCTAGTAGCTAATGTAGTACTTACTTTATTGAATTTATTTATAGTTTCAATCATATGTACAGGGACACGAATAGTTCTTGCTTGATCAGCAATTGCTCTTGTTATTGCCTGCCTTATCCACCATGTAGCATAGGTAGAAAACTTAAAACCTTTGTGATAATCAAATTTCTCAACTGCTCTCATAAGGCCGATATTTCCTTCTTGAATAAGGTCTAAGAGTTCTAGTCCGCTTTTACTATACTTTTTAGCAATACTTACAACCAATCTTAAATTAGCAGTAATTAATAACTGTGCAGCTTCTTTATCACCTTTCTCAATTCTTTTAGCAAGTATAACTTCTTCATCTGCAGTAAGAAGTGGGATTTTCCCTATTTCATAAAGGTATGACCTTATTGCATCTGTTGACAGGGTTGATTGTATTGTTTTAAGTATTCTTATCTTCTTTTCAAGAGTTAGATTCTCACTATCTGGAGATATATTTTCTTCTGGTTCAAGTACTTCTATTTCATTCTCTTGTAGTTCTTTAAAAATATCATCAAGTAGTACAATGTCTTCCTCTATTGTAGGGAATATCTCTAAAATATCTTCCTGTGAGAGAAAGCCCTGTTGTTTTCCTTTTTTAACAAGTTGCTCTATATATTTTGATTTATTTGATTTGTTCATTTTACTGTTATGGTATAATTTAATATATGGGCAAGGACTTAAATGACAAAAAACAATTTTTTATTGATACAATAGCTAAATTTTGTGATAAATGCGGTCATCCTTACTCTGTAGAGGATTTAGAAATAATACAAGATACAGACATCTCAAGTATTATACACTTCTCATGCCCAAATTGTAAATCAAATCACATTGCTACATATTTTAAACCTATTGGTATAAGCAATAGAATGCCTATAAACACGGATTTAGATGTTGAAGAGATTAGCAAATTTGCATCTATGAGAGAAACATCTGTTGAAGAGATACTAGATTTATACCTGTATTTAAAAGGGAAAGAGAAAGTTAGAATCTAGACTATCTTTGCCATGATATATAGAAGTGCTGGTCTGATGATAGCTCAAATCTTCTATTTACATTATTTTCTATTCTTGTTAATCCTTCACTGTTTTCAACAATCCATTCTGACGGGTAGCTTAAAGAGAGGCTGTATGAATCTTTTCTGCTCCCAGGCTGTTTAAATATGTATATATCCATCTGATAGTTTGTATCTGTTTTAAGCAATGGGAAGTTTGTATTATTAGCTGTTTTATTTAATCTGTATCTAAGTTCTAATGTTAAAGTTTGTTGAATTGGTACATTAAACCAACCTGCAATTACTTTATACCCATTTTCTATGTACATGTCATAGCTGTTATTTGTTAATCCACGAAGTGCTGTTATTTCTGCATTGTATGGTACATATATCCTTATATAGTTTCTATACTCTCCTTGCGGAAACTCTTCTTTAGTAGAGTCATTTTCTATTGTAACTTGATATGTATAATCAATAGTTTTTTCATCTTTAACTTGAATATTTAAGGTATGATTCTTTTTTATATATAGATTGGCTTTATTCCCACCCCAGTTCCAATCAATATTTATAGGTGCTACTGCAAACTTCTGTTCTAAATTACTCACCCAGCCATTTTCATTTAAATATGATTGAGCTGAAGCATTTTTAAATGAGAAAAGAATATGTTTTTCATCAATAGAGTCTTTTACAACCTCATATACATCTTTGTTATCTGTTATCTTGTTTGAAAATATCTTTGTAATTACAGAATTAAAGAAGTCTGCCAAGAAAACAGATGTTCTTGAATCAGAAACTAAACCAGTTGTAGGCTCCTTAAAAACTCTTGGATAGAAGTTCTCTGAATTTATTAATTCACTTTCTCCAGCTACCTCTATTCCGCCCCATTTATCAAGGAGCCTTTGAATAAAAACTGTATCTAATGTAATAACTCCATCTAGAGAGTTTCCTTTTCCTAAATCATAGACAAATTGCTCAGAGTAAAGAAGAACATTCTCTAGATTAGGATCCCAGTTAACCAATGGGAAAGAGAAAGGGACACCACCTAAGGCTTTAAGCATAGAGGTTGGAGTTTTGTATGTCTTTCCTTTTAATTTTAATAATGCTTGAGCATTATAGATATCATCTACAAACAGTTCTCTTATTTGTCCGTTTTCTATTGCTACTATTGCATAATCTGATATCCATCCGCCAGTACTTCGTATCTCTCCGTTATCTTGAAATAGTATGAGATACCTTCTCCTTTGGTTTAAACCAAGTAGTTCTGGTAAAAACTCAGATATTTTTTCAATTGGTTCTACAGATGTTCTAATTTGAGAAACTAAATCTTTGTATTCATTTATTGTATTTTTTAATGATGAGGGATATCCTCTTGTATCTGCAGAAGAAATAAGGCTGTCTGCTAGAGATATTTTGTAAACTCCCTCTTGAAGTAAGTATCTGTTGTTTTTAATTGCCTCAAGGTAAGAAGTATACTCTTGTGCATTCTCACTTTGTTGTGACTCAAAATTAATAGATGGTGTGAAGTCTTTTATATATAGTCCTAGGGGCTTAAGGCCGGTAGCAAGGTTTTGTCCACTTTCTGCAATATACTTTGTTCCTTGAATTACCTGGAAGAAATCTACATATTCCTTATTTTTTCCTAGAAGCTTAAATAGCCATGAGAGTCTATTAAAACTATCCTCAACTCTTGATGCATTGGTAGAGAGAGATTCTGTTGTTTTCTCTATTTCATCAAAATTAAGCTCTGTGATTGATTGTTTAAGTTCATCTCCTTGTGTTTGTATAAAATGCCCCCCTATTGCAATTCCTATTATTGGGGTTATTAAGTAGTAAAAAAGTAAAACAAGGAGTGCAAAGAGAGATATATTTCTAAAAATTTTTCCATAATTAATTTCTTTAAACAGTTTATCTGGTTCTTTAAGCTTTTGGAAAGGTTTTGTTATAGAGGATATAATCTGTCCTAATTTAGTCTGTGTAACAGCTGTTTGTGGGGTATATGACTTTTCTTTTTCTCTTTCTGTTTTATCTACCTCCCATTTCTTATCTGCTTTTTCATAATATGCTTGTACCTGTTGTATTGTTGCTTCTTCTAAAGAGACATTTTGTCTCCAGCCATACTGTGATGCATGAGGTGCAGGAACATAGAGGTCTTGGAGAATTGTACCTCCATTTGTACTTTCTACAAACTTAATTGCTTCTGCTTCTACATCAAGTTCTAGTAATTTATATGCAATTGAAAGTGTTGAGTAGTCATTATTATTACATAATGAGATTACTTCGCCTTTTGTATCATCTGAGAATGTTAATTTAAGAATTCCATATACTGCATCACTTTCATGAATAAGATTGTGAATTTCAAGGCCTTCTCCTTCTATTTCTATTTGAGTTTTTTGTGTTGCATCTGTAAAGAGCTTATCAACAATAGGGTCTGATATCTTTGTAACACCTCTTCCAATGATTGTTCCTAGTCTAATTATTCTTAAATTTGCCCTTGTCTTATCTACATATTCAGCACAGAAGTTTTCTCCATATCTTTGAAGTTCAAGAGGGGTATATGGTTTTGCTTTTCCTGTTTGTTCATTATTTACAAGGTTAGAAAGTTCTCTATTTAATCTTAGTGATGTAACAAGAGATATTTTTGCTTTATACTTATTTGCAGCAGTAAGACTTTGGTTTAAGTAATCAGCTTCTGCAAGAAAATCTTTACTATCTACATTCTTTGATTCCTCTGCTTTCTCACCAAGCATATAATAGAGGTAATCTATTCGTGCTACTTTATCATAAAAAGCTTTTATGCCTTTGAAATCAATAAAACTAACCTTTCCTGATTTTTTAAGTTCAGTAAAATACTGCTTTGAGGTATTTGTATATTTATCAATGATTACTACATGACTTCCTTGTTCAAGAAGAGTTTTTGCTAGAAGAAAAGAGATATAGTTTCCTCCGTGAACTATAACAGAAACAGGGAGTTGTCCTTTTATTTTACTTAAATCCGCATTACTCATTATTTTCTACTAAATCAAAACTTACAGGGATGGGAAATTGATAGACCTTCACATTTAATATGTGTTTTTCCCTTATAACAATAGGAAATTCTAAATCCTCAAAATTAGGTGCAGAGATTTTTACATTATACTCTCCAGCAGTTAGTTCAAGATTTGTAACAGGGATATTTTCTTCATATTTACTGCTTATTATTGCTTTTGCATTATCAGCATTAGAAGTTAATATGAGCTTTCCTTTGTTTTCACCAGTAGTATTATCTTGTGTGTAGTAGAGGATAAAGCCATGGAGATTATCATCTGGTCCTATCTCCATATTTATCCTAGATGTAGAATTCTTTGTTAATTTAATATTAAAGATATGAGGCTTATAAAAGCCACTGCTTTCAGATATCCTAGTTAATTCAACCTCATATTCATCTGCCACAAGCTCTGTAATTGTTGCAGGTGTTTCACCATAGCTCTTCCCATTTATTTTTACAGATGCCTTACCATTTGGTGTTGTTATTTCCAGTGTTGTATTTTTGTAAAATGTTTTAAGTACAGGTAAATTCTTTGCAATATCTTCAAAAGGGAAGAGAAAAAAAAGAACAGACAAAATTAGTAAAAGGATTATTAGTATATAGGCAGTTTTAGGCTTTTTCATATACTCTAATTATATTGAAGCAATAAATATTTGTCCAGGAATTAATATGAGTACTTTGATTCTGGAGAAGGTTTTTCCTTTTCTTTTTTTGTTTTTGCCTTGTAGTTTGTAAATACAATAAATCCTATTACTAATGCAGTACCAAATATTAAAGCAAAATATCTAAGTGCACCTGTTGCAAGGATTGCAAAAGAGCCTACAAGCAGGGCAACAGCAGTTTCTATTAAAAGAATTTGTACACTTGTAAAATTAAGTTTAAGAAGTTGATGATGAAGATGTGAAGTATCATTTATTTTCATTAGCTCAATAGGGTTTTTAGGTTTGTATGTTATATATCTATAAATTATTACATATATCGCATCAATTATTGGAAGTGCTAGAAGCATTATTGTAGTAGAAAATTTTGCTCCACTTATTAGTGCTAATATGCTTATTAGAAATCCATAAACTGATTTTCCACTTGAACCAGACATAATTTTAGGTGGAGGAAATGCAAAGTAAAGGAGAGAAAGAAGGGTACCGGATATAAATATGGATAAGGTGCTTGAAAAGAGGGAATATGTTCTTACACTTATTACAAACAAAAGCAGAAATATGGAAAGAGAATATGATTCTACTAATCCTGGTGAGCCACCTACCCACTTCACAGAATTAATACAAAGCAGAATCCAGCATATTAAAATCAAGTCTCCTGGAAACACAAAAGATATTGGCATTGAGAGAATATTTGTACTCCAAGTAGATTGTGTAAGATTAAGGATATCGTTAGTAAAAAAGCTAATATTTGAGAGATCTATTACAGAAAATGCAATAACTGATGCTGCAATTATTTGATATCCAAGCTGAACCTTTGCTGGTAAGTTTAAAACATCATCAAGTACAGACCCTATTATTAGGATTAAGAGAGCAATAGTAATTGCTGATATCACAGGATCAAATCTAAAAAACAGAGGAATTGCAATTAAAAGAGGGATAGTAACAGCTAATCCTCCTAGGGCTGGGGTCTCTTTCTCATGTATTGCTTTTTGAGGATTGTCAAACTCCCTATTTTTTCTTCTTACTCCAGGTTTATAAGTTATCCCAAATTTAATAGCGAGTTTTCCTATTAATGGAATTATTATGAAAGACACAATTAAACCTATTAAAAGAACTGGCCAGTAGCTTAAATATTTCCCATATTGAGATGTCATGTCTACATTCCCAATGTTAAGTATTTTCTCTAATAATTTTGTTGGTACTGAACTATCCATTTTTTAAAAGATTAAAACTAATTTCATAAATATGAAACAGATTGAGATATTTGAAAGAAGACAAACTATCTCAAGAACCTTTATTAACTCTCTCTCTTTATGATAATAGCTGTTTGCAAGGGCTATTGTACATAGCAGTATTAAAAAGGATAAAACAGGGAAAAAGTAAATATATTGATTAGCAACTAGTCTCTTTGACGGGTTAAGGAAATAGTTAAAAACTGGTACTTTACTTGGGATTCGGGTTTTACTTTGTATTGTATAAACTTGAGTAGCAATAAGAGCAAGTGATGTTATTATTACAAACCAAGTAAGTGGATCTTTTACAAACTTCTTTGTTTCTATCCCAGCAAGCCATAATTCATATTGGTTTTTGTATTTGTAATAGATATTTTTAGGTGTATCTGGAAGGGTTAGCTCTAACTGTTTTTCTTTTTTCTTCTTTGTCATTAAAGCAATTATACCAAATGCTTAAGAAGAATATTCATATAGCTTGATAAAATCGTCTAATGATAATTGTTCTGGTCTTAAATTCTTAAATTCTTGTGCACCCTTCTCAAATCTTGTACCTTTAAGATTGTTTAATATATTCTTTCTTGGTTGTCTAAATGAGAGTTTGATGAGGTTAGCAATATCTTCCTTGTTATTAATTTTTCTGCTTGTTGGAGAAAATGAAATAAAGGAACTGGTGACATGGGGCTTTGGTCTAAATGAATCAGGGGAGATATCAAATACTTTTTTACAATCAGCATACATTGCTGTTGTAAGAGAAAGAATGGAGTATGGTTGTTTGTATAGATATTTCTCTGCAACTTCTTTTTGAATAATAAAAAATGATGGATTTGTAAAATATTTACTTTCTATTATCTTCTTAATTATTTTCTTTGAGACATTAAATGGGAGAGACCCAAAAAAGGTTGTATTTTCACCTGCGATTGTATTAAGGTCAATATCTAAGAAATCATTATTAATTACTAAAATCTTTGGAAATTGAAATTTAAGATTTTGTGCAATCTCCCTATCTTTTTCTATTACTATTACATTCTCAAATTTTTTAATTAGCTTTTCTGTAAAGAAACCTAATCCTGGTCCTATTTCAACTACTGATGTACAGTTTGAATTTGCAAGGATATTGATAATATAGTTTCCTAGGTTCTCATTTACAAAGAAATTTTGTCCTAAAGACTTTTTAATCTTCATTAAACTCTAAAATCCCAGATATTATCTTTTTTAAGATATTCATTCTTACAGTGTCTGCAAACTGCTCTTTTACTTGTTATCTCTAACTCTCCTTTACATTGTGGGCACACTAAAATATCTTCTATTCTTTTACTCTCTTCTTTTCTATCATTTTCCTTTTTAGCTACTGCTTTTATAAATATACTTGGAGAGAAGTTTGTAAAGGAAAGTGTATTTTGAAATATGTTTTCCCAAAATAGAAGGAAATTTGTTTTAAAGATTTTTTTAAGAATATTAATTCTTAAGAAAGAACAACCATATTTTTTCTCTATAATATATCCTGCTTCTGTAAGAATTTTATAGATATATTTAGGATGATAGTTAAGAAAAAGTACATGAGAGCCTTGCTTAGTTCCTTCATAATGATGTTTATCAGGCTGTTGATATGGAGAGATATTAAAAAATGAAAAATTTAAAGTAAACAAAGCTTTTATAGTTGCTTTAATATGTATTTTATTTGCAAACTCCTGAATATATATTCCATTATTACTTTGTGTTCTAAATATTTCGGATATACATTTTTGTGGTTCTTCAATATGGTGCAGTACCCTTACCATCAGTGCTCCATCAAATACATTATCTTTAAATGGAAGAAAGTAGGCATTAGCAGCAATTAACTCTATATTAGGATATTTACTTTTTAGCTCTTTATAGTTTTTTTGAAGGGTTTTAAGAGAATAATCAGCTATTACTGTTCTTGAATATTTTTTGTGATAGCTATCTGTAAGTCTGCCAAAGGAGCCTCCAACATCAAGAAACCATTTCCCCTTCTCGTTCTTTAAGAGTTTTTTAAGTACAAGACTCTCAGCTTCATGTTCATACTTCCTTTTACTCCAGTATGTACTGTAGTCATAGTCATATGTATCATAATCTGCTACTTTGCTCATATTTTTGTTTTTCTTTAGTTAAAGCTTGAAACTCTTTAAGCAGTCTTTCACTCTCTTTTATATTTCCTGTTTCTTCTGCTGTAGCTATTTTAACACCATACTCTCTCTCTTTTCTAGCGAAATAGTCACGAATAATTGTATTATACATATTAAGTAAATCTTGCGTGGAACTTTCCTCTTTAGAAAAGGAAAATATAGTATTCTCTATAAGCTCTTTTATCCTGTCATTATCATCGAAATTTTTTAGAATTTCTTCTCTTGTGGCATTAGGATTTTCCTTTATGTATGCTATTATTTCTTTGACTCTCTCATCGTCAAAAAATTTTAAATCAAAATTTTCCACAGAATATAGGCCATTTTGGAATAGAAGCAGTTGGAGGAAATCTTCTTCATGAGTAGCAATTTTGCTAGATGTGATACCACTATTTTTCGTTTGGTGTGAAACTGGCGTCATATCAAGCCTTTTAAGAGGTTCAATTTTTGTGATCTTAAAAGTCTTTTGAGAATAGTAGTGCAAAAGTGTAGGATTCTTTACATTTGACAACATTTTTTCTATCCATGAAACAATCTGTTGATAGTCTTCGTAGCGATTTATGTCTCGTGACGCGATAAACTGGGTAAGAAGATAAGTGTAGGCATCTAATTTCTTAGAAATTATTTTCTTAAATTTCTCTGGATTTGTCTTTATCATCTCATCTATATCTTTATATGGGGCTGTGGTTACAGCATATGTATTTAAAGATAGCTCTTGTGAAAGAATAAATGCTCTTTCTAAAGCCTTTTGCCCTGCACTGTCGCTATCAAAAAGAAAAAGAACATTTTTTGTTAATTTTGATACTTTCTCAAGCTGTTCTTTTGTAAGAGATGTGCCAAGAGGTGCTACGATATTTTTCACTCCTATTTGATGTGCAGAGATTACATCCGTTGTTCCCTCACACAGTATTATGAGATCTTGTTTTCGTGCCTCTTGTCTTGATTCGTACTGTCCATAAAGATTATCCTTTTTATGATATATTGGTGTCTCTGGTGAGTTCATATATTTAGGACCAAACTCATTTCTAGGTAACACTCTTCCTGTAAAAGCTATTACTTTTCCAGTTGATGACCTTATTGGGAACATTATTCTTTTAAAGAATTTGCTTCTTAACTTTCCTTCTTTTTCAACAAATAGCCCAGATTGAAGAAGTTCACTTTTTGAGTATTTATTTTCTTTTTGAATATAGTCTAAAAGACCTAGACCACCTGGAGCGTATCCTATACCAAAGTTTTTAATACTTTCATCTGTTATACCTCTTTCTTCTTTAACATAATGTAGTGCTTGTATATTTTTAGGTTCTTTTAACTGTTTATAGAAGTATATTGCAGCTTTTCTATTTATTTCCTCTAATCTCTCAAAGAATGTGTTAGCTTTCTGCCTAGTTAAAGTTACACCAGCCTCTTTTGCGAGTTTTTCTAATGCTTCTGGGAAATCGATATTTTCTATTTTTTGAACAAATGTAAAGATATCTCCATTCTCACCGCATCCAAAGCATTTATATCTTTGAAGCTCTGGGCTTACCATAAAGGAGGGAGTTTTTTCAGTATGAAATGGACATTTCGCAGTATAGTTTTTTCCTGCTTTCTTTAAAGGTAAGTACTTTCCTATAACATCAACAATATCCAACCTGTTCTTAATCTCTTCTATTTGATCTCTTGAAGATTCCATACCTAATTATATCAATTTCTGAGAGTTATTCGCAGAGCAGTTTATTTTCTTGAATATTGCAGGTAATCTGACCTATACCTGTCTGTGCAGATGTCAAGATTTTAACCTCTTCTCCATTTACTTTTAAAGAGGTGTTGTTTGCTTTTCCTGTAACTAAGGTAAATGTTTTTTCTACTTTGTATTCATGTTGAGTGTTTTCTTGAAGTACTCCAGATATTTTGTTTTCTCCATCAACATCTAACTTAATCCATGCTGGAGAATTGGTTATAGATAATGTGAGAATAAACTCTTTTGTTTCTGTAGGTGTTGCTATCTCTTCATCTTTTGGTGTATATGTTACTCTTAATGTAATTTTGTTTTGCAGCTGCGTATTTGTTTCCTTCCATGCCTTTATTGATATTGTATTTACTCCTTGTGTAAGTTTGTATTCGTATTCAAACTCTCCATTATTATTTACTTTTATCTGCTTCCCATTTATTTCAATAATTGCTCCTGATTGAGTTTTTCCTTTTATTAAAATATTCTCTTCCTGAGATGAAAATTCATCTTGTGGCTGTAATATTGTTAATTCTGGGGGTTTTTGAAATTTATATATCTGATAACCAATATATCCCACAATTGAGATTAAAAAGAGTATTAACAATCCTAATCCTATTGTCTTTGGAGATATTTTAATTTTTTTCTTTTCTCTCTTTGGCTTTTTAGTTTTTTTAGTTTTTGATGGTATATTGAGACTTCTTCTGTATAATGCAAGAACTTTGTCAACATCTAGACCTAAGTATTGTGCATATATTTTGATAAAACCAGAGGCAAATACTGGAGAATCAAACTTATCAAACTCATTATTCTCAATATATTCTAGATATCTTTTTTGTATTTTAGTATCTGAGCTTATTGTATCTAGGCTTTTTCCAAGGGCTTTTCTCTTTTCTTTTATTACTTCACCAGCGGTTATCATATATGAAAGAGTATATCAAAACTAGAAGCTTTCTTGTTCATCGTTTTCAGAATTGCCTAATATCTCAGATGCAGAAGAGACTAAAACATCTCTTGGTTTAACACCATCTTGTTTTCCTATAGCTCCTGCAGCTTCAAGCTGTTCCATTAATCTTGCTGCCTTGTTGTACCCTATATTTAACCTTCTCTGTAGAAGAGAAGCTGAGGCTTTTCCTTCTGCAATGACAACATCAAGAGCTTGTGGGAATTCAGGCTCTCTTTTATCTGAGATGCCACCCAATCCTTTTCCAGCTGTTGGTTTTGTAATATCAAGTTCACCTTCCTCCTTTTCTTCCATCTTTTGTGATTTAACTTGATTTATAATGTACATTGAGTCTTCTGTAGATATGAAGCAACCTTGTATTCTTATTGGTTTTGACATTGTTTGATCTTTATACAGCATATCTCCATTTCCAAGAAGATTTTCTGCTCCTGTCTGATCTAAAATTACTCTTGAATCCATTGCTGAAGGTACTGCATATGCTATTCTTCCTGAGATATTTGACTTTATTAAACCTGTAATAACTGTTACTACTGGCTTTTGAGTTGCTAGTATTAAGTGTATTCCAACAGCTCTTCCCATTTGTGCAATTCTTTGGATTTTTGATTCTACTTCAGGTCCTGCAACAAGCATTAAATCTGCCATTTCATCTATTACTATTATCAGATATGGCATCGCAGGATATCCCATTTTTTGGTTATATTGAACTATGTTTTTTGCAAGAACTTGTTTCATCATCCTATATCTTTTCATCATTTCACTTATTGTCCACTCTAGTGCATTTACAACAAGCTCCATATCATTTATAACGGGAGTTATTAAATGAGGAATTCCATTATATGCTTCCATTTCAACAATCTTAGGATCTACAAGTATTAGCTTAAGTTCATCAGGTGTCTTTGTTAGCAGTAATCCTCCAAGTATAGAGTTTATCCCAACTGATTTTCCTGCTCTTGTCATACCTGCAACAAGTAAGTGTGGCATATTAACTAAGTCCCTAATTTCTGGATTACCTGTTATATCTCTTCCTAGTATAAGGGGGAGTTCATATCTATCTGCTTCTGAGAGAAGTTTTCTTGCCATCTCTTTCATATATACATAGTTAGGGCTTTTGTTTGGTATTTCTATTCCAATATATGAAGTTCCTGGAATAGGGGCTTCAATTCTCATCATTCCTCTACTAACTTTTAGAGCCACCTCTATATCACTGCTTTGCCTCTTTACCCTGTTTACTGCAACACCAGCAGGTATTGCTAATGCATATCTTACAACCGTAGGCCCTATTGTTATTCCAACTACTTTTGCAGGAATATTAAAGCTTCTAAGAACTGTTTCAATAACTCTTGCCTCATTTTTATACACTTCTTTTGGCTGTTCACTTTTTACAGGTTCTTGTAGTCCTTCAATGCTAGGATATTTCCAGTTGAGATATTTAGGTTTTGCAGGAGCTAAGTCTGTACTACTGCTTTCTGCATTATTTATAATTGGAATTTGTGCTTGTGGCATCCTTGTTACTGATGTATTACCATTACTTGGTAAGTCGTTACTGCCGTCTTCAATATGGAGTTGCTCTGGGATATCTGTTCTTAAACCATTTTCTTCATTGTGTGGTAGCTCCTCCCCATTTATTATCATTTTCCCTTCATCCATTGCTGATCCAATCTTTTGAGGTAAGTCTTTAAATGAAATTTTTGAAAATATTTGGCTAATTACATCCGCTATCTGTTTAATTTGAACTCCAGTTATCATTGAAAATGCAACAACAAGGAGAACAATGAGTATTATTAATTCTAGAACATCACCAGTAATATTGTTAATTGCTATATGTACACTTTTTCCTAAACTTCCTCCTGCTTTTTGCAGTGTGGACACATTCTCTAGGCTTTCTATAGGGAGCCAGAATGTTAGAAGTGTATTTAAAACTATTGATAAAAGGATTAATCCGAATGTTTGAACACCTTTACTGAAATACTTTCCTTGAGTAAGAAGATTTATGGAGAGTCCCAGTATTGCTATCCCCCATACAACAGATGGCCAACCTAGAAGTGTGGATATTTGTATAAATACAGGGGCATCTTCGTTAATAAAAGGAGTTAGTATTAATGCTATAGATAGTACAAGTAGTATTAAACCAAAGAAAGTTTTGGTTTCTGAACTCTTTATATTTATTTCTTTCTTTTTCTTTTTGCGAGGCATAATATAATTATGGATAAATTGGTATATATATAATAAAGGAATTTACAACTTTTGACAAAATATTTCCACTCATATATTATCTTCTAAGAAAAATATTTGCAAAAATGTCTGAAATCCTTTGACTATATTGTATAAATGTGATAAACTCGCCAGAGTCAGTTTAAATTTGCTTTTATTAAAGCGATATTTGTGTTGTTTCTAGGTCATTTTTAATGGCCAAGAAATTATCGCTTTGTTACATGTAATTTATAACCTATAAACCACTGTTTATGATAGAACCAAGGCGAAATAGAGCTTCCAGGCTTAATTTAGGAAAAGGTTTTTCCTCCTCTTTTGAAATACCAAGTCTAATTGAAGCTCAAAAATCCTCTTTTAAGGATTTTTATGATGGAGGTTTCCAAAGACTCTTCGGAGAGATTAGTCCCGTGAAGGATACAATGGAGAGAATGTGGACATTGGAGTTTAAATCTTTTAGATATGGGGAACCTTATGTTGGTATTGAAGAGGCATTAAATAAAGGGCTTTCTTATGAGATTCCTGTATATTCTACTGTTCAACTGCTTAATAATAAGACAGGAGAAATAAAAGAGCAGGAAATCTTTATTGCTGATCTCCCAATAATGACAGAAGATGGTTCATTTATTGTTAATGGAGTAAGAAGGGTTGTTACTCACCAGATTGTTAGAGCAGAAGGTGTCCTTTTTGAGGAATCTGAGATTCTACCTTTTCGAACACTTTATAGTGCAAGACTTATGCCTGGTAGAGGACCATGGTATGAAATTGAAACAAACAAATATAATGTAATATCAATTAGAATATTACCTAAGAGACCTAAGGTTTTAATTACTGAACTTTTAAGAGTTTTAGGATATGAAACAGATCAAGAGATTCTTAATTTGTTTAAGGATGTTGATACCCATTCTGAATATAAATATATTGAAGCAACACTGGCAAGAGATTTTACCAAAAGTAAAGAGGATGCAATTATCAGTATATATAATAAATTAAGACCTGATGAGTCTGTTACACTTGATAGTGCTGAAAAATATATTAAGAGTAACTTCTTTAATAGAAAGAAGTTTGATTTGGGAAAGATAGGTAGATATCAATTAAATAGAAAGCTTGGAACAACATATGATGTCCACAATCCTGATGAAGCAGTCCTCTATCCTGAAGATATCATCCTTATCGTAAAGAAACTTATTAAAATAAATAATGGAGTTGAACCTTCTGATGATATAGATCATTTATTCAATAGAAGAATTAGAAGTGTTGGAGAGGTTTTAGAAAGACAGCTGCTTGGAGGTGTAAGAAGATTAGAAAAAAATATAAGGGATAAAATGAGTCTTTATGGACAAGATGCAAAGGTTACACCATCAATGTTAGTTGGTACTAAGCCTATTGCAGCTTCAATTCAATCTTTCTTTGGAGCTAATCAGCTTTCTACATTCATGGATCAGACAAATATTCTTGCTGAATTGGAGAATAAAAGGAAGGTTACTGCTGCTGGTCCTGGTGGTATTACGAAAGAAAGAGCAACCTTCTCAATTCGTGAGGTCCATAACTCACAGTATGCAAAGTTTGATCCTGTAACAAGTCCTGAAAGTGTAAATATTGGTGTAGTTACACAGCTTGCAATTTTAGCAAGGGTTAATGAATTTGGTTTCCTTGAAGCACCATATAGGAGGGTTAAAAGTGAAGTAAAGAATACCAAGGGGGATTTAGTAAATAGAATTTTAGATGAAAGTATAAAGGGAGTAGCAAAGACAGGTACATTTATTACAAAAGATATTGCAGAGAAGATTTCATCTATAAAGAATAAAAAAAGTATAAAAGTCAAGCCATTTATCTCAGAGGAGGTAGATTATCTTGATGCTTTAGAAGAGGAAGATAAATATATTAGTATCCCATCTGTAAATACCGATGAGTTTAATAATGTTCTTGAAACATTAGTTCCTGTAAGACATAAAGGTGACTTTATACTAGAGGATGTTAACTTAGTAAATTATGTTGATGTTCTTACATATCAGCAGGCAGGTTTAGGTATGTCATTGATTCCTTTTGTATCTCATGATGAGGCAATGAGAGCTTTAGCAGGTGCAAATATGCAAAGACAGGCTGTTCCTTTGGTAAAACAGGAATCTCCTTTAGTAGGTACAGGTGTTGAAGAAATTGTTGCAAGACAGTCAAATTGGTGCATCTTTGCTAAAGATGATGGTGAAGTTTTGTATGTAGATGCAAATAGGGTTGTTGTTAATTATAAGAAAGAGGGGGAGAAGGAGTATAAGATAACTAATTTTTATAGAACTAATGATAATACTTCATTCTCTCAGAAGCCTGCTGTGCAGGTAGGACAGAAGTTCAAGAAAGGGGATATCCTTGTAGATGGTCCTACATGTGTTAATGGCGAGCTTGCCATAGGTACAAACCTAAGAGCAGCATTAATGTTTTATGAGGGTTACAATTATGAAGATGCTGTAGTAATTTCTGAAAGAATTGTAAGAGATGATTTACTAACATCTGTACATATTAGAGAGCATGAGATAGAGGTAAAAGATACAGAGCTGGGTCCTGAAGTTATTTCAGCCGATATTCCTCATGTAAATGACAGAATACTTCAAAAACTTGATGAGTCAGGGATTGTAAGAGAAGGGGTTAAAGTTAAAGCAGGGGACATTCTTGTTGGTGTTGTTGCACCAAGAGGAGAGAAGGAGTTAACTGCAGAGGAGAGATTGCTTAGAGCAATTTTTGGAGAGTCTGCAAGTGATGTAAGAGATAACTCATTAAGGCTCCCTCATGGAGAAGAAGGCATTGTTATTCGTACTCAAAGATTATCTGTACAAAATGGTGACAAGTTAAGTCCTGGTGTATTAGAGCAAGTAAAGGTATGGGTTGCTGATACAAAGAAATTAGGATATGGGGATAAAATATCTGGAAGACACGGAGATAAAAATACCGTTTCTGCAATTCGTCCAATAGAAGATATGCCGTTTACGCAAGATGGCCAGCCTGTTGATATAGTTCTTACTCCTACTTTTCTTAAGAGAATGAATATGGGACAGGCAGAAGAGGTTCATTTTGGTCAGTATGCAAAACTTCTTAATGAGAAGTTTGCATTTCCCCTGTTTGAAGATGTAAATATGGAATGGCTTGAAAAAGAGATGAAGAAAAAAGGGTTTGAAATGGAAGAGAAAGTTGATTTGTATGATGGAAGAACAGGTAAGAAGTTTCCAAGAAAAGTAACTGTTGGAATGAAGTATATACTTAAACTTCATCATATTGCAGATGAAAAAGTTCACGCTAGATCTACAGGGCCATATACTGCTGTTACTCAACAGCCTCTTAGTGGTAAAGCACAGAGAGGTGGTCAAAGATTTGGAGAGATGGAAGTTTGGGCTTTAGAAGCACATGGTGCACCATATGCACTCCAAGAGATGCTTACTATTAAATCAGATGATATTAAAGGTAGGTCAAGTGCATATAAAGCAATAATACATGGTGAAAAGATAGAGAATGTTAATGTTCCAGAATCCTTTAAAGTATTAATTAAAGAATTAAATGCACTTTGCTTAAATATGGAATTAATTTCTAAAAAATCACAGGAGGTTATTGAGAATGAACAATAATCAAAATCATAATAGAAATCATAAAAATGCTTTTGAAGATTTTGATGCATTAAGGTTAACCCTTGCATCACCAGAACAGATACTTGACTGGTCATATGGGGAAGTTACAAAAGCAGAAACGATAAACTACAGAACATTCAGGGCTGAACCAGATGGTCTTTTCTGTGAAAAGATATTTGGACCTACAAAGAACTATGAATGTTATTGTGGTAAGTATAAAAAGATTAGATATAAGGGAATAGTATGTGATAAATGTGGTGTTGAGGTTACAACTAAAGATGTGAGAAGAGAAAGAATGGGGCATATTAATTTAGCTGTACCTGTCGCTCATGTATGGTTTGCTTATGGAATACCTAACAAAATGTCTATAGTTTTAGACATGTCTCATAAAAAGCTTCTTTCTGTCATCTATTACACCAGATATATGGTTGTGGAAATAGAAAGTGAGAAGAGAAAGGATATGCTTTCAAAGTTAGAGGCTATTAAAAAAGATGAATTGAATAGTCTTAAAGATGAACTTGAAGAAGAGTTAAAAGAGACTGAGGCTATATATGATGAAGATATTAAGGCTGCAAAGAAAGAGAAAGATAAAAATGATTTTAAGATAGATCAGTTAGAGCATAAAAAGAGACAAGCAGTTGCTAAGGTAAGGAGAGATTTTGCTGAGAGAGAAGAAGAAATAGAGAACTTTTACTCTAAACTCCAACAGATAATTGAAAAAGTAGAAGTAGGTTCTGTTCTTTCTGAAGATGAATATATTGATTTGGAAGATAGAGGGCTCCTTTTCTTCAGTGCAATGATGGGTGCAGAAGCAATTAAAAAACTATTGGAGAATTTAAATATTGATGAAGAGCTTGAAAATTTAAGAAAAAGAATGAAAAAAGAGAAAGGGGAGAAGAAACTTATAACTATAAGGAGAATACAATATCTTGAAGGTTTCCAGCAAAACAAATTAGACCCAAGCTGGATGGTAATAGATGTTCTTCCTGTTCTTCCACCTGATTTAAGACCTATTATTCCTCTTCCTGGAGGAAAGTTTGCAACATCTGACCTTAATGATTTATACAGAAGAGTTATTAATAGAAATAATCGTTTAAAGAGGCTTATGGAAATAGGGGCACCTGATGTAATACTTCGAAATGAAAAGAGAATGCTTCAGGAAGCTGTTGATGCTGTAATTGACAATTCACATAGACCATCTAAGCCTATGATGAATAGCAAGAGACTCCCATATCAGTCTCTTACTGATGATTTAAGGGGGAAGAAAGGTATATTTAGAAAGAATCTTCTAGGAAAGAGAGTTGATTATTCTGGTCGTGCAGTGATTGTTGGAGACCCAAGTCTTAAATTAGATCAATGCGGTGTTCCTAAATCTGTTCTTCTTGAGATGTTTAAACCTTTTGTTATACATGAGCTTTTAGATAAGGAAATTGCACCTAATGTAAGAGTAGCAAGAGATTTAGTTGAAGAGGAAGACAGTATGATTTGGGATATCTTAGAGAAAGTTATTGAGGGTAAACCTGTATTACTTAATCGTGCTCCTACACTTCATAAATATAGTATTCAAGCATTCTATCCTAAATTAGTTGAAGGAGAGGCAATAAGATTGCACCCATTGGTATGTAAAGCATTTAATGCAGACTTTGATGGGGATCAGATGTCAGTACATCTTCTTTTAACTGATGAGGCATTGAGAGAAGGAAAAGAAAAGATTATGGCCTCTAAGAACATTGTTAATATTTCAAATGGTGAAGTTTTAGCAACTCCATCAAAAGATATGCTTCTTGGTTACTATCTTATGACCGACAAAAATGAAGTTGAAAAACCAAAGATTTTTGCATCTACAGCTCTAGCAATTAGAGCATATGAGGAGGATGTTATAGGTATTAATGATGAAATCCTTGTAAGGGTAAATGATGAGGTTATAAGTACTTCTGTAGGCAGATGTATATTTAACAGTATAATGCCACAGGGGTATAGGTTTATTAATGAAAGGGTTAGTGGAGGAACAGTATCAGCAATAATTGATGATATAAAGGACAAGTATTCACAAGATGTGGTTGTAGAGCTTTTGGATAATCTTAAAGATATGGGTTTTAAATACGCAACAGATTTAGGTTTTTCCTTTGGTATGAAGGATTGTAATGTTGATTTTGATATTAAATCAAGAATTAAGGAAATAGAGGAAAAAGATCTTCAACTCCAAGAAAATTATCTACAGGGATTAATTACAGAGAAAGAAAAAGTAAAGATTTCTACTGAAATGTGGAATGATTTCGCGACTAAAATTGCTGATGAAGCATGGGAGAAGCTTGATAAAAATAATCCAATATATGAGATGGTAGAATCAAAAGCTAATGGAGGAAAGATTCAAGCAAGACAGGTTCTTACCATTAAAGGAATTGTTAAAGATTCTAGAGGAAACTCTATTCCACTTCCAATTAAAGGAAATTATAGAGACGGGCTTAATGCTTTTGAGTATTTTGTTGCAGCTAATGGTGGAAGAAAAGGTATTGCTGATAGATCATTAAGAACCTCATCTTCTGGGTATTTAACTAGAAAGCTTGTTGATGTAGCACATGAGGTAATTATAAGAATGGAAGATTGTGGATATGAAGGTGAAGGTCTTGTCATGAGAAAGGGTGATGATAGAAGAATGAGTTTTGATAAAAGGATATTTGGAAGAGTTGTTGCTCAGGATGTTGTTGATTCTAAGGGAGAAGTAATTGTAAAGAAGAATGAGAGTATTACAAGAGAGATTGTTGATAAAATTATAAGTGAGGGTATAGAGGAGATATATGTTAGAACCCCTATACTTTGTAAAGCCCCTCTTGGTATTTGTAAGAAATGTTATGGATTAAATATAGAAAATGGTATGGAGATTGAAATGGGTAAAGCTGTTGGTGTTATAGCTGCACAATCAATTGGAGAACCAAGTACTCAGATGACTATGCAGACATTTCATAAGGGAGGTGTTCAGACAACTGATATTGTACAAGGACTTCCAAGAGTAGAAGAGCTTTTTGAAGCTAGAACTCCCAAGGCAGAGGCTGATATTGCAACAGTAAATGGGAAAGTTCATATTGATAGGGCAGAAGATGATTCAGCAGTTATTACAATTATCGGTGAGAAAAATGTTGTTAAAGATATTGTAATTTCTGATGCAAAGAGTGTTCTTGTTTCAGATGGTCAACAGGTAAAAGCAGGTCAGACCCTTTATGTTGATTCTGATGGAGCTGAGAAGCAATCTCCATTTAGTGGGGTTGTGAAAATAGAGGGAGGAATTCTTACACTTTCTGGAAGTATAAAGGCAGAGGAGACTGTTTCTGTGCTTCCTAATGTAGAAATACTTGTTGCAGAAGGAGATGAAATTAAGGCAGGGACACAATTAGTAGCAGGCTCTGTAGATCCTAAGAAACTTGCTGATGTTGCCGGATTACTTGTTGCTCAAAAATATATATTGGATCAAGTTCAGAAGGTATTTAATGAGCAGGCAGTTCCTATTGATGATATTCATTTAGAGGTTGTTATTAGACAGATGGCAAGACTAGGGAGAGTATTAGATTCAGGAGATACTAATTATTTAGTTGGTTCAATGGTTAATAGATTTATTACCGATGTAAAAAATGAATTACTTTTGAAAGAGAACAAGAGAAAAGTTTTAATATCACCAAAACTACTTGGCATTAAAACATCTGCATTGTATACTGAGAGCTTCCTTTCTGCTATGTCATTCCAAGAGCAGGTTAGAGTTTTAACAAATACTGCAATACTTGGTAAGACAGACTATTTAAGAGGAATGAAAGAGAATGTGATTATTGGAAGAAGAATACCATCAGGGCAGGAAGCTGAGATAAAAGATATTTATAGTTTAGAGGAAGTTAAAATTTAATTGATTTTATTGTATAATACAACTCATGCCGACTATTAATCAGTTAGTAAGAAAACCTAGAAAATCAAAGAGTACGAAAACCAAGCATATTGCATTGGCAACAGATTATAACCCTTTAAAAAACAGGTATAAGAGAGCTAATAATCCTTTTAAAAGAGCAGTATGTCTTCAGGTTAAAACAATGACACCTAAAAAACCTAACTCTGCACTTCGTAAAGTTGCAAGGGTAAGACTTTCAAATGGTATGGAGGTTACTGCATATATTCCTGGAGAAGGTCATAATCTTCAGGAGCACTCTGTTGTTATGGTTAAAGCAGGAAGGAAGAGGGACTTACCTGGTGTTAAATATGTTGTTGTAAGGGGAAGATATGATACAGCGGGAGTTAAGGGAAGAAAGAAGGCAAGGTCTAAATATGGTGTAAAGAAGTCTTCAAATGAATAATATTTTAATATATATAAATGAGAGGAAAAAGAGCTAAAAAAAGAGCTATAGTAAAAGATAAAAAGTATAATGATGAAGTAATTGGGAGATTAATAAATAAAGTTATGCTTGATGGGAAAAAGTCATTAGCACAAGAGCTTGTATACACTGCTATAGAATCGGGTGCACAGAAGGTAAATACTCCTGTAATAGAATTTGTACATACTGCTGTAGATAATGTAAGACCAGCTCTTGAGGTTAAATCAAGAAGAGTTGGTGGAGCAAATTATCAAGTACCTGTTCCTGTAACTCCTAGAAGACAGGAGACATTAGCAGTAAGGTGGCTTGTTGATGTATCAAGATCAAAATCAGGCAAATCATTTGGTAAACTTCTTGAAGAAGAGATGGTAAGTGCTTTCAAAGGTGAGGGTGAAGCAGTTAAGAAAAAGAATGATGTAGAGAGAATGGCAGAGGCTAATAAGGCATTTGCTCATTTTAGATGGTAATTATTTTGTACTTTGAATTCTTTCCCAACCTGTTTTAGGCATATCTTTTTTAAGTATGACTCTTTCCCAAAATATCTTTATCCATGTTATTAATCTTACAGGAAACAATGTTAATGACCATATAAACTCTTTAAGGTTTGTTGCATATTTTAAGACAAAAGAAGCATATTTTAATTCAATAAGAAAACTTCTACTCTGTTTATCTTTTTGAAAAACCCCAAACTCTTTTAACTGTATAAATCCTCCTAAGGATCTAACCTTTTGCTTGTAGTAATCTTTTAAATTTGTTGGATACTTTACATAACATTTTGCTAAAGGAGCATATGCTATTTCCTTTCCAATATTTCTTATAGAATATGATAAATATGCATCATCAGATAGCACATTAGGAGGAATATCAAAATTAAAATTCCTTACTGCCATAATATATCCACTCATAGGGAAAAATTCTTGATTACTAAGATAGTAATTACTTTCTTTTTTATTCATAGTTATTATTCTTCTATGATGTGCAGCATCAGAAAGAAGATGTCCCCAGTATCCGAACATACTGTTTTTTTTATTCATTGCTACAGGTCTTCCACTTACTCCTCCGACCTTACTGTTTTTGAATGGTTCAATTAAATATTTAACTGCATTCTTTTCAAAATATGTATCACCATCTGTAAGAATCCATATATCTCCCCTTGCTTTTTTAAATGCAAGCTTTAATGCAGATGGCTTACCCTTTCTAGGGTCTTGAATTTGTATGAACTCTTTGTTGTTTAGGTGAAGTTTCTTTGCTGTATATAGTCCTGCTTCTAATGTTTCTTTGTCTGGAGATACTTGTATTACTTCAAAATCCTCATTTAGTCCAGAATATTTCCTATCTACTATACACTCTATACATTTACCAATAGTCTTAGGTTCTTTCCATGATGTAATAATAATAGAAATCATGGTTGATTATACAGGAAAATAGTGGAATTTTCATACCTTTTATTTATTTTCACCAGCTGTTTGTTCTTCTTGTGTGGTTTCTGCACCCTCTTCGCCCTCTGTTACTTCTTCCTCAACTGCTTCTTCTGTTACAGTAGGCTGTACTTCTTCAACCTTTTGAGGTTCAGTTATTGTAACAATAGCAGCCTTTGCTTGTTCATCATTTATAAGTGACATTCCTTTTGGAAGCTTAATATCATCAACAGCTATAGTTTGTCCTACATTTTCTAAATTTGATATATCTATTTCAATGTAAGGTACTAAATCTGCCATTTTACACTTTACATCAATACTATCTAAGACCTCTACTAATACACCAATATTATTTTTAACTGCAGGTGATATACCAACAATCTTAAATGGTATTGTAAACACCATTGGTACATTTTCATCTATTCTAAATAATGATACATGATTTATCTCATCAGTTACTGGATTAATACTAAACTCTTTAACAAGTGCCTTAAAACTCTCTTTCTCAAGCTGTGTGTCAAGTATAGTAGTGGATGTAGTGTTTTTGTAGAGCCACTGTGCATCTGAACTACTCATAGTAACATTTATAGATTGTCCATGAGAATCATATACGACAGCGGGGGTTAGTCCTTTCTGTCTTAAATGCTTAACCTTTTTACCTGTAATTTCTCTTTTTTCTAATTGAAGTTTTTCCATAACGAGTGAAAGTATATCAAAGAAATATATATTTTGCAATTTTATACACCTTACTCTTGACGAATTCAGAATTTCCCAATATACTCTTAGCAGGTAAGCTGTAAGAGTGCTAATATGGAAAATATAACTGAAAGACAAAAAGAGATATTAATAGCGATAATTAAAGAGTTTATGGAAAGTGCAGATGAAGTTGGTTCAATTGCTCTTTTAGAAAAATATGATTTAGGTGTAAGCTCTGCAACTATCAGAAATGAAATGGTCAAGCTTATGGATCAAGGATTACTTGAGAAGAGTCATACATCTTCAGGAAGACATCCTACAGATCAAGCTTTAAGGTTGTATGTAAGGGATATTCTTGGAAACTGTTCTCTTAATCCTATGATTACAGTAGAAATCAGGAGGGGAATATTTAGAGAAAGATTTTCAAAGAATACCATTGTAGATTCGATATTAACTGTAGTTTCTGATGAGACAGAGTCTGCATCTTTTGTAATAATTGATGAGATTTTAAGATATTGGGGTGTTTCCCAGCTGTTTAAATATGAAGAGCTTAGAGATACTGATAAACTGCAAAGGGTAATAAATATACTTGAAGATGAGAGTTTTTTAAACAATTTAGTTAAGAAGTATGGAGGCTCTGGTGTATCTTTAATAATTGGAGAGGAATCGGGGATAAAAGGATTAGAGGAGTGTGCCCTTGCATTTACTAAGATGCCGTTTTGGGATGCGAGAGATTCATATGTTGGTGTGATAGGGTCAAAAAGAATGGATTATGCAAAGAGTGTCCCTGCTCTTCGAGAGGTTCAGAACTCTATGCGTAATATTATGAGAGGCTGGAATTAAAATAACTCTGTATGTATATGAAAGAAGATAAAAAAACACAAAGTGTTAAAAAACAAAATACGTCTAAAAAAGAAGAGGAGTTAAGAGAGAAGATAAAAGAACTTGCTCTTACTATTGATAAGGTTGAAGATGAGAAGTTGGTTATCATTAATCAACTTAAAAAGGCACTAGCAGATTACCAGAATTTAGAAGCTAATACAGATAAACGATTGGGATTTCTGTATTTACAATCTAGAAAATCATTGGCTGAAAAGCTTATACCAGTTATTGATGCTTTAACAATGGCTATTAAAACAAAAGGGGATATTAAGTTTGATGAAAAGGCATTGGCTTGGGCAAATGGTGTTGTAGAGATATTTAACAATTTAGAAAAGAGTTTAGAAGAGATAGGGTTAAAGAAATTTGTACCACAAAAGGGTACGAAATTTGATCCATCTCAGCACGAAGCTTTAGGTACTGTAGATGGAGATACTCCGGGTGTTATTTATGATGTTATTCTACCTGGATATATGTTAGATGATATTGTTATACGACCATCAAAAGTGGTTGTTACTAAAGAAAAAAGCAAATAGTTAAATTTTTATTACTTTAAATATGGGAAAAATTATAGGAATAGACTTAGGTACTACAAATAGTGCAATGGCATATATGTCAGGTGGTAAACCAAACATAATACCAAATGCACAAGGAGGAAGATTGACACCTTCTGTTGTTGCTGTTGATGATAAGGGAGAAATTTTAGTTGGTGCTCCTGCAAAGAATCAGGCAATAACAAATCCTGAAGGGACAATTTACTCTGTTAAAAGACTTATTGGTAGGTCTTGGAATGATCCAGAAGTACAAAGAGATAAAGAGCTTCTGCCATTTAAGATGAGAGAATCAAAAAGTGGTGGTGTTGAAGTAAAGATGGGAGATAAATGGTACACTCCTCAGGAGATATCTGCAAAGATATTGGGCAAAATGAAAGAAGATGCAGAAGAGTTCTTAGGTGAAAAGGTAACAGAGGCTGTGATTACCGTTCCTGCATATTTTGATGACTCTCAAAGACAAGCAACAAAAGATGCTGGTAAGATTGCAGGTTTTGATGTTAAAAGAATTGTAAATGAACCTACAGCTGCTGCACTTGCATATGGATTGGATAATAGAAAAGATGAACAGATTGCAATATTTGACCTTGGGGGTGGTACATTTGATATTTCAATACTTGAGATTGGTGATGGAGTATTTGAAGTTCTCTCTACAAATGGAGATACACATCTTGGTGGTGATGATTTTGATCAAAAGATTATTGATAAATTAGTTAAAGACTTTAAGGATAACGAAGGTGTAGACCTTAAAGAAGATAGAACTGCACTTCAAAGACTTAAAGAAGCAGCAGAGAAAGCTAAGATAGAGTTATCAACATCTGAAGAGACTGAAATTAATATTCCATACATTACTGCTACCTCCGCAGGACCTAAGCATCTTAAGGTTAAGATGACAAGAGCAGACCTTGAGAAATTAACTGCTGATTTAATAGAGAGAACTGTTAAACCTTGTGAGAAAGCACTTAAAGATGCAAAACTTACTGCTTCTGATATAGATGAGGTAATACTGGTAGGGGGAATGACAAGAATGCCTGCTGTTGTAAAGAAGGTAAAAGAGATATTTGGAAAAGAACCTAATAAAGGTGTAAATCCTGATGAGGTAGTAGCGATAGGGGCAGCTATTCAGGGAGGTGTTCTTGGTGGAGAGGTAAAAGATATTACACTTCTTGATGTTACACCTCTTTCTCTTGGTTTGGAAACATTAGGAGGTGTTATGACAAAGCTTATTGAAAGGAACACAACAATCCCTGTTGAGAAGAAGCAGATATTTACAACTGCTGCAGATAACCAGCCTGCAGTAGAGATTCATGTACTTCAGGGTGAAAGAGAAATGGCAGAAGATAATAAGACATTAGGCAGATTTATTCTTGATGGTATTCCTCCTGCACCAAGAGGAGTTCCTCAGATTGAGGTTACTTTTGCAATTGATGCTAATGGTATTTTAAATGTAAGTGCTAAGGACTTAGCTACAAACAAAGAACAAAAGATTACTATTACCGCATCAACAGGTCTTAAAGAAGATGAAATACAAAAGATGGTAGAGGAAGCAGCAAAGCATGCAGAAGAAGATAAGAAGAAGAAAGAGAGAGCTGAAAAGAGGAATAATGCTGATTCACTCTGCTTTAGTATTGAAAGACTTCTTAAAGATAGTGGAGATAAAATAGAGGATAGTGATAAAAAAGATCTTGAAGAAGGTGTTAAGGAGATAAAAGAAATAATTGAAAAAGAAGATTTCGATGAGGAAGAGCTTGAAAAGAAGGTAGAAAAACTTACTGAAAGGATGCAGGAAGTAAGTAAGAAAATGTATGAAAAAGCCTCTAAGGAGTCTTCTGAGAAGAAAGAGGAAGGTAAAGAAGATAATGAAGAAAAGAAGTCTGACAAGAAAGAAGATGAGGTAAAGGAGGGAGAGGTTGTTGAGGATTAAAACGATGAATAATGAAGGGGGACTTTAATCCCCCTTTATTTTCTGCTAACATATTTCTTATAGTAAGATAATTTTAATTACTGCCTAAAATGTTAGAAGAAAAAAACCAATCTACACAGGTACTTCCTGATAAATTTGAGAAGATATCAAAAGTACAAAGAATAATTTTTAATTTAATCATGTTTATTATTCCTTGGTTTGTTATACCACTTCCATATGATTCAACAGAGAAGATTAAGAGTATTTTGTTTATTGTACTATCTTCAATTTTAATCTTACTTGAAATAGTTAAATGGATATGGGATGGGAAGGTCTCCATTATTAAATCTCCATTAGATAAAGCATTTCTTTTATTTTTCTTCTCATTTCTACTTTCTACTATTTTTGCAAGAGATAGATGGATGGCTTTCTGGGGATATGATGGGAGAATGGGCAGTGGACTTTTTGTAATAATATTTCTTTTCTTCTTATTTTTCCTTTCAAGAGGGTTTCTGAGAAAGAGAAGGGATATAGTTAGAGCTGTATCTTCATTATCTTTTGGTTTGTTCATTCTTATTCTTCTAAGTATGCTTTCTGTTTTAAAAGTTAATATATTTAGCTGGATACCTTATGTAAAAGAGTTTTTTGTTGTTGGATTACCTCTTACATTTTCATTTCAAGAGATTATGCTTATATGCGGAGTTTCTGTTTTTCTTAATCTTTTTCTCCTTATTAACTCATTTAAAGAAGAAAAGTATCAGAGCATTATATTCCCAATTGTAGCCCTAGCTATATCTTTTATCTCCCTTCCACTGTTTTCTGTAAGTCAGGGTATTTTAGTTCCTGTTCTCTTCTTTGTATTTACGATTTTAGTTTGTGTCTTAATATGGAATAAATTAGGGAAAGAGCTTAGATCACTTCCAATTATTGTAATAATATTTGCTGTTCTTTCATTTGGCTTTAGTGTAGGGTTTCAATATAAATCTTTTACAAAATCTGTACTTGGAGAATCATATGAAGCTGTTACTCCAATAAGGCTTGGGTCAGACATATCATGGAGAGTAGCAAGCTCTTCCATAGTTGATAATTTTTCAAGAGGAATTATTGGTTTTGGGAATGATTCTTTTGGTGTAGCATATAATTTGTATAAACCTGCTGCAGATTCTACAATAATGCTTGGTAATACAACCTTTATAGTTGGTTCTAATGAATTGCTTACTACACTCGCGAACAGAGGACTTCTTGGTGTCATGGCATTGGTATTGTTAATTGTTGTTTCTTTGAAGTTATTAATAAAACAAATATCTAGTGATAGTACAAAAGGAAGTTCGGATATTCTTCTTTTAGGATTAACTCATATATTTATTCTTTTTGGTTCTTTCTTTATGCCTTTTTCATTTTTGACATTCTTTATGCTTTTTATATCAGCACTTCTTTTGGTAGCTTTGTATAACCTTGAAGGAAGTAGCGAAGAGTTTCTGCTTAAGTTCTGGGCGGTTAATACAGGGACGGTTAATAAGGATATCCGTAAGACAATGAATGGAGTAAATGGATTTTTGACTGCATTGTTTACTATTGCTACAGTAGCTATTGTAGTATTACTCACTTTAAAGGTTCTTAATAGTGCATATGTTGTTAGGGCTGAGGCATACGGTATAGAAACGGGAAGAGAACATCAGGAAGAAAATGTTTCAATAGAGGTAAGAGAAGAATTCTTAAATAGAATGGCAGGATATTATGATAAAGCACTTAGATATGATTCTACTGATCCGTATTCAAATAGAAGAGCAAGTTTAGTTTCTATTGATGTTATAAATCTGTTAAGTGAGAAATACAAGGATGCAAAAGATACAGAGAAAGATGCAATTCTATCAAGTATAACAACATGGAAGAATACTGCAGTAGATTTGTCTAAGAGGGCAATAGATACTTCCCCGCTTACATATTCTAACTGGAATACAAGAGCTTCGGTGTATATAGGGTTAATTGGTGCAGGGTATTCTGATTATACACAAGATGCCTTAGGAGCTCTGAATACTTGTGTTAGTATTAATCCTTTAGATTATGATTCTTACTATAAAGCAGGCCAAATATATATGGTTAAAGAGGATTATGATAATGCCCTTGCTATGTTTAATAGGGTTTTAACTATAAATGGAAGTCATGTACAATCCTTAATTCTTTCTGCCAGTATTTTTAATGAGAAGAAAGATACAGAGAATGCAATTACTTACTTAAAAGCAGCAAAACAGATACTTGAAAACAATAAACTGGAAGATAGCGATACATATAAAGGAGTAGTTAATTCTCTAGAACAGCTTGGTGCAAATGAAGAAAAGGCAGAAGAAGAGCAGCCTAATGAACAAAAAACAACGGAAAAAGTAGAAGAAAAGCAACCTACTAATGAGTAAAAGTATTAAATAAAATTAATATTTTTATCTCTGTATATTTTGAGGGAATCTTTGTTTCTTTAATTACCCAATCTAT
>JAXGOY010000003.1:0-73314 GCA_040767225.1 Candidatus Dojkabacteria bacterium
GCATTTGCTAAATCATTAACATATTCTATTAAGGGGTTATTGTTTATATTGTTTTCTATAATTACTTCTCTGTTTTCCATATATAATATTATATAAAATGGTGGAATATACTTTCAAGGTTGGAACTTAAAAGCAAAACCTTTTTAAAGTATAATTTCTAGTCTATGCTACAAGTTGTTCAATTACATAAGGAATATGATAGGCTCCAACTTAAATATGGAGACCCTACTCTCTCCTCTATATATGGTGCAGGTTGCATAAATAATCCAGAGGTTATGTTTATCTTTATGAATCCTACAGGTAAGAATATTTCTAGTAGCCATTCTTGGAAGGGATTAAGAGCTCCTTGGATTGGTACAAAACAAGTATGGGATATTTTTGAAAATCTTGGATTATTACAATCTAAGATATATTTGAAAATAAAAAATATTAGACCAGAAGAATGGGATTATGATTTTGCCAATGAGGTATATACTGACATCCAAAATCATTCCACATTTATTACTAATCTTGCAAAGTGTACTCAAATTGATGCAAGGCCTCTTAATAATTCTGTTTTCAAAGAATACTTAGATTTAATGTATAAAGAGATAGAGATTATTAATCCTAAAAAGATAGTTACTTTTGGTAATCAGGTATCTTCTATTTTGTTAGATAAGAATATTTCTGTTAGTAAATATCTTGGTGATGAGGGGGAGGTATTAAATGGTTATGAAATATATCCGACATATTATCCTGTAGGTCAAGGAAGAAGGAATATGCCTTTAGCAATAGGCAGATTGATGAATGTTTTGAATAAATAATGGTGGATTATAATTTCAGGCATGGAACTTAAAATCTAACTAGTATTAATCGTTTTCTTGAACTAGTTCTATTTCAAAAGCTACAACTCCGAATTTTTTTTGATCCTTATAAGAATAGTATTTAAGCATATTTCTTGCACAGTCATAATTGGAATAATCTGACGGCCAATTAGCATCTTTTATTGGGAAAAGTAAAAATAATTCTTTAAAATCTTTTGCTCTAATAATTCTAAGAACTTTTACTACGACTTTTTGATCTAATTCTGGAAGCTTAGAAAAGGTTATAGTATCCCCTTTGGAAATCTTACTCCTCTTTTCATCAAATAAGCGGGTTTCATACTTCTGTAGACCTGCTTTCACATCAGCAAAAGCCTTTGCATTTAGTTTCATTTCATGGTTCATATTGAATAATATATCAAAAAAGGAAGTTTTAAAATGGTGGGCGATATAGGACTCGAACCTGTGACCTTCACAATGTCAATGTGACGCTCTAACCAGCTGAGCTAATCGCCCATATCTATTATTTAATTAATCTTCATCTTCTTCTCTATTTATCAAACTCTCTTCTCTTACTGAATATGCTATTAAATCACCCATATTCCAATCCTTTTGCTCTTCCTCTGGAGCGTTACTTTCTCTTTCTTTTGTAATAAATTCTATCTCTCCATTAGAAGATGTAACAGGAATAGAAAGAGATTTTACATTCTCTGGTAAAAGATTAATAACGTTATTAAGAAGTTTCTCTAATTCCTCTTTTTTATTTTCTGTTCTTAATTTATCTATCTGTTTTACATATTTTGGGAGAACATTTTTTTTCTCTCTGTAGCCTTCTATACTATTGTCCATAACATTATTTACTAGTCTGAAATATTTTGAGAATATCTTCTTTCCCTCTGTAGCTCTCCATACTATTTTCATATATTACTTACTTAATTTAAATATCTTATCTCTTACTAATAATATCTATTAATCCATACTCCTTTTGCTTCTTGTGCTGTAAAATATTTATCTCTATCTGCATCCTTTTGTATCTGTTTTATACTCTGTCCAGTTTGTTTTGATAACATTCTATACAATAAATCTCTTGTTTTTAATATCTCTTCTGCCTCTATTGCAATATCACTGGCTTGTCCTTGTACCCCACCTAATGGCTGATGAATATGAATTTTACTGTTTGGAAGTGCAAATCTCTTTCCCTTTGCTCCAAATGTTAGAAGAAGTGAACCCATTGAGGCTGCTAACCCTACAGCAATTGTTGATACATCACATTTTATATAGTTCATAGTATCTAGTATTGCCATACCTGCATTTATTTCTCCCCCAGGAGAGTTTATAAACATCTGAATATCTTCATCAGGATTTTCTTTTTCTAAAAACAAAAGCTGAGCTACTATTGTATTAGCTAAATGTGTTTCAATGGGACCTCCTAAAAATACAATTCTATCTTTAAGAAGTCTAGAATATATATCATATGCTCTTTCTCCTTCCCTATCTTTTTCGATTACTGTTGGTATTAAAAATGCCATATATTTAAATATTTACATTTTAATTATGTTCATCTATATACTCTTTGCCTAATACCTCTTCAATAAAAGAATTAAATGCTTTTTCTTTTCTTCCTACCCTCTTCATATTTTCTCTCCACTCTAAATTACTAAATATATCTTTATCTACATCAGCTCTTTGCTTTTTAATTTCTTCTATTCTTGCATCAAGCTCCTCGTCTGTCATTTGTATATTTCTTGAATCAGCATAAAGGGTTAGAAAGACATCTGCCTCTATTGCTTCTTTTGCATCAAGCTTCCACAACTCTCTCATCTTTTCTATTGTAATATTATTAGCTTTAAGAAAATCATCAATATTAATCCCTCTGCTCTTCATATCTTCAACAAAAGCTTTTTCTCTTTCCTGTGCCTCATAATCAATTGCCTGTTGAGGTATTTCAATATTACACTCTTTTATTGCCAGTTTTAGTGCACTGTCCTGCATTTGATGAATTTGATAATGTTCTTTTTCTTTTAAAAGTGCATCTTTAATTTTTTCTTTTAAAGCATCTAAAGTTTTAATCTCTTTCTCTCCTATTATTTCTCCTATTTCTTTTGCCCATTCATCATTTATTTCTTTTGTTTTTGTTTTTTGTGATTTCTTAAGTTCATTTAAAGCACTATCTATTTCACTTTGTTCAACTGTAAGCTTTTCTTTTGGAACTTTTACCTTTTTCATATCACCAAGTTTAAAAGTAGGCATTGTTGTAACAGTTATTGTAAAAGGAATATCTAAGTTTTCCATGAACTTAGGAAGCTCTTTGAATTCAGGTGGTGCAATTGGATCTATGTTTTCCTTTGTGAGCACATTGTTAATGTATAATGGGGCTAATCTTTGGAAAGTTTCTAATCTTAAAACATCTTTTGCCTCATTACTTATAAAATCTGCAGGTACTTTTCCTTTCCTGAAACCTTTAACATCTAAATCTTTAGAGTAGTCTTGGAGCATTAAATCATATGAATGCTTAAAACTGTCCGCAGGAATTGTAATATTCAATTCATGAGTATATTCATTAATATCTTTTCTTGTGTATTTAGTATCCATTAATATATTTATTGAAATTAAGAAATGTATTGTATTCTATGTGTTTTTATACAATTTGTCCAGTTTTCCGACTATAACTAGTCTTTGCTTTGAAGTCCATAGGGGAGAACAAGTGATTAATGTAATTCTGTAATCAGAGTAATCTTGAAGAACAGAGATATCATTTTTCTCAACTACCTTTGTTTCTGTAACTATGTATGTGAATTGATTGTCATTTTGAACAACCTCAATCTTATCCCCTACTTTTACCTTATCTAAGTTAAAAAAGGTGTCTTTGTTGGGAGGAAGCTTTGCATACCTGTGTCCAATTACTACCATGTTGCCCTTTTGTCCAGGGAGATTTGAGGAAGGAAAATGCCAGAAGCCTTTGTTCATTGTATGAGAGTCTGTACCTTCATATACAAGACCTTCTGCATCAATGGAGTTAATAATTATTTTAGTATTTAATTCTTCTAATATCTTTTTATCAAGGACTGTTTGGGGATTAAGACTCTCTTCTATGCTTTGTCCTCCAGAACTTTGTATTGCAACACCTAAGACTTCATCTTTTGTAGGTACAAGTTCTGTGATAATTTGGAAGGTTATCTCCTCTGCACTCCTCTGTATATTAAATCTTTTTATAGGCCCAATTAATTTGTTGTAATTTGGATAAATTAGAAAGTACCCAAGAGGGGTTAGTATCGTTAATATTAGTATTATTGTAATTGCTGTTTTGGCACTTTTCTTCATGCTTTTATTTTATCATTTAATTGAGTATCTTGCACTATTTTTAATTTTGTTTTATGCTATATGCATAGACTATATAAATTTTAATATAGGTTGGTGTGGCAAAGAAAAAAAATATTAAAAAATCTGCCTCAAAAGTATCTAAAAAAGAAGAAAGTATGAAGAATAAGGTTGAGATAAAGCAGCCTTCTTCTGCTAAACAGGAAAAACTTTCTAGGTTAGTTGGCTCTATCTTTATTGGTTTAGGTGTTCTTCTTGTAGCTTTTGGAATTTTTTCATATATAAAATATAGGGAGGAACCATTACTTGATCCTGAGTTTGAATCCCCGCTATTAGAGAATGTAACATCAGTAACTAATGGGGATGTAATAAAAATACAAGGAAGTGCTAAGGGATATGACAATGTCTTTATATATCTCAATGATGAGAAGATTGCAGAAGCAAAGGTAGATGATGATTCCAAGTTTAGCTATGAGTATACTGTTGAAAAAGAGGGAGAGTATAAAATTGCTGTTGCTGGTGTAAAGGGTTTTCCAAGCAGAAAGATATCTCCAAAATCTGAAATTGCAACTTCAATTGTTGATAGAACAGCACCAAGCAAAGAAGGTGTTACCCTTAAATATGGTACAGAAACAAACAAAAACACATTCATACTTGTTGGTACTGTAGAACCTAATGCAACAGTAGAGGTAAAAAGAGGAACTGATAGTTTTAGTGCATTAGCTGATAAAGATGGAAACTTTAGGATTGAGGGTATAAAACTTGAAGAAGGGAAGAATGTGTATTCTGTATACATAAAAGATTTAGCAGGAAATGAAGTACAGCTTGATGAGAAAGTAAGAGTAAACTACTCTCCTCTTGGCAGTGTTAATGGAGATGCAGTTGTTGATCAGAATATTCCACAGGCAGCAGGGACATTTGATGAGTTAATAGGGAATAATTTAATGATGATATTTGGTTTACTTGCCTTACTTGCATTTGTAATAAGTTCTTCTGTTGTATATTTGAAGAATAAAAGATAAGGGTTGTTACATTGAAATGAGAAGAGAGGTGTAAAAGCCTCTCTTTTTTGTATAATAGAGAGTATGAAAAGAATAATTTTGTTAATTTTATTATTTATTACCTTCTTTTTGGTCTCTCCTGTTTATGCTCAAAAGGAAGTTTTCTATCATGGGGTAATAAATGGATATAAAGAGATTCCATGCTTTAAGGCATTAGAAGGTAGTTATAAATGTTTTGAGTATTATGTAGATATAGAGGAGTTAAATGATCAGAAAGTTATTTCTCCGATATTATCAGAGAATGAAGAGTCAAGATTTAGGAAAGGAGATAAAGTGTTTGTTTCTTTTCTTAGTGATGAGTATGGAAATGAAGAATGGAGTATAACAGGGTATGATAGAAATGGCTCAATACTATTAATAGTTTGTTGTTTTTCTGCTCTGGCTTTAATTATAGGTGGGAAGCAGGGCTTTGGATCACTAGTTAGCTTAATTTTTACTGTTTTAATCCTTTATCTTTGGGCTATACCTAGGATACTTAATGGTGCTGATGTCATATCTACAGGGATAATTTCTGTAATTGTAATGATTGTTGTAATTATGTATTCTTCTTATGGTATTAATATAAAGAGTCATATTGGTGTAATTTCCTGCATAATAGGTGTGTTAATTGTCGGGCTCCTTGCGAAGTTATTTGTTAATCTGACAAATATTAATGGTTCAGGAAGTGAAGAGGCATTTCTCCTTTTTAGTCAAACTGGCGGAGATATAAGCCTGGCAGATGTCTTTTTTATAAGTATTCTAATTGGTTCAATGGGAGTTCTTGATGATGTTGTAATGAGTCAAATATCGGCAGCCTCTGAGTTGTATACAACAGATAAAGGGTTAAGTGGCTTTGAGTTGTATAAAAAGGCAATGAATATTGGTAAGGACCATTTATCTTCAATGGTAAACACTCTTTTTATTGCTTATGCTGGTTCTAGTCTTGCGACGGTAATGCTTCTTATCTACAATAGCAAAGAGATGGGGAATATTTTACAGATGGATTTTATTGCAGAGGAAATTGTCCGAAGTTTAGTGTCAAGTATGGGAATACTTTTAATAGTACCAATTACTTCTATAATTGCTGCGAAGGTAATACCTAGCATATTGAATGAGAAATAATGTATACTTTAATTGTTAGCCTGAGTAATATATTAATAATAAATTATGAAAGTATTAAATATAAATAAACCAGAAGAAAAGAGAGACTATATTAAAGAGTTAAGTGAACTTCAAAAGGCCAAAAGTCAAAAACAAACACAGCAGCCTGTTTTTACTATTGAGTTTTCATGGAAGTTTTTGGCATTAGTATTTTTTGTTATTGCATTAGTATTATGGGGAGAACAACTTTTAGGTATTGCAGTATTTCTTTTTTTAAGCTTTGTAATTATGTCTGCTGCTCTTCCAATTATAAACTGGTTTAAAAAAGAGGGAATATCAAAAGGATGGGCAATAGCAGTTACATATTTCTTGGGATTAATACTTCTTCTTGCTGTTGTTGCTTTAATAGTTATACCTTTAATTAATCAGATAAGTGGATTAGGAAACAATATTCCTGTTTGGGTTGAAAATATAACAGAGAATTTAAAAACACTAAATATTTTAGGTTTTGCTATTGACGAGAAAGCTATAAAGGATACATTAATTCAATGGTTAGAGAGATTTACATCAGCTGATAGTTTTCAAAATATTACAAGTGCTATTGGTGGTGCTGCTGAATGGGCCTCTATAGTACTAGCATCTTTTGTTTTTTCTGTTTATTTGATACTAGATCATGATAAAGTGTTGGATTTTGTATTAATTAGGATACATTCAGATGAAAAGAGGTCTAGAGTTAAAAAACTTGTTTTGGATTTAGAGTATAAATTGGGAAAATGGTTAATTGGTCAGGCAACGGTAAGTGCAATTGCTGGGACAACATTAGGTTTAGTACTTGCACTGTTCCGTATACCTTTTGCACTCCCTATGGGTGTTTTAGTTGCCCTACTCTCTGCAATTCCTTCATTGGGTGCAACTATAGCTTCAATACCGCCTCTTCTTACAGCATTAATCTTAAAAGGGCCTATGACTGCATTAATTATTCTTTTGATATTCTTAGTATATCAGCAGGTTGAAAATAATTTGATAATTCCTAAAGTTATGGGAAATGCAGTTGAGGTAAAACCTACCCTTATACTTTTAGCTGCAATTACATTCTTAATACTATTTGGAGTATGGGGAGCAGTTCTTTCTGTTCCTGCCATGGTTATACTTAAGATGTGCTATGAGTTCTATATAGACTTGCAAAAAATTGATGCTAAGGGTAGCATTGATTAATATAAATATTTAACTGCCTAAAGAATGTCTGATACACCAATTAAAGTTAAAAGAGCTGTATATTTCTGGGAGGATTATGCATTTACCAAATTGCAGGAATCATCTGTAGGGAGAAAAGGATTATCACTTTTTGAACTTAAGGATATGGATATTCCAATACCTGATTTTTTTGTTGTATCTCCCGTTGTATTTGATAAAGTTGTATCTCAAGCAATAGTTAGAGATGTACAAACCTTGTTTGAGAAAGGAAAAAATCCTGAAGAGTCAGAAGTACTTAACTCTATTCTTAAAACTGAGATTGATGAAGAATATATAGAGGAGATACTTTCTGCATATGCAAGAATATCTGGATTTACTGATGCATGGGTTTCAGTAAGGTCTTCCGTTGTATATCCCGCTAACCCTCAAGTATCTTTTTCTGGGGTATTTTCAACAGAGTTAAATGTAAGAGGTACAAGGAATTTGATTGATTCCATAAAGAGAGTATATGCATCTTTGTTTACTGATGATGTTGTAGCATATGCTGCCTCTAAAGGTATTAATTTGGCTGATGTTAAACTTGCAGTAGTTGTCCAAAAAATGGTTCAGGCAGAGGTGAGTGGTGTTGCATTTACAATAGATCCAATAACACAGGATCCAACGAAGTTAAGCATTGAAGCAGTATTTGGTTTAGGTGATACAATTGCGCTGGGTGAGCTTACTCCTGATATATATTTGCTCAATAAAAAGGATTTAAACATTTTAGAAAAGAGAATATCTCCTCAAGAGTGGATGAAGATAAGGAGTGTAAATAGAAGTTCAAATAAAACAGAGGGAACACAGAAGGTTACAATATCGAATGCATGGAGTCATAGGCAGAAAGTAGACGATAGGTATTTAAAGGAAATCGCTAAAATAGCATTAATAGTTGAAAATAAATTAAGAAGGGCACAGAGTATAGAATGGGTAATGTCAGGAGGAAAGATTTGGGTTTTGCAGAGTAAAGATTTGTATGAAAGATATTCTCCACAAGAGGTTGCAATTGAAAGCGCAAAGAGTTTCGATACATTAGGAGAGGTCTTAAAATGGATATTTGAGAAATATCAAGGAATAGGAATGTTAGAAGATAAGGCGCTTTCTAATGCTCAAAAGATGGTTCAGAGTAGTAAACATGAATATAATCCATTAACAGAGAAGTTAATTTCTGCTGCAAAGGGTGTAGTTAGGAAAGAGGAGAAAGAACAAGGAAGGCAGACTAGTGATGTGGGTGATTTAATAATTAAAGGAGTCGGTGCAAGTTTTGGGATTGTAAGTGGTAATGTAAAGATAATTGAGAAGAACTCAAAAGTAGAGGTTAACAAGAAGGATATACTTGTAACAAAGGAATATTCTTCTGATATGGAACCTTTAATTATTAATAGTGGTGGTGTTATTCTAGAGACTGGTGGGATTACAAGTGATGTAGCAATACTGTGCCGTGAGTTTGATATTCCAGCTGTTGTGGGTGCAACAGGGGTGAGCTCATTGCTTAAAGATGGTCAATTAATCAGACTTGATGGATATACAGGGAGTATATACAGAGAAAAAACTGATGAAAAAGTAGTATCCCCTACTCATCCTGTTGTGCAGGCATATGTTCAGGAAGCACTTTCAGGTGTTAACCTACTAGAGAAGGAAGAGAAGAAAGAAGAAATTGTTCAGCCAATACAAGAAGAGAAGAGTGAAGAGAAAAAAGAGTATAAAATTCCTCATGATATGAACCTAGCTCCATGTGCTACAAAAGTATTTATTAGGCCTACTGATACACCTGAGAACTTGGTTGATTATGTTGGGAATTCTCATGGTATTGTTTACATTGATATGGATAGGATTATGATAGAAGATGGAAGGCATTTACTTGCATATGTAGAGGATAAAAAGTTTGTTGAGTATGCAAAAAGAATTTCAGAGAAAATATGTGAATATGTTGATTTAGCAGAGGGCAACCAAGTTGTCTTAGCTATAGGGGCTGCTGCTGTTTCTGAGTTTAGGGGGCTTGTTAAAGGAAAACAGTTTGAGAATAGTGAAGTTGGAGACTTGGTACATGGTCTTCCTCATTATCTTTCTAACAAGGAGCTTTTAAATAGAGTTATTAGAATTGTAAGAAGAGTAAGAAATGTGTATAAATGCAGGAATGTAGATTTTGCTGTTTACTCTCCAACTGATGTTAAATCAATGACTGAGTTTAAGAAACTTCTTCTTTCTGGTGGCTTAAGGAGAGGAGTATCTTTCAGAGTTTATGCAATACTTGATAATCCTAGTGATGTAATTTTAGCTGATGATATTTTAGCAACTAAAATTGATGGTTTAATAGTGGATATGCCTAGAATTGCTAAGATAATGCAGGGTGCGGATATCTATGATATAGAGGCTAAATATGACTTAGGTGCCAATAGTTCACTAAAGGTAGTTGATGCAATATGTGATATATCTAAAGTACCTTCTAAAGAGTTGATTGTAATAGCAGATGATAGTAAAGAGCTTGTTAGGTATAGTGTACAAAGAGGTGTATATGGGGTATCTGTCCTCCCCCACTCTGTTAAAGATATGAGGAAACTTGTTTCAGAAGAAGAGGCAAAGATAATACTAAGTAAAAAGTAAGAGTCTTTAATATTTTCCTGCTGTTTTTGGTATAATCCATGGATTATGAATCTGAATTTGGATAACATCCATAAGGTAGTCTGCCTTGGTATAGGCGGTGGAGATCTTTCCTACATTTCTAAATTTCTTTTCTACTTAGATATAGAGGTTGAAGGATTTGATATTGCTGTTAATGAAAGGATAAAAGAGTTAGAAAGACTTGGAGTAAATATACATCACAGGAATCCTGAAGGAAAACTTCCTCAAACCGATTTAGTTATATATTCCGATGCACTTCCAGATAACCTTTTGCAGGAACTTAAGAGAGAAAATGAAGGTGTGAGATTTATAGAAGTTGGTAGAATTAAGAGGTTTTTGGCTGATGCATATGAAAGTAACACTTTAACAAAAAAACAGTTACAAGCTATTAAAAAAGCAGATATATTTCCTTTGTACTCATTTAAACCAAGAGGTATGAAACTGATTGGTGTTACAGGTACTGATGGTAAAACAACGGTTGTTTCAATGCTTCATCATATGTTGCTTAAAAGTGGGTTTAGACCTGCAATGATTAGTACAGTAGGAAGTAAAATTGTTAGAAAGCATACAAGTACTGGTTTACATGTTACTACTCCATCATCTCATGAAATATATGAAAGTTTATTGTTAATGCAAAAAAGAAGATGTACACATGTCATTATTGAATGTACCTCTCAAGGGCTATATATGGGAAGAGTCGCAGGGCTGAAATTTGATGTAGCAGTATATACAAATATTACAAGGGATCATCTGAAATATCATAAAACATGGAATAACTATGCCTTAGCAAAATCTCTTTTAATTACACAAAATCTTAAAAAAGGAGGATATGTAGTTTTAAATAAAGATGATGCAAAAAGTTTTAACTTCTTAACTGAGTTCACATCAAAATATATTTCATATACTACCTCTAAACATAACACAGATACAAATGCTGTTAAAGCTTACAATATAAAGGAGAGTCCAGAGGGTATTTCATTTATGATAGATGGTAAAAAGTATGTAATTCCTGTAATTGGAAAATACAATGTAAGTAATGCTTTAGCAGCAATTTCAACATTAAAAGTTTTAGGAGTGGATGATAAAAATATGAATACACTTTTAAAAGATTTTTCTTCTGTGCAGGGGAGAATGAATGTTTTACAAAAAGAGCCCTTTATGATAATAGTTGATTTCGCACATACTCCTAATGCACTAAAGAGTGCTTTAGAGAGTGCAAGTAAGCTTAAGAAAAAGAACTCTAAAATTATACTTGTATTTGGTTGTGCATCCAAAAGAGATGATTACAAAAGACCAATTATGGGGGAATATGCAAAGAAATATGCAGATATTACAATTTTGACTGCTGAAGATTGTAGAATGGAGAGTTTAAAAAAGATAAATGATGAAATTGAGAAAGGATGGAAAGAGTATCAAACAAATGAAAAAAGACAATTAATTAGATTTGATGATGATACACATAATATTAAGGTACGCAGAGATGCTATCAAGAAAGCCATATCCTTAGCTAGCAGTGGAGATATTGTTTTAATAACTGGAAAGGGGCACGAAAGAAGTTTATGTTTTGGTTTGAAAGAGTATGAATGGAGTGATATTGCTGAGATAAAAAAACTGATAAGGAGATAATTCTATTGTATAATAACATATGGAATTTGATATAAAACAAACCCCAATGATGGATCAGTACCTGAAATTTAAGAAGCAGTATCCTGATAAGATAGTGCTTTTTAGAATGGGGGATTTTTTTGAAACATTTGGACAAGATGCAAGAATAACATCTAAGGTACTTAACATTACACTTACTTCAAGGGATAAGAACAGTAACCCTACTCCACTTGCAGGATTTCCTCATAAGGCAATTGATCAGTATCTTCCTAAACTTGTTCATGCTGGGTACTGTGTAGTTATTGTTGATCAGCTTGAAGATCCAAGGTTAGCAAAAGGTATTGTAAAAAGAGGAGTTACAAGGATAGTTACTCCAGCTACTATTGATGATTCTGAATCTATAAAAAGCAGCTATATGTGTTCCTTTGTTAAGCTAAAAAATGAATTAGCTGCTTGTGTTTGTGATATGTCTACTGGGGATTTGTTTTGGATATATACAAAATATAGTGAAAAGAGTATTGAGAGTATTCTTTCTTCTTTTGATCCAGTTGAGATATTACTTTTAGAAGATGAAAAAGAGCTGGAGTTTTCTTCTCTGCCTGTTCAATTTTTAACAAAAGGACTTAAAAATATTAAATATTGTGAGGAGTTAATTAAAGATTTCTTTAAGGTATCTGATATGCACTCACTTGGTTTGGAAGAAAATGTAGCAGCAATGTGTGCTGTTGCAATGGTTCTTTATTATATTCAAGATACTCAGTTGATGGAGCCTGCACATATTAAAAAACCAAAAAGGAGAAATCTTAATTCAAGTATGGTACTGGATAGGGCAACAATAAAGAATTTAGAGTTGGTAGCGAGCTCATATACAGGTTTAGTATCTGGTTCTCTTTTTTCTGTGATAGATGGTACTTCAACACAAATGGGAAAGAGAATGCTCTATTCATGGGTACTAAACCCTTTGATTGATAAAAAGGATATAGATGGAAGATTGGATATTGTTGAGTTATTTTTTAATAATAGAGAAGCACTAAGTAAAACAAAAGAACTGCTTTCAAATGTAAATGATATTAGTAGAATAGCTGGAAAGATAGGGTTAAGAAGAGCGAATGGAAGAGAGTTAAAAGGGTTACAGATATCTTTGGAGAATATATCAAAATTAAGAACTATTCTGTTAGAAATCCCTGAAATATTAAAAGAGCTTGATAAATATGATTCTCTCTTAAATGAAGTTATTAAAAAAATAGATGATTGTATTGTAGATGCTCCTCCTCTTACACTTCTTGAAGGAGGTATTATTAAATCTTCATACAATTCTGAAATTAAAGAGTTAAGAGAGCTAAGTGGAGATAGTAAAGGATGGATAAAAGAATTTGAAGAAAAAGAGAAAAAGAGTACAGGGATTAGTAGTCTTAAAATTGGGTTTAATAAAGTGTTTGGCTATTATATTGAAGTAACTAAAGCTCATCAAGAGAAAGTTCCTGAGAGATATATAAGGAAACAGACATTAGTTAATAGTGAGAGATATATAACAGAAGAGCTTAAACAAAAAGAGGATATTATACTAAATGCCCAAGAGAGATTAAATGAGTTAGAATATGAGCTGTTTACTGAGTTTAGAGACTCTTTAATGAAATATATACCAGAGCTTCAAAGTTTGTCCGAATATATTTCCGAAATTGATATACTCTCTGGATTTGCAAAAATTGCGATAGAAAGAGATTACTGTAAACCTGTTATTTATAATATGGGAGAAGAGAATGGAATAATTGAGATAAAATCAGGCAGACATCCCATTGTTGAAATCTTAAATGAGGGTGAGTTTATTTCCAATGATACATATATTGATTTTGATAATCATCTTATATCTATACTAACAGGTCCTAATATGTCAGGGAAGTCTACATATATAAGGCAGGTAGCTTCTTTAGTTTTGCTTGCACAGATAGGATGTTTTGTTCCTGCTAAGGGTATGAAGTTATCAATTGTTGATAGAGTATTTACAAGGGTTGGTGCATCAGATGACCTAGCACGAGGAAGAAGTACTTTTATGGTTGAAATGGATGAGGCTGCAAACATTGTAAATAGTGCAACAAAGTACAGTCTTGTTGTTCTTGATGAGATAGGAAGAGGTACAAGCACATATGATGGTGTAAGTATTGCGTGGGCATTAGCTGAGTATTTGGCAGATGACCTTAAAGTAAGAACTCTTTTTGCAACACACTATCACGAGCTTCTTAAACTAGCTGAGAAGTTTCCTGATAAAGTTAAAAATTACAATGTACTAGTTGAAGAAGATTTAGATGAAGGTACGGTAATATTTCTAAGAAAGATTGTTGAAGGGGGAACAGATAGAAGCTATGGAATATATGTTGCTAAAATGGCTGGACTTCCAGAGAAGGTTATTAAAAGAGCAAATGAGATATTAGAAGGTTTTGAGCAGGAGAAAATGTTTTCAAAGGAAGGAAATGTAGGTAATCATAGCATTGAGGTAAAAGAGAAGGAGAAAATACAAAGTACATATCAGCTCCCATTGTTTCTTGCTAAAGAGTCTGAAATAGAAAGAGAAATTCAATCTCTTAATGTTGATGACCTTACTCCACTTGAAGCATTAAATAAAATAAATGAATGGAAGAAAAAGATTTAATATCGTAAAGTATATCCATAACCATATCTTGTTTTAAGAAAATCATATCCTGTTTGTATAACAACTTTTCTTCTTAATCTGTTTATACCTACAATAATACTTTTCTTTGATATGAGCCTGCCAGAAATTGTTGAAAAATATTTTGTAAAATCATCAGTATTACAAGCTCCTGAGTGAGTAAATAAATAGTTAAGAAAAATTGATTCACATTGTGTAAGTAAAACTTTTGTATTTTTAATGTACATTACCCTACTTTCTTGCACATATGTAATATATTGAAATGTAAGTGCAGTTATATCTGTTATAGGTTTACAATTAAGTACTTTATTTATTCTGCACTCTATACTTTTATCTGAGTCATCTTGAAATACAAAATCACACAATCCATTTGATATGCACTCTTGAACTATTTCTTTTTGTTGTGGAAGTACTGCAAATGTCTTTTGGTTTATATCTTTGCATTTAGATATTACACCAAGGGTGTCTCTTGAGAATGGAGAAATATTAAGGCAAACAAGATCAAAGCTCTTTTGTTTAATAATGAGCTTGGCATTGCTATAGTCTGTTACTTTAATGAAAGAAAATTGATTTGGGTACTTCTCTAGTACTCTTGATATCTTAATCCTGTTTTCGATTAAGAGTATATGTTCTATTTCTCTAAGGAAATATTTTAATGTAACATTGTAGGAATATTAAACTATCTTTTGTATGGAATCTTCTTTCTTAATTAAGAAAGATTTTCCACTATTCATATCTTTAAGTTGGATAACTCCCCTTTTTAACTCATCTTCTCCAAGTATTACTACCCATGGAATGTTTTTGCTATTGGCTACTTGAAGTTGTTTAGAGAGTTTGACAGGTGTAATTTGCATTACTGTATTTATGTTGTTATCTCTTAGGTATGTTGCAACTTCAGCTGTTGGGATATACAAAGAGCTGTCCATAAGGCTTACAAACACTTTTATATCACTTTTATACTCAGGTAACAGATTATATTTTTTAAGAAAATCAAAAGTAGTAATATCTCCCCATCCTAAACCAAATGCAGGTATTTTGTTTTCATTAAATATCTCAAGTAAGTTGTCATATCTTCCTCCTCCAAACATTGCCCTAGGTGTATCTTTTTGTCCTATATCATAAAGTTCTATTACAGTACCTGTATAATATGCAAGACCTCTTACAATATATGGACAAAATACTACATTTGAAATAGAAAGAGCTTTTAATTTTGAGAAAAGCTCAGTAAGTTGTTGAGCACCAATAGACTCATCTTTTATTTTATCAAGTTTTTGTATATCCCACTTTGTATACTCAATTACTTGAGATACTTGTGTATTATTAAGCCCAATTTCTGCAAGATACTCTTTAAAATCATTAGCAGACATCTTTAGATAGTTATCCAAAGCCCTCGCTACCTTAACTCTTAATTCTTTTGAAATTTGAAGTGTATCAAAAAGATAATCTAAGAGATATCGATTACTTACCTTTATTTCAAAGCTGTTTTTAGGAGCATTAAGCTCTTTCATTACATCTAGAGCAAACTGTATTATTTCTACCTCTGCAGTAATATCTTGTACTCCTAAGATGTCAATATTTAATTGAAAGAACTCTCTTTTTCTTCCCTTTTGTGGCTTTTCATATCTAAAATATCTCCCAATATTAAACCATCTAAGAGGAAATTGTAATTCATTCTTTTTTAATGCAACCATTCTAGCCAAAGAAGGTGTCATTTCAGGTCTTAATGCGATTTCTCTACCACCCTTGTCTGTAAAGTTGTAAAGCTGGCTTCCACCTAGCTCTTCACCTGATTTAACTCTATAAAGGTTTGCATCTTCAAGTTGTGCAGTATCATACTCTTCATAGCCATATTTTTTTGCGACTTTTGTCCATATATCAAAGAGATAATTTCTTAAAAACATGTCTTTAGGATACCAATCAGTTGTTCCTTTATATGGTTGTTTTGATAGTATATTGTTTTTCATTTTTCAATTATATCATCTTCGCTACTTTATTGAATATTGGAGATAAATAATATATATTAGGAGAGAGTATGAAATATAGTATGAATGCATCAAAAGCTAAAAAACAAGGGCGAAGGGTTACATATACAAACAAGCCTATTTCTTTAAGTAACTATAACAGGATAAAGATGTATAGTAGTAAGAATGCTGGAAAGAAATCAAAAGGAAAGGTATCAGGGCTAAGTAAAAAGAAAACGAAATCTAACAAGGGGAAAAAGTTTTTATATATATTTCTTGGTGTTTGTTTTTTTATACTTTGTGCAGGTCTTATTACAGTAGGAATATACCTAAAGAATCTTCAGAACTCTCTTCCATCCCCTGATGAACTTATCTCAAGAAGGTCTGATGAGAGTACTAAGATATATGATAGAAATAATGTTTTACTGTATACAGTGTATGGTGATCAAAATAGGGAATTTGTCTCAATAGAGGATATTCCTGAGCATACTAAGTGGGCTGTGCTAGCAGCTGAGGATATTGAATTTTATCAGCACAAAGGTTTGGATTATGCGGGGATAGCAAAAGCTTTGTACCAAAATCTTACAAAAGGAGAAATTGTAAGAGGTGCAAGTACAATTACTCAACAATTAGTAAAGGGAACACTTCTGTATGATATTCTTGGTGAAGAGGCATATGCACAAACATATTCAAGGAAGATTAAAGAGATATTAATTACCATGCAGGTTGAGCAGACTTTTACAAAGGATGAGATTTTGCAGATGTATATGAATGAAATTCCTCTTGGGGGTGTTAATTATGGTTTTCAGGCAGCTTCAAAAGCATATTTTGGAAAGGATGTAAAAGATCTTACTCTTGCTGAAAGTGCATTAATTGCTGGCCTTATACAAAGTCCGGGTATATATTCTCCTCTCTTTGGTACTAAGCCAGAGCTAGCGAAGGTTAGACAGACATATGTACTTGACCAGATGCTTAAGCATAAAGAGTTAACTGGTGTAACAGAAGAAGAGATTCAAAAAGCTAAGGAGGAGGAATTGGTATATAGAACTGCGAAGATAGATATTAAAGCTCCTCATTTTGTCTTTTACATTAAACAGCTGCTGGAAGATAAATATGGTATTGATAGGGTTGAGAGAGGAGGACTTAAAGTTACTACTTCGTTAGATTATTCTGTTCAGCAGATAGCTGAAGATGAAGTTACAAAAGGTATATCAAAGAATGGCGTGCCAAGAGGAGTGCATAATGGCGCTGCAGTAGTTATGAATCCGAAAACGGGTGAAGTTCTGGCGATGGTAGGCTCTGTAGATTTTTGGAATACAACAGACCCAAGAGTAGACGGGAATGTAAATGTTGCGACAAGTGAAAGGCAGTATGGTTCTTCTGCTAAACCGTACACATATCTTGCTTCTTTTGGAAAAGGGTTTAGTCCTGGTACACTTGCACCTGATATTCCAATGAGTTTTGGTAAATATGCTCCTAAAGATTGGGATGGACAGTTTGAGGGAGTTGGTACACTAAGAAGAAATTTTGGGAGATCCAGAAATGTCTCTGCTGTGTATGTCCTCCAAGCAATTGGTGTTGAGCCATTGCTTCAATTAACAGAAAAGCTTGGTATTACAACATTAAAAAACAAAGCTAATTATGGATTATCTCTTGCACTTGGATCAGGTGAAATGAAATTGATTGAGCATACTGCAGCATTTACTGTATTTGCTAATGAGGGTATTAAAAACCCTACAGTAACAATACTTAAAGTAGAAGATTCTAAGGGGAATGTACTGGAAGAGGCAAAATTTGAAGAGGGTACACGAGTAGTTGATGAAAAAGAAATATATCTTCTTAATTATGTATTGTGTGATTTAGGAGGATTTGGTGACAGATTAGGTATAAGCTACTCAAGAGTTAATGGGAAGAATGTATGCTTTAAGACAGGTACAACAGATGGTCCAAGAGATTTAGCTACTATGATGTATCATAAAAACCTTGTTGTCGGTGTATGGACTGGAAATAATAATAATGCGATTGCAAGAAATGCAACAAGCACTGCGGTACCTCTTCCAATTGCATATGGTATAACAAAAAGACTTGCTGATGTTTATAAACCAGAGCTATTTACAAGGCCAGCAGGAATAGTATCGACAGCAGTATGTAAGGATACAGGCGGTATACCAGCAGAGGGTGTTACATGCGATAAAGAGGCCAGTATATATATTGCAGGCCGTGCTCCTCAAACAGATAATAGACAGGTTGTTGAAGTGTGTAAATCAAATGGATTAATTCCTACTAATCTAGAGGCTGCAAGGCAGTATGGGCTTGTAGAACAGAAGGTATTGCTTACATTTAAGATAGAAAATAAATTACAACAAGCTACATATGAGAAATATATGACTGAGAATGCAGGTTATTTATTTACTATGCCTGAAAGCGGAGAGTGTCCACTACCATTGGGACAGGATAATGCACCAGTAGTTGAGTTAACTAGCCCTGCTGATGGCAGTGTATTTAAGCAAAGTGATACTATGACAATATCAGGTAGTGTTAGACAGCTTGAAACAATTACTGAGTTTACTATTTCTATTGATGGTGTTCCGATACCCGGAGTTGCACTTAATGCTGGACAATTTAATGTTACTAAGCCCTTATCATCTGTGTCAGTTGGGAGTCATGTACTGCTTGTTAGTGCAAAAGACAACTATGGTAAAATTGGGACAAAATCAATAACATTTAAAGTTGAGCAAGCACCTGTAACCCCTCCTGTTGTTCCTCCTGTGCAAATACCAAATGCTCACTAAAGATTTTTAATTCTTTCTTCTATCTTCTCTCTTATCTTTCCAAATTCTTTATCGCTTAATGTTTTATTTTGATGTTCAATAGTAATTCTTAAAGTGACATTTTTAGAGTGTTCTGATTTCTGATAAATATCAATACACTCTATTGTAGCTACTCTATCTCTTGTGTTTATAATCTGTAGCACACTGTTTTCTATATCGCAGTACTTTATAGAACTTGGAACTGTAAAGCAAACATCCTGTGATATGGAAGGAAACTTAGAATCAAAAACTCTTATTGTTTTAGGTTTAATTATCTTGAGCAACTCCTCAAGATTTATTTCAACAGCAGCTGTAAAATCAGGAAGCTTAAAATTGTTTTTTACCTCATAATCTATGTCCCCTATTATCCCTATTATACTTTCTGTCCCATCTGTATGATATTTTATTAATGCAGATTGATTAGGATTAAAGGTAGGGATAATACATTTTATCCATATTGGTAAATCCGTTTGAGAGGATAATGAGACAAGTTCATATGAGATATTCTCTATTCCTATTGAATTAAATATTTTCTCTGCATATCTTTTTATTTGATAATATGGACTCCCATTTATGAACTTTTCTTTTGATGAGAATACCATTGATAAATGCCAATCCTCTTTTGGAAGCTGAAAGTTATCCATATATCCTTTTTGATGAGGAATATTAAATTCATATATACACAATGGGGAAATATTTTTTTGAATATTCTCCTTAGCCTTTTGCAAAAGTGAGGTAAGTATTGAGATTCTCATAAACTCAAGTTCTGGAGATAGGGCATTCTTAATATGGTATGCAAAGTTTGGATCTTGTTTTGCACCTAACAATGTTTCTTTGCCTGTAAAGCTGTAAGTATCAAGTTCATTGCAACCACTGTATGTTAAGATATTTCTTATCTTTTCTTTTAATGCAATCTTTTCATTTAATACTACTGCATTTATCTCTCTTGTAGGGAGTTTAGGTAAAATGTTTTCATATCCATATATTCTTCCTACATCTTCATATATATCTTCAGGAATAGAGATATCAGTTCTAAATACTGGTGGAATTATAGTGATATACTCATCATCTTCTTTTGTAATTTCATACTCAATATTTAAAAGGATATTCTTAATTTCCTCTTTTGACAGATTAGTTCCTAAGTGTGAATTTAATCTAGATACTGATAGGGACAGTTTTTTAGGTTTTGTAGGTTCAGGATATATATCAATGACATTAGATGCCACTTCCCCATTGGCAAGTTCTTGTACAAGTTCTGCAGCTTTGAGCAAAATTGGAAGACATAGCTGTGGAGCTTGTCCTCTTGTAAATCTTGTTACAGCCTCAGTGAATATGCCGAGTTCCATTGAAGTTTTTCTGATACTGTACTTGTTAAAATTGGCACTCTCAATAATGATATTCTTTGTATTGTTATCTACTTGTGTATCAATGCTCCCTATTACTCCTGCAATGGCAATAGGATTAGTTGAGTCTGCTATAACTAGATTATCTTCACTAAGCTCTACAATATTTCCTTCTAGTGTGTGAATTCTCTCACCGTTTTTTGCGAGTCTAACTGTAATATGAGCAGTACCATCTTTTGTTAAATCATTCTCTACCAGTTTGTCATAATCAAAAGCATGAAGAGGCTGAGCTGTAATAACTGATAAGTAATTTGTAATATCTACTACATTGTTTATTGGTTTTATTCCTGATTTAAGAAGTACTGATTTCATCCACACTGGTGACTCTTTAATTTGGATATTTTTGATTGCAACACATGTATATCTAGGACATAGGTTTTGCATTTGATTATCAACTTTAATTGGGAGAGTTTCTTTTACATTTATATCTGATGTTGTTTTCAGATACCACTCTGGACTTTTGAATAGGATATTTTGAGCTGCAGATATCTCTCTTGCTAAACCAAGAATTCCAAATAGATCTCCTCTGTTTGTAAGTGCTTTATTCTCTATATCTACTACTACATCATCAAATTGATAATACTGAGCAAAGGGAACTCCAACAGGAGCATCTTCTTCTAGTACCAGTACATGTGTATCATCTGGGCCAATATTTAGCTCTTTTTGAGAACATAACATTCCATTTGATGCTATGCCTCTCATATTTACAGCTTTAATTTTAACAGGCTGTGATGTTGCATAGCTGTATGGAACGATGTGTCCAACAGTTATATATGCTACCTTATCACCTACCTTTAAACTTTTGTCTCCCGCTACTACCTGAATTTCTTTTTCTTCCCCTATATTTATCATATACACTCCTAATTTGTCTGCATTAGGATGATCTTCTTTTTTTGTAATTTGAGCAATAACAATACCTTCATACATCTTTGAAAAATCTGTTACCTCTTCAACCTCTCCTATCTTTGTTGAAATTATATTTACTATCTCTTCTGTACTTAGTGTACATTTACTAAACTCTTTTATACTCTTAATAGGTAATTTCATATATTAAAACTGTCTTAAGAAATTAATATCTCCATCTCTTAGTTTACGAATATCAGTTATTTTTCTTTTAATCGCAACAAGCCTATCTACCCCTACTCCCCATGCAAAACCAGTATACTTTTCTGGATCTATTCCTCCTGCAGTTAAAACATTAGGGTGAATCATTCCACATCCCATTAATTCTATCCATCCGCTATATCCGCATGTACTACATCCTTTCTTTTTACAAAATGGACAGCTTATTACAAATTCGGTATCAGGTTCTGTAAATGGAAAATATGCAGGCTGCATTTTAATTTCAAGTTTTGTTTCAAGGTATTTTTCTAAATACTCTTTTATTGTTGCCTGCATATTACTCATTGATATATTTTCATCTACATATATTCCCTCTATTTGATAGAAGGTGTGTTCATGACTTGCATCAGTTGCTTCATTTCTAAAACATCTCCCTGGGAGTACTACTCTAATAGGGGGAGGAGCAAATCTTCTTAAAGCTCTGTTTTGCATTGTAGAGGTATGTGCAGGAAGTACAAAATTTTCATCTGTCCAAAATGTATCATACATATCTCTGGCAGGGTGTCCTTTTGGAAAGTTTAAACTTTCAAACATATGAAAGTCATCATCTATTTGTCTGCTTTCAAGAACATCAAATCCCATACTTGTAAATATATCAAGCATTTTTTTAAGTTCTTGTGCAATTGGATGAGAAGAACCTTTTAAATCTAATATCCTTGGTCTTTTTTGACTATCAGTATTAATATCAAATGGTGCAGTTGGATCTATCGTTCTCTTAAATTCTTCATTGTGAATTTCTGTAGATTTGTTTGTTATTCTCTCCTCAATTTCTTTTTTCATTCTATTAAGTTCAATTCCATACTCTTTTCTTTTTGTAACTTCTACATTCTTGATATCCTTAAACATTAAAGTAATTATTCCATTGGGAGAGAGATACTTTTGTTTTAGCTGCTCTGCCGTAAGTGAGGAAATGTCTTCAAGTAAAGATTTTTTAATATCATCTAGATTGTACTCCATTTTAAAAATGTAAGAATATTATCTTAAAAGTATACAATATTATGTTTTAAAGATTAAGTTAAAACAAAAAGACTTAGTAAAAAGTCTTTAAAATGTATATATTTGCAGGAGTTATATAGATTTAATAATAAAGGAGAAAACCTCAGGTTCGTTTACTGCTATATCAGACAGTACTTTTCTATTTAATTCAATATTCTTTTTCTTTAATCCACTAATTAAAGTATTGTATTGAATCCCATTGTTTTTACATGCAGCATTAAGTCTTGATATCCATACCTGTCTAAATTGCCCTGCTCTTTTTCTTCTATCATTGTACGAGTATTGTCCTGCATGCATTGCTGACTCATGAGCAACCTTGTACAGTTTGCTTTTAGTCATTCTATATCCTTTAGTCTTTGCTAAAACTTTATTATGTCTTCTTTTTCTTGTTGTCCCAGTTTTAGTTCTCATAATCTGTTACTTTAAATTTACAACTTTTCTTTTTAATCTTTTTGCATTTGCAGGATATACGATTTTATCATCATCTTGTCTTCTTTTTGATTTAGCAGACCTTTTAGTCCTTAGATGTCCCTGATGACTCTGTTTGTACATCATCTTTGCTTTCCTGTTCCCCTTTGGATTGGAAAGCTTTATTCTCTTTATTGCTGTTTTGTTTGTTTTTTGTCTTGCCATCTCCTTTGAATGTAATTGAAATACTATTTGATTCACTCTTAGGTTCGGATTCGATACTACTATATTCAGAAAAATTAGTCAATATTTGACTAAATACCTCTTTCATCTGCTGGTACGGCTGTCTTCCTTTTCTAGTAACTGTAATTTTAACAGGATGTCCTTTTTCTAGGAATTCCAATGCTCTTCTTATTCTTGTATCCATATCATATTTGTCAATTACTACACTAAATCTAAACTCTTTTAACTCTTTTGCCCTACCGGCCTTATTCTTTCTTTGTTTTTTCTTCTGTTCATATATATATTTTGAATAATCCATTATTCTACATACAGGTGGATTACTGTTAGCTCCTACTTCTACTAAATCTAGTTCTGCATCTCTTGCCTTTTGAAGTGCAACATATGTATCTGTTTCTCCAATATTTTTACCACTACTGTCAATTAGTAATACTTTTGGTACTCTGATTTGTTCATTTACTCTTGTACCTAAGTCTTTCTTAACTCTTTGATTATTAAAATCCATTTATTAAAGATATTATAAATAAATTTATTTATGTTTTTTTAATCTTATCTCTTCAAGAAGATAATCAAGGAACTCTTGTTTTTTCATTAATCCTATCTCTTTATTTAACCTTGACCTTATTGATACAGTTTCTGTTTCTATTTCTTTGTCTCCTACTATTGCAAGATATGGGATTTTTAATTTCTCTGCATCCCTTATCTTTGACTGCATACTTTTTGTTCTATCATCCAAAGTTACCCTTATACCATTTTCATTAAGAAGAGTAGAAATCTCCTGTCCATATTTAATATGTTTATCAGAGATTGGAATAACTGTTACCTGATCAGGTGCAATCCAAAGAGGAAAATCTCCTGCGAAGTGTTCTATTAAGAATGCAAAGAATCTCTCAAATGAACCAATGAGTGCTCTGTGTATTACAAAGGGCTGTTTTTCTTGTCCATCTGCATCCACATATTTAATATCAAATCTTTCTGGGAGATTAAAATCTAATTGAAGGGTAGATATTGAATCTTCTTTACCATACACATTAACTGCTTGTACATCTATTTTAGGTCCATAAAATGCAGCATCTCCTGGCATTTCTTCAAACTCTACCTTTCTATCTATTAATGCTTTTCTTAAAATATCTTCTGAAAACTGCCATTTCTCAATATCTCCTGCATATTTATCAGGATTTTTCTCTCTATCAGATAAAGAGAGTCTGAATCTGTAATTTGTAAACCCTATATCTTTGTAGAATATATCGAGAAGATCAAGAGTTTCATTAATTACTCCTTCAAGCTGATCTTGTGTACAGTAAATATGAGCATCATTTTGGGTAAATCCTCTTACTCTCTGTAATCCATGCAGCTCTCCAGTTTTCTCATACCTGTATACAGTACCAAATTCTCCTAGTTTTAAAGGTAAATCTCTGTAACTTCTTGTTTCCATTTTATACACCATCATTCCCTCTGGACAGTTCATTGGTTTAAGGTAGTAGTTCTCTTCATCAACTTTAATTGGAGCATACATAGAGTCTTTGTAAAAGTTCAGATGACCAGATATTTTAAATAGTTCCTCTCTTACAATGTGAGGAGTTAGTATATGCTGGTATCCATGTGCTCTTTCAAGGTCAAACATATAGTTTTCAAGAATTCTTCTCATTGTGTATCCTCTTGGAAGCCATACAGGTAGTCCTTGTCCTATTTCAGGGATAATTGCAAAAAGTTTTAACTGTTTTCCTAATGCCCTATGGTTATACTTTTCTGCATTTTCTAAATCCTGTAGATATTTTTTAAGCTCTGCTTTTGTTTCAAATGCTGCTCCATATATCCTTGTAAGCATTTTTCTGTTCTCATCGCCTTTCCAATATGCACCAGCTGTTTTAATTAATTTAATAGCCCCTATTTCACCTGTATTGGCAACATGAGGGCCTCTGCATAAATCTACAAACTCCTGCTGTCCTGTTACAAAGAAACTAAGCTCTTTATCAGGTATTTCTTCTAAAAGCTCTAGTTTATACTCTTGTCCTATATCTTTAAGATACTTAATTGCATCTTTTCTTTTCATAAAAATCTGAGTTATTGGTAACTTTCTTTTTATGATTTTTTTCATTTCATCTTCAATTGGCTTTAGATCTTTTTCTTCAATAGGTTGAGAGAATTCAAAGTCATAGTAAAAGCCATTTTCTATTGCAGGTCCTATTCCTAATTTAGAGTCAGGGTATAGTTTTAATACTGCTTGTGCTAGTACATGTGAGGCAGAGTGTCTCATTCTTTCTAATTTTTCTTCATTATTATCCATTTTAGTAATTATACAAAATTAATATATGCTATATTTCTAGGAAAACATTTGCATGAAAAGTTTAACATTAAAGACATGTTGAGTATACAACTTTATGAATTTTAGATTTGTTAATACCAAATTTCTTGTACATCTTCTTTATTCTATATCTTTTACTTTTATTTAACAATATACAATGATATTGAATTTAAACCAAATTCATATGTATCTACCCTTTTAATATGTTTTAGGTTTAGTTTATCAATAGGGTATCTCTTAGGATGTTTAATTATAAAAGCGCCCTTAAATTTCTTTGTTTTTGGATTTTTAACACCAGGAAGGAGAGATGATGCATCATTTATTATTCTTTCCATCTTCTCTACCCTTTTTGTATTGTATAGCTTGTATGGAGGATCCATAAATATAATGTCCCATGTCTTATCACTCTCTTTATATTTTTGTATAAAATCCTCTACTTTACTCTTAATTACCTCTGCCTGAGGAAGAAATCCTGTATGAGCTACATTCCTTTGTATTATTATATTTCCTTGCTTTGAAGCATCTACTAATGTTGCCTCTTTTGCACCTCTTGAGAGTGCTTCTAGTGCAAATGAACCTGCTCCTGCATAAAGATCTAAAATACTTTTGTTTGCTATATCACTTCCTAATACATCAAATATTCTTACTTTCATCCTATCAGTAAGTGGTCTTGTATTTCTTGGTATTTCTATTTTAAAGTTTTTTGCTTGTCCTGCTGTAATTCTTACAAATGTAGAAATAGTAGGTTCTTTACTAAGGAATCTCTCTTTTAGAAATTCTTGTTCCCTTTGTTCATACTCTTCCCAGCTTTCTACTTTATGCTTAGTTTTTTCTTTTCTTAATTTTTTAGATGAATCGAATTTTAAACTCATGGGATGTATTTTACTAGTTTATCTTTATTCCTTCCAGTTTTAATTTTTCCATTTGTATATACTCTTCAGTTTGTACAAGGTCTTTAAATGTTGCTGTTTGTGACCAGTCGCTTACATTACCATCAGTATCCCAAAATCTAATTCTCCAGTAATATGTTGTACCTGAACTACCTGTCAATGTTGTTCCTGCATATGTAATATCAGGAGATCTTTGACCACTTGGTGTAGATGTCATAGAAGTCTTGTTACTATCCCACATTACTGTACCTGTAAAAGATGAATTAGAGTTAACCTCTATTTCATAGTAATTTGCACTATCACCATTTGGGTCTATATGCTGTGCTGAGAATTTTGGAGTAGTTGATAATATCCATGTAGGATTCTCCATACCATCTGTTTTTAAGTAAGTAGGAGATAAAGGATTTCCTGACATAGTGAAGTTGGATGTCTGAGACCAGTTGCTTACAGCCCCATTGTTATCCCAAAACCTCATTCTCCAATAGTAGGTTGTACCATTTAAAGAAAGTGTTGTTCCTGCATATGATATATCTGTAGATCTTGAACCATTAGTAATTGGGGAGATAGCTGTTTTTGTACTATCCCACATAACTGTCCCAAAGAAATCTGATTGGGTATTTACCTCTATCTCGTAGTACACACCTGTATCACTTGCATCAGGGTCACTAAATATTGCACTAAACTCAGGTGTTGTATCTGTCACTTTTATTGGCTCACTACTCCCTTCGGTATATAGTGAACTTGGTGGATTGGGGATAGTATTTGATCCATCTAGAGTTTCATTCTCTTCTTGTATTGTTGAATCTCCTTTAGAAGGAATTATAAGTGTAGTTTTATTTTGTGATGTTGTAAATGTTGCTGTTTGAGACCACTGTCCCTGTGTATCTTTGCTATCCCAGAATCGTATTCTCCAATAATATGTAATACCATTTAAAGAGAGTGCATTTCCCATATATAATATCTCTGGAGATCTTTGTCCGCTTATAATTGGGCTTATTGATGTCTTTCCACTATCCCACATACTTGTACCTGTAAAATCAGCTTTTGTATTTACCTCAATTTCAAAATATATACCATTATCTAAATTAGGATCAGAGTATATCGCACTAAATTTAGGAGATTGGCTTGTTATACTAACAGGATTAACAAGACCCTCTGTAAGTAAGTTAGTAGGTGCAGAAGGAGGCTGATTAGGAATTTCCTCATTATTAATAGTAGCTCTTTTAGAAGAGTTCTTTTTGATAAAGAGTACTTTGATATATGGAGGATCATTTGAATACGGCTGTAATTCTCCTGTTATATTATGAGTATGTGTTGATTTAGTAGGGAGGGATATAGAGGGAGAGCCAGTTGACAGGCCAACTGTTGCTGTATTGCTACCTGTAGTTGCGCTAACACTGTGTGTGTGAGATGAACTTCCTCCTGTTGTACCATATGATGAGCTCCCATATGGGTAATATTCATCAAGCTGCGAAAATCTTGTCCACCCAAGAGGAGGAAGGGCAGTAGCCATAGTTATTACTCCCATGGGTGCCATAATATCATTACTAGCTTGTCCATACAAAACAGACAGGTATTTAGGAATATTCTCTGAAGTTTGTGTAATGAATTGATTAATGGTATGAGTGTGTGTATTTGATGCTGTATATATTTCATTACCTCCCTGTGCAGTTGTTTCACTGCTTGCTCCATCTGTTATTGTTGCTAAGACTTTATGGAAGTGTGTTGTTACACCACCGCTTCCTCCATATGTGGAATTTCCTCTTGGGAATTTATTGTCAAGCTGTGAGAATCTTGTAAACCCAGAAGGAATTGAGGAGTCGAATAAAGAGATGAAACCTTGATTGATAACTAGATTTTTATTGGAGCATACTATCATATCTAAATATGGGGGTAGCACTTCTGTCTCTTGTGAGGTTACTATTATTTGATGTGTATGAGAATTTGCAATTTTAGTATCATCACTACTTTTTGCAGAACCACTTGTACTAATTTGAGAGCTGCTTGTTAATATTGTTTGAGGATGAGAATGAGAAGCACTCCCACCTGTCTCTCCATACATTGAAGCACCCTTAGGGAATCTTTGATAAAAATCTTGTCCTGTATCAGATTCAATTTTCCATTCATTTGTACATGCAGAATCTTTTAGCAAAAGGAAATTCCCTGTCCACTCCTCTTGCCCATTAGGAGCAGATTCATTTCCATAGTACATATATATTGTTTTTCCACTCGCTGGTAGATTGGGTATTCTTACCCAAACCTGTGTTTGAGAGGAGTTACATCCACCTTCTATCCAGTATGGAAGCAATGTTGAATCATCACTATCAACAAATCTAAGGTCATCACAATCATTTTGAAGTTTTTCAGCATCTATTAAGGATTTAGTATCATATTCAATTAAAACTTCTTCATTTATAGCTTGAGTCTCTGTGTTTGAGATAAAGATAGATCTTCTGTAAAGCCAGCTTGTGTTATACCATGCGCTACTATCTTCCGAAGTATTGGTTATAAGGAGGTAAGCAAGTGGTATACCTATAGCGAGTACAAGTGCAGAAGCAATTAAAATAGTCCTTTTTGAAACAGACAGTTTTCTCTTTTCCATTTAATATATAATAGCAGAAAGATGTTAAAAGAAAACTAATCTCTTGTAATCTCATATAGAATAATTGAAGCGCAGTTTGCTACATTTAAAAGATTCTTTCTTTCCTCTCATAGGTATATATAACTTTATCAGCTCTCTTTAAAATTTCAGGATTAATGCCTCTTTTTTCATGACCAAATACTAATGCAACCTTGGGAGGATATTTAATCTTTGAAAATGTTCTGCATTTTTAGTTAGTTCTACACAGTAGATAGGTATTCCCTTTTCTCTAAGCTCTAGGCACAGCCTCAAGTGTAGTGTCAAAATGCTCAGAGGGAATCATATCAGTTGCACCAAGTGCAGTTTTATCAAGTTTTGGGTTATCTATATTAGTTGTTATCCCACATAGATATATTTTTACACTTCCTGCACCATCAGCAGAGCGAAATATGCTTCCTACATTAAAAGCTGACCTTATATTATCCAATACAATATATAACATACCTAATGTATTATCCTAATATAAAATGAATCAATATTACTATCTACAAGCTGTTTAGCAACTCTTTTTCGCTTTTTAAACATATTAATATCTGTTAAACTAGCTATCTTAAACTGGGGAATACCTGACTGTTTATACCATATACCTCTCCTGGCCTCTTCTTTGTAAATCATACTCTGCTACATCAAAACCAGAAGAATGTGATGCAAAGTATTTTAACCTGTCTACTACCTCAGGATTTTTTTCTTCATTTTTACTTGGTATTACAAAACAGTATGATTCTATTTCTCCCCTGCCTACTCTTCCTCTTAATTGGTGAAGTTGTGCTAATCCAAATCTGTGTGCATCTTCTATTATCATTATTGCTGCATCAGGCATATCTATTCCTACTTCTATTACAGATGTTGATACTAACACATTTATTTCTTTTTTTCTAAATCTTTCAAGTATATCTGCTTTTTCTTTCTCCTTAAGTCTTCCATGCATTAATTCAATATTTATATCTTTAAAGTATATATTTTTTAAGTTTTGAAACTCTGTTAATACAGCCTTTGCATCAAGTGTGTAGCTCTCTTCGATGAGGGGATATACAATGAAGGCCTGCTGCTTAAAGTTGCTTTCTATGATTTTCTTGTTTACCCATTTAAAACAGTCTTCTCTTTTGTAATATGGAACATATTTAGTAGTAATATCTTTTTGCATTTTAGGTTTTTCTTTTATAGTAGACACATCTACACTTCCAAATACCACTTCTGTTAAACTTCTTGGAATGGGAGTTGCTGTCATTGTTAAGTAGTGAGGAATTGTTTTGCCTACTTTTAGCAGTTTTTCTCTTTGTTCAACTCCAAATCTATGCTGTTCATCTACAATTACTAGGTTGAGATTTTCTGGTATATCACTTTTATACAATACAGCATGTGTACCAATTATTAGAGAATTGGGAGATTTTGGTTTTCCTTTTCTAGCAGATGTCCATATTTGTACATCAATTTCAAAAGGAGAAAGCAATTTGTTAAATGTATCAAAATGCTGGTTTGCAAGTACTGTTGTAGGAGCTAGTACTATTGCACTAAAATTGTTTCTTATACACTGTAGTACAGCTAGTGCTGCAACAACAGTCTTTCCACTTCCAACATCTCCGTTAAGCAACCTATTCATTGGTTTCTTTTTTGAAATATCTTTAACTATCTCTTTTATACTTTTGCTGGTCACTGGTTAGTTCAAAAGGAAGAGCTGAAAATCTTTTGTTAATTCCTTATCTTCAATTATGGGAATAGATTTATATTTTCTTTTTCTTTTATCTTTTTCTATCTGTATTACCATTTTAAGCATTTCATCTAGCTGTAATCTTTCTCGTGCTTTTAGATATCTTTTGATTTTGGGAAGTGCATTTTCTTTTATACTCTCAAATGAGGAAGAAAATTTTCCTTTTCAATAATATTGTAAGGTAGTGGATCTTGGATTAAGTTTTTAATTTCTTTTTCAAGAGGTATATTTATTCCTTATTGCTCTAGAAGACAGCCCTTCTGTCTCATGATATATTCCTATTATCTTTCCTAAATGTCTTTGCTGTATTATGTCCCCTGCATACTTCTCATATTTTGGGTTATAAATATTTTTTAGTTTTTCCTTTGTAGAACTTTCCCATCAAATATATACCACTGTCCCTTTTTAAATGTTTTTGTAGATAGCTTTGATTAAAAAAAGAGATATCAAGTGTAGTTCCTGCTTCGATCAATAACTTTAACTTTTGTAAATATTTTACCTGTTCTGGTATATATATTTCTTGTTTCAACTATTTGTGCTAGAAATGCCCCTCTTCAAGATATTTAAAATCCTCTATGCTTAATATTTCAGATGTATCTCTGTATCTAAAAGGGATGTGAAAAAGAAGATCTTTTATTGTGTATATATTTAACTTGGAGTATTTTTTTGACTGATTCTCACCTATTCCTTTAAGAGATGTAATTGGTTCATTTAATGATAATTCGGTCATATATTTAACCAATTACTGATAGTATTATGGGAATTGCTATACTTGCAATCATAATTAAGGCTATGAAGATGCTTAATATTTTTGTAAGTTTTTCTTTTGTCTTTTTCTTCATGTTATGATTGTACTAATATCTAGAAGTTTTTCCAAGTTCTTTGCATTTTACTTTGTGTGGACTGAGAATTAGCATATTTAAGCCAATCTGCCTTAACAGTTTTCTTTCCTGCTTGTGTTTTTATTTCTACAATATCGCCTGTTTGAATTTTATAATCAAGTTTTACTGCTTTGCCATTAACTTTTGCAGAAACCATACTATTCCCAATATCAGTATGAATTCTATATGCGAAATCTACAACAGTATCTCCCTTATCAAGCTGTATTATTTTTCCCTTAGGAGTAAATGCATAAACATTGTTAGGAAAAATCTTTACTAGAATAGGATTGGATAAATTTGTATCTCTAAATGCAATATGTTTACTTATCTCTTTATGGACTTCTTCTACCCAATTGTATTTATCTGTTGGCTTTGCATATCTGCTTAAGCTTTCCTTATATGCTATATGTGATGCGGGACCATATGTATTGTAGTAATACATATCTTGGGTCATAATCTGTATTTCAATTACATTGGGAGATACTTCACTAAGTACTATTGGTCCTTGCATTGCACTATATCCATTAGGTTTAGGGTGAGAGATGTAATCATCAAATTCCTCTGTAATTATTTCTCCTTTATCCATTATTTTCTCTAGGACATTGAAACAATTGTCTATAGAGTCTGTAATAACTCTAAGACCAATTAAGTCTCTTATTGCATTTATATTAATAGTACCAGTCTCTTTAAGCTGCTTTTTTTGTTTGTTGTATATACTGTATATTCCCTTTACCCTGCCTGTTATTGTTGGTGTTGGAGTTATATCTTTAAGCAGTCCTTTAATGTATTCAATATATTTACATTTTACTTCTTCTGTATAATGGTGCTCTTCCATTTTAGATTTGATAATCCTATACTCCTCAGGTTTGTATATTTCTAATGCTTTTTCTTCTAATTCTTTTTTAATTGTTTCAAGATTTAGATATTCTGCAAGAGGAGCATATATGTAAAGAATTTTTCTAAGTTTTGAGCTTAGTCTTTCTTTTGGCATAAACTCAATTGTTCTGACATTGTCTAAATTATCTGCAAGTTTGATAAGGATAGGTCTTAAATCATAGTTACTGTTTAAGATATATTTTGTAATTATTTCATAATCTGTATCAACACTTGCTGTTGCTTTACTCAAATTATTGTATTTCTTTACTAGTTGAACAACATCATTGCCAAAGAGTTTTTGTATTTCAGCATATCTTTCTTTTTCTTTGTTTGGAGCATTAGTTACACTGTTGTGCAGAAGCCCACCAATCATTGTGTTTGCATCGAGACCCATTTGGCCTAAAGTAATTGCTATTCTAAGAGAGTGATTAACATATGGCTCTCCTGAAAACCTTGTCTCATCTTTATGATATTTTTGTGCTAAAGCAATCCCTTTTGATACTTTATTGAGGAACTTTTGCGGGCTTAGTTTTTTAACTTGTTCTATATATTCGTCAGTTGTCATTGAGTAGGAATTGTTTAATTGGGAATATACTTTACTTGGTATACATGTCTTCCGCATTTAAGTATGGTGCTGCCACTACCTACTTGTATATTTTTGTTCCAATCTGTAATCTTTTCTCCATTTATAGTTACAGCATTCTGTTCAACAAGTCTTTTTGCTTGGGATTTACTATTTGCTATTTTACATTGAACAATTAAATCTAAAATATTTATATTGCTTTGTCTAACTGTTTTAACAGGAATGTCTGTATTTAGATTTTTCTTTTGAAAGACATTTTCAAAGTATTTTTGTGCATTTTCAGCTTCCTGCTCTCCTTTAATATCTTTTGTTATTTCAAATGCGAGAAGTTTTTTAAGTATCATTGGATTTTCTCCTTTTTTAAGTCTTTCTTTTATTTCTTCTACTTGTTTTAATTCATATTTAGTTAATATTTCAAAGCCAATTGGTATTAATTTGTCATCAAATGCCATAACCTTGCCAAAGATATTGTTTGCACTATCACTTAACTCAATCATATTCCCAGAGGTTTTACCCATTTTTGTTCCGTCATTTGCTTCTAGTAATTTCATAGCAACAACGAATTTTTCTTTATTTAATCTATTCATAACTAAATCTCTTCCTGCAAGCATGTTAAAGAGCTGATCATTTCCTCCAACCTCCACATCTATATTTAATGCAACACTATCATATCCCTGCATAAGGGGGTATAGGAACTCATGAAGATATATTGGTTTATCACTCTTAAGTCTTTCTTGAAACATACTTCTTTTTAGCATCTGCTGAACTGTAAATACTGATGCCAGTTCTATTATTTCTCCAAAATTAAGGGGCTCAAGCCATTTACTGTTGTATACCACTTTAACAGGATTTTCTTTATTAGAGATATCAATATAATGGGAGGCTTGTTCAATATACAGCCTCATGTTTTCTTCAACCTGCTGTTTTGTAAGTTTCTTTCTTGCTGACATTTTGTCAGAAGGGTCCCCTATTCTTGCAGTAAAGTCTCCTATTACAAAATATACTTGATGTCCTAGCTTTCTAAAATCTTCTAGTTTTCTCATTCCTACTGTGTGCCCAATGTGCAGTGTAGGTGCAGTAGGATCAAAGCCTTGATATATATTTAAACATTTACCGCTTAGAAGTAAATTTTTAAGTTCTTCTTTTGAAGGTAATATGTTTTCTACTCCTTTATTGAGGATTCTATCTATTATTTTTTCATCAGTTGATATTTTCATTCTGTCTGTATTATATCTTTTAGAATACATTTTTACAAAATATTTTTATATTCTTAATCTTTTACATACTTCTTTCCTGCAAGTTTGTCAGGTAGACATTGCTGATTAGATTTTTTGTTTTTTAAGTCATGATCATACTCATATCCTTTTCCATATCCGAGCTCTTTCATTAATTTGGTTGGAGCATTTCTAATATTCATTGGTACAGGAAGGTTTCCATACTTCTCAATATCTTCTTTTACACTTAATTCTGCTACATATGCACTGTTGTCCTTAGGAGCTTTAGATAAATATATTGCAAGCTGAATTAGAAATACTTCACACTCAGGCATTCCTACTTTAGCACATGCTTCATATACACTATTTGCAAGTATTAATGCTTGTGGATCTGCATTTCCTATATCTTCACTTGCAAACCTTATCATTCTTCTTGCAATGTATAGCGGGTCTTCTCCTGCACTAAGCATTCTTCCAACCCAGTACACCGCTGCATCAGGGTTGCTGGACCTCATTGATTTGTGTATTGCAGATATTATATTGTAATGTTCTTCTCCTTCTCTATCATAGTAAAGAGGTTTTTGGATAACTCTTTGAATTTCTTCTTCTGAAAGTATGTATTTATTCTTTTTATTCCCTGCATCTGAGAGTGTAATACTCATTTCTAATATATTTAAAGCAGATCTCATATCTCCATTTGCAAGTTCTGCGATAAGGTCTATTACTTTTTTGCTTATTTTATACTTAGGATATTCTTTCTTTATTACTCTTTTTAGCAGAGTTGCTATATCTTCTTTTGTATGTTGATTAAAAACAAAGACCTTTGTTCTTGATAACAGTGGGCTAATTATTGTAAATGAAGGATTCTCTGTAGTTGCACCAATTAATGTAATTACTCCTTTTTCTACATATGGGAGAAGAGTGTCCTGCTGTGCTTTATTCCATCTATGTATTTCATCTAGAAAAAGCATAGTCTTTCTGTTGTATTTTTGATTATTTAAAGCAATCTTTAATATCTTTCTTAATTCCTCTTTTCCGCTATTTACAGCCTGCATTTTGTAAAAATCATAGTACAGGTTAAGTGAAATTATGTATGCAAGAGTGGTTTTCCCTGTTCCTGGAGGTCCCCAGAATATCATTGAGGGAACATTTCCTGTTTCAAGGAATTTTCTAATTGGGCCATTAACCCCTACAAGATGCTGCTGACCTATAAATTCATCTAAACTCTTAGGTCTGTATTTTGATGCAAGGGGCTCAAGTGTACTCATACACAATTATATCTCATTTTGGAAATCTATTGCTGTTCTTTAATGCAATTAGAATATGTATTCATACATCTGTCTTTCCCCTACTTTTATACTCTTTCCCTTTTTATTTGGCAGTTTATACCTAAATGTATATACTCTGCTTCCTTTCTTTAACTCTTTGCTAAATTTTTCTTCTAATGGTTTAAGTATATCCTCTGGGAGATTGCAGTAGATCACATTATATTCTTTAAGGTTAACTTTAAAAAAGTCTTCTTCAAAGAATTGGATTTTTTTATTAAATGGTGCAAGTAGTGCTTTAGAAAGTTTTATATATATGAGCTGAACAGGACTAAACTCATACCCATGAGAGATGCATTTGTATGTTCTGTAAACTTCCCACACCACTCTGCCATCTCCACAGCCTAAATCTGCGAATTTCTCATTTTCTTTTAAGTTGAATCTACTTACTATTTCTTTTAAAAATTTCCTAGGGGTTGAGTAATATGGTGAAAAGAAGTTTAAAACCATTGATACAATATATGAGAGAAGTGCTAATACAATGAGAATATTAATTGCAAGTGCTAAACCGTTTGGCATATGAGATAATTATATATTATTTATTATAATATATACATGATAGATGGAATACTGCAAGTAGACAAGGAGGAGGGAATAACATCATATGATGTTATAAGGAGATTAAAAGGTATTTTAGGTAAGGAGCAAAAAATTGGGCATGCAGGAACACTTGATCCATTAGCAACTGGTCTTCTTCTCATACTTCTTGGTAGAGCTACTAAAATGGAAAGAACTATTCACTCATACGAGAAGGTATATGACGTTGAAGGCGTATTGGGCTATAGTACAGACACTCAGGATATACAAGGGAGTGTAATTAAAAAAGATAAAAGAGCAGTACAACCAAGTAAAGAAGATATTGAGAAAGTTATTGATACATACTTCTTAGGTCAAATATTGCAAACGCCACCTAAATATTCAGCAAAAAAAGTTGGTGGAAGAAAGGCATATGAGTTAGCAAGAAAGGGACAAAGTTTTTCTTTAAAACCTGTTAGTATATATATTTCTCAATTTGAAATAGTTGAGTATAAATACCCCATTATTAAATGTAGGATAAAATGTTCATCTGGAACATATATTAGAACAGTTATTAATGACCTAGGAGAGAAACTTGGGAGTTATGCAACAGTAAGGAAGATAAGGAGGGTATCTATTGGGGATTTTAATGTCTCAGAAGCAATTCCTTCTTCACAACTTACATTAGAGAATAAAGAGAATATTTTAAGAAGAGTAATTAATATTTAAGGAAGTTAATATGGAAAAAGGTAAACTATATATTGTTTCTACACCCATAGGGAACTTGGGAGATATCACATACAGAGCTGTTGAAGTTTTAAAATCTGTACCTTTTGTTTTAGCAGAGGACACAAGAGAAAGTTTTAAACTATTTAAAAGATATGGAATAACTACTCCATTAATATCATACAGAGACCAGAATCATGAAAGAATATTTGGTAAGATTCAGGAGAAATTAGATTTAGGGTTAGATTTAGCCCTTATATCTGATAGTGGTACTCCACTGATAAGTGATCCAGGTTTTAAATTAGTTAGGCAGTTAAGAGAGTTAGGATACCCAATAGAGAGTATTCCAGGTCCTAGTGCGTTAATATCTGCACTATCTATTAGCGGCTTGCCAACTGATAAATTTGTATTTCTTGGTTTTCTTCCAAAGTCATTAACAAAGAGAAAAAACATTTTAGAAAAATATCTTTCATTAGGCATTACAGTAATAATTTATGAATCACCTAATAGGATACTATCACTTCTTGAGACAATTAGTTTGTGTTGTGAAAATAATCGTACAGTACTCACAAAAGATATTACAAAGTTAAGAGAAGAAGTTTTGTCAGGAACATCACGCGAGCTTTTAATTGAGCTTAATAAAAGAGAATTTGATAAGCATCCTCATGGAGAGTTTGTACTAATTACTTATCCTGTTTTGAAAAAAGAGTAAAATAATTATTATCTGTTATTTCTTCTATTCTTTTGTATTCAATATTCTTAACTTCACATGCTTTCTCTATAATTTCTTTAATTAAAGCAGGTCTCCCATATTTTTTAATAGAGTTTTTCTTTTTTCTTACACTTTGAGTAGGAAGAAAAGGACCGTCAGTTTCAAAAAGTACTCTTTCAACTGGTACTTCTTTAAGTATTTCTCTTACATTCTCACCACTTGGATATGTAATTATTGCATTAAAACCAACATACATGCCTAAGCTAAGAATTTTATCAAGCATTTTAATATCACCTGTATAGCTATGAAAAGAACCTTTAATTGTTCCTCTCCCTTCTTTTGCAATTATTGCAAGTACATCTTTAACACAATTACTACTTCCATCTATGTCTCTTGCATGAATACTCATTGGGAGATTATATTTAACAGCTAATTTGCATAATTTAGAAAATAATAACCTTTGTGCTTCTTTTATCTGTTCTTTTTTCTCTTTGGTAAAATTAGAATATTGATTCATACTAAAGTAATCCAATCCACACTCCCCTATTGCAGTTACATCTTTAATATTTTTGTTTAACACTTCCTCAAATATTTCATACTGTTTTTTCATATACTGAAAGATATCTACACTGTCTAACTCATTTTTTGATATTCCCTCTTCTATTCTTGTAGGATGTATTCCTAAGGCTAAATCAATGGTGTCTGGGAATTTACTGTTTAGGTGTTTATACATATCAATGGTGTCTTGATAATTTGTCATATCTGTTGTTTGTGCAAGTATCTTCTTTCCGCCAAGTTCAATAAACTCTTGTATGTCCTCTTGTATATTCTCTTTTAATGGACTCATTGATATATGAATATGTGAATCATGCATGAGAGTATTTTAGCACAACAGAGAGGAATTGTGCTTTCAGTTTTGAAATGTGATAAAATATCGGCTGCAATGAAAAATGGTCGGTTGTATATTAACTGGTTGGTGGTTATTACTTTGTTTCTCTTTATTACCTCTTTAGGGGTTTTCTTAATGTATATACAGAAAAATCTTGTTTCTGATCAATGTGCATATGGACAGGATATGGGGGAGAATTGTGTATGTAGTAGCGATGGTGTAAAAGTGTGTGATGGAGAGTTGCCAGTGAAAGATAGGAGTGTTAGTGAGTTTACTTCAAATGGTTTAACATATTCTGTTAATTTTTTAAATCTAGTTAGTTTAAATAATCCTCCTAAACACAGTGTTGAGTTTACAGACATATTGCAAAGTGGGAATATGCTTAGGGTTGTTGTCGACCTAAATAGTATGTGTAATTCTAATAATAGGGTAGCTCCTCAGATTGGATTTTACAAATTGGATAATGAAAGACTAATTCTTACAGTAATTAGTAATTTAACTGATCCTTCCTTTGATTTACAATGCAGGTCTGAGAATATATTTTTAATTGAGAGTTTTGATTTAAATTCTAAAGAAACATTTAAATTACAGTTTCAGGATGAATCAGGAAATATTTATCAAGCATCGACATGTATATATCAGGGGTATATAAGGAATGATGGTGATGTATATGTTTCAAAAGACAGTCAAATGCTGTGCCGTTGTAATAATGGAGTAAATAGTTGTGAAAAAAGATAACTATTAAAGCACTCCTATATATATTCCTAATATACAGCCAAATAATGTAAACAGCCAAAATCTCATTGTTATTTTATACTGTGGCCATCCCATTGCTTGAAAATGATGATGTATTGGTGCTATCTTAAACACTTTTTTATGAAAGAACTTTATACTTATCATTTGTATTGCACTTGATAGCATTATTATCCATGTTACAAAGGACATTAAAAAGTATGGAATAATATTTCCTGTTGTTAATCCAATGAAAAACATAGCAAAGGAAATTGGCATTGCACCAGGTCCTCCATTCCAGAATCTTGCAGGAGGGATATTAAAGTAAAGGTCTACTATGAGTACCCCTAATGTTATTGCTAGAAATGGCAGATAATCGTATTGTTGTTGTACTGTTAGTAAGAAAAACATTGCAGTTGTAATTATTATAAAGATACCAACCATTAAACCATCAAGTCCATCAGTTAGCTCTCCTGAATATATTGCAAACTGACCAATGATTGCTAGAAGAATTAAGATTGCTGGTGTTATTGATATTGCTATTGTGTTTGTAAGAGAAAGGGTATCAAATGTACCTGTTTTGTATAGCATATACATTATTCCGATGTTTAGAATTATGGCAATCACTAATTTAATGAGTCTCCATTCAAATGTCTCTTGTAATGCTCTGAACTTCTCGTTATTCTTAAGCCCATTTGTAAAAACAGCCACATCAATAAATCCCCAAAGGCCAAAAAGTAGAAAGCCAGCTAAAAGTGCATTTAGTTGAGAAAATTGTGGTGCAAATATATATGTTACTAATGGGACAATTAACCAGATGAGGACACCTCCCATATTAGGAGTTCCATTAGTTTTTGCTGTTCTCATTATTCTCATGAAGACAGAATTAGTCCCTTGCTCAGATGCAAGCTTTGTCTTTTTTATCTCGCTAACCTGATTAAATCTGTACAGAATATTAATCATTATTGGGGCAAAGAGCATAGAAATTGCAGTTGATATGAAAAGGTACTGCAAGCTTTCTTTAAGTATGTCTGTCATATCTGTAAGTGTTAAATTAAATTACTGTACTTAGTATTATCTCAATTTCTTTTTGGTATTTCCAGGTCATTTGCAATACTTAAGAATATATCTGTCCATAATGGTACAACTGTTGCTGCTGCAAGCTCATCTGTTTGCGGATGTTCAAGTCTTACAAGCATTATCATCTTTGCATCATCTGCAGGAGTAAAGCCAATGAATGTTGTTATTGTTTTATCTTCTTCATATCCTCCTTCTTTTTTTGCAACTTCCGCAGTACCTGTTTTTCCAGCAATATAGTAGTTTTTTAGTTTTTTTACATATGTAGGACTTATTCCTCCATCTTCAATTACATGTGTCATCATTTCTGTTACTGCTTGCGCTGTTTGTTCTGATATGGGTTGTGAAAGTATCTGAGGCTCGTACATTATTTCTTCTTCATCATTTGAGATTTTAGAAATAATATATGGTCTCATTCTTACACCTTTGTTTGCTATTGTGCTTATTGCTGAAAGAACTTGGAGTGGTGTTGCAGAAATACCTTGCCCATATGATGCTGTAATAATATCAAGTCTTGTCCACTCATTAAATGGTTTTAAATAACTATTACTCTCTTCTTGAAGGCCAATTCCTATAAAACTGCCGATTCCAAACTCTTTTAATTTGTCATAAAAATATTGAGGTTTTATCTCTAATGCAACTCTTGCAATACACGGATTGTTTGAATTCTTTAAAATATCAGCAAGAGATTGTTTCCCACCTGGTCTTCTATTCCATGTGTATATCTTTCTTCCCTTTAAGTCCGCATATTTAGTAACTTCATATAAATCTAAGTATCCTGTTGGGTCGTTGCATTTGTAATCTTTATCAATAGAGTTTGATTCTAGTGCAATTGAAATTGTAATTGGTTTTTGAACAGAGCCGTATTCATATACATCTGCAACAGCCAAGTTTTTAAAAACCCAAGGGTCTGATACCCTCCAGTACTCATTTGGGTTGTATGTAGGATAATTTGCCATTGAAATAATTTTACCTGTCTTAGGGTCCATTATTATTGCTGTACCACTTCTAGAACCTGTTTTTTCAACATGAGTTTTAAGTATACTTTCAACTTTATTTTGTATTGAAGGGACAATTGTAAGTGTAAAATCTTTTCCAGATCTAGGGAGAATAGGTTCATATTCTGCTGTTAGTATTGTATTTCCTAGTGAATCTTTTTCTTCATATGTATGTCCTTCTTTTCCAGTGATATCTCCAAAATAGAAACCTTCAATTCCATACTGTCCAACATCCTTTCCTTCACTGTTTTTCCCAATAAAGCCGATTACATGAGATGCTAACTCCCCATTTGGATAAACTCTTTTTAATGCTCTTTCAAAGTACAGTCCAAAACCAGCTCTATTTACCTTTTCATCACCAAATATGTTTGCACTTTCTAATGCAATTTTTGTTTCATTACTTACTTCCTTTGCAAGATTTACATATACAAAATCATCTGTTAATTTCTCTTTTATTGTATCAGTTTCAACAGCTAGAATGGAGGCAACAGTAGAAACAAAAAGATCTTTTTTACTAAAAAACAATTCTCTTTCTCTTTCATCTGTACTTAGTGAAGCATATACATTCCAAGCAGGCTGGTCTACTGCAAGTATTGTTCCATCTTCTGCTAAAACTCTTCCTCTTTGAGCTGTCTGCTTTCCAGTATTTGTATACTGTTGTTGTGCAATGTTGGCAAACTTATCTGATTCAAGTACCTGCCATCTAAATGCTTGTATTAAGATTATTACTCCAAATATAGTTAAGAGTATGGCTACCAGTTTGTAGTTATTTCTTTGAACTAATGCTCCTGTTTCAGAGCTGTTTTTTTTGTATTTTGGTGAATGTAAATGACTTAAACTTGTCATTAGTTATTAGCAACTAATCTAGAATCTTGAATGTAAAGAAAAGTTTGAGTTATATTTTTTGATAGTTCCAATTTTTTTTCAGAAAGATTCTCTATTACTTTAAGAGAGCTGTTTTTTGCAATTTCCTCTGATATTACTCTGTTCTCTTCTAGTAGATATTCTTTTTCATCATTTAGCTCTTCAAGTTTTATTCCAAGTGGGGTGAGTATTGAATTAATAACAAGCTGTGATACAACAAAAAGTATAAAAGAGGCTATTAATAGCATCGAAAAAAGTGAGTTTTTTTTCTCAGTCTTTTTCATTTAGGCAGTTTTTAAATTTTTATATTTTTTCTATAGCTCTTAACTTAGCTGAAGCGGATCGGGGATTATCTCTTACCTCTTGGTCGGTTGGGGCAATGATTTCCTTTGTAAGAAGCATACCTTCTCCGCTTTCAACTAAATTGTTAAAGTAATTTTTAACTATTCTATCTTCAAGTGAATGGAAGGATATTACACATAACCTTCCCTTTTTGTTTAAGAGCTTAAAAGATTTGTCTATGCCTACCTTTAATGAGTTCATCTCATCATTTACCACAATTCGCAGAGCCTGAAAGACTCTGCGAGAAGGGTTCTTAGAACTTTGATGAGCTGCCGGCACAACTCTATAGACAAGTCTTGTAAGATCTCCAACAGTATTAATATTCGTGTTTTCTTTTTTAATTGCTTTTGCAATTTTTCTTGCATATTTTTCTTCTCCATACTTAAGAAATATCTCTGTAAGTTCATTCTCTGAAAGAGCAGTAAGCAGATCTTTAGCAGTTACTCCAAGCTCTTCATCCATTCTCATATCAAGAGCTTCTTTGTCTTCTAGATAGCTAAAACCTCTATTATGTGAGTCTTCCAGCTGTCTTGAGCTAAGACCTAAATCCATTAGTATTCCATCTGGTCTACGATTGTACTGATTGGCTATCTTATCTATATTTGCGAAATTGTCCTTTACTATTATCCAATTCCCCTTTATATCTTTCTTGTAATACTCTTTTACAAAATCAATTGCATATTTATCTTGGTCTATACTAATTAGCAATCCCTTTTTGTTTAGTCTTTTAAATATCTCAAAACTGTGTCCTCCATCTCCCAATGTGCAATCAATGTAAAAGCCGTCTGGTTTAATGTTTAGGTAATGTATTACTTCGCTGAGCAGTACTGGAGTGTGTAACTTCTTCATTTAGTTACCCTCCTTCATTCTTTCTATCTCTTGAGCAATCTCTTCTCCATGTGTTTTAAGATACTCTACTCTTTTCTCCCACCTTGATTTATCCCATATCTCTATCCAATTTATTAACCCAATGAAAACAATTTCATTACTAAGCTGTGCATGTTCAAAAAGAGATTGAGGTATTACAAATCTTCCTAGTTTATCTAATGAGATTTCTGTAGCACTACCTATTAGGAATCTGCTTGTATCACGAATATTTTTATTTATAAAAGAGCCATTTATAACATCTTTTGCTATTTTCTCCCACATCTGTTTATTAACAAGTATTAAAGAATCTTCATATCCTCTTGTTAATATTATGTTTTCCCCTATTTCATCTCTAAATTTTTTAGGAAGTGATACTCTTTTCTTCTCCCCTATTTTGCTTGTGTATTCTCCAATTATCATATTTCAAATATACCACTTTTTACCACTTCTTGCCACTAATGTAGCATTGAATATTAATAGTAGTCAAGAGAATAATACTACAAGACATATGTTATTAAGAATTTGCTTTAAAATAATGAAGAAAAAACAGAGGAAGTAAATCAAAGATGGCTGATAGTAAAAGATAAAGGTAACAAAAGAGATAGATATATAGTAAAATGAAGTATGAGAGTTTATTTGAAAGAAATAAAAGAAAAGTTTCCTGAGTTTGAGATAGAAAATTATGATGATGATATATATTTTGAAAATATTAACCATGACTCAAGAGTTTATATCCCCAATTCACTATTTGTTCCAATAGTGGGTAAGAATTTTGATGGTCATGATTTTATTGAAGCAAGTAAATGCACTGTTTCTTTAATGCAAAGAGATCATAAAGAGAGGTATAAATTAGATATTCCATTAATAATTGTAGAAGATATTTTAGAAGGGTTAAAAGAAATTATTGGATATGTAAGAGATAAAGTTAATGTTCCAGTTATTGGTATTACAGGGAGTACAGGAAAGACTACAACAAGGATGATGACTGTTTCTATACTTTCACAATTTGGAAAGGTTCTTACTTCTGATAAAAATATAAATACATTATGGGGAAATAGTGAGTTACTTATGACTCTTTCTGATGAAAAGTATGTTGTACTTGAGATTGGAATGGATAGTAAAGGAGAGATTAAGATGCAGTGTGAGGGTTTGAAACCTAATATTGGTGGTATTTTAAATGTAGGATATGTTCATGGAGAAAATGTTGGTGGTATTGAAGGAGTATTTAATGAGAAAAGACAGCTTGCTGATTATTTAGTAAGTAATAATAAACCAGTTGTATTAAATACTGATGATAAAAGATTAAAGAAACTTGCAGATGAGTTAAAAACCAACATTGTAACTATTGGTGGAAGTAATCAGGATTACACCTTTTCTAATGTACATTTGGATGAGAATGGAACTCGTTTCTCGCTTAAATATAATGGTAAGTTATATGACTGTAATTTGAAAGTACTTGGTAAGGATTATGTATACAATGCTCTTTGTGCTATTGCCTTTTGTAATACTTTGGGAGTTTCAATAGAGGATTGTATAAAAGGAGTTGAGAAATATAATGGGTTTAAAGAAAGATTTGAAATTAAGAAGATAAATAATACCCTTACAATAATAAATGATGCATACAATGCGAATCCTGCATCAATGAAAATGTCACTGAATACATTTAATGAGCTTTGGGGAAGAAGAAAAGATATTAAAAAGATTTTAGTTTTAGGAGACATGAAAGAGTTGGGGAGTGTATCTAACCAGGAGCATAAAAAGATTGCTGATATTGTAAACAGTATGGATGTTGATTATATCATTTACTTTGGGGAGTACTCAAAATATTTTAAGGGTGTTACTTCTTGTAGTAGTATTGAAGAAGTTGTTGAGTCTTTAAAGAAAAATATTAAAAAGGAGGAAAATACTGTTGTTCTTTTAAAAGGGAGTAACAGTCAAAAACTATATACTATTCCTGAACTCTTGAATTAATCTTCCCATCTAATATCAGCACCAAGTTTTTGAAGATTTTCAACAAAGTGAGGGTGTGCTCTCTTTATTGAATCCGCATTGTGTATAACACTTTCACCATCTATTGTAAGTGCTACCATAAGGAGAGCAACTGTTGCCCTTATAATATTAGGGGCATCTACTGTGGCAGGTTTTAATTCCTTTCCACCAAATACTATTATCCTATGAGGATCGCACATTACAATATGAGCTCCAAACTTAATCATTTCTGGTATCCAGAAAAATCCTGCTTCATATACTTTATTCCAGAACATGCAGTTTCCCTCTGCCTTTACAGCTAATGCCATCATTAGTGGAAGAAGGTCTGCAGGAAAGTACGGCCATGGTGCAGCTTCTACTTTTTGAAGCATATTTTTTGTGAACGGTTCAACTACTTTTAATTTTCCATTGCTCTGTGAATATGCTGTATCTTTATCATATTTAATTGTTACACCAAACTTTGCGAATGTTTTATTTATTAGTAAAAAGTGCTGTGGTATTGCATTATTTACTCTAACCTGCCCGCCTGTCATAGCACCTAGTGCAAGAAGAGTTGTAATTTCATGATGGTCTGAAGAGATTGTAAATGTTGTACCATGTAGTTTTTCTACTCCTTCTATAGTTAATGTAGAAGAGCCTATTCCTGATATTTTAGCTCCCATCTGGTTTAAGAAGTTACAAAGATCTTGTACATGAGGCTCTGAAGCTGCATTTATCATTACAGATTTTCCTTTTGCTCTTGCTGCTGCCATTATAAAATTTTCTGTTGTTGTTACAGACATATAGTCCTGCCATAATGTACTGCCAACTAAACTATTCTTTGCATTAATTTCAATAGTTTCCCCTACTCTTACTTCTGCTCCAAGAGCTTTAAATACCTCTAAATGTGGGTCTATCTCCCTTATGCCAAGTGCACATCCACCTATTTCTTGTTTAATTTTTAATTCTCCATGTCTTACAAGCAAAGGAGCAAGTATGAGTAAAGCTCCTCTCATTCCAAGGGGAAGACCTGCATCTCCAAAGCTCTTACAAAATTTAGAGTTGTTAATTTTTACTACCTGTTTTTCTTTATCCCATTCAACATAAGAGCCTAATTCCTGCATCAGTTCAATTAACTTTGTAACATCAGTTAACTCTGGGAAGTTGTTTATAACAATATCTTCATCTGTAAGAAGTGTTGCACAAAGTATAGGTAACGCAGAGTTTTTATTCCCTGCAGGAGTAATCTCTCCATTTAAAGCTTTTCCTCCTTTTACTATTAAGTTTGCCATATAGTTTATTTAATAATATTAATTTCATATTTTAAATCAATATCATATTTCTTTTTAACCTCTTTTTTTATTTCTTCTATTAATTTAAGTATCTCTTCTCCAGAAGCTTTTCTATTTGTTACTACACATAAAGCATGATTTTCATATACTCCAGTATTTCCTTTCCATTTTCCTTTCCACCCAAGTTCATCTATTATTCTTCCAGCAGGTATTTTTATATATTCCCCTGCAGGATATGATTGCAGGTTAGGAATTACTTTTGAAAGTTCAGCATATTTTTCTTTTGTTACAAAAGGATTCTCAAACACACATCCACATGTTCCATATTCTTTAGTTGAAGGGAGTTTCTTTTTTCTTTGGTTAATAACAGCTTGCATAACATCAGAAATTGTATATGGCTGCTGTGCAAAAGTTTTAAGTTCTTCTTCAACAGAGCTGTAGTTTAATTTAGGATTACTTTCACCTTTGTTTAGTTTAAATGTAGAAGAGATAATCATATATTCTGGTTTTTCTGTTGTTTTAAATATACTGCTTCTATATGAAAATTTACATTCACTGTTTGTAAAAGTTTTTCTTTCTCCTGTTCTTAAATATACTGCTTCTACACTTTCAACAGCATCCATGATATTTTGTCCATATGCTCCTATGCTCTGCGATACGACACCTCCTATATTCCCAGGTATATCTACCATATTCTCTATTCCTTGATAGTTGTTTTTTACACACCATTTAACAAAGTTATCCCAGTTTTCACCACAGTATGCCTTTATCCAAACATTTTCCTTATCTTCTTTAATTACCTCCTTGCCTTTTATTACTGGCTTAATTATTGTCCCATTGAAGTCATTTACAAACAGTATGTTATTTCCTTCACCAAGTATTAATATTTTTTCTTCATTTAAGTACTCTGATTTTACTAACTCATTAATATCATCTTCATTTTTAATCTCTATGAGATACTTTGCTTGTGCATTAACACCATATTGATTGAAATCTTTAAGGCTTTTGTTTGTAAATACCTTCATATACTTTGATTATATAACATATTGATTAAATATCTAAAGATTTGAATATGTCATCAAGAATCTTGTATGTTGCATTTGTGGGAAATAGCTCTTCTAGCTTTTTATAATCTATCTTTCTAAGTGCTGCCTGTTTACTAAATCTTTCTATTTCCTCTGTAAGATTGCACTCATTTAAATATTTTTCTTCCAATATATTTGCAGTACCAATATCACTTAATACTTTTGCATTAAGATACTGCTCATTATGAGTTGCCCAAGGTATAGGGATGAAGAGAGCAAACTTTTTAAGTACCCCTATTTCATATACTGTATTTGCACCTGCCCTCCCAACAAATATATCCATTCCATTTAAAACATATCCTATACTATTACTGTCTATATACTTTTTAATTACTACTCTTTCTTTGTATTCATCTATTAGATTTTCCTTTGTCTGAACTGCTTTTTCATAATCTTTAAAATTCTCATTCTCTCCAGTTTGAAGAAGTACTCTGTATTTTCTAAGAAGCTCATTTAAACTGCTGATAACTTTTGTATTTATACTGTGTGAGCCTAAACTTCCACCAGAGATATATATGAATGGCAGCTGCTTATTTGTAACCATTAAAGATACAATCTCTTTGTCTGTGTCCTTTGTAGCTTTACTATTAAATATCTCTTTTCTTACAATATTTCCTGTATGAACAGTTTTGTTCTTAGGAAAGTAAGAGATAGATTCTTTGAATGAGACATATATTTTTTTTGAAAACTTTCCTACTATTTTATTTGATAATCCAACAGAGGCTGTCTGCTCATGAAGAAAAATAGGTTTATGAAAAATATGCCCAGCTATACAAACAGGGACTGATACAAATCCTCCTGAAGATATTATTATTGTTGGCTCTTCTTTTTTTACTACAGATAGCGAATCAAAAAATCCTAGAATTGATCTAAATAAAAGGGAAATAGTATTTAAAGAGAGTTTTCTTTGTAATTTACCTGCTCTAATGTAATATGTTTTAAATTTAGCATCTTTAAACAATCTTTGTTCAAGTGAATTTCCTTTCTTTTCTCCCTCCATTCCTAAATCACCTCCTACATAAATGATATTTTGGAATGGAATATTATAATCTTGTATAAGGGCATCAATTAAACCTCTTACTACAGAAAGGTGTCCACCGCTTCCTCCTCCAGTTATCATTATTTTTATATCTTTTTTAAGCATTTTTGCTATATCTGCTTACATTTAAGAGTAAAGCAAAAGCTATTACTGTTACTATTGTACTAGATCCTCCATATGTTAGAAATGGCAGCGGAATTCCTGTTAAAGGAATTAATCCTACATTTGCAGCCATATTAAGAAATGCTTGTGAAGTCAGCCATATAGTGATACCTGCTGCAAGATATTTTCCTTCGCTATCTCTAGCTGCAAGTGAAATCTTAAGTCCTCTTGTTAGAAAAAGTATCCATGCAGTTACCATGATAATACCTCCTGCTAAGCCAAACTCTTCAAGCAGTACTGCAAAAGTGGAATCAGTAAATGCAGTATTTTCAACAAGATATCCGAATCGTTGCCTTGATTGCCCAAAACCTTTTCCAAAAAATCCTCCACTTCCTATCCCGATTAATATCTGCTGCATCTGATATCCGCTTCCTCTTGGATCTGCGACTTCACCTTTAAAGATTAACTCAAAGTATGTTTGAATTCTAGACATTCTATATGGTTCAACTACAATAGCTGCAATACCAAGAAGGAGAATAACGGGAATTAATGTGAGTAGCCTATTTCTATGCTCTTTGTTTTTCCCTGAGAGAAGAAACATAATTAAGGCTGTAATACATATAACCATTGTTGTTCCTAAGTCAGGTTCAAGAAGTACAAGTAGTGCAACAAGCCCTAGTACAGCTAAAAAGGGAATTAATGCTTTAGTAAATTCATTTTTGTTATCACCTTTTTTAAAATTTTTGTTTTCATTTTTGGCAAACCAGCTTGAAAAATACATGACAATTGCAAGTTTTGCAAATTCTGCGGGCTGAATTTGAGGGAGTCCTCCTATTTGTATCCATCTTTTTGAGCCATTTATTTCTTCCCCTACAGCAAGTACTAAAACAAGAAGAATGATTATAATTCCTAAAAATGGTAAAGAGAATTTAAGAAGTTTTTTGTAATCAACAAAATATGCCATTAATCCAGCAATTCCTCCAAAAAGAAGCCATGCCAACTGCTGAATTAAAAAATGGAATTGATTGCCAAATTCCTGTGTTGCCATGTATACACTTGCATCATATATCATAATGGTTCCAAATATTGCCATTACAATGACAAATGCAAGAACTGCTTTGTCAGGGAAATGATGATCATATGTTTGTTTTCTTTTTACTCTTTTTTTACTCGACATTCTTTGTTTATTAATATACTATATATTTAACTATGACTCAAAGCAGTAAAAAGATTGTAATAGCAGTTGGTGGTCCAGGAGGCTCTGGGAGCACAACTATTGCAAAAATGTTAGCAAAACATTTTCATCTTAAAAATGTTTATGCAGGAGATCTTTTTAGAAAAGCTGCAAAGGAAAAAGATTATGAATATTTTGAAGAGTTCTTGCAGGAAATTTCTAAGGGAGGGAATCATTTAGATTATGAAATTGATGCAATGCTGCAGGAATATGCTCAAAAAGGGAATGTTGTAATTGATAGTAAACTGTATGGAGCTTTAGCAAAAACAAGAAAATTAAAATGTGATGTTTCGATATGGTTAGATGCTAAATTAGATGTAAGAATTAAAAGACATTTAGAGAAAGAACATGTTAAAGGAATTAAGAGGTTAAAGAGATATTTGCAGATAAAGCGGGATTTGAAAAAAAGGTATAAAATAGATAAAGAGAAATATTGGAGATTGTATAAAATAAAATATGATAAACCTGCTTTGTATTATGATATTGTTTTAGATACTTCTAATATGAATGAGCAGGAGACATTTGATTTAATTTTAAAAAGAATTGAAGATGGAGGATACATTAAAACAAAGTGACCAAGATACATCTTCTACACCTCAAGATATTACTGCACATGTTAGTCCAAGCCCAGAAAAAGAATATATAGAGAATAAACAGAACCCTGAAGATTTAGATGTAACATGGTGCAGACTTAAATGTCTGAAATGTGGTTATGTGTATGAAGGAACAGCACAGCTTAAACAGTGTCCTAAATGTGGGAATAATAATCCTGATATGTTTGCTGACCTTGATTAGCTCTGCCGAGAGGGGGAATCGAACCCCCACTCTATTGCTAGAACGGGATTTTAAGTCCCGCGCGTCTGCCTATTCCGCCATCTCGGCATGCTTAATTTTATTACAGCACATATACTTTATCAATATATGGAGGTGACGATGGGATTCGAACCCATGATAGTGGTTTTGCAGACCACGGCCTTAACCAACTTGGCTACGTCACCAATGTCTTAGAATCCAATGATATCTTTTACTGTTGATATTTCCAGTATAGTATTGTTGGATTTGTTTGTAATAGAACTGCCACTAATAATAGCAATTTTATCGTCTAAATCCAACTCCCCATATGAATATACACACTCAACAGCTCTTTTTACTGCTGTGTCTCTGTCTTGTGGAAGGTCTTTAAGATAGTAACCTTTTACACCACGAAGGAGTGCATTTTGTCTTATCCTTCGTATATTATTTCCTACTTCCCAAATTGGGATATTTAATCTATGCCTTGATAAACTCTGTGTTGTTTTACCTGTTTTTGAAAGAATTACAACCCCTTTTAAGTGAAGTTGGTCAGACATATCAAAAAGAGAAGAACACAAGACATCAGTTTCTATACTTGCTTGTGTATATCCTGTGACTTTCTGAGGTATTAAGACTTTTTCACAGTTAAAAGCAATATCATTTGCCATTTTTACACTCTCTGCAGGATATTTCCCTGTAGATGTCTCTGCAGAAAGCATTACTGCATCACACCCATCCATAACAGCATTGGCGACATCACTTACCTCTGCTCTTGTAGGACGGATATTTTCTCTCATTGATTCAAGCATTTGGGTTGCAACTATAACAGGCTTACCAGCACATCTGCATTTATATATCATCTGTTTTTGAATAATTGGCACTTCCCATAATGGAAGTTCTACTCCCATATCCCCTCTTGCAATCATTATTCCATCAACAAAGTTGAGTATTTGATCAAAGTTATCTACACCCTCTCTATCTTCTATTTTTGCAATTAATTTTGTTTGAGTATTTCCCATTATCTTTCTTATCTGTGCTACATCATTAATAGTTCTTATAAAGGAGGCGGATATAAAATCAAAGTTGTTATCTACAGCGAACCTTATATCTTGTTCATCCTTTTTACTTATTGATGGAAAATTTAAATGTATTCCAGGAACATTCACAGTCTTTTTAGGTTTTAGAATACCTTCTTGTATAACAGTACAAAAAACTTCTTCTCCTTTAATATCCTTTACTTGAAGAACAATGTTTCCATCATCTAAAACAATTTGTGCATCTCTAGTAACATCTTTGTGCAATGAAGGGTATGATATTGGTATATAGTTATCTGAAAGCTCTCTATCTTTTGCAAATGTCTGTGGTATGATAATTATAGGATTTTCTTTTTTAATTTCCTTTTCTTTGTTAAAGCCTATCACTCTAATCTTGTGTCCCTGTGTATCAAGCATTAATGCTACTCTTGCAGTTATTCTTTTAATACTTTCAGAAACTCTTTTAAGCTCATCAAAGTCTGCAAAGGAAGCATTAATTCTTGCAACGCTCATTCCATTTGAAATCATTTCTCTTAAAACATTCTCATCCCAGCTTGAAGGTCCTATTGTCGCTACTATTTTTGTTTTGGACAGCTCAATCATATATATTAATATACAGTAGAAGTTAGTTATTAAACAATACAATTTCTACCCTATATTATTTTTACTTGCAATTAAAGGTGGAGAATATATAAAATACGGTAATATATTAGATATTAGGTAATTTGATATATGGAAAAGTTTTTTAAAAATTTAATTCAAAATATGCTTGCTGCATACTTTGTTATTACTATTGTTAAAGGGATAACTATTCCTTCTAATACAGTATATTTAATTGCTACACTTGTTATGCTTTCTATTACTGTTTTTCTTTCTACTAAAGTTTTGAAGTTCTTAACTATTAAATTGAATTTTATTACTAGATTTCTAATGACAACTATTCTTTCATTAGGAGTGTTTTACATACTTGAGGAGTTTATGCCAGGATTTAAGATAGAAGAGTATACTTTTGAAGGTTTAAACAGCGGGCAGCTTGTTATACATAGCTTTCAAGTAACTCCTATACTTACAATGGTTTTTGGAAGTGTAATATTTTCATTTATTTCATCTATACTGCAATCTTTGGAGAAAAGTTCTTAATGTAGTATAATCAGAGGCTATGAGTACAGAATTGCAAAATGCCCTTTTATATATCCAGATTATAATATCTGTTCTTGTTGTTATCTCTATACTTTTACAAAACAGAGCAGAAGGTTTAGGAAAAATGTTTGGAGGTGGAGGGGAGGTATTTAGAACAAAAAGAGGTTTAGAAAAGTTCCTTTACTACTTTACTATTGCTTTAGTTGTTCTTCTTGTAATCACTTCATTGCTGATATATAAATATTCTGTATAGAAATTAACAGATGACAAAATTACAGAAATCTCAAAATAATATGCGGAAGTCTATGAAGGAGGCTTTTGAATCTATAATGCCTTCCAAAAGTGTAATTAAAGTCAATACAACGAAAGAGAAAGTAACATTTAGAGAGTGGTTATGGAATTATCCTGAGAATGTTAGCAAGTTTTTTAAGCAAACTGCTCCTCTTAGTTTTATTATACTTTTCTCTATCATTGGTTTATGGATTTTTTCTTTTCTTACAAGTTCAACCTTTGCAAATATTATAACGGAGGATAAAGGTGGAGTATTTGTTGAGGGGACTGTTGGTGCAATTTCATCTTTTAATCCAATTTTTACATCACAAAGTGGTGTTGATGCAGACATAAGGGAGTTGGTATTTGAGAAGTTTATATATATTTCTAAAGAGGGTAAACCTGTTGGGGGAATTGCACAGCAGTGGGATATTTCACAGGAAGGTAAGGCATATGATTTTACAATATCTAACACACATGTATGGCAAGATGGAGTCCCACTTACTATTGATGATGTACTGTACACATTTGAGATATCAAAGGAGCTAGCATCTAAATATGATTATGATACTATTGGTTCTCCTCTTGTTGATGTTAAGATTGAAAAAATAGGAGAATAAAATTCGTTTTACACTCCCAGAGATTAATGCAACATTTTTTGAGGCAATTTCTGTATATATTATTCCTAAGCATAAATTTGATGGTGTAAGCACAAGAGATATACCTTTTAATGCATTTGCAAAGTACCCTGTTGGTTCAGGACCGTATGAGGTATATAGATCTGAGCCTAATGTTGTTTATCTTAAAGCTTCTGATTATTATAAAAAAGAACTTGATGTTGAAACTATAATTTATCGTCTTTATTCTACTTATGAAGCACTTGAGGCAGCATTTAGAAATGGTTTACTTGATGCTATTGGGTCTACTGATGAGTACAGTATTTCATATGTAAAGGAGTATCCTGCTTTTAAAGAGTACTCTGTTGTACTTACTCCAAGGTTAAGAATGATATTTTTTAATACAAGGATAGATAAGCTAAAAGACAAGAATGTAAGAATTGCATTAAATTATCTTACTAACAAAGAGCTTTTACTTCAAAAAGCAAATATCTCTGGTGAAACTGTTTATGGACCTATTGCAAAGAATTCTTGGGCATATAGTGAAAACAGTGTAATTAAGTATGAGTATAATCCACAGAAGGCAGCTGAAATTTTAACTACTCTTGGATATACGAAATCACAAGAAAGTGAATATTTTGAAACTGGAGATAAAAAGGTTCTTAGTTTTACTTTAAGCTATTATGATAATGATTTAAATGAGAGAATTGCTAATGCACTAAAGCAGCTTTGGGAACAAGAAGGTATTGTTTTAAATCTAGAGCCCCTTTCATATACACAGCTTACTCAGGAAATTGTTGCTACAAGAGATTTTGAACTACTTATGTATGAAGTAGAAACAACGATTGATCCTGATCAGTATAACTTATGGCACTCTCTTAAAACTAATTATCCTGACTTAAATTTGTCTGGTTACAGTTATGAGAGAGTTGATATATACCTTGAGCAGGCAAGACAAACTTTTGATACAACAAAAAGAATTTCTAATTATGCTTCTTTCCAAAAGTATTTAACTCAAGATGCTCCTGTGATATTTTTGTATCATCCTAAGTACATATATGTTGTAAGAGACAGTATTAATATTGGGGATATAAGTGGAATAATGTATCCATATCAAAGATACAGTAATATTACAAATTGGAAAATGTAATGCCAGAAGGGGGAGTTGAACCCCCACCCTTTTAACAAGGACTACGTTCTGAACGTAGCGTGTCTGCCAATTCCACCATTCCGGCAGGTAGAAAATTTTAACATATTCTAAGGAAATTTGTTACTCTGGCTTAGAGGTTAGGGATATTTTTATCTTTTTCTTTTTTACTTCTTTCCCCTTTTCGTCATCAGGGTCTACCATTTTATATTTTCTTAAAAACACATCTTTATTTACTATTGTTTCTTTCTTTTCAATTTCTCTTTCCTCTCTTCCTTATCAGTTTCTTCTTTTACTTCCTCTGTACTCTCTTTACTACTTTCATCTTTCTTTTCTTCTGTGTCTTTTTTGTTGATGTCTCCGAATATTTCTTTCAATGTTTTGGGTTCATTTTCTTTTTTCTCTTTATTATTTATTAACTTCTCAACCTCTTTTATACTTTTCTCTTCCTTTGATTTAAACAGTAAACTTTTTAATATTAATGCAATTATTATTCCTAGTACAAATGCAGCTAAAAGTGTTATAGCAAGGTCTCTATTTTGTTTAAGTATGTCAACAAAATTATCCTTAGTTATACTATCAAATGAAAAGAATATCTCTTTAGAGTCATTATTTTCTACTGGTAAAGGCTGTGTAAGTTCACCTACACTAAAAGTTAGTGGTGTTGCAAGTATACTTGCATATCCATACTTTCTTGTAAAAGCAGTAAATGTATATATTCCATCAATTAAGCCTCCCTCTGGTTTTACTATTACAGACCATGAGCCATTCTCATTAGTATTGACTATACCAGTATTATTAAAAGCATTTGCACTTAAAAAGTAAATAACATCAGAGTTAGCTAATGCACTCCCTGTTATAGTGATAGAGTCATCATTAATTTGTGGAGTACTTGGGAGAGGAGCTCTTGGGATTACAATAAATTCATACTCCAATACCCTTACTGCATCAGTTTCATCATTATATCTAAACTTAATAATATGTTTGCCAATGCTTAAAGCAGGGAATGTATAGGGGCTGGTTATCTTAGTAAAGCCTTTTCCATCAATATCTATTTCTACACCTGTTTTATTTGGAGAGATATCCTTAAATGTAATTATGTAGCTAGGATTATCTGTATATTGAGGAAGTGTAAATCCTAAAGAGTTAATCTCTCTTTCTGTAGTATTTAGTTTATCTCCATCAACTGCTTTAACCTGATCAAGTGTAGTATCACTTTGTGCAGATACAAAGAAAGGAAATATTAAAATTATGAGGATGGACAGTAATATTTTTCTCATATATGTTTCTTTTGAATTAAACAGTTACAGCAATATTGTATCTTTAATTTAAAAAAGTTTCTAGTCTTCTAGTTTATCTATAAATAGAATACCCTGTGTATGATCATATTCATGCTGTATTTCTCTTGCTTCTTGTCCTGAGAAAATACCCTTTTGAACTTTTCCATTTCTGTCTAAATATTTTACTTTAATTTTTTTAAACCTTGATACATTTCCTTCCTTGTGTGGAACACTTAAACACCCCTCTATATCAACACTCTTTTCATTTTTAATAACTTTAAATTCAGGGTTAATCATTATTTCAAATTCACTGTCTTCTTTGAGAATACAAAACACTTTCTTGTCTACTCCAACTTGAATAGCACTAAGACCTGCAGCACTATATCCATCATCAGTTAAGACATTTTCTGCTGTATATATGAGGTCATCTAAAAATTCCTGGAATTTATCTGTTTTAATTTCTTCTTTTGTAACAATATGAGAAACTTTTCTTAAGAAAGCTTCTTGTTTTGGGTCTTCAATTGTATATATTTTAAGTGTTTTTGACATTACCAATTATATCATACATAAAAGCAGAAACTTGTTGATTAATATTTTCATTTCAGTTATATTTATATGTAACATATAATCTGGCTTAAATGAGAAAATACAACTACATTATTGTTGGTGCTGGTCCTGCAGGATTGTTCGCTTGTTATGAACTTCTTAAGAAAAAAGGGTATGGTAGTATCCTCCTTGTTGATATGGGTAAGCGAATTGAGAAGCGGAAACCTAGTGAGGTAATGACAGGGATTGGAGGTGCAGGAACATTTTCAGATGGAAAGCTTACTCTTTCTCCAAGTCTTTCTCATGAGAAAGCTCTTCATTTAGTTTCAAAACAGGAGTATCAGGATATATTAAATTATGTAGATAGTATATTTACTAAGTTTGGTGTTGACTCTCCATACTATCCTAAAGAAACAGATGAGCTTAGAAAGCTTATTGAAGAAGCAGAGGTAAATGATGTTAATCTTGTTGTACGAAGAGCAAGACATGTAGGGTCTGATAAGTTAAAAAACTTTGTTAAGAACTTTCAGGAATATATTCTTTCTAAAGGAGTTGAGATAATGGATAGTACAGTAGTAGATGATATTCTTGTTTCTGAAGGTAAAGTTCAAGGAGTTGTTACTAAAGAAGGAAAGAAATTTTTTGCTGATAAAGTACTACTTGCTCCTGGCAGAGTTAATGCTAGATGGCTTCAGATATTAGCTGATAAATATGGAATTAAATATGTTAATGATAAGGTAGAGGTTGGTGTAAGAGTAGAATTTCCTTCCCTTATCATGCGAAGACAGGCAGAAGTCTTGTATGAAGTGGTTTATAAAATTAGAACTAAGACATATCAAGACATCGTAAGAACATTTTGCAGCTGTCCTAACGGTAAAGTTTCTGTAGAAGATTATGGTAGCTATGTCTGTGTTAATGGATATTCTAATTCTGATAATAGTGATAAAAATTCGAACTTTGCTTTTCTTTGTGAAGTAAGTTTAAAAGAGCCTCTTGAGAATTCAATAGCATATGCAAAATCTATAGCAGAGCTTACTTCTTTGCTTGGAGGAGGAAAGCCGTTGCTTCAAACTTTGTATGACTTTAGAGATGGAAGAAGAAGTACATGGTCTAGGCTTGAGAAATCTTTTGTTGAGCCATCCCTAAAAGATGTTGTTCCTGGTGATATTGCAATGGGGTTTCCTCATAGAATTGTTCAAAATATTATTGAAGGGCTTGAAATACTTGATAGGGTAATGCCTGGAATTAATTCTGGTTCTACTCTTCTTTATGCTCCTGAGGTTAAGTTCAGATCTTCTAGCATACAAACAGATAAAATACTGCAGACAGCTGTTAGTGGATTATTTGTTGCAGGAGATGCCTCTGGTGCATCAGGTTCAATTACTGGAGCTGCTGCAACAGGTATTATTGCTGCTAGAGGAATGAGTATTAGTTAAATACAGTTGACAAGTTTTTAGTAACAAATATTTTTGCATGAGCCCTCTGCTCTACTTCTACATACTTATTTGTATGTGTTAGATATACAGCATATTTATAACCTGCATCAATAGCGGCATAAATATCGGATGTAAGACTATCTCCTACTACAAGGGTTCTTTTAGGATTAATTTTGTGATACTTTCCTGCTTTTATCCATCCTTCTTTATCTTTTAAATCTGTAATATCAGTTGTAAAGAATGGTATTTCTATATCTTTCCCATATTTTTTAAAATACTCATTTCTAATTCTATCTACTTTTATTTTTGTCCACTCATTTTGTGCATGAGAGTATACACCTATTGGTATGTTAAAGCTTTTAATTTTTTGTATAGCTCCTATTGTATATGGGAATGGCTGCGGAGAGGTTAAATAGAACTCTTTGTATGAAGATTTTAATTCCTTATACACCTTCTTTTTATTAATTTTTACTTTCTTTTCTTTAAGATATTGAGATAATGCTAATTCAGATAGTGTATCAACAAGTATAGGATATTTTTGTTGTTCATATATTTTATTAGCTATATCAACAATTTCTTTAGTAATTTTTAACTGTTTCTTTAAGGGTTTAGCAGGAAATATTTTACTTACCGTATGAAGTATAGAATTAGTCATTTCTTCTTGAAAATATGCATGAGTATCGACTAGTGTTCTATCCATATCAAAAAGAACAAAGGTAATAATACTGCTCTTAAAAAGTTTTTTAATTTCTCTGTTCATTTTCTACTTTGCTTTTTCTGTCTTTATGGTTGTATATAAATATGGGCCAGATACTGCTTAAAATGATGAGCACTCCTGCTCCTGCTATTACTTTATCAAAGTAAGCTTCTCCTAAGCTTGCTATTGTTCCTCCGATAATTCCTAGTGAACCAGTAAGTGCACTCATAACTGTCTCATATCTAGCATATTCTCTTCCTTCTTTTCCCTCCTGAATATTTAAAGCAAAGAGTTTTCTCCATGTAGTTATATTAAGTGCTGTACCTAAACCGAATACAAACTGGAGAACAAAGTAATGTATAGGGGCGGAGATTTGGGAGTAGAAAAGAAATGGAAAACCCATGAGAAGAATACCAAGAGTTAAGAGAAGTATTTCATCTTTATCTCCTTTTAGTTTATCAGTGATTCTTCCTATTGGTATTTGAAATATTGCTCTTGTAAAAAAGTATATGGATGTTCCTATTGCTACATATTGTACTGCATTTTTATTTAATTTCTGTGAGAGGTATAAACCTGTAAAAGCTGTAATTATGGTATATGTCCCCCATGAGAATACATCAGATAGGGTGAGATATACTATCACCTTATTTATTTTTTCAATTCTTTTAGACAGTTTACTCATATTTAATTCTGTTTGTTAGGCATACACCACTCTTTAAATTCTTCTTCCTCTGGTTTATGAACTTCTATTTCTAAGCATATGTCATTGTAGTACAAATGATCTTTTAAAGGCTTTATATCTTTCTCATTTACCTGATTAAAATGTATTTCAGTATCTAACCTTTCTTGACTTAAAGGCCCATATATTATTATAGATTTAGGAAGTAGTGCTCCATCTTTTGAACTGTATTCGACCTGACCATCTGGATAGTATACTTTTAAATAATCCTCTCCTTCCTCTATTCCATAGGGCTCTTTTTTTAGTTCTTGTATTTCTTTTATTCCTAAGAAATCATTTTCTGGATTGATTGGAAAAGGAAGATGTTTTAGCATTCCATTATGAACTATTGTTGGTCTTTCTGTTTGAAGAACCTCAAGATACTCTTTTACTGTCATATGTTTTGAGTGTTTAATTTAGATTGAGGCAGTTGTTTCTGTTTATCAGAAATCTTTTTTAAGTTTATGAACAATAATACTACAGCAACTATTAATAATACAACCAAAATTACTAAGGTTAATATTTTTGTAGTTTGACTGTTAAAGTCTATTATAGAAGTTTTGTCTTCTCCTGCTGCAATTTTACTACTGCACAAATCTATTAAAGGTTGAATGGTTGTTGTAAGTGCAGGCTGTGAAATAAGCATAGCTTGTAGGTTGTCATAAGCTCTTTTGTAGTGTGAAGCAGACATATCTGAAAGAGAGTTTTCTAAACTTTCTCTCATTGAATTGCTCTGTGGTTGAATAGAAGCGGTTTCTAAGAAAGATAAAAGTTCTTTTGCAGATATTCCAAAATTATAATTTCCACTATCAGAACTAAGTTTGTATGTAGCTATTCCTACTGCACATCCATCTTCATTAACAATAGGTCCTCCACTATTCCCATTTTGTACTGCAGCATCTATCTGTATTAATTCAAATGTGTTATTACTATTTGGTTTTATTGCACTTACACTACCCTCTGTGACTGTTGAACTTAGTACTTGCGTGCTGCTTACCAGTTCAGAATTATCAACTAATCCAGGATAACCAATCACATATACTTTTTTACCAACAGATATATTTTTCTCAATAGGTATTGATGGTAAGTTAAGAGTATCTACAGTTTGTATTACAGCAATGTCTGCAGTATCAGCAAGATTAGTATCTTGTGAAATCTGGGATTCATAGGTAGAGGATATTTTGTTGCTCTTTATCAAATTAGCCTTAATATGTTTTTCCTTGTTTTTAAGTGCTGCTGTTTTTTCATCTATTTCAAATGTTGTATTGTTTTGTATGTATATATCTCTGCTTAAATTAGAGATGGATACATAGCTTTTATTATACATTTCAAGGAGGTAAGAATAGGTAAGGTTTGCCATCTCCTCTTCTGATATTTCCTGAGTACTATCATTAAGGGCAGACAGCATTAAAATTATTAAATCATTTACCATATCTTCTTCATATGACCCATCTGTAGAGCTTCCTTCAAGTAGAAGATCAAAATCATTGTAGTCTGCAATATGAGCATTTGTTACAATATGGCCGCTATCATCAATTACAAATCCACTTCCAAGAGTTGTTGCACAAAGTGTGTATGTATTTCCTCCTACACTTAATGGCTTTAAAGAATCAGAAAACTTAACATTATTACACTTTTGACTGTATATCCTTACGGTTGATGCTTGACCTAGTATTTGTGCTTGATTCACAACTGAAGAGGTTGCAGAAAGTACGCCACTAGTTTTTGATTTCTGAGTGGCTAAAGTTAAAGATTCCATTAGCTCTGTTAAAATCCTTGTTGTTCTTAAATCATCTTTAAAATTGTATCCCCATATCTGCATATATACGGTTATGTTATCTGGGAAATGTTTATGTATTACAGTTAAATATTCTATCTTTTGAGCTTCTCCATTTATAATTGAAGGAATATTGTAAGAGAAAAGTGTTCTTCCTACTCCATTATCATTAATTGTTTCTAGATATTTTAAATCTGGATAAATATCCTTTATATCTTTATCACTAACCTTTCGTATTGTTGCAGCTTTGAATGGGAGGCTATTATTTAAAGTAGAGAGGGTAATATAGTTAGCGTTTTCAGATACTGTAAAAAGATTGCTATCATATACAAACTCAACATCTAAAACATCTGAAAAATAGTTTGTATAACTGCTTGTGTTTACCTGATTATTTATTGCAAAAGTGCTTTCTCCTTTTACCTGTTCCTCAGTTTTAAGATTCTTACCAACTAGAAAAATACTTGTTGATAATACAGTTATTACAAGTATTAAAAAGAGAGAAACAGCTCTTAGAGATTGGATCTGTTTTTTAATTTCTCTTTTTTTCTTGTTTCTTCTGCTCATTTAAAAGTTTTAGGAAATTATTTGTTAATATAATTTAGCACAGCCAATTAGTTTACACAAATATTTAATCTAAGTGATAATTCCTCCTCCCACGACATATTGGTCATTGTAAAATACAACTGCTTGTCCTTTTGTTATCGCCCTTTGAGCTGTTGTAAAAATTACCTTTACCCTATTGTTCTCTAAAGCAGATATTATGGCATCAGCGGGCTTTGCCCCATACCTTATCTTTGCTTTTACTTTCATTTCTTTTTCTAATTTATCAATCATTATCCAATTTAAATCTTTTGCAATAAGGTGGGTAGAAACCAATTCTTTATTAGAACCAAGTAATATTCTGTTATTTTCTTTATCTATATCTAGCACATACATTGGTTTACCTGTTGAGATACCAAGTTTTCTTCTTTGACCAATTGTATAGTTTGTAATACCACTATGATATCCTAGTACATTTCCCTTACTGTCGACAAACTCTCCTTTTGGCATGTTTTGAGTTTTATATTTATTGATAAACTTCTTGTAATTGTTATCCTTTATAAAACAGATTTCTTGACTTTCACTTTTATGTGATACAGGAAGTTTAGCTTTTTGAGCAATATCTCTTACCTGTTTTTTTGTATACTGTCCAAGTGGAAATATACTGCGAGAGAGTTGTTTTTGAGTAAGGTTGTAAAGAAAGTAGCTTTGATCTTTTTTCTCATCTATTCCTTTTTTTAAGAGGTATTTACCGTTTTTTCCCTCAACTGAAGCATAGTGTCCTGTTGAAATATATTTAATTCCAAGCTCATCTGCCTTAAGAAGAAGTCCTTCAAATTTCACAAATCTATTGCATATTACACATGGATTAGGAGTTCTTCCGTTCTCATATTCAGAGATGAAGTAATCAACAACATATTTTTTAAAATCTTTTTCTACATTAAATACAAGATGTGGAATATCTAAAATCTTGCATGTATCTTTAGCATCTTTTACATTCTTCTGGAAATCTGAATCATTTTCATTAAACATTGCAAGGGTAATTCCAGTTACATTAAAGCCTTGTTTTTTAAGAAGGTATGCAGCTGTTGAGCTATCAACACCACCACTCATTCCAAGAAGTACACTCTGTTTACTTTTTCTCATGTTTCTTTTTGTAATCATCTATTGCAGCTTTAATACCCTCTTCTGCAAGAAGTGAGCAGTGCATTTTTATAGGGGGAAGGCCATCTAGTGCTTCTGCAACTTGTTTATTTGTAATCTCAAGTGCTTCTTCAATAGTTTTTCCTTTTACCATTTCTGTCACCATACTGCTTGTTGCAACGGCAGCACCGCATCCATATGTAAGAAATTTAATATCTGTAATTACATTATCTTTTACTTTAATATACATTCTCATGATGTCACCACATACAGGATTTCCAACTTCTCCTATTCCATCTGCATCTTTTATTTCTCCTACATTTCTTGGGTTAAGAAAATGATCCATTACTTTTTTACTATACTGTTCCATATTTTTTTATCTTTTAATTAAAGGTGATAATGCTCTTAATTTTTGTACAATAGAAGGAAGCTGACTAAGAACATAATCAACTTCTTCCTGTGTGTTTTCGTATGATAGTGTAAGTCTTAGAGAGCCATGTGCTATTTCAGCAGGAAGTCCTATTGCAAGGAGTACATGAGAGGGCTTAAGTGATGCAGAGGTGCATGCAGATCCACTTGATGCACAAACTCCAATTTGATCAAGCAGAAGTAGTACTGACTCTCCCTCAATATATTTAAAACAGACATTTACATTTCCGGGAAGTCTTAATTTAGGGTCTCCATTTAGAATTGTATCAGGTATTTTAAGTAAACCATTGATTAAATTATCTCTTAATTCTGTAACATACTTACTATGTTTATCCATATCTCTTACAGCCAGCTCTATTGCCTTTCCTAGTCCCACAATACCTGCAACATTTTCTGTTCCTGCCCTAAGTTTTCTCTCCTGTGCTCCTCCATGTAAAAGATTTGATATTTTTGTTCCTCCCCTTATATACAATGCCCCTACTCCTTTGGGTCCGTTAAACTTGTGAGCTGATAGTGATAACAAATCTATATTTAATTCATTAACATCAATAGGGATGTGTCCTACAGCTTGTACTGCATCAGTATGAAAGTATATTCCTTTTTCTTTAGCAATCTTTCCTATCTCTGCTATTGGCTGAATACTTCCTATCTCATTATTTGCAAACATTATTGAGATTAGAATAGTATCTTTTCTAATTGCTTTCTTTAACTCTTCTAAATTAATAATTCCATTGCTCGCAACAGGAAGGTATGTAACCTCAAAACCATGTTTTTCAAGATATTGGCATGTATGAAGTACAGCATGATGTTCAATACTGCTTGTTATTATATGTCTTCCCTTTTCTTTATTTGCATCTGCCACACCTTTAATAGCCCAGTTGTCTGATTCTGTTCCACCACTTGTAAAATATATTTCATTTTCTTGTGCATTTAAAGCAGTTGCTACTCTTCTTCTAGCTTCACTTATGGCAGAAGCACTTTCCTGAGCAAGGGAATAAATACTAGAAGGATTTCCATAATTTTTTGTAAGATATGGCATCATTTCATCTAATACCTTATCAGAGAGCTTTGTTGTAGCTGCATTATCCATGTATATAATTTTTTTCATAGAGAAGATTTTATCACTAAATAATGATAATTTTTAGCCCTTATAGTATACTACATATATTCTTGTATTCTAGATATTGTACAAATGATAGAGAATGTACCTGGTATTGAAGAAAATATAGATGTTGAAAAAGTATTAAGTAATCTCTCGCAACAGTATCCTCAGATGTATCTCAATTATCCTTTGGTATGTAATGATTTTGAATATGGATATCTTGAGGGAATGAACTCTTATGAATTTAAATTTGCATCATATTTAGTATCAAATAGTGCATTATTAGTCTTTAGAGAACCCAAAATAGAGGGATGTTTTCATATTCCTGACTTTTATATTTTTAACACTCTTTCTAATAGTGGCAGATTAGTTGAATTAACTCTTTATGATAGTAATTACACAGGGTATAGAAATAGCAGAAGATCATATCAAGAAGTTAAAAAATCAATTAAAAGAAAACAGGAGCAGATAGAGGAGATAAAGGAATGTGGTATACCTTATGTGATTCTTTATAGAGAGCAGTTAGAAAATATTCGACAGAGATGTATAAAGAATCTATTTTAAATATATATTCTTGGTACTCTTTGTGATATTGCTGTGAGTATTGTATATGGAGATTGTGAGGTATTTTCGCATATATTCCATAAATTAATTTTTTCTCCAAAGAGCTCAACAGAATCTCCTACATAAGCCTCTCCATTTCCAATATTTACCATGCATTGATCCATACACACTTTTCCTACAATTGGGTAAGTCTTTCCATTTATGTATACTTTCCCTTTGTTGCTAAACTCAGTACTATATCCATCTGCATAACCTATTGGCAGTGTTACTATTCTTGATTGTCTATTTAATTTATATGTTTTTCCATATCCTATGTATTTTCCTTTTTCTAAAACTTTAAAATATGATACTTCTGTTTTTAGTGTCATAGCAGGTTTAAGTAGTTTTTGTACATATTTATTAGGGCTGTATCCATAAAGCATTAATCCTATACGTACAGTATCCTTAAGATCTAAATTATTAAAGTTGGAGGTAAAGGAAGAATTAGCAATATGAACATTTAGCTTAGCAATATCTGTATATTTTGATAATGTTTTTAATACCTTTTCAAATCTTTCATATTGAAGCAGTGTATATTCTCTGTCACTATCCGCACAGCTAAAATGTGTATATACCCCAACCACATCTATATTTTCAAGTTTAAAGATTTCATCAAAAAATCTTTCTACCCTATCATATTGAACCCCTATTCTTCCCATTCCAGTATCTATTTTTAAGTGAACATGAGCTACTTTTCCTAATTTCTTTGCAATTTGGGATACTTGTATCAGCTTTTCAGCTGATGCTCCTGTAATATCAATATCATTATTTAAATATTCCTTTATTTGTTTTTCATGTACTGGACCAAGTACTAATATTGGTATTTTTATTTTGTTTTTTCTTAATATTACTGCCTCTTCTATATATGCTACCCCTATACTATCAACTTTATGCTGGAGTAATTGTGCTGTTTTAGTTAATCCATGTCCATATGCATCAGCTTTTAGTATAGCCATTACTTTTCTGTTGCCAATGAGAGATTTAACAACTGAAAGGTTGTTTAAAATGTTTTTTGTGTTAATTACTGCTTTTGTTGGCCTTGATTTATAATCGATATTCTCCATATCTTTTAATATATCATAAAGAAAAATTTTGAGCTTTGAGAAGTATGTGGTAGTATATAAAGATATAAATTGTAAAGTAAATATATATGGGATATACAGAAAATATACAGAAAAAAACCTTGGAAAATACAAATTTCAGGGAAGTTCTTTATACAGGAGCACATATGCAGTTAGTTGTAATGTCTCTAAAGCCACTGGAAGATATAGGGATGGAAGTACATTCAAATGTGGATCAGTTTTTTAGAATTGAGAAGGGCCAGGCTAAGGTTATAATGAATGGTGAAGAGGCAATTTTAACTGATGATATGGTCGCTATAGTTCCTGCAGGTGTGCAGCATAATGTTATAAATATTTCTAATACAGAGGATTTAAAGCTTTATACAATATATGCACCTGCTAATCACCCAGAGGGAACAATTCATGCTACTAGAGCAGATGCAATGGCTGCAGAAGAGCATGAACACAATCAGTAGCTTTTGTATGATTAAATAAAAATGAGCGGGTGTATCCCGCTCTTTTTTATACTTCCTTATTCTTTTATACAAATTTTGGTGGTGTAACTGTAGTCTGATTAGAATATGCAGAATTCTTTTCTCCTTCCATTGGAGTTGTAAGCATAGCAAAAAGGTATGTTCCAATTTTCTCGCCAGAGTGTAAAACAATATTAAGAAAACCATTATTCTTGATTTCTAAAACAGAGCTTTCACTGTTAAAAGGAACTCCATCTAAAATCATTGCAGATAAATGAATAGTCATTCCCAATCTTGCATATGTACTTCTTCCATCTATCATTGTAATTATATCTTTATCTGTTTTTATTAATTCCTTAGTTGCCCCAAGTACAAAATCATTAGGTTTTAGGACATATGGTCTTTCCTTTAAGTTGTATTTAATATATTCAATTTCTTGTGGTTTTTGACTGTCTGCTACTTGATATGGTTTTTGTATTAGCAGTTCATTTCCAAGATGCAGACTTATCCCATTTGTTTCTATTTCATATTCTCCTTTTACTTCTATTTTCCCCTTTTGTATATATTCTTTTATTGTTACATCTGATAGAAACATATTTTTCTCTCTCTTACATTTTATAATATATCTTACATTATTTTTCACTTTGTAAAAAGGGTAAAACTACTCCCAAAAAACAAATTAAATTGGTATACTTCACTACAACACAATGAAGAAGACTGATATTAGTAAAATTGCTTTAATATTCATATTCCTTGTTTTTCTTTTGGTATGTATATTTCTCGCCTTTAATATTAAAATGGGAGTATCACCTGACTCATACTACCATCTTAGAGTATCTCAAGCTTACTCTACTACATTGGGTATACCACAAAATACACCACAGACATATCAATGGAGAGATATTACAAGAATTCCATATTTGTATTTTTGGATTAATGGAAGAATATTGAATATTAATAATGGGGTTATAAATGAAGTTGTTTTGTTGAGAGTAATAAATGTCATCTACTCTTTAGGAACTGTTTATGTAATGTATCTTCTTTCAAAAGAGATATTTAAAGACAAATGGAAAAGAGTATTACCTGTATTCTTTCTTACACACACATTAATGTTTGTATTTCTTTCATCTTCTATTAACTATGATAATCTTGCAAACTTACTTAGTACATTAAGCATTTACTTTTTTGTTAAGTTTGTAAAAAAGGGTATTAATCTTAAATACCTTCTGTTAATGCTTTTATCTTTATGTATAGGGGCATTAACTAAAAGTATGGTACTCCCTGTTGCATTAATATTAGTGATTCTTTCTGTAGTTGAAATTGCTAAAAGAAAAGATGAGGTAAAGAAGATAAAGGCTGGGAAGGAGCTTCTGCTGTTAATACCAATTGCAATTTTTGTATTTTTAAATCTATCTTTGTACGGAGGCAATCTTCTTAAATACAAAACCCTTGAGCCTAGCTGTACACAGATTCTAACTCATGAGCAGTGTTTAGAGAATGGTGTATATTACAGAAATAAAGTGAATTATAGTGCTACCCCTATTAATGGTCCTTTAGATGTTTTTAATATGATAATAAAAGGAGAGAGAATAGGACCTGTAAGATATTTTTTTAGATGGTTTCCTAATTTAATGAGTAAGATTTTTGGAATTATGGGAGACAGCAGTTTATATCTTCCCTATTATTTAGTGGCACTTTTCATACTTTTCTTCTTAACAGGAGCTATTTTGATTATTTCTAATAAAAGGAAATTGACAAAGATAGATAAATATTTGTTAACAATACTTCTCTTTTATACTGCTATTCTTTTCTTTACACAGAACTATCCTATGTATTTAACATACAATCAATACTATTTAGGTCTTCAAGGAAGATATATATTTCCTGTGATATCAATAATATATATACTTTTAACTAAATCATTTTTCTTTATTAAAAACAAAAAGTTAAGAAATATTGTTTTAATTTCCTTCTCAATTCTTTTAATATATTCTTGTAATATATATCTTTTCTTAAATCTCCCAGACTCATGGCTTAAATAATATTTTTTTCTGGACATGGGTTTACAGATAGTTTACTATTGATATGGAGAAATAATTTTTTAAAGTAAAAACATGAGATATGTAGGAACATGTGTAAGAGGTATTAGAACACCAGTTATTAAAAATGGAGATAATCTAGAGGAGGTTGTTGTTTCATCTCTTCTTAGAGCATCAAAAGCTCATAATTTTGAATTTAATGATAGAGATGTAGTTGGTATTACAGAGGCAGTTGTTGCAATTACTCAGGGTAATTATGTTACTTTAAAACAGTTAACTGCTGAAATTAAAAAGAAGTTTCCAGGGGATATAGGGGTGGTTTTTCCAATACTTAGTAGAAACAGATTTTCTTTAATACTTACTGCTATTGCTAATGCATGTAGTGATGTACATATTCTTTTAAGCTACCCATCTGATGAGGTAGGAAATCACTTAATGAATGAGGAAAAAATGTTTGAGGTAGGGCTTAATCCATGTTCTGATTCTTTTGAAGAGGAGAAATACAGAGCTCTTTTTGATAAGAAGGATGTTCTGCATGAGTTTACAGGTATGGATTATGTTGAGTATTACAAGAGCTTAGGGCATGGAAATATTCATATTCATTTTTCAAATGACCCAAGGTATATCTTGGAATTTACAAAGAATGTATTAGTTTGTGATATTCATACAAGATTTAGGACAAAGAAGGTTTTACAGAAGGCAGGTGTAGATAGTATATATTCTCTTACAGATATATGCTCTACTCCCTCAAAGGTACATGGCTTTAATCCAGAGTATGGGCTTTTGGGATCAAACAAGGTAGGAGAAGATAAATTAAAGCTGTTTCCTAGGGAGTGCTATGCTATTGTTAACAATATTCAAAAAAGATTAAAGAAAGAAACAGGTAAAAATTTTGAGGTAATGGTTTATGGAGATGGAGCGTTTAAAGACCCTGTAGGTGGTATCTGGGAGCTTGCTGATCCTGTTGTTTCTCCTGGTTTTACAGATGGATTACTTGGTAGACCAAATGAGGTAAAGTTGAAGTTCGTATCTGAGAATTGGAACAAACAGGGGAGTTTAGATGAGTATGTTAAGGAGGCAATACGACAGAAGAAAGGACCTGATTATCAGGTTGAAAAATCTCTTGGTACAACCCCAAGGCAGTTAACTGACCTTTTAGGAAGTTTATGTGATCTTACAAGCGGAAGTGGAGATAAAGGGACGCCTGTTGTATTAATACAAGGATATTTTGATGACTATACAAAGGAGTAGTTGTAAAATTAAAATATAAATAGTATGAAAAAGAAGCATATCATATATATTGTTCTTCTCTTTGTTTTATCTGCACTGATATATCTCTTTGTTTGCAGAAGCAGTAGTGATGGTGTTGAGTATGTTGATATATCCCAATCTGAAATGTCTGCATTCATATTTGTTACTAAGGAAAGTGAAACTAATCATGTCTTAAATATTTACTTAACACCTTTCTTAAAATTTAATACAAAAGAAGAAATTAAAGAGTTTAGTATTACCAATTTTAATGGACACAACGATATCTCTCAGGTTTTGCTTGTTCCTCCTACTACCTTGCCTATAGATACTCCTGATAAGACATTTCTTTTTACAGTTGATGAGAATATAGTACAAGATGATATTAGGTATATAGCAGATAGTATTGAGTATGATGTGAGTGATACTGTTAAAAGTTTTAACCAGATCAAGAGCAAGGGCGAAATTTCTCCATATTTTGGAATTGTTGTTAAAAATGTTGGTAATGTAAATTACAAAGAGGTTGTTGATGACAAGGAAAGTTTTGATAGTAATAAATATCTTAAGTACAGTGGTGTTGCACTTTCGGATTTAACAACTAAAATTCAGTTTGATGTTAATATTAAGTTTGTAAATGGGAGAGAGTATAAAAGGACATTTAAAGGATTGCTTGATGGTGAGATGTTTGCACAGAGCAGCACTCCTGTTATTGAGCTTGAAGAGGTAAAATAGCTTCATCTATTAGCCCATATTTTATCTTTAGTTTTAATATTCTTAAAACCTTTTGATTTATTACATCTTCAGCTATTTCTCCACTTGTTATAGCATTCAGTATACAGTTGTAAACATCTGTTAGAAGAGTTGCTCTTGGTGTGTATTGAGAGTAAAGCAAGATATCATTTCCTGCTAGTAGTGCTTCTTTAGCAGTATTGCAGTACTGTGCATATTTCCAAATTGAGCTCATCTGCATATCATCCGTTATTACTACTCCTTCATACCCTATCTCTTTTCTTAGTTTCTCATCAATTATTACTTTTGATACTGTTGCAGGTTTATCATCAATCTTCGGAAATTTAATATGTCCAACCATTATTACATCAACAATACCCTTGTCTATTGGATATTTAAATGTATATATGTATTCATCCCATTGTTGTGGTGAAATATTTACCTGTGCAATAGTAGAGTGTGTGTCTTTAGATTGATCACTGTGTCCAGGGAAATGCTTTATTGTACTTATCATTTTAGAGTCCACAAATCCTTTTACTGCAGAATAAACTTTCTGTGCTACTTCTTGTCTGCTTCCACTAAAGGTTCTTTCATACATAAATGAGGAGTTATTTGTAATATATTCTGCAACAGGTGCTAGGTTCATGTTTATACCCAGTTCTTTAAGCATTTTAGCTCTCTGTACAGAGATATCACATATCTGTTTCTCACCTTGAAGATATCTTTGAGATATATTTGTTTTACTGCTCTCTTGTATTCTTGCTACACTTCCTCCTTCTTGATCGACTGCGATAAATAGAGGAAGCTGCGAAATACTTTGTAAATCATTATTTAATTTCTTTAACTGCTGCATATTTTGTATATTTTTTCCTAACAAAAGTACTCCCCCTATATATTTTGTTTCTATTAAATTTTGTATATCAGCATTAAGTGAAGTTCCGCTAAAACCAAAAAGAAGTAGCTGTCCAATTTTTTCTTCAACTGTCATTTGAGAAAGTATTCTTTCTTCCAGTGGAGGAGTCTTTTTAATTTGTATATCACCTTGTATATCATAAATGAGGTTATTATTTTTCGGTGGTGGTAAAAGAATGAGAAGTATGAGAAGAAATATAGCTGTTAAAAATATCTTGTATATTTTTCTCATATATACATATTATCATTTATGTATCTGTTTGGAAAAAGTCTTAATGAAAAAAAAGGATGGAGCACCAACACACATCCATCCAGATACCAGGATAGTGTGCATTACGACACACAGGTTTGGCCAAGGAACCAAGTCAAGAAATAATTGAAACTTCAAGACTTGTTAATGTTCCAAGGTGCTAATGTTGCAATCATCAGCATATCCCTCAAATCCGCAGAAGCATCTGAATTAGAATGTTGGTTCTAAAACAGAGCTTGGTACCACTCTGATAGGATTTAAGAGTCCTAGTATTTAAATGCTAAGTAAGAGAGCAGCATTTGTCAATAACTAGTCAACAGATAATTGCTATGGGATAATATTGAAAACTAAAGAAGTTGTTAAATACAATAAGTGTTGAATACAATATCGAATACTATAACATATACTTAATTTACCTGCTTTTGTTGTTTTTCTACATTTTATAACCCTTCTTTTACAAATTAAGCATAAAGGATATAATTGGACTAATTTAACACTATATATACTTATGAAATATACAGAAAGACAATTTGTACCATTACTGTTTGCAGGAGATATAAACTCATACAGTATGGCAAGGGCATTCTATGAGGCATATGGTGTTAAATCCATTGTATATGGAAAGCTGTATACAGGGCCTAATTGTAACAGTAAGATCTCTGATTATAGAGCACTTGAAAATATTGAAGATGAGGATGTTTTTTTAGAAACGGTAAATAAAGTAGCAGATGAGTATAAAGGAAAAAAGATAATAATTATTCCCTGTGGAGATAGCTATGTTGAACTTGTATGTAGATTAAAAGATAAGTTTAGAAAGAATGTAATTACTTCAGTAATAGATCTTGCTGAGTTTGAAAAGTTAACAAACAAAGAGAGCTTCTACTCACTTTGTAAGAAGTACAATCTTCCATATCCTAAAACATTTGTATATTTAAAAAAGATGGGAGATGATATTCAATTGGATTTCCCCTACCCTGTTATTGTTAAGCCTTCCAACGGTGTTGAGTACTGGAAACATCCGTTTAGTACACAAAAGAAGGTATACAGGATAAAGAACAGAAAGGAGCTGATGAATGTAATTAATGATATTTATAGTGCAGGATACAACGATAAATTGATAATTCAGGATATGATTCCTGGAGAT
>JAXGOY010000004.1:0-72358 GCA_040767225.1 Candidatus Dojkabacteria bacterium
AAAAAGGAGCATTAGTATATTCCAATCAAAGACAAAAAAGATTAGCATACTCATTTCAGTTTGCAGTAGATAAAGCATTAGAGCTAGGAGGAGATATTGCTGTAAATATAGATGGAGATCTTCAATTTATGCCTGAGGAAATACCTCTTTTAGTTAAACCTATTGTACAAGGTAGGGCAGATTTTGTTGCAGGAAATAGATTTAGTAATGGAGTTAAACCAGAAAATATGCCTAAGAGTAAGTATTTAGGAAATAAACTGGGAGCTAAGGTAATAAGTAGTATTACTAATCAAAAGTTTGATGATGTAACATGTGGTTTTAGAGCATATAGCAGAGAAGCTATGCTTCATATAAATATAAACAGCAAATATACATATACTCAAGAGGTATTTCAGTTAATGGCTTCTAAGAAGTTAGATATTGTACAAGTTCCTATCACAATTAAATATTACAAAGGGAGAAAATCTAGAGTTGTAAAAAGTGTATCTGGCTTTATAACTAATTCCGCATTTAATATACTTCGTGCATTTAGAGATTTTGAACCTATGAAGTTTTTTGGGACATTAAGTTTAATACCTTTAATACTTGGTTTAATATGCTTAATATTTGTTTTAATACATTGGATTAGTACAGGGAGTATTACACCTTACAAGAGTGTTGGTTTTGCTGGTATATATTTAGTGAGTCTTTCTATTGTTGTAGGTTTGTTTGGATTACTGTCAGATATGTTAGGAAGGATTGTAAATACTCAGGAAAAGACATTGTATTATGAGAAAAAGAGTTATTACTCTAAATTTAAAAAGAGCAGTAAATGAGAGTATTAATATCTATTTCTCATCCTGCATGGGCTCATCAGTTTCATAACATTATTAAACTTCTTGAGCAAAAGGGGCATAGTGTAAAGGTATTAGTTATTAAGAAAGATAGGGATTGGGAGGTTCTTGATGAGTATGGAATAAAATACAAAATTATTGGTAATAGTACAGGAAAAGGAAGATTTCAGAAAGCTGTAGTACTTGTATATTCAACTGTAAGACATTTGATTGAGGCTATTAAATTTAAGCCCGATGTTTTAATAGGGAGACCTTCTCCTATGATGGCTACAACTTCATTTTTAATAGGAAAGAAGAATATTGTCTACTGTGATACTGAAAGGTCTACAGAAGCTCTCTTCTTTTCTAAGCTTTTCTCATACAAAATACTTACTCCTATGTATTACAGATTAGATCTTGGTAAAAAACAGATGAGGGTAAATACATTTAAGGAGCTTTTCTATCTTCATCCTAAATACTTTAAACCAAATTCCAAGGATTTAAAGCTTGTAGGGCTAACTTCTAAGGACAAATTTACATTTGTGAGATTTGTAGCATGGAATGCAAGTCATGATCTTGGACATCAGGGAATGAGTAATGGGGAGAAGATGAGAATAGTAAAGCATTTGGAAAAGTATGGAAAAGTACTTGTATCATCTGAAGCACCTTTGCCTAAGGAATTTGATAAATATGTTATACATGTTCCTCATACAAAGATTCATAGTATTATGTCTTTTGCACAGCTATTTGTAGGTGATGGATTAACTATGGCATTTGAATGTAATGTAATGGGTATTCATTCAATATTTACAAGTGAGTTAACTTCTGGTGCTAGTGATGAGCTAGAAAGATGTATATCATCTTTTGTATGTTGTTGATGATAGGGAGCATATGGTTGAGAAAACTATTAAAAAGATAGATGAACTTCTTAATGATAAAGATTTAAAGAAAAAGGGTCAGGAGAAATTAAAGAGATTATTAAATGACAAAATTGAGATGAATGAATGGTTTGTAGATTATTTAGAGAAAGAGATTGGTAAATGAAGTTTTTCAAAAGGGATAAAAACTATGATTATGTAATGTATATAGTATTGATTATATTTTTCCTTTTTATGCTTTTCTTTTCATCTTTTAGGGATATGGTTAAAGATGAGAGTTTGTACTTTAATGAGACATGGTTAATGTCACAGCTTTTGCAGGAGGGAAGGTGGATTGGTAATTATGCAGTAGGTCTTCATGGTTTTCTCTTTAAGCTACCTATGGCTTTAATATTTTTAATTACAGGACCTTCTGTTGAGATTGTTACAATATTTAATATTCTTTTAGCGTGTATAACGGGGTTGCTTTTTTACAATCTAAGTAAAAAGGTATTAGGTAAGAGTGAATATGGAGTTCTTTCAACATTAATTCTTCTTTCATCATTTTACTTTTTTATCAGTACACCAACATATCTAAGAGAGATACCCTCTGTGTTTGTTGTAGTTTTATTTCTGTATTCTTTAATTGATAATTGGGATAAATGGAAAATGTCTTTGATATTTCTTCTGCTATTAGATTCAAAAGAGTATATATTTTTTGTATTTGCCCTCTTTTATTTAATTCTTCTGCTTATAGAATCTGATAAAAAGGGAGTTTCTAAGATAGTTGAGGTATTAAAGCAATATGTTCTTATTATGCTTCCAAGTGCAGTATGGCTTGTCCTTATGTTTACTACCTCTATTATTCCTATGAATATGTATGTTGTATCTACATTAGGGTTAATAGATACGAATTTTAAGTATCTTTTTTCTCATTTTAATGCAGATATGGCGACATTAAATCTAATAGAAGGAGGAAGGGAGATGCCTTTAATTATCATAAAGGAGTCATACTCTGCATTTGCTCATGTTATTATTAATATCTTAAATGTAATACTTCAATATATTGGTAAAGTATTATATCCTCGAACATTCTCATTTATATCTGTTCCTAAGGTAGTTATCTTCCCAGTTATATATACAAGTATTTTTTGGGTTAAGAAATATTTAAAAAGTAAGAGCTCTTCCCTAAAAATTTATGTTCATTTATCACTTTTGCTTTTAGTATGGCTTATTGTATATATACTTAGAACATCTCATGGGAGATATCTTCTTCCTGTACTGCCTGTAATATCTATTCTTTACATATATATTCTTTTTAAGCATAGATTTATTAAAAAGCAGAAGAAAGAAATGGTCATTGGAACATTGATATTCATTGTTTTAGGCTTTTTGTTTGAGACATCATATGTTGTACCTAAGATATTAATAGAGGTTGGGATATTTGTTCTTTTTGCAGTATCTATTAGGAATCCTAAATTAAAAAACTTGAAATATTTACTTGTTGTTCTTCTGTCTGGTGCATGTGTAGGTGTATCACTTCTCTTTTCATATACACAGGGGCAGGTATATGGAGCTGTTAATTTCGGAAAGAACAGACAGGCAGAACAGGTGGCAAAAATACTTCCTAATGAAAAATATTGGACAAATAATGATATAAATCAGATGCTTGTTTCAGTATATTCAAATGAGAGATTTAGTGAACCTCAATGGCATTGGCAACTACATGACATTGTTCCTAAGAAAGAGATGTTAAAGACATTAGATGAGAAAAGAAGTTTTGTATTTGAGGTAGTGAGTATTGATAAGTTTAAGAAGAATATTAAGAGGTATAATATTGAGAAATTAGTTTTGTATGAATCAAAAATTAAAGAAAAATATACTGATCAGGAATATCTAACTACTTTTATGAGTCAGGATTGGATAGAATTAGAAAAGAAGTATGAGTTTAAGGGTCTTAATGTATATATTTTTAATGTTAAATGAAAAATATTAAAGAGTTTATTAAAAGGTATGGAATATACATATTAATATCACTGTGCTTAATATTTGGACTTAGTTCATTACTGTTTCGTAATGCTACTTTGGATGATGATTTGTATCTCTGGGAAACAAATATTATGGCTCAAGCACTTTCCAGTGGTCAGTGGATAGGGGATTATGGAGTAGGAACACATGGTTTTCTTTTTAAACTTCCTGTTGCATTAATATTTCTTCTTACAGGGCCTTCTTTGGAAATAGCAACAGTATGGAATGTAATACTTGCATGTGCCTCCCTTTATATCTTTTACTTAATTCTTAAAAAGTATTTTAAGAAAGAATCTATTGCTTTAGGAGGTGTCTTTCTGCTTCTTACAAGTTTTCAGTTCTTCTTGCATATACCAACATATATGAGAGAAATTCCTGTTATATTCTCTCTCCTTTTATTTATATATCTCATACTTAACAAAAAGTCATACTGGTTAGCAGGTTTGTCTCTTCTTCTTGTCTTTGATGCAAAAGAGTATGTAGCTGTAATGATTCTTCCAGGTATTTTCTTTTACATTCTTTGGAAAGAGAAAGGTACTACATTTTGGGAATCTGTTAAAAGATATATATCTTCATTTATTAAATTGTTTTTACCAACCCTTGTACTTCTTCTCCTTATGATCTTTACAAGAGTAGTACCTGTTAATATGTATGCACTTTCTCTTGTTCCTGGTGTTACAAAAGGGGGTATACAGTATCATCTTAAGCATTTTGATACAGAGGTATCAACTATTAACCGTATAGAAGAAGATGCTCCCTCTATACAAGAGGATATTGATAATGAGCAATCTTTACTGTCAAAGGCATGGGGTATATTTAAAAGCTATTTTGGTAAACTTCTGTATCCTAGAACTTTCTCTTTTATATCTGTTCCGAAGGTAATTATATTTCCTGCGATATTTACAAGTATTTTTCTTTTAAAGAAGAAGATTAAAAAGAAAGATTTCTTCTATGTGTTTCTTTTTTGTATATTTGTAAGTTTTCTTGTTGTATTCTTTCTTAGAGCTTCCTTTGATAGATATATTCTCCCTATACTCCCAGTCATCTTTTTCTTCTATATTTTCTTCTTAAAAGATTTGGTAAAAGAAAAGAAAAAATATGTATTTACAATATCTATTACTGCACTACTAACTGCTGGTGGAATGTTTTTTGAAGTTGATTATGTTGGTATTAAGATATTTCTTAATGTATTAATAATCGGTATGTATATTGTATATCTTTTGTATTACAAAAAGATTAAGAATTTAATTTACTATGTTATTACTTTTGTCGGGTGTATTACTTTTGGGGTAGCAGCATTTTTCTTTGTTGCTAATGGTCAGATTCATTACTATATGCTTTGGGGAAAGGATTTTGAAATTAAAAAAGTAATATCTTACTTTGATGAAAATGAAAGAGTTCTTCTTAATGATGTGGGGTGGAATATGCTTCCTAATGTTTACAGGGGAGATAACCAGTGGAGTGCAGAGTGGAAGTTAGAGTTTAGTGATTGGGTTCCTAGAAAGAAGTATTTAAAGAATTTTAATACTATGAATACATTTAGTATGTTTGGAAAGAGTATTGAGAATATTAAAAGTTTTGTTGATTCTGCTGATGTAGGAAAGATTGGTTTAGTTGTATCTAATTTAGCGGGATATACTTTTCCGTATCAGGATATGCTTGAGGAGTTTAAACAGGCAGAGTGGTTAGAATTAGATGAGGTAGTTAGTTTAAAAAACAAAACAATGTATATTTTTGATGTAATTGAGTATGAATAGAAGTAAAAACATTAAAAATTCTCCATTAGTGTCTGTAATTATTCCTACATACAATGGGGAAAGTACTATACTTCGTGCAATTAATAGTGTACTTAACCAAACATATTCTAATTTAGAATTAATAATAGTTGATGATTGTTCTAAGGATAATACATTTGAAGTTGTAAAAAATGTAAAAGATAAAAGGGTAAAAGTTTTAAGACATAAAGAGAATAGAGGGGGATCTGCTGCAAGAAATACAGGAATAAAGGAGGCAAAGGGAGAGTATATTGCATTCTTAGATGATGATGACGAGTGGCTGAGTGAAAAAGTTGAGAAACAGGTTGAGTACTTAAAAAGTAAAGAATCTTCGTTATACAAAGGGGTAGTTTAGCATATGATTTTGTCTGGCAAAAATGGAGAACAGTTATACAGACAAAAAGAGGGTGATTTAAGAGAAGGCATCTTCCTTATGCGGCTCTCTTTGCTGCAGGGTCATGTTTAATGGTTAGGAAAGGTATGATATTTAATGATATTGGTATGTTTAATGAAAGTTACCTAAGGCATCAAGATATGGAGTTTGTATTAAGATTTCTAAGAAAATACAAACTTGCTGTTGTACGAGAGCCTTTGGCAAAAATATATGGTCATTCAGGCAATGTAAGTGGTCAAAAGATGTTAGAAGTAAAGAGTAAATTTCTTAAAGATTTTGAGAAAGATATTAATAGCTTTGGTAAAAAGGTAGCTAAAAAAATATATGCAAGACAATGGTTGCAGGTATCAAAGCATTATGCACTAGATGGAGATATTAAGAATACATTTAAGTATCTTCATACCTCCTTATCACATGGAATACTTTTTTCAAATAAATACAAATTCTTGATATTAGAAAACTATATTGCTCTCCCTTATCACTTATTAAAAGGTTTAATTAAAGGAGAAAGAAATGAAAGATAAAAAGAGAATTTTAATAATTGCAGGATGTACAGATAAAAAGCTGATATCAAAAATATCCCCTGTACTTGATAGTAAGTATGTTGAAAAAGTATATCTTGTCCGAAATACAAAAATGCAATATTCTCATTCTAAATTAGTACAGTATTCTGTGTTTAAACCATTTAGAAAAATACTTCCTCTTAGAGAAACAAATAGGGTAATTAGTAGTGTATATATTCTTTTGTTTAAGAGAATTGATATTATTCTTAGTATTCACTTTCTAATGCATGGTGTGTATGGGTATTTTCTTTCAAAGATATTTAAGAAAAAGCATATATTCTTGTTTATTGAAAGTCCTAGGAAGTATAAAAAGGATAAATTAATGCTGAAGATGTTAAAAAATGCTGAGATTATAGGGGTAAGAGGAAGTGATTCTATGCAATATCTTCTTGAAAAAGGAATTGCAAAAGACAAAATCTTTATACCTCCTAATGAATTTGAGATACATGATATTGGAATAAGGAAGGAGAAGAAGATATATGATTTAATTTACATTGGTAACTTTGTAGATGTAAAAGATTTGCCCTTGTGGGTTGATACTGTAGAGTGTATTAAAAGAGATATTCCTAATATTAAATGTATAATGGTGGGTGATGGAGAAAGGTTTAATGATATTAAAGAAAGAATACATAGCAAGGGGTTAAAAGATAATATTGAGCTTGTTGGAAGAAAGAATAATGTAAATGAATATATTAAGAAGTCTAAACTTCTCCTTATGACATCTAAGAGTGAGGGTCTTCCTATGGTAGTTGTTGAGTGTATGGCATATGGTGTTCCTGCTGTTGTTCCTAATGTTGGTGATGTTAAAGATTTAGTTATACATGGGAAGAATGGAATAATTGTAAATAAAAGAGATGCTAAGGAATTTGCTAAGGAGATTATAAATATTTTAAGAGATGAAAAGAGATATAGAGAAATGTCACAGGAGTGTATAGAATCAATAAAAAGAATGGTAAAGGATACATCACATGACAAGCTGGTTAAGTTGTGGGATTGTTTATTAAAAGAAATATAACTATGGCAGTAATTAAGAATACAACAATATATTTTAGTGTAAGTATTATTCAATCATTGATAAGCTTTTTGCTTTTACCTGTATTTACACATTTTCTTACTAAAGCACAGTTTGGATTAGTAAGTGTTGTTAATTCAATATCTGCACTACTTGCCATTTTCTTTATATTTGGTACACAAGCTGTTGTAAGTAGACTTTATTTTGAATACAAAGATAATGAAGAAAAGCTGAAAACATTCTTAGGAACAGTATTTCTTTCTAAAATCATATGGAATATTATTTTAGCTACAGTTCTTATACTTGGAAGAAACATTATATTTCCATTGATAGCTAAAGATATTAATTTTTATCCATTTCTTTTAATTGCAATAGGAATAGGATTTTTCTCTGTGATATTTAAAATATATCAGACACTGCAACAAACAGAGCAGAAAAGCAAAAGCTATGCAATTGATCAGATATTGTATCTTGTGCTTAATAATGGGATTACTGTTTTGCTCTTGGTTGTCTTTGATATGAAGGCAGAAGGGGTAGTATTAGGTACTCTTATTGCAGATTTCCTTATGACTTTGGTTGTTTTCTTTAGATTGAAGAAAAGAATGATTCTTAAAATAGACAAAGATATTCTTAAAGAGTCTTTCTCATACTCTTGGCCGATATTCTTTCATGCCCTTTTTGGATGGGGGCTGGCTTCTGTAAACAGGTTAATACTTAATAATCTTGTATCTATTGAAACTGTAGGTGTATATACCATTGGTTTTACAATAGCAGGTGTTGTTAACATGATTACTGTTGCACTAAATCATTCATATACTCCTTGGTTTTATAGCCAGATGAAAAAAGAGAAGAGAGATAATAGTAATATTGTTAGATTTGCTGAGTTTATTATTCTTATATATTCAATTCTTTCTTTATGTATCTCTCTGTTTTCTCCTGAAGTAATCTACTTGTTTATAAATAAGGGGTATGTACAAGCATGGAAAGTAATTCCTTTTATATCATTCGGATATGTATTTAATGGGTTGTATTTCTTTTTTATTAACATCTTTAACTATACAAAAAAGGCGGTTAAGTATGTTCCGCTGTACTCTCTTTGCTGTTCACTAATAAATATTGGCTTAAACTATGTGTTAATTCCTCGATATGGAATGATTGGTTCTGCTATTGCTACTATGATATCTATGTTTGTTTTAAGTTTAACTACATGTATTGGTTCAAAACAGTTTATTGATGTAGGGTTTAAGTACAAAAGGATGATATCTTTAATACTTCTTCCTTTCTTAATGTCATTGTTTGTGTTTATAAATCTTAATTTAAATTTCTGGGTTGTTTTAATTATTAAAATCATATATGTATTGGTTTGTATCTTAATTCTGCTGTTAGTAAACAGAAAGCAATTTGGAGGAAGTATTGCACATCAAATAGATAATCTGAAAGTATATTTACATGGAATCAAAGGAGATAATAAAAATTCTAAATGAAATTGAAGAGAAATTTCCAGTAGATAAATGGAGTGTTGATGATTTAGATATATGGCCATATGTAAGGTTTAGGATTGGTTCAAAGCTTTCTGAAAGTAAATCTCCATCACAAAAGAATATTCTTTATGAGAGATATATTAAGAATCTTTATAAGTATTACAAGAATAATCTTAAGAATTGGTTAAAGAACAAAGACAAGAATGTTGATTTTTTGTTTGTTGAGAATGGTGTTCATATTGCAGATATAAAGGGGAAATATTACTTTACTAGAACAGATCCACTAAGGGATAAATTTGAAAAATCAGGTTATAAATGTAAGACAATAATAGGAGGGTATAAGGTGGAGACACCTTTGTATAATAGTGGAGAGTTTTTTCAATTCAGCTTGGATATGATGTTTGTACTTGATAAAGTGAAAATTTATTTTAAAAAGCCTCCTTTATTAAATTACAAACTTGAGAATTATAGTGAATTTATTAATTTTCTTAAGCAAAATAATATATATTCAGAAGAGCTTGAGTTAAAGAACCTTTTAGCGCAAGTGAGTAGAATAAAAAGGATAGAGAAGTATTTTACTAAGAGGTTGAAAAAATTAAAACCTAAAGCAGTTTTCATACTTTGTTATTACAGTACATATGGTTTTGCCCTTGTATCTTCATGTAAAAAATTGTCTATTCCTGTAATTGATATCCAGCATGGAGTACAAGGAGATTTGCATTATGCATATGGTAGTTACAAAAGAGTTCCTAAAAATGGGTTTAATCTACATCCTGATATCTTCTATGTATGGAGTGATGAAGAAAAGAGCTCATTATTAAAATGGATAAAAGGAAATACAAAGGTATTTGTAGGAGGAAATAATTTTTTAGAAATGTGGAAAGATGATAGTAATGAGGTAGTTCAATATTATACTAATATGCTTAAAGAGAGGTATTTACTTAGTAAATATTCAAAAGTAATTCTTTATACAGTTGATCCTCAAAATGGTCATGATAGGGAAATTATAAGGGCAATACAGCATAGTCCTTCTGATTGGTTTTGGTTTGTTAGAGTTCATCCTAAGAGAGTAGATATGCTTGAATATACTAAGAAAAGAATAGGAGATACAAAGTGTGGTTTTGCAATTGATAATATTTATCTCTTACCTTTGTATTCTTTTTTTAAGGTTTGTGATGTTCATATAACAGAGAGGTCTTCTACTATAATTGAAGCAGCTAATTTGGGTATAAAATCAATTGTTACATCAAAATATAGTTATGAAAGGTTTAAAAGGTTTGTTGATAGTGGAAAGATTGTATATTGCTGTGAATGGAAAGAGATTCTTAAATGTGCTAAAGGGTTAAAAAGAGATAAGTATGATATAAAAGAGGAAAGAAGATGATATTATTAAACTTGTAAAAATGATTGAAGAGATTTAGTTAAGTTTAGATGTTTTTATATGGTTGATATTTTAATATATGTGTTTTTATGTATTCTAGCTATTGGTGGAATAATTCTTACACTGTTTTCATTTCCTGGTGTATGGCTTGTGTATATTGCTATAGTTATTCTTGCATTCTATGGAGATTTTTTAATTATTACTCCAGTAATATTAATAATACTGTTTTTTCTTTCACTTCTTTCTACCTTTATTGATAATATAACTGTTGCTCTTGGTGCTAAGAGTCTTGGAGGAAGTAAATATGGAGCAATTGGGGCAGTAATTGGATTGATGCTTGGGTCTATTATGGGAGGTATTGCAGGTATGCTCATAGGTTCTTTCTTGGGAGCTTCACTTGGTGAGTATCTCTTTTCTAAAAAAGATGCTCATAATAGTTTAAAAGCTGGTCTTGGGTCATTTATTGGTATAGTTACAAGTATTGTATTGAAGATTGGGGTGTGTATCGGTATGATTATATATATACTTACTTTAATAATTTAAATTGTGCATATTATTGTTGACTGTACCACAACTCAGAATCAGTTAAATTTCCATGGTATTGGGAAGTATACAAAACATGTTGTTAAGGGATTAATTGAAAATGGTATTGATCTTACTCTTTTAATGTTTGATGGACCGTCAACTATAGATGAGTATATTAAGAGTAGTAATGTAGAAGTTTACAGATTAGGAGAGTTAAGGGTTTCTGATTACAAAAATATTATTACATACCACAGTAAAATACTCCCTGCTATTAGAAAGGTAAGAAGACAGGATTCTATATATTTCTGTCCGTATTTTTGGATTGGTGTTCCTTCAAGGCATATTTCTACTGTTCTTATGGTTCATGATTTCATACTACCCATCTTTAACATATATTCAGAAAAAGGAGCTATTCAAAACTTTATTAAAAAGATTTTGTATTGGATTGAAATGAGGAAAGCTAAATATTGTAGTGCAGTAATTGCTAATTCAAAATATACTGCAAAAGATTTCAAGAAGTACTTTCCTAAATATCCTAAAGAAAAAATATTTCCAATATACTTAGATGTTGAAACTGATATTGATGGGAATACAACTGGGTGGGATAGTAAATTACCAGAAGATTACAAGGAGAGGGGGTATTTTATATATAGTGGGGGCGGTTTAACAAAAAACAAAAATTCTATTGGGGTTATAAGGGGGTATAGAGAGTTTCTTGCTAGGGTTAAGAATGATAAAAGGGCTCCGTATCTTGTAATTGCAGGAAAGGATTTTACAAAGGATATTAATCCTGAGGCTGTAAGATTTAAGAATATAGTTAAGTGTTTAGGATTGAAGGAGTATGTTATTTTTATTGGTTTTTATGAGGATAGTCATATTAAACCTTTGTTGCAAAATAGTATATCTTCTGTTCATTTATCTTTGTATGAGGGTTTTGGGATGGCTGCTGTTGAAGCAATGAGGTATGGTACACCAATTATTGCTCATAGAGGGTCTTGTTATCCTGAGATATTAGGTGATTGTGGTATTTTAGTTGATGGTTTGAATGAGAAGGAGGTTGGTGATGCTATGTATAGGGTATATTCTGATGAGGAGTTTAGAGATGGGATAATTAAGAAGGGTATTAAGAGGGCTGAAATGTTTTCATGGGAGAGGGCGGTTAAAGAAACAATAAGGGCATTTAAATCTTTAGACAAATAACCTAGGATAGGTTTCTTAAGTTAGGTCGAAATAGTTGAATACAACGAAGCATTTTATAATTAAACGAAATTTTAGTATAATTTAGCATTTTATATAAATTAAAATAAAGTATTAATGGAAGAAGAAAAGCTAATAGATACAAATAATACACAAGAAAAAGTTGATATATCAGAAAGATTTGAAGTTAATGATTTAAAGAGCCCAAGATTTGAGGAGAGGCCACTCTTAGAAGAGCTTAAAATAGGTGAGATATCAGGTGCTCCACTATATACTTATCCACAAGCTGATTTTAAAACAGAGCCAGATCTTACCTTGGGAAGAAGATTAAATTCAATAATGGATGCTTCTTCAAAAACAGAGGTATTTCTAAGATTGGGTCTTATTGCTGGAAGTACACCTGCATTGTGGTCTCTTTTAACTAAAGGGATTTCTTCTGGTTTATCAAATGGGACAATGGATATAATATATAGGATAAATGTTCCTCCTAAGGTAAACGGTTTACTAGATAATCTTGATATTGCGGTAGGATGTCTTCAGAGAAGAATTGTTATTAGTAATGTTATTGCAAAAAATATAGCAGATAATGAAATTCAGAGAATAGTTTCTATAGCAGGTGGAAGTTGTATAATTCCTATTGAGGCTATTTATCAGACTGGAAAATATGGTATGCAGATAGTAAGTGTAGATTATTCTCCTAAGGCAAATGAAAAAGCAGAAGCTATTAAAAAGGCTGGAGAAGAGTATAAAGATTTAGGTGTGGGAATAAAATATCTGTCCTCAGATTTGATAAATGAGGGGATTCCGTCAGAAATAGAGAGTTCTAAATCACAGCTTTTTGAATGTACTGGCTTTTGGGAGTATCTTAATCCAGATGATAGGAAAAAATTCTTGGATCGTATGTCAGAAGCTATGAAAGATTCTGATACCTTTATTTTGACAGCACTAGTAGATAACCCTCAGCAGGCACTCTTTGATAAAATGGGATTTAAGCAGTTGCATCCTCAGAAAACAGAGGAATTTATAAAACAAATAGAGGAAGCTGGTTTACATGTTAAAGAGGTATATCTTACGCCTAATAAGGCATATGCTACTGCAATTATTAATCGTTAAAAAAAATTAAAAACTACTTATAAAATTAAAAACTGCCTATAATGGAAAGTTATGTATATGCATTAATGTTTCTATCTATTGTTAATATCATCTTTGGTATATACACACTAAAGGAATCAAGAGTTACAACTTATATTAAATATTTTGCAGGAAGTTTGTTTTGTGTTGGCTTCTGGGGTATAGGACTAGGAGGCTTTTTAGCTGCTAAGTCACCTGAGGTGGCAATGTTATGGGCAAAGTTTCATTATGTCGCATCTATTTTGGTTGCATATTATTTACTAGTATTTGCACTGTCCTTAGCAAAAGAGAAACCAATTAAACCTTTTTACAGAATTTTACTCATATTACCAATTCTTGCCATATCGGTAATTACTGTATGTTGTAATGATTTACTTCTTAAACAGGCAGTTATAGAAGAGGGTGGGAATGTGATGATACTTTACAAACCAGGACATATAGTATATGCAATTGTGTTCGCTTCATATTTTATAGCAACTTTAGTTGTAGTGCTGAATAAGCTGTTAAAATCGTCAGGTATTATTCAGAAGCAGATGATTTTGATTTTTGTTGGTCTCCTTATTTCAGGTGTTCTTGGAATGGTATACAATCTCATTCTTCCCCTTTTAGGAAATTATAAGCTGGTCTGGGTTGGTCCTCAGTTTACTGTTGTTTTCTTAGCTCTTATGTTCATTGGTATGGTTAGGTATCAACTGTTTAATATTAGACTCCTTGCTGGAAAGATTCTTTTTACTGTACTTACATCAGTCATGATGTTTTTGGCATTTTTGTTTTTTACAAATATAGATAGGATTGTTTTTGAGGAAAGTGTAATTAATTTAGAATTTGTTCTTTTTGGTTTGTTCTGTGCTTTCTTGTATTCAATCTTTTATGAAAGTTTTAGAGGTTTTGTATTAAATAAAATTCAATCTAAAATTATTACTCCTGGTTTGGATACTTCATTTGTATTGAAAGAGTACAATAGAAAGTTGGGCAAGTTATCTGCTAAAAATGAAATTCTTAATGAGTTTGCTGAAACTCTTAAGAAAGCACTTTCTCCAGAGTATATATCAATAATTACAAAAGAGGGTAATGAAGTTATAAATAAGCAGTATATTGAGTATCGTGATATTAATTACGAACTAATTTTTGAAACTATAGAGAAAGAAGAGGACTTAAAAGATATGAAATATCTTGCTCCTCCAACCTTGATGAGTATTCTTCAGGATGAGAATTCGTCAGCAGTTCTCTCTCTTGAGGAATTCATTAATGAGTTGCAAACTAAGGGATTAGTACTACTTCTACCTATAGTGTATGAACATGACCTTTTAGCAGTATGTGTTCTTGGGGAAGGAAATTCTTCTAGTTCAACTTATATAGATGAGGAGATAGAATTTCTAGAGTCATTATCTGATACAACTGCTGTGTATTTAACTCGTGCTATTTTGTTTGAGCAACTGTCGGAATTTAATTCTGTACTTCAGCAGAAGGTAGATGAACAGACAAAGGAGTTACAGATAAAGGTGAAGGAGTTAGAAGAAGCAAGGAGAAAAGAGAATGACATGATAGATATAATGGGACATGAATTAAGGACACCAGCAACAATAGTAAAGTTGAATGCAGAGATGTTAAGGAAGTATATAGATAGTAATCCTGAGGAGTATGCGAAGTATTTGGATAGAATAAGGAAGGCAATAGATACAGAGATAGGGTTAATAAATACACTTCTTACCTCTGCTAAGTTAGAAGGGAATAAGGTGGAGATAAGGAGAGAGAAGGTAGATATAAAAGAGAGTATAGAGATGTCAGTACATGGCAATGAGAGTGATTTAAAAGATGGTGTAAAGATATATACAGATATAGAGGAAGGACTTCCTTTTGCATATGCAGATAAGGTAAGAGTAATAGAGGTATTAAATAATTTAATAAGTAATGCAGTAAAGTATACAGATAAAGGTAGAATAGATGTGAAGGCTAGATTTGATGAGAAGAACATAATAGTGAGTGTAAGTGATACAGGTAAGGGGATACCTAAGGAAGATATACCTAAATTAGGTAGTAAGTTTTACAGGGCGAATAATTATTTAGAATCAAAGATAGTAAGACCAGGAGGAACTGGCTTAGGTTTGTATGTAACTTTTAGATTAGTGAAATTAATGGGAGGAAAGATAAATGTAGAGAGTGAAGAGGGTAAGGGTAGTACATTTACATTTACACTACCAAGATATATCAATCAGAAATTGGATAATACAGATACGGTGGATAAATTTACTAAATTAGGACTTAAATAGCCATACTCTTTTATCTTCTCCAATTATAATCTTTTTAGTTTTATCATTGTTAAACCATTCTTTTGTATCTTTAATATTCTCTTTTATCTCTTTTAAACTATCTTTTTTAATATCTAAGATATAGCTATGTTGTTCTAGATTAGGATCATTAGTATGAAGAAGAATAGAAGAGCTTCCGCATTTTACTGGAGCTACTGTCTGAAATATATCTTTACTGTAAAGAAGCTGATTGTTAATATCAAAAATTTCAATGGTTGTACTAAATTGATCTTTGCTTTTAATATCTCTATTTATATATTTGCAGTATACAAAGTTTTTATCATATCCATATATACAATTCTCACATGTATCTATAATACTACTATCCCTATTCTCTGTATTAAATAACTGGGTGTATCCGTATGAGCTAAGGAGTACATTAGTATTATCAATCCAAAAAACCTCTACTGGGAGATACTTTGTGTTTATCATATATTCCCTTGTATACTGTTCCTTTTGAGAAGGAAATATGAGGGAGAGAATGTAAAAAAGAATTTCTTTAAACATATATTTTCTTTAAAAATTAGGATGAGGATTATCTCCTGTAAGTCTGCCTGGAAACTGTTTGTACTGGAGTGTAGGAATTAAGTTCCAATCAACATTAACATATTTAACAGGGTCTGTATGTGTCGATGAAGAGAGCCCTTTTCTTGTTTCAAAATGTAGATGATACCCAAGAGGCTGGCAGTTTTTCATTCCGCTATTTCCGCTTATACCAATAACTTGACCTTTCTTTACTGAATTCCCTTTCTTTACTAAAAAAGAGTCTAAGTGAATATATGCAGAGTACATACCATTTGTATGCTTGACAATGATATATCTTCCTCCTTGGTTGCACTCTCCCCCATATTTATCAAAACCAATGTCTGCAACAATACCATCTCCAACTGCAATTACATTATGTAACCTAGCCCCAAAATCAATTCCTTTGTGAGGACACTGATATTGAGTACACCCATGCCATTGAGTGACCCCTATAAGTTTACTTAGTGGAAAGGAAAAAGGTTTTACAGCAGCAGCTTTAACTGCAGTTGGTATAGTTATACTTTTTTGTGTTGTATATGCAAGATCAATCCATTCTTTGCTTTTAAATTGAGAATAGATACTAAAATATACTTTTACATCCTGCTTTGATATGTCATTTACAAAGGTACTTCTTGTCTGAAATTCTGAATCTGTGAAATTAAAATTAGTAAGAGTTCCTGCTTTGTTGTTAGCATATATTTTTCCAAAATATATTAAATTAATATCTCCTGTATATGTATCAGTAAGAACTTCTTTGCATTTATTCCATGTATTAATGTCTGTAATACTAAACTTCTTGCACTCATATATTTGTATTTCTGCTTTAATACTTTTGGGGTATTTTCCTTGTATTTCTAATGAGTAGTATTTATCCCAATCAATGTATTTAATAGTTGATACCTCTATATCAATATCACAATCCCACTCCTTTATCTTTGTTTCTTCATTTTTAAGTACTGATATTTTACATGTATCACTGTTATCTATTTCTTGCTTTCTTTGTGTATCTTCTTTTTTAAATATGTCAGCTATTTTCTCTCTGAAATCAGGAATAGTGGGAAGCTGAAATTTAATTTGTTCTAATGTCTCTTGTGTATTTTCATTAGGTGTGTTTACCTCATCATCCTGTTCTATCTCATTTTCTGGTTCATTTTCTGGCTCATCTTCTATTGGGGGAGGGTTCTCAGGACCGTCTTCACTTAAAATTCCTTCTTGCAGGTTAAGATAAAACTGACCTAAGTACCAGTAGCTATATATTTCTGGTGTATTTGGGTTATAGTACTTTATCCTTTGGTAATATTTTCCTGAGTGATAGAATACAGGGTCTATATGTGTTTTAGTTGTGGGTGGTAAAGTAAGGTAAAGCTTTGTTAGTTCCCAGTCTGTGTATGATTCAAACTCATATACATATCCTTCTCCTTTACTTTCCCATGAGAAGTGTACACTCTTACTTTCCCAGACAGGTGTTAGTGCTAAAATGGTAGAGAGAAGTAACGGTACTATCATTTTTAAATTGTATATATTAATGATTAAAAAATACTTAAATTACCTTGTATGAAATTAAATTACTGATATAATCAGAAGTTATGATAAAAATATTCGAAGGGCTGTTTGATTCTAATGAGAAACAAATAGCAAAAATTCAAAAAATAGTAGAACAGATAAATCTTTTAGAAAAGGATGTAAGCAGATTAAGTGATGATAAGCTTAGGGAAAAGACTGAGTATTTTAGAAAACAGATAGGGGTAAACTTGGATAGTGCAAGGCTGGATTTTAATAATTACAACAGGGAAGAGCTTAAAAAGATTTTAGATAGTGAAAAAGTAAGACTCAGGGAGATACTTCCTGAGGCATTTGCTGTTGTAAGAGAAGCATCTAAGAGGGTTGCTAATCATAGACATTTTGATGTTCAGCTTATGGCAGGTTATGTTTTGTTTGATAACAAGATTGCTGAGGTGTTTACTGGTGAAGGAAAAACTCTTGCTGCTAACCTTCCTCTTTATCTTTATGCTTTAACTGGCAGGGGTGCTCATTTAGTTACTGTTAATGATTATCTTGCTAAAAGAGATGCTGAGTGGACAGGACATATACTTAATAGTCTGGGAATGACTACTTCTGCAATTAATTCTGGTACACAGTACAGGTTTATTTCTGACGAAGAAGCTATAAAGCTGAAAGGGGATGAGGCTAAGAAGTTAATTGATGAGAGAAACAGAAGGGTAAAGGAAGAGGGAAGACTTAAGTATGACCATATGAGTGGTGTTAATCTGATTGAGTGTACTAAAAAAGAGGCATATGCTTGTGATGTTGTATATGGTACTAACAATGAATTTGGTTTTGATTATCTTAGGGATAATATGGTTTCTGATTTAGATGACAGAGTGCAGGGACCAAGATACTTTGCAATAGTTGATGAAGCAGACTCCATTCTCATTGATGAGGCAAGAACTCCTTTGATTATTTCTACAAGTGCTCAAGCATCAAATGAGATGTATAGGCAGTTTGCGAATCTCGTAAATCAGCTTCAAAGGGAGAAGCATTACTCTGTTGATGAGAAATCTAACTCTGTGTCTTTGACTGATGAGGGTGTAGATTATGTAGAGAAACTTCTTAAGGTTAAGAATATATATGAAGATCCTCAAATTGCATATCATTTAGATAATGCACTTAAAGCAAAAGAGCTTTACAAAAGGGATGATGAGTATATGGTTAAGGATGGAGAGGTTTTAATTGTTGATGAATTTACAGGGAGAGTACTTCCTGGAAGAAGGTATAGTGAGGGATTGCATCAGGCAATTGAAGCAAAAGAGGGTGTAGAGGTAAAGAGAGAGAGTAGAACTATGGCAACTATTACACTACAGAACTATTTTAGGCTTTACTTCTATCTTTCTGGTATGACAGGTACTGCACTTACTGAGGCTGAAGAGTTTGCATCAATATATGGGCTTGATACTATCGTTGTTCCTACAAACAAGCCTGTGGTAAGAAAAGATTACAATGATGTTGTATATAGAACTCAAATGGGTAAGTTTAAAGCTATTGTAGAGGATGTAAAGGAACATCATAAAAAGGGACAGCCTGTACTCGTAGGTACTACTTCTGTTGAGAAATCTGAAATTCTCTCTGATATGCTTTCTAAGGAGGGAATTAAGCATGAGGTACTAAATGCTAAATATCATGAGAAAGAGGCTAAAATCGTGGCTCAGGCAGGCCAGAAGGGTGCTGTAACTATTGCTACTAACATGGCAGGTAGAGGAACAGATATTGCACTTGGGCAGGGTGTCAGAGAGCTTGGTGGGCTGTATATAATTGGTTCTGAGAGGCATGAATCAAGAAGAATAGATAATCAGTTAAGAGGAAGGTCTGGAAGACAGGGAGATCCTGGTGAATCTGTCTTTTATGTTTCATTTGAAGATGACCTTATGAGACTTTTTGGAGGTGATAGGATGCAGATGATTATGGCAAGTGTAGGGCTTGATGATAACACCCCTATATCCATGGGTATATTAGGTAGAACTATTGAGAATGCTCAAAAGAAGGTAGAATCTCATAACTATGATATTAGAAAACATCTTGTTGAATATGATGATGTTCTTAATCAGCAGAGAAACATTATATATGATCTTAGAACAAAGGTTTTAGAAATATCAAAACAGCCGTATGTTGAAAGCAAGGTTGATTTAGAGAAGGATATTAAATATGTACTGTCTATAGATATTGATAGACTTCAAGATGAGCTTGATAGTTTTTCTCTTACTAGGAATGAAACTTGGGATATATCACTTCTTAATGATTTAAAGTTTAAGCTTACTCCTCTTGATATATTCGTATTAAAGAAAATTCTAGAACATATTGATTTCCTTATATCTTCCCAGCTTGAGGATGATATGAAGATAGATAATATTGAAGAAAGAAACTTGTATATTCAGATTAAAAATCTCATTACAGATGAGATATTTGAAAAAGCTACTAAAAGACTTAAGTTTAAGGATAGTGTTGAGTATTTTAGAGATTTGTACGGTAAAGATTCTGCACAGAGGGGTTCCCAATTGAAGAAGCTTGCTCTTGTTGCCTTTATTGAGCATATATATGGAATTGGTACACTTCCTATGAGAGAACTGTCTAAGGTTTTAATACTTCAGAGTATTGATAGATACTGGATGGAGCATTTGGATAATATGCAGGATTTAAGAGAGGGTATTTCTTTAAGAAATCTTGCACAGAGAGATCCGTTGGTAGAGTATAAAAATGAAGGATTTAGACTTTTTGATTCTATGTTAAGTAGTATTGATAATGACCTTGTAAATAGATTCTTTAAGGTAAGAGTTGTTAAAAGAGAAGATCAATTAAGAGCTCCTATTAGAGTACAGAAAGAGCAGGTAAAAAGTTTAAATGATAATAGGCCTGGGAATGTAGACAAACAGCAGACTGTAAAAAGGTCTCAGAAAAAAGTAGGAAGGAATGATCCATGTCCATGCGGAAGTGGAAAGAAATACAAGAAATGCTGTTATCCTAAATACGGCTAATCTAGTTAATATGCTGTTTTTAGCTGATTCGAACTTTTAAAGAATATGGGACATATATTATGGGTTTATTGACCTATATCTCCAAATTGTAATATCCTAGATTACAACAACTTATTATTACAATGGCAAAAGAAGAAGAAATACAAAAGGTGGTTCCCCAAAGACAGAGTGTACATGTAGTTTTCTTTTCATGTCCTAACTGCGGAGAAGAAGTAGATTATATACAATTCTGTCCTGACTGCGGTAAACCTATGAGAGTAATTGATGTCGTTGAGAAGTTTGGAGATGAAGCTGAGCAGTTTATTAAAAAAGTAGAAGATAGACTTGCGCAGGAGAAGATTGCTAATGGAAAAGAAGAAGATGATTTAATAGATATTATTGATCAACCTGAATCTACCACAATTATTCTTGATGAGCAGGAGAATGATAGTAATGAGATTGATACCTTAGAAGACATATTCCCTGATGATGATTCTGATATTGATGTAAAGATTGAAGCAGTAGATGATTTAGATGATATTGTTGCAGAACTTGATAAGGAAGAAGATGATGATTTCCCAATAGATGACTTTGGTGATGGCGGTCTTCCAGAACTTTAATATTCATTAAAGTATATTTCTCTTAAAATTATTAAAAATAATAGGTATAATAGGGAGATTTTAATATTTCTTAATTAAATATGCCTAAGGTACAAAATTATAATATTGCAGTAGTAGCAGATCCACTTTACAAAAAGGGAGGGGCAGAAGTTCATCTTAAATATATACTTGATACATTTGATAACAAAACACTTTTCACAGCTTTTTGTGATAAAGAATTTGTTAAAAGAGAGTTTCCTAATGTAGTAGTTAAAACCTCTTTTATGCAATATTTCCCATGGAAATTTAAGTTAAAGCATTTTTACAATTTGTTTTTACCTTTAGCATATAGATCTTTTAGATTTAATGGATATGATGCAATAGTATCATTATCAATATCATTTGCTAAGTTTGCTCATGGGAGTATACCTCATATAAATATATGCATGTCTCCTCCTAAGTTTTTATGGGACAAAGAAAAGAGAAGCATTAAAAGTAGTGAGCAGCTTAAGGGAGTAAATAAGTTCTTGTTTAAGATATACTCTCTTTTTGAGAATACCTTTATTGAAGATAAATGGAGAGATAAAGATAAAAGAGCTGCACAAAGAGTTGATAGAATGATTGCAATATCTAATGCAGTTAAAGAAAGAATTAAGAAATACTATGATATAGAGGCAGATGTAATATATCCTCCTGTTGATGTAACAGGAATTGAAAAAGCAAGCAGGGGGTATCGTAAAGAGAACTGGTTTTTGTATTTAGGGAGGGTTGAAACTTACAAGGGTGTAGAGCTTGCAATTAGGGCAGCATATTCTGCTAAAGTACCACTTAAAATTGGTGGTATAGGTGATGATTTAGATAGAATGAAGAATCTTGTAAGAGATTTAAATGCTAAGGGATTAGTAAAGTTTTTAGGATATTTCTCTGATGAAGAAAAGCCTGTTCTACTTGCAAAAGCAAAATCTTTAATATTTCCTGTTAAAGGGGAAGATTTTGGAATAATACCTGTTGAAGCTAATGCTGCAGGTACTCCTGTAATAGCATACAGGGATGGTGGTGTAGTTGAGACTATTTCTGATACAAATCCTAAAACGGGGATATTTTTTGATAAATATAAATACAAGTCATTAGCAAAAGTATTAAAGAAGTTTGATGAAAAAGAGTTTAAGCCTGATAACTGCAGAAAACAGGCAGAACAGTTTGCATCTGAGATATTCCAGTACAAATTAAGAACATATGTTGAAGACGTACTAAAGGAGAGACAAAATAATGGCTAAAGATACTGTTATAGTCTTAAAATCTGTAAACTATTCTGAAGCAGATAAGGTGCTTACTGTACTTGGAAAGTATACAGGAAAGTTTTCTTTATTTGCTAAGGGTATAAGGAAGATTAATAGTAAGAACAGAGGTAATATGCAGACATTAAGTATTTCGGATATTTCTTTTTATGAAGGTAGAGGACTTCCAGTTTTAACAGAGTCTCAACTAATATTTTCCTCTGATATAGATGTTGTAAAAGATAGAATAGGAGATATTAAAAGAATATTGGATATGATTAGTAAAATAATGCAGGAGGGTGACCCAAATGTAAAAATTTTTAATATGCTTGAGAGCCTTTGTAAAAAGAACTTTGATATTGAGAGTGTTAATAGGTTTAGGCTACTGTTTTTAAAAGAGATGGGATATTTAAGTGATTTTACTGTTTGTAGTGTATGCGGAAGTAAAGAGAATCTAGAGTATCTTGACACTAGTAGCTTTGCTCTTCTGTGTAAAAACTGCTACAGTAAAAGAGGAAGTGGTATTAAGATAGGGGGTGATATATATAAGAGCAGGGAGTTTAGCACAGCTTTGGATGTATATATAAAGAAAATTATTGAAGAAAATTAGATATGAGATTTAAAACTGCCTTTGTAAAAATTTTAACTTTTTTCCTGCTATCTTTTTCTTTCTTTTAGTTATAGGAAATGTTAATGCACAAAGGCAAACACACTTCCTGTTACTGTTAATGGGCAGATAACTGCTGATATATATTCTACTTTAAATATTAATCCTGTTACTGTAGAGATTTATCAGCCAAGTACAGTTACAGTTAGAATACTATCTTCATCAGGAGTAGGTATACAAGGTAGAACTGTTGTTATAGTTTCTCCAACTCTAGTTATTACTCAGCCGACTTTACCTACTGATTCTTCTGGTAGAGCAACAGGCTGGGTGTATTCAACAAATCCTGGTACATTCACTGTGAGTGCCTTGGATACTACATTGGGTTTTAATATTGAAATTCAAAATACTAAAACACTTTATGTTGTTCCTGTTCCTGTACCTATACTTCTTCCTGAGCCTTACTATACAAAGGGTACTGTAAATACTGTTGTTTGGAGTAATGTGGGGTCCCAGTATGCTTACTATGCTGAGGTAGCACTTGATCCTGACTTTAATAATGTAGTTGGTAATTCTGAATGGATTAATTCTACATCATATGAATTTACCAATCTTGAGAATGAAAAGATGTACTTTTATCGTGTTAAGGCAAGAAATCAATGGGGAGGAGAAAGTGCATGGTCAAGCTCTGTATTTAGTGTACAAGATGCCTTAGTCCCTGAGATTAAAACAATTGATATTGGGGGAGTTGGTGAGAATAACACAGTTGATTGGGATACAAACTTTACTGTTGAGATGCTTTTTTCAGTAAGAGATAACCTTCAGCTTAACAGTGCAGTATTTATGTGTCTTGACTCTAGAGGTCATACATATCATTGTACTTCGGATTATCATATGGAGGGAGATCTTCTCATTGTTAAAGTTAAACTTGGGAATCTGGAGAGAGTATCAGGGGTTTATCTAAGAGACAGCTATGAATTTTGTGTTGAAGCAAGTGATGCTGCTGGCAATATTAGAAGGGTATGCGGTATAGAATTAAAAATACCTCATGAGCAGGAAGAAATTACAGAGCCTACAATTATTGATAGAGTAGATAAGGTAGTAGAGGATATAACGAATAATCTTGATGAGACAATAGGACAACTGCCTTCTGGTAATCTTACTGCTATCACTGCTACAACAAGTATTGTTACCTCTTTAATAGCATTCTTGCTTGCATTTGGGAGTCTGCTTAATCTTCCGTTTGCTTTTGTTCAATTCTTTATACATCTTCTCTCATGGCTTGGTTTTAGAAAAGGTGCAAAACCTCTAGGATATGTATATGATTCTCTTACAAAGGATCCAATACCTCAAGCAATTATTAGAGTATACAGTGAAGATGGAAGAATGGTGTGGACAGATGTTACTGATTCTAAAGGGTATTTTTCAGCAAAACTTAGTGGTGGAAGGTATAAAATTGTTGTTACTGCACAAGGGTATATTTTTCCTTCTTCAATTGTTTTTGGTAAAGATGATTATCCTCTAAAAGATGTATATCATGGAGAATATTTTGAGGTTAAGGAGAATGAGGAGTTTAACTTTTCTATTCCACTAGATCCTCGGGATGTTTCTAAGTTTAAAGCATGGGAAGAAATTTTAAAGGGAAGGATAAGAGTATTTTTAAATATTTTAAATATTTTCCTTTTTATAGTTGGTTTAATATTTGCAATATATGCATTTTCTAAAGATCCATACTGGCTTACACTTTTAATACTTCTTCTTTATATTCCCTCATTGATTTTAATGATGAGAGGAACTTTTAAGAAGAGAAGTAAATATGGTGTAGTTAAAGATACAGATGGGAATGCTGTAAGTAGTGTTGTGATTGGTTTAAGAGAGCTTGAGTTTGATAGGATTGTACTTAAGAGGGTAACTGATAATATGGGTAGGTATAGAATGCTTGCAGAGAGTGGAAGGTACAGGTTGGAGGTTCTGGATACTAATTACAAGGTTGTAGAGATTGAGGGTGATAGTGAGATACTGGTTGATAAAGATGAGGAGTGGATCACAAAGAATATTGTTGTTTCAAAGATTGGTAAGGTTTAATGTATTGAAAAAAGTACATTTCACTGGTATTATTCATTGTTTATTTATGGGTGTATGGCTCAATTGGTAGAGCAAACGGCTCTTAACCGTTAGGTTCAGGGTTCGAGCCCCTGTACACCCATTCTTGTTTCTATTTCTCCATATGTGTTTTATAATAGATATGTATTAATATATTATGTATAAATATATACATGAAGAAACAGGAGCTGAATAAAATAATAAGTATATTCTCTATATCTGTTTTACTAGGTATTCTTTTTGATTATTTCTTTTATGATAAAGGTCTTGGTATTGCTTTTCCTCTTTACATATTATTAATAGTATTTGGTCTTTTTGGTATATCATATGTGTATAAAAAGAAAATTAAAAAAGATGCACTCTTACTTTTAATACCCCTGTTTTTCTTTAGTGTTATGACTGCTGTTCGTTCAAGTGAACTGCTTACTTTCTTAAATGTTGTTGCTTGTATATATCTTTTACTGTTAATTGCCGATTTATGTTTTGATAAAAAGATAAGTAATTACTTAATCAGAGATTATATAGTTGTACCGTTTACTCCCTTTAAGTTTGTTACTCCTTTTTTCAAAAGTGTTTCAGAGTTATCCTCTTTGAAAAAGGAGAGTAAAGATAAAAAGGTGTCATCTCAGATTGTAAGAGGCATATTAATTTCTATTCCTTTCTTGATTATTTTCATACTTCTTTTTTCCTCTGCAGATTTAGTATTTCAGAAATATATGTCTGATTTAGTAAATATAAATGTAGAGGGAGAAACTATTGTTAGGATATTACTTGTTTTGCTGGTATCTTGTGCATTTGTTGGTGCATACTCATATATTTTTAATGTTAAGAAAGAGGTAATTGGTAGTAAAGAGAGAAAATTAAGGATTGGGAGTATAGAGAGTTATATTCTTCTTGGCTCTGTTAATCTGTTATTTCTCATTTTTATATCTGTTCAAATTACTTATCTTTTTGGTGGACAGAGTAATATATCTTCTTTAGGTTTTACATATGCACAGTATGCAAGAAGAGGCTTCTTTGAATTAATTGGTGTTGCTGTTATATCTTTCTTTCTTCTTTTTGGGCTTGATAGGTATATACACAGAGAGAAGGGTAGTAGTTTAAGAATATTTAAGATATTAAGTTCTTTATTAGTTGTAGAGGTAATTGTAATAATGGTATCTGCATTTATGCGTCTTTTGCTTTATGAAGATGCATATGGTTTTACTACTTTGAGGTTGTATAGTCATGTTTTTATTATCTTTCTTACCGTTGTTTTTGGTTTGCTTATTTACAAAGTATTAAAGAATGGGAAAGAGAGTAATTTTAGTTTAGGAGTGTTTCTTTCCGCTATTCTTTTTCTTGTTGGAATGAATATATTAAATCCTGATGCTTTTATTGCACAGAAGAATATACAGAGGTTTAATAATGGAAAAAAGCTTGATGTTTACTACTTAACTACTTTATCTGATGATGCTTTGCCTGTTACGGTTAAGATGTTAGATATATCTGATGAGAGTGTAAAGGGAGAGTTTGCATATTATATGTACTGGAGAGTACAAGGAAAGGGTTCTTCAAATAACTGGCAGTCTTTCAATGTTTCTCACAGGAGAGCAAAAGAGATAATTGCTCCTAAAATGGAGGTGCTGGAAGGGTATAAGGAATATATAGAGGAGTTTGAGTAGAATTAAGTTAATTTGGACTACCATGATATCAAGGGAAGATTTAAAGAAGCTATTAAGAGAGTTTAACGAGAAGGGGTATTCAGATCCTAATTCTAAGTATATTGATAATGGTAAAAATGGAAAGGTACTTAAGCTTAATATTGGGGAATATTCATATGAAGATGAATACTATGGAGGGGAGCCATATTGTGGGAATGAAACGATATGGGAGAAAGGGATAGATATATTTAGATGTGTATACTGGGGTAAGGTTGTAGATGGTGTTGATTTTGGTAGCATATATGGTTTCTTAAGAGAAGCTTTATCTAAAGGTCCTGATGGTGAATTGGTACATAGGGGTCCTACTGAATATACTAATGGAGATTTTAGATATACAAATGAAATAGTGGGAGATATATTTGAATTTAGGCAAGTTGAAAGAATATATTTAAATGATACTGAGGTATATACTGCATATTTTATAGGGGGTAGGATAAATGTAAGGAAATAGCTATTATTAAAAGATTTTGTTGATATATTGTATAATACATATGTTCCCTGCACTTGAAAAATAGAAGAATAAAGGAGAAAAAATATGCCGTTAAATGTCGGTTTAATATTAGTAGGTATGTTTTTGCTTATTGTGATTGTTCTTTTGGACAGATTAATGAATGTAAAGAACATTCAAAGTAAGATTTCAGAAGGGGTTTATATGTTTATAGTCCAATTGGAAATGAGTATTTGTGCTTTTGCTCTTTTGATGACAGCAGTGGGGATAATATGGTTAATAATAGAATAAATAAGTGCAGGAGAAGCCTAGAATTAGGAATATATATGAGCTTTTGCTCTTTATCCTTAATATTTCTAGGCTTTTTTCATAATTATTGGGTGTCAGATTTCATATCTTCTGTTGAGCAGGTTAATACTCCAGAGGAAATTCTTAAATTTCTTTTGACATATACAGTAGTCCATCAGTAAATTGAAGCTTTCTATAATACTGTCTTGTGCCTACTGCAGATATTACAGATATTTTTCTAAAACCATTTCTCTTTGAAATATCTTCTGCTATTTTAATCATCTTTCTGCCTAAACCAAGATGTTGTACATTACCATTATCTTTTTCTCCAATATTTACAACATTACCATATACATGTACCTCCCTTATAACAGAGGAATTCTTTAATTCATCAATAAATGGTTCTCTCAAAGGAATTGATAATCTTAAAAATGAGCATATCTTATCATTATCTTTTGTTTTGTAAGAGATAAAATACTCTTCTGAAACAGATGTTTTGTAAGTTATTATCTCTAACTGTAAGTTGTTTAGTACAATACTCTCATCTTTTATCTCTCTGCTTCTAATATCTTGAAGCTTTTTCCCTTTCTTTAATATCTCCTTTTCTGCTATTTCTCTAAAGTTACTTATTTTATTCCCACTTATAATCTCCCCTGCAGGAATATCTCTAACAATTCTTGATAATCTACAATATCTTGGAGTAAGAGGGAGTATTGATGTAAAAAGGGAAAGAAGCTCATTATATGTATATGGAGTATATTTTCCTTCATTAAAGTATTTCTCTAATATTGTGTTCTTTATAATAGATGTAGGATATATCTTTAATTCATCAGGACAGAAGTCCTTGCTCCAAAGTTTTTTAAAATCTTTAATATCCTCCTTAACAGTTGAGCCATACAAATTAGGCATCCAATGAGCATGAATTTTAAATCCTGCGAGTCTAAGAAGTTCAAAAGCCTTTTCTGTTTCTTTAACTGTATGACCTCGATTATTAAGCTTAAGTATTTCGTCATTAAGACTCTGTACCCCTATCTGTATTTTTGTTGCTCCAAGTTTTCTTAATCTTACAATTTCATCTTTTGTAATGTAATCTGGTCTTGTTTCAAATACTAGTCCTACATTTCTGCATTTAGAAATCTCATTTATTTTTTGAGAGTTAAAAAGATCTTCCCATGTTATATTTTCAATACCACTGTCTTTTTCATATGAAGTTTCCTCAAAACTATTCATTGCATCAAAACATCTTTTAGTAAACCAGATTAGATAGTCTTGCGGATATACTGAACAGGTTCCTCCGAGGATAATTAGTTCTATTTTATCTGTACTATGCCCTATATTTTGTAATGCTAATATTCTGTTGTATGTTTGAAGATATGGATCAAAGTTATTCTTTAATGCTCTTTGTGCTCCTGGTTCCGATGATATGTAAGATTTAGGCATATTAGGTTCATTTGGGCAGAATATACAGTTTCCTGGACACATATATGGTTTCATCATTACAGTAACTGTTGCTACACCAGAGTGTGTTCTTGTTGGCTTCATCCTTATTCTTTTCTCTACCATTTTATCAGGGTGTATCTTCTTTTCATCAGTTAGTTTTTTATACTCCCTTACTAATTCATCATGTCTGTAAAGGCCTTTTCCTTCTTTAGGATACTTTTTAAGTATTTTTTGCAAAGAGTCTTTATCCCATTTACTTTTACTTTGTATTTCTTTAAATATATTTTCAAAATCATTCATGCACAAATTATACATTAGATGTGATACAATAACTAAATAATTTGATATATAAATAGTATGTTGGAAAAGAACAAAGAGAAGACTTTAGTAATATTTAAACCTGATGTCTTACAAAGACAAATAGTAGGGGAGATAATTAGTAGGTTTGAGAGAAAGGGATTTAAGATTGTAGCTATGAAAATGCTTACTCCTAGTAGAGAAATGGTAGGAAAGCATTACAGCGATGATCCTAAATATTTAATTGAAACAGGTGAAAAGGCTAAAAAGGGAGCTGAAGCAAGAGGTGAGGACACTTCTAGCTGGGATTCTCTTGAGAGAGGAAAGTGGATTAGGGAGTCAAATATTAATTATTTAACTTGTGGCCCTGTGCTTGTAATGGTTCTTCAAGGTTTTGGTGTAATTGCAGGTGTAAGAAAGATGCTTGGGAGTACAAGTCCTGCAGATGGTGATGTTGGTACAATTAGGGCTGATTACTCTCTTGATTCTTTTGCTCTCGCAGATGAACAGGGCAGGGTTACAAGGTCTATGCTTCATGCTTCTGATAGTGTAGAGAATGCAGAAAGGGAGATTGGGATATGGTTTAATGCAACAGAGATATCAGAGTATGAGACAGCTGCAGAAAAGATCTTTTATGATGTAAGCTGGTCTGATTAGAGTTTAAGTATTTCGTTAATTAAAAGCTGTTTTTCTTTTTGATTATCGTCTTCATTTTCTAAAGGCTGTATTTTACCATCAAGAAAATCTTTAAGTTTATAGAAGTCTTCTTGTAGTGTTTCTTTAAGAGTAGGGTTGTAAAGAGCAGCTGCAGGGTGATACATTGCAAAAACAGGAATACCACTACTGTGTATAAATACTTGCCCATGGGCTATTGATACATGCTCTTGTGGTAAGAATCTTTCTAATGCATGTCTTCCAAGAGCAACAATCACTTTAGGTTTAATAAAGAGAAGTTCTGCATTTACCCATACCCTGCATGCTTCTTTTTCTTCTGGTAAAGGTTCTCTATTTTCTGGTGGTCTGTATTTAACTACATTTGTTACATACACATCTTCTCTTGTATATCCAATACTTCTTAGCATTTCATCTAACAATTTTCCTGCCGCTCCTACAAAAGGTTTCCCTTGTTTATCTTCATTTACTCCAGGTGCTTCTCCAATGAATACTATTCCTGATTTAGGAGGTGTTAGTTCATATACAGGTTGTGTTGCATATTTTTTTAATGTACAGCTGTTGTGCAGTGCAAAGTACTCATGTATTTCTTTTAGGCTCTTAAAATCTTCAAGTTTCATCTCTTTTATTATATATTAATTTATTGTTTAGTGTATAATTAGCAGTATGAAAAAGAATGAATACAAAGTACATGTTTTTACTGGTATAAGGCCATCAGGTGGTCTTACGATTGCAAATGTAATTGGTTCTGTTAATACCATTGTGTCTTTACAGAAAGAAAAAAAGATAGAAAGGCCTATGGTTTTTGTAGCAGATCTTCATGCAATTACTGATGCAAAACCTGAGGATACTCAAAAGTATGTAGTGGATATTATTAAGGATTATTTCGCTCTTGGTCTTGATAAAGATAATTGTGATGTGTTTATACAATCTCATCTGATTGAAGAGATTTCTGAACTTAATCTATACCTTTCTAGGTTAATTAGTATTTCAGAGCTTTTAAGAGTACCTACTCTAAAAGAAAAAATAAAGAGAAATATTGATGTATCTAATGCTTCTTTACTCCTTGCAATGTATCCAGTTATGATGTCTTGTGATATTCTGCTTCAGAAGGCAGAGTATGTTCCAGTTGGAGAGGATCAGAGTGCTCATATTGAAATGGCAAGATATCTAGCAAAAAGATTTAATAGTGAGCATGAAGAGGTATTTCCAATGCCTAAGATGCTCTCGTTGGGTGAGCCAGTAAGGATTATGTCACTGATTGGTGAAGGTAAAATGAGTAAGAGTAATCCTAATGGAGCAATACTGCTTGATGATCCAGTAGATGTTTCATTGAATAAAGTAAAGAGGGCACAGAGTGCATTTGCTGGTGAGATGTCAGAGTCTTTAGATTCATTGATTAAAATAGGGAAGTTTGTTTCTGATGAAAGTGGTCAGAAAAAGATTGATGAGCTTGTAAGTAAGCATATGAATGGAGAGGGTGTTATGAAAGAGTTAAAGGATGTAATAATGGAGTCTTTAAGGAAGTATTTAACAGATTTTCAAGAGAAGAAATCACAAATGTCTGATTCTGAAGTTTTAGAAATAGCTGAAAAAGGAGGAATGATTGCAAAGAAGAATGCTAAAGAAACTATACAGGAAGTAAGAGATGCTGTTGGTTTGAAGTATATTTGATTTTTTGTATGGCAAATGAAGGTCGATTCTGTTTACAGGATGTAAGAGATATTATAACTACGAGAAAAGGGTTACTGTTTGATTTTGATGGTACATTAGTTAATCTTGATAAACTAAATGTTGATGCATATGCTTTTGTGTTTAAGGAGATGTTTAATCTTAATTTTACTAGAGATGATTTTATGAAATATATTTCAGGAAGAGGATCAAGGGAAGGAATAATAGAGTATTTAGCTTCTAAGGGTATTACAGAGTTTTCAAGTCAAGAATTAAACGATGATTTGTTTTATAAACACAAGAATGAATTAATTAAGGAAAAGATGAATAGTGAGATATATTTACTACCAGGTATTAAAGATTTTTTAGAGAGTAGTATTATTGAAAAGAAGAGAAAAGTAATTATTACCTCATCTAGAAAAGGTCATGTAGGGAATATTCTTACCCATTTTGGGATATATAGCTACTTTGAAAAAGTAATTGACAAAGATTTGATGTTGTTAAAGGTAAGCCTAGTCCTGAGGCATATCTTAAGGGGTTGGAGTATTTGGGCTATACAGAAACAGAGTGTGTTGCATTTGAAGATTCTTTTGGGTTTACAAGCATCTAAGGGAGCAGACATTTTTACAATTGGAATTTTAAACGATGGCTGGAATGATGATTTTGTATATCAATTATCTGATTTTGTTATTGATGATTACAGAGTTCTTATTTAAACATCCCCTTATACTAATACATTACCAATATGTTCTGGATTTTGTAAAAACATCTCTTTACTCATGGAAATACCATTGTAAAAGTAATCAACATAACCCATTCCTAAAGCATCTCTTCCAAGTAATTTCTGTGTGCAGTAAGAAACTCTGTTCCACCATATTCCATCATCACTGTTTTTACCAAAGGTATGTCCTCCTTTAAAGAATTTTAAGGATTCAAGTATATCCATGCGATCTCTGTATCTCATTAATGTCCATACTCCTACCTCTATACTTACTTTATCATTGTTATAAAGGTCGCCATATGTATGGTTAGTTCCATGTACCGCATTGTAGTCTTCTAAATGTCTCCATTGAGGAACAAGCTGATACCATCCTAATGCTCCTGAATCTTGTGATTCTTTGTATATTCCTCCACTACTTTCTGTCATTGCTACAGATACAAAAAGTGCTGCAAGTTCTGCTCTACTAAGTTTGGGATTTCTGTTATTTTCATCATTGTAATATTTATCGGCTTCACTGATAAATACTTCTTTAGCATATTTAATATTTGTTTCAGGCCAGTATTGTACTGCTTTATTAAGAACTTCTTCTGCAGATTTATCTGTATTTTCTTTTCCCTCAAGGACATTTAATGTTTTTTGATATAGCTCATAATTAGATCTTAAATAACTGTAGTCATCAATATTTAAATTGTTTTTAACAACATTTATTAACTCACCTGTTTGGTCATAATACTGTGCTAGAACTAAAGTGAACATATCTTTGTTCTTTCCATCATTCTTTATATTTTGTAATGCATACATAATACTTTCCTTTCCCATTAGTATATTGATAAAAGAGTCTTCAAATTGCTGTAGGGAGTATAGTTTAGAATCATTTGTCATTTTCTTTATAGCTGCTTGTGCATGAGCTGGATAAAGCTGCATAGGGCCTGTTCTTTGGTAGTATGGGTCTTTATTTGGGTCTTTTATTTCCCAATTATTTAAGTTTGCAGTTATTATTGAAGATATTATTGTTCTCATTGCATTGCTATCAACTTTATAATCTCTTTCAGCATACTGTGAAGCTGTATCAATAGATGGTATATATTGCTCAAATTCAGGATATTGATTTTTAAATCTATCATATGAGAAGAGACCTGTTTCTCTTTCATGTAAAAGATATTGTTTGTTTAGTTCCTGTATATTATCTTTAAGATTGTCTTTTTCTGATTCAGTTCCAAATGTATTTTTAGGTGCACATCCTCCAAAGGCCAATGCAGCTACCGAGACACCTAAAAATTTAAGGAAATCTCTCCTATTCATTTTTGTTTCAGCCATCTTAGAGAGTGGATTAACTGTGTTCTCTTCTGTATTTACTTTTGTATTTCCTTTATCTACAAGGTCAACCTTAGGTATAGTTTTGTCATTTTCAATTTCTTCCATGTATATACATTATCAGAAAAGGTATGCAGTAGGAAATATGGATGTAATACTATAGGGGAAAGTGGTATAATAACCTGTTTATTTGTTATTTTATTCATATGTCTATTGAGAATAATGCTGAAAATATACAGGATGATGTTACTATGGAGTTCCCATGTATTACTGTTGAGAATGATAAAAATACCATATTCTCATGGGAAGATGATGGACTTAAAAAACCTTCTTCTGATAGAGCATTTGCAATACAAACAGAAAATATGCCGTCAAACTCCCTTCCTCTTTTATTTCAAATAACTAATGTAAATGAAAAGAGTGCTGAAGCGAGTAAGAGATTATGGAAGCTTCATATGTGCAATCCTGAGGTATATGAAGTTTTGGTTAGTACAGGGTTAGGAATTGTGGAAGAGGTTAATACAATATTTTTTACTGATAAAACACCTATTTCTGCTTTCTCCAAAGTAGTTAAAATTGAAAATGATTATTATAGAATCACATACATGCCTGAGAGTGTAAAACTGATAGATGGTACTTCTATGAGAGATAATTATGTAAATAGAATAGAAAAAAAGAGAAGGAGATAGATATCTGTTCTAAGCTTTAAGTAATACATGTATGTCATTTGAGGACAATTTCGAAGAAGAAGGACCTTTTGATGTTACAGATTACTTTGATAGCAGAGGATATCGTATTCGTGGATTGGCATTTCCATTGGGAGGAGACTATTTATATTTTTATAGTTTACTAAAGAAAGGTTCAGATATACCATTTGCATTTTGGACATATGGTATGGTTACTCCATATTTGTTTAAACTCTCTCCTAATGGGGTGGAAAAGAAAGATATTCCTAATATTTTAAGAGCGGTAGATTTAAGAGATGAGGAAACAGCAATGGATTTGTTATTTACATCTATAAAGATAGCAGACAAAATGGATAGGGCAGAGAACAAAATTACAGCAATGACTCCTTGGGTGTTAAATAAAGAGACAATTGATATACTTGGTATTGAGTTTGATGTTACATATATGTCAGAACATATTGTTCTTCCTTCAGGTTATTCAATGAGAGATGTTTATTCAGATGAAATTGTTGATAGATATGAGGGTTTCTATCATGGTCATTGAAGTTTTTAAAGGGAGAAAAGTATAATATGTTATTAAATAATTTTATATTATAAATATAATGACAGAGTTTGAAAGTAAAGAAAGAGATGAACTTAACCATGACTTTGAATTTATTTCTCTTAAAGATTTTGAAGGGTTAAGTGAAATAGAAATTACTCCATATGAAGGGGAGGGTGAGATGTCATTTTCATCAAAGTATGATAGGCAGAAAGTTGAGTATTTAAACGGCATTGGGGTAACTGTACCTAATGAGATGTTTAAAGAAAATGGAGAAGTTATAGAGAATTGTCAAGCATTAGTTAGTACTATGTTTATAACAACAGGGCATATATTAGCCATGGAGAAAGCTAGGAGGGTTTTAATAGAGAGTAATCCTGAAAATTATCAAGAGAGATTTAATCAATTAGTAAAAGATTCTAATGTTTTTTTGCTTGATAGGGTAGATATGTGTGGTAGAAGAACTGAAATATTATATGGTACCATGTTTGAAGATATTAAAAGAGGTTTAGGTTTTTCTGCTAATCCTCAGAGAAAAGTTTCTAGAGAGGAGCTTCATTATATTGTAGGTTATGTATTTGATTCTTTGAAAAAGCAAAAAGAAGAAGATTTTGTTTAACAATTAATATATAGAGGTTGTGTTGAAAAATTTCTCTACTTGTATTAAAGTAAGGTTCTGTATTTGAATGTTGCTTATATGCTGAAACTTTTTAAATATTTAAAACCGTATATTCTTCATATTCTTATCCTTATTGGACTTACATATGTTCAAGTTATGGCAACTCTTAGGCTTCCTGATTATATGTCAGATATTGTTAATACAGGCATTATTGGTCAGGATATGGATTTCATATGGAATACAGGTCTTAAAATGCTTGGTGTTACAGCAATTGGTGCTTTGTGTGCTGTAATTAATGGGTATTTAGCATCTAGAATCGGATCAGGGTTTTCTAAAACTATGAGAAGAGATGTATTTAGTAAGGTTGAATCTTTTTCTTTAGCGGAGTTTAACAAGTTTTCTATTGCTTCTCTTATTACTAGATCTACAAATGATATACAGCAGATACAGATGGTTTTAATTATGGCTATGAAAATTGTTCTTGCCGCCCCTATTATGGGTATAGGTGCTGTACAAAAAGCATATGCTATTGCTCCATCAATGACATGGATTATGGCTATTGCTGTCGGTGTTCTTACTGCTTTAATTGTCTTTTTGTTTGTGTTTGCTGTTCCTAAATTTGAACTTATGCAGAAGTTAATTGATAAGTTGAATCTTTTTACTAGACAGAATCTTACTGGTATTAGAGTTATAAGGGCATTTAACAGACAGGAGTATGAGGCAGAGAATTTTGATGGATTAAACAAACAACTGTCTAAGGTACATCTTTTTGTTAACAGAGTACTTGGTATGATGCAGCCTGTAATGATGCTTGTTTTTAATATGACTACAATATTGATTGTATGGGTTGGGGCACATTTAATAGAGAAAAATAGTTTGTATGTAGGGGATATGATGGCATTTATGCAGTATGCTATGCAGGTTATTATGGCATTTCTAATGATTTCTGTTATCTTTATTATTGTTCCTCGTGCTTCTGTTTCTATAAAGAGAATATCGGAGGTTTTAGATACCAAAATATCAATACTAGATCCTGACAAGCCAAAGAAACCAAAAGGAAAAACAAAGGGACTTGTTGAGTTTAAGAATGTTACATTTAAATATCCAGATGCAGATGTTCCTGTTCTATACAATATTTCTTTTACTGCTAAACCGGGAGAAACTACTGCAATAATTGGAGGAACAGGGAGTGGAAAGTCTACTGTAGTAAATTTGATACCAAGATTTTTTGATGTAACTTCTGGGCAGCTTCTTATAGATGGTATTAATGTTAAGGATATGAAACAGAAAGATTTAAGAAAAAGAATAGGGTACATACCTCAGAAGGGAGTTCTCTTTTCTGGAACAATTGAATCAAATATTAAGTATGGAAATCCTCGAGCAACTGATAAAGAGATGGAGAGAGCTGCAAGAATATCTCAGTCTATTGAGTTCATCTCAAAACTTGAAGAGAAGTATAACTATCCTATTGCACAAGGAGGGACTAATGTTTCAGGTGGTCAGAAACAAAGGCTTTCTATTGCAAGAGCAATGCTTATAAATCCTGATATCTATATCTTTGATGATAGTTTTTCTGCATTGGATTTTAAAACCTCTTCAAAGTTGTATAGAGATTTAAGAAAAGAAACTAAAGATGCAACTGTAATAATTGTTGCTCAAAGAATTGGTATGACTATTAATGCAGATCAGGTTATTGTTCTTGATGAAGGAAGAATTGTTGGTGTCGGAAAGCATAAAGAATTGCTTAAAACATGTAAGGTATACAAAGAGATTGCGTTATCTCAATTATCTCAGAAGGAGATTGAAGAAAATGGATAATACACAGAAACATCACAATTTAGGAAGTTCACACTCACGACAGCAAAGAGGTGGAATGGGTATGATGAGAAGAGGAGAGAAGGCAAAAGATTTTAAAGGTACAATTAAAAAACTTATAAAATATCTTTCTCCATATATAAAAGCTTTTGTTGCTGTTTTTATTCTTGCTATTGCAAGTACAACATTTTCTATTATTGGTCCTAAGATATTGGGAAATATAACAAACCAGATTGTTGATGATTATATCCATATTACTGTTTATGACGAGATTATGAAAAATCTCCCACAGGGTTATGTACTGCCTCAGGGAACTAAAGGTACTGATGTATTAAAGCAGCTTCCTCAAGATAAATTAAATAAAATACCTAAGGATGTATTAAGTAGAGTTGAGGGTATGGATCTTTCTGTTAAACCTTCAATGGATTTTGATTATATTGGGAGTAAAATAGTGCTTCTTGTTGGTATATATTTTGCTAGTGCAGTATTTTCTTACATTGTTGAATGGATAATGTCAGGAATTACACAAAAGGTAACATATAAACTAAGGAAGGAAATATTTGTAAAGATATCAAAACTTCCTCTTAAATATTTTGATACAAATTCCTATGGAGATGTTTTAAGTAGAATGACAAATGATGTTGATACAATAAGTCAGACATTAAGCAGAGGGATCGTACAGGTAATTACCTCTGTTACCATGATCATAGGTATTCTTATTATGATGTTTAGTATTAATTCTATTCTTACAGTTATAGCTCTTGTTATACTTCCGTAAGTGCACTACTGGTCTCTTTAGTTGTAAAAAGATCCCAGAAGCTGTTTGTTGCTCAACAGGAGTATCTTGGAGAAATAAATGGTCATATTGAGGAGATGTATGGAGGCCATGTTATTGTAAAAGCATTTAATGGTGAAGAGAGAGCAATTAAAAAATTTGAGACAATAAATGAAAAGCTTTATGAGAGTTTTGGAAGTCTCAATTTTTTGCTGGTTTACTTATGCCTATTATGAATGTAATCAGCAATGGCGGTTATGTAGCTATAGCTGTACTTGGAGGAAAATTTGCAATAGAGGGAAAGATAAATATTGGGGATATACAAGCCTTTATGCAGTATATGAATCAATTTACTCAGCCAATAACTCAGACTGCCAATATCAAACATTTTTAATCTATGGCAGCATCTGCAGAAAGAGTCTTTGAATTTTTAAATGAAGATGAAGAGAAAGAGAGAGTAAGAGAGTTTAAGGAGATAAAAGAAGTAAAAGGGAATATTAAGTTTGAGAATATTAAATTTGGATATAATCCAGATAGAATTATTATTAAAGGTTTTAGTGCAGATATTTCTGCAGGACAAAAAGTAGCAATAGTGGACCTACTGGTGCAGGGAAACTACAATGGTAAATCTTCTTATGCGATTTTATGATATTGATAGTGGAAGTATTAAGATTGATGGTATAGATATAAAGGATATAAGAAGAGATAATGTTAGAAAGCTTTTTGGAATGGTATTGCAGGATACATGGCTTTTTAATGGTACTATTAAAGAAAATATTGCATATGCAAAACCTGATGCAACGGAGGATGAGATTATTGAGGCAGCAAAAAGTGCATATGCTGACCACTTCATACGTACTCTTCCTGAAGGATATGATACTGTAATAAATGAAGAGGCAGATAATATATCTCAGGGAGAAAAGCAGCTTCTTACAATTGCAAGAGCAATGCTTGCTAATCCTCCAATGCTTATTTTAGATGAAGCAACTAGCTCTGTAGATACAAGAACTGAACTTTTAATTCAAAAAGCTATGGATAAGCTTACAGAAGGGAGAACTACATTTGTAATAGCTCACAGACTTTCAACTATTAAGAATGCTGACTTAATTCTAGTTATGAATTATGGAAACATTGTAGAAAAAGGGAACACCAGCAGCTTCTTGAGAAGAATGGATTCATGCTTCCGTTGTATAATAGTCAGTTTCAATTGACTAATGGACAGGAGTAATATATAGAAGGAAATATAAATGGAAAAAGAGAACAGCAAGAAACAAAAAGAAGATTCTATACAGAGTTTTGTTTCTAAAAAATCAGTAATGTTAAAAAAGATGCTAAATTAAGAAAAGAAGTACTTCATGCTGCACAAAGATATGCAGAGGAACTTAAGAGTTTAGATAACAAAGAGACGAAAATACATATAAATGAAGTTACTTCACAGGTAGCAAAGTTTTATGAGAAAGTTAGAAAAGTAATTGATTGGAAAGATGATAATGCTCTAAGGAGAGGTGCAATTGAAAGGATTTTAAAAAGGAAGCTATTCCCTAAACTCGTATCAGGTTCTTTTAAAAAAGAAGATTCTTTTAAACTTGCACAAACAATTACACAGGAGCTTATTCGTGGAGGACATTTACCAAACCATGAAGTTCCATAAATCAAGAATAGATGATGTATCTAAGGCATTAACGAAGTATTTAATCATGCTTCAAAGAGTAATTACATCATCAGAGATTAAAAGTGTAAAGAAAGGAAATAATGCAACAACATTTATTATGGAGTTAGCTACATGTGAAATAGAGGAGATTTTAGCAAGACCTGTTAAAGAGTATGAAATAATAAATGCGATGGCTACTATCATGAACGATAGAATTAAGATTATTCCTCAAGATAAACTTACTGATGATGTTAAATTGGATTTAATTAAAGTATCTGTCCAAAGAACACTATATCACTTAGATAACGATTATATTATCTACACCTATCTTAGAAGAAAGTATCCGGATTGGGATAATTTGTCTGATGAGCAGTATACATGGTTTGCAGATAATATACTTTCTATTAAGGATATAAGTGAGAGATATATAAATAGCAAAATTGCGAGGAGATTTGATGAAGTTACTGAACAGTATAGCACTGTGTTTATGCTCTTTGACGATGTCCTGGAGAGTTTGAAAAATAATCCTGACAATATAGTAGATACTGTGAAAAGTGGGGATCATCTTCTTCCATTAATAAGAGAGTGTTACTTAAAAAGGATAAGTACACTTAAAACAAGATTAAAAAACTCTGCAATATTCTCAACTCTTTCTGTAATTCTTACTAATTTTGTAACATTCTTCTTAATTGAGGTACCACTAGCAAAATTGTTTTATGAAGGATTTAATACAGTTGCTACAATTGTGGATTTTCTGCTTCCTGCCTTAGTTATGTTTCTTCTTATTGCTTTTATTAAACCACCACCTGAGGATAATTTAGATAAGGTTTTTTCTGCTTGTGCAGATTTATTATTTGAAGATACTGAATATGAACATATTGAACTTAAAGTATCTGAAAGCGGGTCTAAATTAAGTAAACTTTTGTTTAATATCTCATATATACTCTTAACCATATTGTTATTTGTATCTATTGGTTATCTTTTTTACATTGCTCAATTACCAATGACTTCTGTTGTGTATGATACATTTACAATTGCTCTAACTTTTTATGCTGCACTTGGTGTAAGGAAGAAATCTAAAGAGTTGTATATAGGGGAGAGTACAACATTTAAGGATTTAATATTTGATGCATTTACTGTTCCTGTTGCTAGGGTTGGAGAGTATCTTTCTTCTAAATGGAGAGAGTATAATGTAGCAGCTACATTTACAAACTATTTAGTGGAGATCCCTTTTGCAGCTCTTCTTGATTTTATAGATTTATGGAGTAATTTTCTTAAAGAAAGAAGATCTGAAATCTCTTAAATTGACGGCTAGTAATTGATAGAGGTATATTTAAAGAGATTTAATTTATTTTAAGAAAGAGATATGTCTCAGGAATCAGTGGATATATCAACATATTTTTCACAAAGAGCAAAGGATATTATACAAATGGCAGCTGAGAAAGCTGTTGATAGTGGGAGTAGGAATATTGATACCGAGCATCTATTGTGGGCAGCAGTAAATTATGATGATGTTGTTGTAAGAGTACTTAAAGAGTTGAAAGTAGATAATGAACTACTGCAAGATCAGTTAAATGAGGTGATTGGAAGTGATGAAGGTATTACACATGGTACTCCAGGGCTTACCCCAAGGGCAAAGGAGGTATTACAACTTGCATTTTATGAATCTCAAGAGTTAGGTCATCACTATATTGGAGGGGAGCATATTCTTCTTGGTCTTATCGAAGAAGGTGAAGGTATAGCTGCACAGATATTTGAAAAGTATGGGATATCTCTTACACAGGCAAGACAGGCAGTAATAAAAGTTGTGGGAGAAGGAGATGAAAGTGGTGAAAAGGTTGAGGAATCCTCTATTACCCCTACACTTGATAAATATTCAAGGGATTTAACTAAGTTAGCGAAGGAAGGGAAAATAGATCCTGTAATTGGAAGAAGTGATGAGATAACTAGAGTAATACAAATACTTTGTAGAAGAAAAAAGAATAATCCTGTTTTAATAGGAGAGCCAGGAGTAGGTAAAACTGCAATTGCAGAAGGACTTGCATATCGTATTGCAACAGGAAATGTCCCTGAGGTACTTCTTCATAAAACAGTAAAGGAGCTTGATGTTGCAGCACTCATAGCAGGAGCAAGCCACAGAGGAGAGTATGAAGAGAGAATACAAAAAGTACTTAAGGAGCTAGAGAAATCAGGAAGAGATACAATTCTTTTTATAGATGAACTTCATACAATTGTAGGAAGTGGTGCTCCTGAAGGACAAATGGATTTATCTAATATGCTTAAACCCGCACTTGCAAGAGGAGATATACAAATCATTGGAGCAACTACACTAAGTGAGTATAAAAAGTATATTGAGAAAGATGCAGCACTTGAAAGAAGATTCCAAATAGTACTTGTAGGAGAACCTACTGTAGATCAAACAATTGAAATACTTAGAGGTTTAAGAGATAGATATGAGGCTCACCATAGAGTAAAGATTTCTGATGAGGCAATAACTGCTGCTGCTGTACTATCAGAAAAGTATATACAAGACAGATTTTTACCAGATAAAGCAATTGATTTAATTGATGAAGCTGCAAGTAAGGTTAAGCTGGAAGTATCTTCTGAGCCTGAAGAGTTAAGAGAGTTAAAAAGAAAGATTGAGAGTATGGAGAAAGAGAGAGAAGCTCTCACAAGGAGTGGTAATTATGAGAAAGCAGCTGAGATAAAAGTGGAGATTGAGAAACTTAAAACTAAGCTTGAACCACTTGTTGAGAAATGGAATAAGGTAAAAGGAACTGGTACACCAGTTGTTAAGACAGAAGATGTAGCAGAGGTTCTTTCAAGAGCAACAGGTATTCCTGTAACAGAGCTGTGTGAGGAAGAAAAGGATAGACTTCTTAAGCTTGAAGAAACACTACATCAAAGAGTTGTAGGTCAAGATGAAGCTGTAAAAGCAGTTTCAGAGGCAGTAAGAAGGTCTAGAGTAGGGCTTAAAGATCCACGAAAGCCTATTGCTTCCTTTCTTTTTATGGGACCTACTGGTGTGGGAAAAACATTGCTTGCAAAAGCATTGGCTAAGCAGATATTTGGTGATGAAGATGCAATTATTCGTATAGATATGAGTGAATACATGGAGAAATTCTCTGTATCCAGACTTATTGGCTCTCCTCCAGGATATGTTGGTTATGAAGAGGGAGGACAGTTAACAGAGGCTGTCAGAAGAAAACCATATTGCGTTATTCTTCTCGATGAAATAGAGAAGGCACATAGTGATGTATTTGATATTCTTCTTCAAGTTCTTGATGACGGTAGACTTACTGATGCACAAGGAAGAACAGTTAGTTTTAAAAATACCATTATTATTGCAACAAGTAATATTGGTGCAAACAAAATACAAGAGTTTGTAAAAAAGGGAGAAAAGGATTGGAACAAGTTAAAAGAAGAGTTAATGGCAGATCTTAAATCATATTTTAAGCCTGAATTTCTTAATAGGCTTGATGACATCATTGTTTTTAAGAGTTTAGATAAGAAACAGATTAAAGAAATTGCAAGAATACTTTTAGAAGATGTTAAGGGTCTAGTAAAAGCTCAAGGTATGGAGATTGAATTTGATGATAGTGTAATTGAGCTTGTTGCTAGTATTGGTTATGATCCTGAATTTGGTGCAAGACCTATGGAAAGAGTAATTCAAAATGTAGTAGAGAATCCTTTAGCAGATGCATTGCTAGAAGGGAAATTTAATAAAGGAGATACTATTTTTGCAACAGTAAAGGACGGTAAGATAGTTTTTGAGAAAAAATAAGTTATATACCTCTTGACAATTAGCACTCAATATGCTACATTGCTAATAGGACAATGACTAAGGAGTCTGTTTGAGATTTCTTGGTTATTTCCAAGTAATTTCTACAGATTTTCCTTTGTCTTGTTCACCTTTATATACTATTTAACTTGTAAAAGTTGGTAGTATATGAAGAGGACAATCTTCTTTTAGTGGCTTCATCTAATGCCACAAGCAATTTTAACAATTTAAAATTTGCGTTTACCTGATGCAGGTCAGGTAATACTGAATATCAATTCAGTATTGTGGTTGTAAGTCACTAAGAAAGCCATGTCTCCTCGGCTTTTAAAAGATAGAGGAGAGTTTGTATTTAAATTGTTATTTAGTATGCCTATGGAAACTAAAAGAAGAAAAAATACAAACAAAGAATTAGCTACAACATCTTACTCTCCTGTAAGGAATATAATTGATGATTTCTTTACACTTCCTTCTGTATTTGATTCATTAGTAAATAGATCAATTATGCCAAGCTACAATACATTAATGGCAGATGTATGGGAGGAAGGAGATAATTACTTTGTAAAAATGGCTATGCCTGGTATATCTAAGAAGGATATTACAATTGAGCTGGATGGAGATACAGTAAGAATTAGAGGAGAGAAGAAAGAAGAAGAAAAAGAAGAGGGAAAGAAAAAGTATTACTTCAGAAGTCTTGAGAGCCAGTTTGAACAGGTATTTAATCTGCCAACTGTAATTGATGCTGATAAAGCAGAGGCTTCTGTAAAGGATGGTGTTTTACTTATTAAACTTCCTAAGGCAAAAGAGTATATGCCTAAGAAGGTAGAGATAAAGGAGTAAGTTGTACAGGGAGAGGGCTTAGCTCTCTCCCTTCTATATACTCTTAAGATTTTACAATGCTCTTTTTTTTGTATACTATATAGTATTAATATCTAAATGCATAAAAATGAGTAAAAATATAAAGAGAATTCTTGGTACTGTTTCTATCTTTGTTTTATTCTTTTCTTTAGTTTCTGCAGGTAGAATATATGCTCAAACAGAAGAGTTAACAAACGAAGAAGAGTTTAACCTTGATTATGAGTATGATCAGCCTGTTTTATATGATTATCAAGATGAGAAAGTAGTAGATACTGGCAGGAGATGTGAATGTAGATATGATAATTTAAGTGGTTCTGTTATTACTGTTATTTTCTTTTTGTTCTTTTTTATTTTTGCTATTGTTATAGCTTCTCTTGTATTTAATATTGTTATGATAGTTGATTGTATAAATAGAGATGAGAAGGATTTTAAGGATAGGACTATATGGCTTGTTGTATTAATAGTAGGTGGTTTTACAGGTTTTGGGTTAATAGTTTCTTTAGTATATTTCTTTGCTGTTAAGAAGAAATTAGATGAGAAGGGGAAATCAGAGAAAAAAGATGTTGAGAATTCTCAAAAGAGATAATTTTATTTATTTTTAATTTACACTGAAAATAGTATGAAGAAGTTAAATAGTTTAAAGTTATATTATTATTAATAATAGCAGTACTTTCTATTGGTATATTTGTAGTAGGAGATACTTTAGCAGAACAGAGTAGTGGTACTCCTGATTCTGGGAAAATTCTATATTAAAAGAAACATATGATAATTTAAATGATTTAGGGTATGGTAGTGAGGAGGGTAGTTATGGCGGTATGTGGAATAGGATAATATCTTCTGCTAATTGGGTGCCTAATGGTACAGTTTCAGAGGATACTGTAGTATCTGGTTATACCTTTTATGATGAGAGTCGTACAGAGAAGACTGGTACCTTAGATTTTCCAAATTATGAGGCACAATCCCTGCAAGCTAAAGACTTTAGGGATCAAAATGGCTCTGATTCTTGGTCTTCTTGGAAAAAGGCAAATACAAATCCAGAGGTTTGGTACGATAGTAGGACTGGTTTATATTGGAGTGCAAGTCAAAGTTCTCAGACAAATCAGTTTACAATTTCAACATGTGATTTCTTTACTACTACATCTAGGGGTGATTATGATGGCTCTGATCCTGATTGTGGTAATGCTATTAACACCTGTGGGACTCTCGTATTAGATGCTGATGGAGATGGTACTGCAGATACTTCTTGGTATCTTCCGACCCAGGCAGAATTGATGCAGGCCTATCTAAATGGTATATATCTTGGTACTAGTACTGCATGGGTTACAGGGAACAATTTTTGGTCGAGTACTGAGAATCAGGTTAATACTAGTTACGCTTGGTATACAGGTCTGTACCGTGGGTATACGTACCCTACTAATAAGACTACTAGTTATTCAGTACGTTGTGTCCTTAGGGATTTATAATATGAATGGATACTGGCGTAAGTCCAGTAGCCATACCAAATTATTTTTAATTTAAAATTTGAGCTTGCAATCTGTACAGGAATATGAAAGTATGTATCCATGCAAGATCTTACACTCTCAACCTCGGCATAGGCAATGGCTTGTAAGGGAGGCATAAATATATAATCCTACCTGTTATACCCAAGTGGTATAGAGATACAAAAGATCTTTTACACTAAATATGTCTAGTATCAGGTCTTTGGTGGAGTTAAAAAATTAGCAGGTTTACAATTTTTGGTCGAGTACTGAGAATCAGAATAATAATAGTAACGCTTGGTATACAAATCTGAACAATGGAAATACGAACAATAATAATAAGACTACTAGTTATTCAGTACGTTGCGTCCTTAGGGAGTATATAATATGCCTCAAGCAGATTTAGACAAACCAATATATCTAGCTTTATACAAACTCATTCTTTATCTTTATACATGTATTAGAAATTTTCCTAAAGAGTACAAATACACTCTTGGTCAAGACATACTTTCTCTTGCTTGGAAAACCTTAGATTGGGTAATACTCGCTAATACGGTAGAGAATAGAGAAAAGAAGAAATATATTGCAAAAGCAGTTTCAACCTTTAATAGTTTAAAATACAGATTTCGAGTTGCTAGTGATACCAAAATTTTAAGCCACCAGAAATATGCCTATATCATTAAACAGTCCGTTGAAATAGAGAAAATGTTAAAAGGATGGTTTTCTTGGTCTAAAAGATTCTAAATTACCCTGTACTTCTATATACTCATTTAATTCCCCAAAATGATTGAAGTAAAGGTCTTGCCTTAGGTTATATGAATTACTCCATTTTAGATGTCCAAATGTAGAATTTATACTATTACAAATTGTTGTGATTTCTTCTTCAGTTGGAGGTGAGTGTATTTCAACTGCCTCCTCTTTACACATAGATCTATCTATTAGAAATCCTTTGTTAAAATAGTGTAGTTTTCTTTTTAGATTATGGACTGTACGGTTTCGAGCTAGTATATAGTTTGGTCTGACTATATAGCCAATAAAATCTATGCCTTGATATACACTCCCATAGGTGGTCTTTTCTGACTTTATTTTAAGTAACAACTCTTTTTCAAGGAATTCTGTAACAGCTTTTTCAATTTCTTCTAATTCTTTTATATCTTTTGAGAGAAACAGTAGGTCATCTGCATATCTTAGATAGTATTTAATTTTTAATTCTCTTTTGACAAATTGATCTAACTCGTTTAGGTATAAATTAGCAAAAAATTGTGATGTTAAGTTCCCAATTGGTAGTCCTTTATTTTCATCTGTGGTAAAAAGACTCTTGTTGGGAGGGAGCTTCTGTATTAGCTGTAAATCTCCTTTAGGTATATATTTTGTACAAGGATTATGAAGAATTATCTGCTTTGAGAGTTTTAATAATTCCCTTTTCTGTTCTTGGTCATATGGAAGTTTGTATATGCTGTCAGATAGGATGTCCAGTAATTTTGATTTGTCTATACTGTAGAAGAAACTACTTATATCTAATTTTAGGTAGTAAGAATTAGATTTTTTATTGTTTGTAACTTTATTTAGAAAGTATTGCAATCGTTTGACTCCACATATGACTCCATGCTCTTTTCTACAGGCAAATGAGTCGTAGATAAAGGTTTTATCGATTGGGGGTTCGATATAGCTAATTAAGAGATGATGTACAACTCTATCTATGAAGTTAGCAGCAAAGATTTCTCTAGTGGAGGGGTATGTTATGATAAAGCATATGGAGTTACCAATCGTATAGGAATTATTCTTAAGTTCTTTTTGTAAACTTACCAAGTTATATTCAAGATGATTTTCAAATAGAAGTTGGTATGTGCTATTCCTTTTTCCTTTTCTACATGAGTAGTATGCAGAGATAATGGATTCTAAATCAAACATTGTTTTGTGTATTATTCATTATGCTGTTAATCGTGGGGTATTTGGTCGAGCCTTCAATCCCACAGAGTTGGTATTTACACTATACCATTAACAACTATTGTTCCTTAGGTTAAATGAGTCTCCTTTCTTATTACAAATTTATGATGAATTGTACATTGCTACTAGATAAATTAATGTTAAAATGAATAATAGCTATGTAATATATTTCCAATATTGATATTATGTTTCTCTAAATATCTCTTTTAAGGCACCATCTACATACATCTTTAATTCTTTCATATCCTACTTTGTGTTCCTCAAAGGTCGGGAGTCCTTTTTCTTTTACCCATCTTTTATTCTCATCCAATATAAAGCAAACGATAAGAATTAATTGAAATTTGATATACTAGAGATTTGAAAATAGTAGAAAACAAAATTAGCATTCAAGAATTAAAAGAGATGGCGTCTAAGATGTTTGGTAGTCTTGTTTTAGATAGAGAAGAGAGAATAGAGTTTGACTCAATGATTAATCTAAGACCATAGAACTTTTTGATTTATCTAAAGAATCAAAATTAACATCTTCACAGTATAGAGAATTAACTAGAAGTAGGGAGATATGGGGAGATTATTTTAAATATGATAATCAATATTCATCCACAGCTCAGTCTATGAATAACTACTTTATGTATTTAACTATTGCTTACAAAAACAGTGGGAAGGAATCCCCTATTATTTGTTTAAGAAATTCATTTGTATGTATTTCCTAAATACAGTTTATACACCTACACGCAAGTTGTTGAATTTAGAACGAATTTTATGATATCCTTTTATAACTATGAAGGATACTGTCCATATAAGGATACCAATATTAATATTGTTTGTTGTTGTAATAGGCATTACATTTGTATTATTAATAACTAATGTATTTGCTTTAAATAATACATCTGTTTTAGGAAGTGCTACTGTAATAAATACACAGAATAAAATATTCTTTACGTCTCAAACATATGGTGCAAATGTAGTAATATCAGATCCTGATCCTGAGAATAATAATAAAAGAACAATATCTGGATATGCATGGTCTCAAGATATAGGATGGATAAAATTTACACAGGGAGAAACAGATGGAGTGTTTGTTGAGTATGATACAGGAAAAGTTTCAGGTTCTGCATATGTAATAAATACTGGAAATAGAATAGAGTTTAGCTCAAATAATGCTAATGTGGTAGTTAATACAGAAACAGGAAAGTTTACAGGATATGCATGGTCTAAGGATATAGGGTGGATAGATTTCGGAGTTAATAATGTGTATGTAAAAGATAGTACTCCTCCGAATAATCCTACAGAGGCAAAGGCATATACAGACGGGAGTAGAGAAAAAGAGATACCAGTATCTGCTGATAAATTTTTTAGTTTTACATCAATACATTTGTATTGGGATAAGCCTCAAGACCCTAGTGGAGAATCTCATGGATATAGTGCAAGTGGGATATCTGGCTATTATGTATATTGGGGAGTAAGCAGTACTGCAATACCATCTTCTTCTGGCAGTTTTATTACTGACAACTTTGTTGATGTAGATATTCCTTCTAGTGGAACATACTACTTAAATGTTCAGGCAGTTGATAATCAAGGGAATATGTATACCAACACTGATCAGGACTATACAATATTAGAGTATAATGCTGACTTGGTTTCTCCTACTAATGTTAAGTATATAACTACACCTGGGGGTAATTTCGGAAATATTGATGATATGTTTTTTAGCTGGCCAAGCTCTGCTGGTGTTACAAGTGAAGATGAAAATGGTATATTAGGTTGGCAGTATAGTTTAAATGGGGTTAATAACTGGACAGGACCAGTACACGATGATTGGCTTAATCTAGATTATATCCCATACAAAGATTCTACATATATTCATTATTTTTCTAATGAGAAGGACGGGGAGAAAATAGTAGTAGGTAATAATATTATATATTTTAGAACAATAGATAAAGCAGGAAATACAAGCGGATATATTAGTGGAGGTATATCCTATGGAGGTCTTGCTCCTATATTTGAAGAGGATGCACAGGTAATTATTACTCCTTCTGAGAATACATCGAATGAGTTTGCACTATCATGGTCTCCTGCTATTCCATTTGAAGGGAGAGTGATTGCTTCTTACTATTATATGGTAAACTCTCCTCCTCCTGCTACATATGAGACATTAATAAGTAACTCTTCATTGTATATTCCAGTGCAGGGTACTTCTGTGTCAAAGAGAATGCTTCCTGGTGCAATTAAAGGTGAAAATATAGTATATGTTATTGCTGTTGATAATGAAAATGGATACTCTCCTAGTAATTATATTCAAGCGAAGTTTACATTAAATAGTACTTTACCTGACCCTGTAACTGATTTGAGTATAGCGGACACATCAATTAAAGATGCTAAACTGTGGAGAGCAAGTATTACATGGAATGAGCCTGTGTATAAAGGGGATGGGAAGCTTACATATATTGTTCAGAGAAGTTTTAATGGAGTTGATTGGACAACTGTTGGAAGCACCACAGGTATTACATATTCAGATATTGTTCCTTCAAGCAGACTTTATTACTATCGGGTAGGTGTAATGGATGGAACAGATCAGAGTAAAGAGAAGCCTACTTTTTCAATATCTCTTTCTGCAATGATAGAGGGAAGATATACACAGCCTGCGAAATTAGTTTCTGAGGTTGAAATTGTAAACTTAGGAACAAGAAAAGCAACAATAGTATGGGTAACTGAAAGAAATAGTGATACAAAAGTTGCATATGGTTTAACAAGCGGGGAGTATTTTGAAGAGGAAGCATACAACTCTAAACAGGTAACTGAGCATGAAATTACATTAAATAATCTTCAGCCAGAAACAACATACTACTTTAAGGCTAAGTGGAGTGATTCTGATGGAAATACTGGAGAAAGTCAGGAGATATCTCTTAGAACTGCAGATTCTCCTCAGGTATACTCCAGTAAGGTTGATATGGTTGGTTTAAACTATGCAGTTATTTCTTTTGAGGTATTTGGTGCTACAAAAGCTTCCGTTATATATGGAAGGTCTTTTGCATATACTGCGCAAAAAGAGATAAATACATCACCTACAAGAAGCAAGTACTCTGTTGTTTTAGATGGTTTAGATGATGGGGTGCAATATAGTTATAAGATAAGGCTGACAGATGCTGATGGATACATATATGATTCTATTGAAAACAATACATTTACTACACCCCCTAAACCTAAGATATCAAATGTAAGAGTACAGGAGATACGAGATGTTGCAAGTCCTACCGTAGTATTTAGCTGGGATACTAATACACATACCAATTCTATTGTAAGATACAGAGAAGATGTTGAAGGATCAAGGGAAATTGATAAAGTGGATATGAAGATGGTAAAGGGAGAACATAAAATGGAGATATCTGGTTTAGTACCAACAACCAACTATATAGCATATGTTGAAGGAGTTGATGATTATGGGAATAAGGCTGTATCTGAAACAGTAAGATTTACTACTCAAACTGATACTAGACCTCCAAAGATATTTAATGTTAAAGTTGAACAGGATCTTTTGGGTAGGTCAATTCAAACAGATAGAAGCAGGAGTGCTCAATTGATAGTAAGCTGGGAAACTGATGAGCCTGCTACAAGCAAGGTAAACTTTGGTGAGGGCGGTGCAGGTGTATATACATCTAGTTCTAGAATGGATCAGGAACAAAGAACAGATCATTTGGTTATAGTCTCAGGCTTAACTCCATCTAAGGTGTATAGTTTAGAAATTGAATCTGGTGATGATTCAGGCAATATCAGTAAATATGGTCCTCTTGTTTCAATTACTCAAAAATCATCTAATACTGTTTTAGAAACAATATTGAACTCTATCTCTAATATATTTAACATATTCTAATGACTCAAAGAAAAGTAATTGAAGTTAAAGGGATAAATAAAAGTTTCTCACTGGGAAAAAGAGAAAACAAAGTATTAAAAGATGTATCACTTGATATTTACTCTGGCCAGTTAACCTGTATCTTTGGCCCTTCTGGATGTGGTAAATCCACACTACTAAATGTAGTAATGGGACTTGAACGACCTGATAGTGGTAATGTTAGAGTTTTGAGTGAGAATATCTGGGATATTGATATTAATGAACAGACAGATTTTAGAAAAAGGCATATTGGAGTAGTATATCAGCAACAGATTTGGATTAGGTCTTTAAGTGTAATTGAAAATGTTGCTCTTCCTGCACAGCTACTGGGAATGAACAAAAGTGATGCATTAAATCGTGCAGAGAAGGTCTTACAAGATGTGGGGATGTTAAAATTTAGAGATTTCTACACATCTGAGCTTTCATCTGGTGAGCAGCAAAAAGTTGGTTTGGCTAGAGCATTAATTACTGACCCTGAAATAGTTATCGCTGACGAGCCTACTGGTAATCTTGATACTAAGAATGGGTATGAAGTATTAAAGATATTGAAAAACCTAGCAGGGAGGGGAGTAACAGTTGTTTTGGTTACACATAATCCTGAGTATTTAGAATACTGTGATACTGTTGTAGTAATGAAAGATGGCTCGGTAATGGATGCACTGAAGGGGGGGAAGGAAATTTTAAGTAAGGTACAGGAAAGTTTAAATAGGAAAGATATAAAAGTGAACAATAATACAACTGAAAATAAGATTAGTAGTGAAAGTAGTGTAGATTCTGAGTATTATCCAAAGGAATCATTCTTTGAGAAGTTGGGAGGATATACTAAATTAATAGTTAGCTTTTTTACTAAGTCATTATCATTATTTGTATTATCTCTTGTAAGAAAAATTAATATTAATGGAGCTGCACAGTTAAGAAGGAGTATGACAAAATCTAATAATGGAGATATGTCATTGCTTGATTTAACAGAGCTGTCTTTTAAGAATGTCTTTTTTAAGAGGTTTAGAACTTTAATTACAATACTTGGTGTTGGCTTAGGAGTAGGTTTTGTTGTACTACTTGTTTCAATAGGGTATGGGTTAGAGGATTTAGTAATTGAGGAGGTTACTAAAGCTCAAAACCTTAATCAAGTTGATGTTTTCCCTAAAGTAGGTAGTCAATTAAAATTAGATGATGAATTAATTAAGAAAGTTTCTGCAATATCAGGTATTAGTAAAATATATAGAATAAAGAATTTTCCTGGGAGAATTGATTACAAAGGATCTACTGTTGATGTCGTTGTGTATGGAGTAGAGAGTGGATATCTTGAGAATTCTCCCGTTAAAAAGGTTACTGGAGAGTTCTTAAATGGGGAGTCAGACAAATTCTCTGCTATAATTAACTCTGAATATTTAAAGACACTTGGACTAGGTACAGACATTATTGGGGAGACCCTAAATTTAAATGTTATACAATCTGTACCTGAAAGTGAATCAGAGCCTAAAAACATTCCTGTAACAATCGCAGGAGTTGTTGAAGATGATTCTCCTCCTGTTATATATCTTAAAATAGATTCTGTGAGGGAGTATACAGAGGATGAGTATTCTGCACTTTCGATTATAATTAATAAGGAATCATCCCTTGATTTTGTCAGAAAACAGATAGAGTCTTTGGGGCTTGAGACATTTTCAATAATGGATACTGTTAATCAGGTTCAACAGATATTTACATATGTAAGATATGGTCTTTTGGCATTTGGTATTCTAGCATTTGCAATAGCTTTTCTTGGAATGATTAATACATTAACTGTATCACTGCTTGAAAGAACAAGGGAGGTTGGTTTAATGAAGATTATAGGGATGAAGAAGAATGATATACAGTTTCTTTTCATTACTGAATCCATGTTTATTGGTCTGTTAGGAGGAATTTTTGGAATACTGTTTGGAATACTTGGAGGATATCTAGTATCACTTGCTGTGTATCTTTTGTCTTCATCTCGTGGAGTTGAGTTTATGGTAATTACTTCTTTCCCATTTGTTACTGCACTGATTGTGATATTAGTAACAACTCTCCTATCATTCTTTACTGGGTTGTATCCTGCAAATAGAGCTGTTAAAATTCCTACTATGGATGCTGTAAGATATGAGTAATTAATTTTATATTTTATATTTATATGCAAAAATATAAATGTACTGTATGTGGGTATATATATGATCCACAAAAGGGAGATCCTGAATCTGGTATAAAGCCAGGTACTCCTTTTGAAGATATACCTGATAGTTGGTATTGTCCCTTATGTGGTGCAACTAAGAAAGAGTTTGTACCATTAGAGGAATAATATATAATATACTTATATTTAATTTGTTTTATTTAAACATATGAATCCTATTAAAGATACAGTAAAAGATATAACCTCCATGCTTACATTTAATGGTATAGCATTAATACTTTTTGCAGTACTCATATTTATATTTCCTGATCTTTTAAGTTATTTAGTTGGGGCATTTCTTTGTATTGCAGGTATTAGTTCATTACTCTATGGATTTAGAATGAATAAATCATACAAGGATGCAGAAAAGTTCTGGAAGAAGTTTGAAGAGTAAAACTCTGGTATAATTAAGTATGAAAATTGTTGATAAGGAGATTCACATTGAAGATCTTAAGGAGATGGCATCACAAATGTATGGGAATTTGGTTAAAGCTGTTGTAGATGTTGAAAGAGGGATATTCGTGATAGATGGGCAGTTACATTCTGATGAAGAGGCTTATTTACTAGATTTAGGATCAAAGCAGGAAAACCTTTGGGGAATTAATATATATCCAGAGGCTAGTATGGAAAGTAGAATAGAGTTTGATTCTATGATAAATGTAAGACCATCACAAGGAAACAACTCAAGGGGTGTAGAAGATCCTAAGATACAGGAAAAGATTTTTGCGATTGTTAATTCTAAAATAATTGAATAGCTCAAAATGGAATATACAAGCTGGAACAAAAGACCATTTTTAGAGCAAATGGCTAATATTGGGAGTGAGGTGTATAGAGCTATTAACTGGAGAAAGAAAGGAAATGAAGAATATGCACAATTAGCATTTTTAAGATCCCTTGAGCTTTTTGATTTAACTAAACAGTCAAAATTAACATTTTCACAATACAAGGAACTCACAAGAATGAGAGAATTATGGGTTGACTATTTTAAATATGATAATCAATATAATTCAACGGAAAGCTTCTTTAATAATTACTTTAAATATATAACAATAGCTTGTAGAGGATTATAGTAACATTATCCTATGGATACATCTTTCTAATTATATCTACATACTGATTAAAATATTTTTGTAGACTATTCTTAATCTTTGAGTTAGATATCTTATTCAAATATTTCTTAAGGGTATTTATATCACTAATATTTAGAATCTTCTGTAATACTTTCATATCTTCATCCGATATTATTTCTGTATTACCGATTACCTTTGCGATTTCAACACCTTCTTTTAAATATTCTTTTAATGCAGTATCAGCTCTCTGTTTTTCATATTTAAATAACCCCCTTAAATTATGCAAAGGGACTTTTATCGTATCAGTAGTCTTAAATAATTTGTTTAAATATGTTTCTACCCCAAATCTTGTTTTTGATATTTCTTCTATATATGGCTCTAAATCTTTTTTAAAGTAAGCTCTTTGGCCTGTTAAATCAGCAACAATATTTCTATTTCCTTTACCTGATATATATCCAAGTACAGCTCTATGAGTTCCTTGTAGTAATGGTTTTAGAAGGGAGTGTATATGCTCTTCTGTTAGGTTTATAAGGTCTGCATCAATAAAAAGGAGTATGTCTCCTTTAGAATGTTTAATTCCAACTGCTAGTGCATTTCCTTTTCCTTTGTTTTTATCTAAGTTTATTACTTTAACTTTTTTATTATCTTTAAACCTTTCTAATATTTCTTTTGTGCTGTCAGTAGAGCCATCATTAACACAGATGACTTCATTTATTACTGATGAGGATTGTAATATCGATATTACATTGAATACAGTTTTTTCTTCATTAAAGGCAGGTACTATTGCTGATACACAGTGTTTTGGCATAGTTTTAGTTTATTTAGAGCTAAACACATGATTATATCAAATTCCTATCCTTTTCCTTTTAAACTTTCCATTTTCAATATGTACTGCCTCAAATGTTCCATCATACATTAAAACAGCCATGCATACAGTTGCATTAGGAGGTAGCTTGTCTTTTAATCTGTAATTGAAAGCTACCAACTGTCTTAGGTCTTGTAATGAAAGGTTTAATCCTGCCTCTTTTATTCCGAACTTCTCTTTGAGTTCAGGTGATGTTTTACCTGCTAACATCTTCTGTTTTTCTTCGTCTTGTATATTAGGATGTGTATGACAGATAATATATGTATCATAATTATTATTTATTCCATTTTGAATACCCTCTTGTAGTAGTTCAGGATTAATTTCGGCATAGTTATTTTTAAGATACTGTATATTGAATGTAAATTTCATATCTTTAATCATTCCATCTTCATCTTTTGAAGAGCCTGTTAAAAGAAATGGATATTCCTTTCCTTTTTCCTTATCTTTTATTATATCCAATAGCTCATTTAATGGTCCCTTCAAGCTTTCATTTACAGTAATTGGTGTCTTATCTTCCTCAATTAATTCAAGAGGAATAGGAATATCAAAAAGTGTGTTTGAATCATAAATGTTTTGCTCATTTGAAACTTCTTTTATAATATCTTCAAGACCACTTTCTTTTGCTGTTTTGAGTGTTTCTTCTGTTGCACTAAATGGTTGTTCCGTTTGTTCTCCAATCATATTTTATTATATTGATTGTTTAGTATTATTTAAAGGCATCTTTACTCATTTGAATTATTATATATTTTAATGTAATATTATGTCTTCGCAATTATGTCATATATACAAGTACAAAATCTAAAAAGAAGATATGCTATTAGTAAAAGTGTCTTTGTAGATGCTTTAAGAGGTGTTACCTTTGATGTAGAAAAAGGCGAATTTATCTCTGTTATAGGTAGCTCAGGTTCAGGGAAATCTACTTTGTTAAATATCTTAGGTGGATTAGATAGAAAGTATACTGGTAGTGTATATGTAGATGAAAAAGATATCAAAGAATATGATCCTAATTATTATAGAAGATATATTGTTGGAACAATATTCCAGCAGTTTTACCTTATTCCATCTCTTAATGTAGAGGAGAATATCCTTCTTCCATTAAAATTTGGAAAGAAAGATGGAATTGATTTTGAAGAAAGATTAAACTATCTTTTAGATATTGTTGGACTTAAACATAGGGTAAAGCATTTTCCCAGAGAGCTTTCTGGAGGTGAGGCACAAAGAGTTGCAATAGCTAGAGCATTAATAGATTCTCCTAAAATAGTACTTGCAGATGAGCCAACAGGTAATTTAGACAGTAAAACGGGTAATGATATTTTGGAACTTCTAAAGGAGCTAAATAAAAAGGAGGAACTTACTATTTTACTTGTTACTCATGATCATGCAATTGCTCAAAAAACAGATAGAATTATTACTTTAGTAGATGGTAAAAATGTTTAAATATGCAGTAAGCCTTATATCAAGGAGAAAACTTAGAACATTTTTGACAAGTCTTGGGATTATGATAGCAGTTATGCTTATGACCTTTATACTTTTTGGTATGACAGATTTGCAGGATGCTGTTCTTACTCAGTTTAATTCTGTCTTTAAACCTACAGACCTTTATGTATCAAACAGCAGCTTTGCGATGGGTGGTGTATCTTCTGCTCCTAGAAAGGAAGATGTTCAAAATGAGGAAAAGGTAGTTATAGATAATAATGTTGTAGAGAGTATTAAAAGTATAGAAGGGGTAGAGGAGATACATAGAATTTTTGTTGTAACAGGCTTTGATGTATATCTTCAAGGGGATGATATCCCTTATCCTAGATCTCTTATTCAAGCAGTTGATTTGTCTGCGGATAATGAATTGTTTGTAAATTTTACTGGTGATGATCCTGTACTGAAAGAAAATGGTATTTTTGTAAGTAATTATGTTACTTCGTTTTTTGAGCTTTCTGCAGATGAGATTATTGGGAAAAATATAGTCTTAAGGTCGTCACAAATAAATAACTTTGGCTCGATACCTAATACCAACACTACGGCACAAGAGTATACATTTGTAGTCCAGGGGGTTGTAGAAACTGATAACAGTGCATTTTGGATTAATAGCGATAGAGCATTGGAAATACTTGCACAAAGGGGTGGTTTTAAGAATAAAGAAGAATATATTCAAACTGTTGGATACTCTCAGTTGCTTGTTTCTACACAAGATGGAAAAACTTCACAGGTAGAAGATGCATTAGTTAATGATTTAGGGCTTACAGTCATATCTACTAAAACTATTGTTGATTTTGTTTCTACATTAACAGCAGGTTTAACTATTGCTCTTATAATCTTCGGCTCTATATCTGCAATAGTTGCTTCTATTGGAATTATTAATACTATGATTATGAGTATTTATGAACAAACAAAAGAGATAGGTATTATTAAGGCAATAGGTGCATCTGATTTTCAGGTGCTAATTATATTTTTAATACAAGCAGGATTGATAGGATTAATAGGTGGTCTTTTGGGTTTGTCTATTACATATTTGTTAATGAAAGTGGCAGATCCATATGTTGTAAAACTTCTTTCTGATCAAGGTTTTACTGCTGTAACAACATTTTTCCATTTCCAGCCGTTAAATGCTTTATATATTACATTGAGTAGTATCCTTGTTGGTATTATTGCAGGTATATATCCTGCTATGAAGGCTGCAAAGCTTGATCCTGTAAATGCACTGAGGTATGAATAAACATGGAGATTGTTTCTCTTTCTTAGAATTTCTGACAAGACCGCTAGGCTATAGCATAGAGATAGAGAAGAAGGGTGGTGAAATGTTAGCAACGAATATAACAGTAAAGAGATTAAAGGAAAGATTGGAAGAGTTATAAGTTTTCTAGTAATTATATCAGTGGACACATATACCCTATAGTATAGACTTTTGTATTACTTTTTAGTATAATTAATATGTTCATTAAAAATTTGCACTTCTTATTTTGTTTCAACTCGAGAAATAAAAAAATAAAAGGAGTTAACAATGGAAGAAAAAAATCATCTGGTTTGACTGTCAGGTATTTAGTTTTGTTATTAGCTATAACACTAGTAATGATTATCACTTTCCCAGCAGAGAGGGACTTTCGGGAGAACTACAATAACTTGGAGTTTTCTTCCTCTATGAGGGGGTGAATTATGAAGTAAGCTTGGTTAACAAAGAGGATCCCGCTGAGTTTTGTCTCGCAGAGGGTCAAACCAATGATCTGTTGATTATTGGCACTGATTACTTCTCTATAGCTCAGAATGGTCTTGTTATTCATAGTGAAGTTAAAGACAATACTAGGTTGAGATACAAAAGTCTCTCTCTGGCTGTTGAGTGTTATCAGAGAAAAAGATAATCTCAAGATGCGTATCATCAATTTCTCAATGTAGACGTCTTTTTCAAGACAAGGAATAGTGGACTAGAAACACACTATACAGATGTGTATCAGCAAATATCCAAGTACATCTCAATCTCAGATTTAATAATTACATAGCACTGACGATTGCTGTTATCTTTACATTTAAAGATATATTTGGAGAGTAAGAAAAAGTTCTAGTTTTAAATAAGAAGATGCAAATAAAAGCATGGGGTTTGTAAGAGAAGTATAGAGATGTTGATTAATATCAACTGGAGTTTCTACCTTAAATCTTTATATATTCTAAACCCCATGCTTAAATCCTTATTAAAAATTTACACTATACTATTTATCTTTTCTTAAAATTTCTGACAAAACCTCTAAGCTGTGGAGCTATTAGAAAAATATCCAGATATAGAAGTAATCAAAGAAAATAGATTAAAAACTTTGTTTTTAAAAACAGAGAGACAATATTATGATATTTCTCTTTTCCTTTCTTGTTTGTTGATTTTATTAGAATTCGCTTACCCTCTTAAAGCATTTCATATTTTTTAAAGATATCAATTGGAATAATATAGTCACAAGAATAATATACAAACTATATTCCTTAAGAAAATCTAATAGGAAATGTGGTAATACAGAAGAGAACACACCCATTAGGATACTTGCAGAACAGAAATAACCAGAAGTCCCACATACTTGGAGTGCCATTATCCCTAAACCGCTAGCTATTAGATTAATAACGGAGTGAGTAGTCGTTCTAGCTACCTTTATTCTTTCCTTAATATTTCTAACCATGCAAGTCATGTTAAAAGAGAAGACTAATATAAAAACAATGACTATTAGATTCCACCAAAACCCGACTAAATGTTTAGGAACTAAGAAGTAACTTAATATTAGAGATAGTAAAAATACAATCTTACAGTATTTACTCTTTAAAATTTCTATCAATACAAAATCAAGTTTTACTTTCTCTGGGTGTTTCATCGCATCTATATAAATAAATATCTTGCAATCATTATATCAAATAATTCCTGGTTAGAAAGTTGCTACTTGTGATGTCTATAAATAATATATTCTTACAAACCTCATGCTGTTTTTAGTATAATTTTTCAGAATATAAGTATAAAAAGTGTGAGATGATATGAATAATGAACAAACAGATATAGCAGAGAAAATAAAGACATACATAGAAAAAGCAGAAAACATTCTTTTACATTGTCATCCTTTCCCAGATCCTGACAGTATTGGGTCAGTCTTAGCTATGAAGGAATATCTCGAGAGCAAGGGGAAAGCAGTTACTGCCATTATTGGGGATTCTAAGTACCCAGAGAATCTTAGCAATCTTCAAATTGAAAAGAAGATACTTCCTAAAAACTTTTTCGAGATAGATAGTAAGAAGTATGATCTCTTTTTAATCTTAGATAGTTCTTCTAAAACACAGATTTCTAGAATAGGAGAAGTGAATTTCCCAAAAGGAATGAATACAGTAGTTATTGATCATCATAGAACTAATGAAAAATTTGGTGATGTAAATCTAATCATAGGTAATTATGCATCAACAACACAAATTATTTATGAGTTATTTAAACAATGGGAAGTGAATATATCAAAAGATATGGCATTGTATCTCTTTCTGGGTTTGTTTGCAGATACAGGAGGGTTTAAGTATTTAAATAGTACACCAGAAGTATTACAAATGGGAGCAGAGCTATCTCTTATCAATCCCAATTATCATAAGCTAGTTTTTGACTTAGAGAATAGTAGGAAACCAATAGAAATAGAAATGATGGCATTGGCATTGTCATCGATTCAGAAATATATTAATGGGAAGGTTGTTTTTACAGTAATCCCCTTTGAAGAAATTGTAAAGAGGGAATTAGATGAATCGTCTGCAATTGAAGGATTAGTTCCTGAGATATTACGCTCTGTATTGGGATGGGAAATTGTAGCTAGCTTGGTAGAAGTAGAAAAGGGGAAAACTTTTGTAAGCTTAAGAACAAGAGATGAAGAAAAGTATGATATGAGTAAAATAGCTTCTATTGTAGGTAAAAATGGAGGAGGTCATCCAGGTGCTGCTGGGACCACTATTATGAAGAGTGCTCAAGCTGCAGTAAAAGAGTTACTACAAGCGATTAAGAAATTGTATGGTGATAAGTTATAAAGATTTATGATCTCATAAGTATTTGTAGTTAATAAGACATCTCCCTTCTTGAATATGGTATTGTTATCTCTTCTGTTAAATCTTCTCACTTTTATTATCTACTTAATTTAAAACCTCATACACTATGTATTATTTGTTAAGATTTAACAAGGAAAACGAATATTTCTTAATACTACAATACTTTGTTAAGGGTATCTATTATTTCTATTTTAGAGGGTATTAACTCCTTTATTTTCTTAAAATTCTTTTTATCTCTAGTTAGAATGTAATCACAATTTTGATCTAGAGCAGAGTAGTACTGTAGAGTGTCTTCAAAATCAATTGAGAAGTTATTTAAGGACTGGTTAATAATTTCTTGGGAAAGGGGGACTAGATTGATTCTATTGATTAATGCCATAGATCTTCTATGCATAGATGTATTAGGCTTAATTTTAAGAATGTAATATGTAATATGTACCGAAAGAGTAGACATATATACTTGAGATTGTTTGAGAAAAGGAGTTATTTTATTAATAGAGATATGTTCTAAGTCTCTATCTAAAAGGATATCTATTAATATGTTTGTATCTAAATATACCTTCTTCATCTTAGATGTTTCTTTTCCATAGCTTTTCTATACTCTTTATCATAGTCAAAAGTCTTTTTTTTCTTTTTGCTCATGTGAACACATCCGATTGCTTCAGTAAGTATCCTTTCTATCTCCTCTGTGCTTTTTGTTTTCTTATCAACTTTCACCTCATATTCAGAAGGTATGAAATATGCTAATGTTTTACCCCTATCTATTACCTCATATGCTTGTCCAGCATTAAGAGAATCTTTTAGTTGGGTAAGATTTTGTCTAAAATTTCTTAAGTTTATTTTCTTGTATTCAATGTTCATATGTTAAACATTAGTTTAACATTCGTGGTGCTAATAGTCAAGAATATTTTTGTTAAATAATTATAGCTAAGTGAATATATAAAAATATTGAAACTTTACTCCTGTTGTGTTACCTTTTAAATAGGATAGTTTATTATTGATTAAATTTAATATCTTTAATAAATGGAAGAGATTATACAGCCAGCTAATGGGCAAGTAACAGATGAGACACCCAAAGAACCAATGAAGGGGAAAAAGGAATCAAAGAAGGTTATTTGGATTCTCCTCGTTATTATTTTTTTCCTACTTGCAGGAATGGTATATTTCTATATCAAAAGTAATGAGAATGTAACTCCACCAAATGTAGAAGAAAAAGAGACTATAGAAGAAGAACCAGAAGTTGAGGATAATAGCAATGTGACTTCTCCAGATGTAGAAGAAAAAGAAACTGTTGAAGAAGAACCAAAGGATAATAATGATAATGATGAAGAGAAAGACAAAACAGAAGATAATGAATTTGGATACAACTTCCCAGAGGGGTATACAGTCAGTAAGGAAAGTTGTAATACTGAAAATGCCCTAAGCAGCCTAAGTGTCACGGATTGTGTTGAAGTTTATAAAATACAACCAGCTAACTATACTGCTCTTGAGAAAAATATCTTTTAAGTGCATCTGTTATTGTTTTTAGCAGACCAAATAATGTTGTAATACCAGGACAGATGACTCAGACAAGATACGATTCTCAATTAAAAAAATGGGTTTTTGAGGATGGAAATGGTGAGTTAAAGGTTTTGCCTGAAAGAATAGAGAATTCAAATATTATAGTTGAAACTTCTCAAGAAGGTAGCCAGAGAGGTTGGGATGATATAATTATTAGTAAGCCTAACACTTCTTCCTTACTTATACTCTCTATACCAAAATATCATAGGATAGTATGTGATTATGCTGGTCAACCCACAGCTGAGAAAACTGAGTGTGAAAGATTTTTGGCTTCTCTTGGTCTTAACCCAGAAGATGCAGGATGGTTACCAGGATCAATATATCAAACAGCATACTCTAGTTTAAGGAGTAATGCTTCAACAATTTGGTAGCTTTGATTTAGTAGTAAAATATTTTCGAAGCAAAGAGTATAATCAATTTACTATGGCAATATATTCATATACTCTTAAAATACTTCAAGGTACATCTGAATATGTATTAAAAGAGTTAAAAGAGAAATATCCCAATATACAAATTGTAAAAGTAGGTAAAGCTGAGATACTCTTTAATTCTGATGTAGAGGATATAAACAGCTTTAGAAATCTTTACTCTCCGACATATATAGAAGATAGTGATGGGAGAATATTAAATCTTTCTAAAAGAGAATGGAGAAAAGAATATGTTCCAGCAGGTATTAATCCTTCTTTAGCATATATACTTTGTATGGTAGCTGATTTAAGGGAAGAAGATATTGTATATGATCCTTTCTGTGGAGCTGGTGTAATACCAATTACAGCATTGAAACATTTTAATGTTAAGAGAGTGATATGTAGTGATATAAGTGGCAAGGCAGTTGAAAAAAGTGAGATAAATTTTAAAGCAGCATGTATTGATAAAAGTAGATACAGATTATTTAGAAGTGATATTAGGGATATTAGATTGAATAAAAGGAATGTTGATAAGATAGTAAGTAATCTTCCTTTTGGTATTAGAGTAGGTGAGCATAATGATAATAAAGAGATATATTTATCTTTAGAAAAAGTTGCTGAAAGAGTTTTGAGAAAGAAAGGTTTGTTAGTGCTTCTTACTCAGGAGAAGAAATTGTTAAGAGAGGTGTTTAGTAAAGAGAATTGGAATGTAAAAAGCGTATTAAGGGTTAACGAGGGAGGGTTATTACCAGAGGTATTTGTTATTGAGAGGAGGAATAGTAATTATTTGTAAATGGGTAAAGAAGAATTAGAGCTGATTATGAGGGCAGGGCAAAAGGGGTGTAAAAAAGATATATATAGAAAGAGGGTGTGAATTAGAAGATTTAAAGTGTTCTTTTTGGAACAAATCAATAATAGTAAGGGAAATAGGACTCTCATAAAGTATACTAAAAGTATACTAAATCATTTATTTAACAATGGATTTTACTTACTTTAACATACTTTTGAGGTTTAATGATAATCTTTTGTGTATTAAAATAGTTATTAGAAATACTTGCACAATTAATAAGTATATGATATTCTGTTTCTATAACATACGGAAAAGCGTATGCTACAGAAATGAAGTATATAGATATACAAAACAATTTAAGAAGTTTAGGAGTATTTACACTAAATGATATTAGAATGCTAGATCCTGAATTTAGGGAACCAACACTAAACGATTGGTTAAATAATGGCTGGATAAAAAGAATTAGAAGATTCTGGTACGCAGACTCTAGTTTTAATCCAGAAGGCTATGACTATTTCTTTATTGCAAACAAAATATATTCTCCCTCATATATATCCCTTGAAAGTGCTTTGAGTCACTATGGCTTTATTCCTGAAACTACTATACAAATAACTTCTGTTTCAACAAGAAAGACCAATCTTTTTGATACTCAGTTTGGAGTATTCTCTTACAAAAGTATTAAAAACAATCTCTTCTTCGGATATGAAGTTATAGAAAACAAAGGAAGACCATTTTCATTAGCTACTTCTGAGAAGGCAATTTTAGATTATCTCTATCTTCATTCTGAAATCTCAAATATAGAGGATTTTGAGGGGTTAAGGTTTAACAAGGAAATAATAAAGAGTAGTATTAATAGAGAAAAAATTAATACCTACCTTAATCAATTTGATAATCTAGAATTAAATAATAGATATAACTTGTTACTAAAGTATCTCAATGCTTAGTATAGAAGAAATAAAGAAACAGTATCCAAGTGATATACATAAGTTTGAAAGAGGCTTACTAAGAGAGTACTTACAGTTTCTAATATTAGAAATTATATTTAGCTCTGATGTTTCTACTAAGTTGTCTTTTCTAGGTGGTACATGTCTAAGAATCGTTTATGGTATTAAAAGATTTTCAGAAGATTTAGACTTCGATAATAAGAAACTTTCTTCAAAAGAATTTGTAGCCCTTGCTAACAAGATAGAGTTAGAGCTACAACGACAGGGTTTTGATGTAGAAACAAGTGTAACTGCAAAGAAGGCTATTCATTGTCATGTAAAGTTCTCTAATATACTTTTTGAAAATAAGTTAAGTGAGATTAAAACAGAAAAGATAGATATACAGATAGATACATTTGATCAGGGATATGAATACAAACCAGAATTGTATCTTTTAAATAAGTTTAATGTGTTTAAGCAGATAAGGATAACTCCTAAAGAAATAATTCTTTCTCAAAAGTTGTGGACTATTACACAACGAAGTAAAGCAAAAGGAAGAGATTTCTATGATATTATTTTCCTATTACAGAATACTAGCCTGATATGGGGTTTCTAAATTTGAAATTTGGGACATCTAATTGGAATGAAGCCAGAGAAAAAGATTTTGAAGGGTATAAGGGATATTAATTTAGATTCTATGGTAAAAGATGTTCAGCCTTTCTTAATAGATATTAAGGAGGGTGAGAAGATTAAATATTTTAGAGATTATTTAAAACAGATAGAGATTTATTAATTGTAAAGTTAATTGTCAAGTTATTTGACAATATGAAATTACTACCCACAAAAGACATAGTAGGGTAAACGTATCAAGGAACAAAGTGATCTTTGAGTATAGTTTACAGGTCTATAAGGAACCAGAGGGTAATTGCGGGACATACATGTCTGGAAAATAAAATGAGACAAAAGAGACAGTATAAAAAGGAAGATAAAATGTCTCATTCTTGATATAATAATGTATGGAAACAATAATACCTGAAATATCTCAGAGTGCGATATATGAATATAATCATTATATTCAATCTCAGAAAGAAGAGGGCTATGGAAAGCAGTATAGCTTTGAAAAGCTAGGGATAGAAGATTGGTCAATAGTTGAGTTAGATGCTAATGATATCCTAAAACTACAAACATTTGTAGAGTCTTCTCAAACTGTAGCTCCTGCATATATATTTTGGAAAGAGTGTGGGAGGCATGTGACTTTGGAAGGTGTTGCAAGAGAAGTTCTTGAAAGGGAAGAGAATATTCCTCAGGAGGCGAGAATATGGGTAAAGAATATATTGAAATCTGATTTTGACAAACAGAAGGTTGAAGAAAAGATAAAGAATGGTGAAATAGATCCTCCATTAATATTTTTTCCTGTATTTAAAGGGGAGGAATTAGAAAAAGGGTTGCTAAAAGTTGGAAACATCCTAGACGGTAATAATAGATTGCGAGAAGTTGCTAGGTATTTATTGGAATGTAGTGAAGAAGAAAGAGAGGTTTTTAGATTGACATGCTTTTTAGGAAAGGTGGATGTTATGAAATATGCAACAATTAACGCACAATATTTTGCAAAACCTACTGTTAAAAAAGTGCAAGTATTTTTGCAGAGATTTATGGGAAAGGATGTAGAAAAAATTGATAAAAGACATTTTATGACATTTTTTGAGAGATGGTATTTATTATTACAAAGGATTGGGTATTATAAAGATAAAAGTGAGTAATTGTTTTTATGTGGTAGTCTTATTAGTAGCTCTTTTTTATTCCTCTACTGGACCCTGTTTTTAAGTAATTCCTTCTTAAGAGCAAAATAACTCAGTTTCCATAAGTATAAAAAACAAGGGAAATACATTTATTAAAAGATTCTGTAATCTTTCATAAAAATTAATACTGCATATAGATTAAAGTTTTCTCTTTATTTGCTTCTCCTCTATCACCTAATAATTCCATTATTTTACTTCTCATTTGATATTGAAAATAGAAGGATGAAGTTACATTTTGTACAAACCAATTAATAAAACCTTTATCTCTTAATACAGGAATCATTCCATCTGAGAATAAGAGAATATAATCATTTTTCTTTAATTTAACAGAGTGTGTTTGAATAAATTCCTCTGCTTCTTTTTCTCCTGTAAAACAGCCCCATCCTACAAGATTACCTTCTTCATCAAGAGCATTTTTATTGTTTCTAAGGTAATTACACCAGCAGGGTTCCCATTGATTTTCTTTTTTTAATTTATTAATCAATTCTTTAGGAATATAATCTTTTAATTTATCCTCAATAGAGAGTTTGTCTATATATTTACTAGCTTTAACTATCTGATAGTTCCATTTCGCAATATTCTCTAAGTTTTTTCCTCGAAGTACATTAACATAGCAGTCTTCTAAACCACCGTAATACAATGTATGATCTTTGATTAAAGCACCAATGCCGACTGTTTCTGCTAAATCATAATTTAATGGGTCATTAAACTTTTTACCCAGTTGGATATTTAATTTTTTTATATCCTCATTAGATTTAATTAGTACATCTTTCAATGTTTTTAAAGAAAAGTCTTCTGAAGATAATTGAGTTTTACAGTGCTTAATAAAGCTTTCACAAAATGTACTTGCAGCTTCATAGCCATAATCATCAAATGGATACTGTTTTGTGTCGCGAATTAAACAACGGAGAGGAGAATCTGCTACTGCAAAGATTTTTAAATCATGATCTATACTCCATGCATCTCCTGTCTTTGTAAAAGAGGCTTTCCCAGAAGCATTCTCATGGTAAACAAAAGTTTTCATATGTTATTCTATCATAAAAGTATTTTAGCTTCGAACCAAAAGATCTTAAAAATATCTCTTCTCCTATCTCCTCATTAAACCCAGAGAAAGTCATTCCCCCAACAAATATGATAGGGTAGTAATCATTGCTATCAGAAACTCCCTCACTTTTTGAAACATTTCCTTTATATGCATTTAACTGTGTCCCAAAATCTGTATCAGTAGTAAGATGTTTTATATATTCGATATTGTTCAAACCGATTAAACTGTGGGAAAGTGAGAAATTGGCTTTAAAGATATTGAATAAAAAGGTGAATGAGGGACAAAAGAGAATAATTGTGTCTTTATTAAATATCCAGATATAGAGGGATGATATTGATTGACAAAGTATTATTATCTTGTGATAATTGAAGAATTAATTTCAAAATATTATTTCTATGTTTAGAAAAATAGCGAGTATGTCAGCAGTAGTTATTTTATTGCTCCTTTCATTTAATACATATTCTCAAGCTAGGGAGAGAAGTATGTTAGCTCAAACTTTTACAGAAGAGGAGGTAAATCAACAAATGGAAGAGACCACGATATTCTTTGAAGAGGCTCAAGAGGAAATCCAGGAGAATTTAGATACAATTATTGAAGAGCAACAGCAAGAAGAAACTTCTGATACTTTTGAAGAGCAAGAAGAGATAGTTCGTGATTTTTTTGAAGAAACAGAGGAAGAAATTGATGAGCAAAGAAACTTGATTGAAAGGATGTCAGCAGGTATATTTCTTGGAGCTACATCGGTAATTGTTTTGATAGGACTGTACTTATTGGCCGGAATAATAGTAAATGTTGTAATGCTTATGGATTGTTTAAAGAGGGATTTTAAGGACAGGACTATGTGGATTATTATTCTAGTAGTAGGGACATTACTAGGATTTGGTGCAATTCCCGGAGTACTGTATTACTTTCTCGTTAAAAAGAAATTAGAAACTGGAGAGAAGGAAGAGAAGGAAGAGAAGGAAGAATAGGTATTAAATTGAATGAATGAATATGAAGGGACTCATAAAGAGTCCCTTTTTAATATTTCTATTTTAAAAATTTCCTTAAAGGTAAATGCCATCCGTGGGTTATAACTTACTCTCTTAATTTCAACTATTTTAACAATATCAAGAGAAGGCTTTGCCAGCGAGCCAGTTACTACTGTAGGTCTAAAGTCATCGTTATGTTTGTACTGTGATTACTAGGTTCTAATGCTCTGTTTGTTCAGTTTAATATGTCTGCTCCTACTGTAATTGAGGAGGGTGTGAATTAGAAGATTAAAGTGTTCTTTTTGGAACAACTCAATAATGGCAGGGGATATGGAGTAATATCTGAAAATACGATATTTCTAATAAAATTATTCCAGAATCTTTAATATCTCTTCTCCAATCTCCTCATTAAATCCAGAGAAAGCCCTTCCCCCAACAAATATGATAGGGTAGTAACCATAGCTATCAGAGACTCCCTCACTTTTTGAAATATTCCCTTTATATGCATTTAACTGTGTTCCAAAATCTGTATCAGTAGTAAGATGTTCTACATATTCGATATTGTTCTCCTTGAAGAAATTAATCATCTCTAAGCACATAGGGCCAGTATTGTTATGGAATACGACTACCTCCTTATCGGTTATACTAGTTGTAATATTAGATTCACCCTCATTTAAATCTTCTACCTTACATGGATTAGTAACATTTGGCTCCTCTTCATATGGTATTGCAGGTCTAATCTTCTCTGGAGTATATGGAGCGTTCTTGTTTACTGGAATTTGCCACATAGGCATAACTTTGTCTACACTTCCCAGAGTATCTAAATCTACCCAATCAACTTCGTAGTTATCCCAGAATCTGTGCCACATATTATTCCATCTCTCTTTTAGCCCACCAATATATGTATGAGATACCGCCATGAACTTCTCATTTAGGATTGCTCTTTTGTATTGAGACTCCATATCCTCTGGAGAGCCATTTCTTTCATAGAAACTGTAATCGCAAAAACTTCCATATTTAAATTCAGGTACATCAATGTTTGATACAGATATTATTTTTACATTGTATTCTTCTGGTTTGTATATTGTTGTTGCTAGTTCTGTAGTTCCCCTTGCAGTTATGTATTCAATCCCTAAAGCTTCAGCTACTTTTACAGTATTCTCATCAGAGGCCATGTATCTAGAACTGATAACTCGTGGAGTTACACCAAGATATGTTTGTGCATTTTCAATCATGTTAGAAATAATTTCATATTGCTCATCATATGGCATTCCCCAGAATGGTTCGAAATCATATGATGGAGCCAGCTCTACAACACCTGTCTTTAATATCTCTTTGAGAACCTCTGCATGTTTCTCTATGAAGTTACCATTGACCATTAGTAATCCTTTTATATTTCTTTTTTTCATATCATTTATCATGTTCACTAAACCATCAGTATTTTGAAACTCTATGAGTAGCATCATAGCTTTTGGAGTAGGAGTTTCTTCTTCAGTTTCAGAGGTGTTTTTACAGAAATATTTGTTAACAACGAAGTATTCTCCTACAATTAAGAGTAGTATTCCAAGTATGATTATTGGAATAATTAGAGATTTTTTGTTCATAACTAATTATTAAAAATTTAATTTCTTAATATACTAAAAAGATTCTTAACAATATCTCTTTTAGATCCTTCTAGATGATATATTACATGTTGACCATTTTTTGTACTTGAAATGTACCCCATGTCTTGGAGTGTTTTAAGATGATGAGATATGAGGTTGTGTTTCAAATCAAGCTGTTTAACCATTTGGCATACACAGGTATCTTTTCGATAAAGGAGTAGGAGAATTTTTATGCGGTTTAATACTAAGAGCTTCTGTATTTCCTCTATTTTTTCTTCTTTAATATCTTTCATATATTTCAATATACATTGAAATATATCATAGAAAAATATCTCTAGTCAAGATTGCAACACTATGGCTGTACTCTCCTGATTGAGATTGCATATCCATATGTTAGAGCTTCTGTAATTTTCTCCATAACAGAGGTTAAGTCTCTTTGATATTGGCTCTGGGAGATGCCCATCATTTTTGCAGCTTTCTCTTGATCTATGTGCTCTATATATCTTAAACGAAGGGTTTCTAATTCTTCATCCGTTATATTTACTTCTTGTAATTCTCTAAGAGGTATTCCTCTTGGTTTAAAATATGTATCTCTAAACTGGAACCCTAGTCTTCTTCTACCCCTTGGTCTCATATGTGGTTATATTTAATTTTATGAACAGAAAGTCCCTTTTAATGGAGTACCACATTTAGGACATACTTTCTTTGTACATGGTATTCCTCTTGTATGTGGTTCTGTATATCCACATTTAGGACATGTACAATCCTTTGATCCTCCAAGTCTTTTTCCTCTTGATCTTGGAAGAAATCCTAATTTTCTCCCTGTCATTGGGCCTTGTCCTAATGGACCTGTGTTATCTAAGTTAGGCATAAGTATTGTTTAATAATTTAGTTATGGGTATATACCCATAACTGATGTTACCTCTTTTTAGAGGTTAAGTCAAATTATAAATTATTGATAAGTATGTTTAGTTTGTAAAAATGTTTTTGATTCGTAACACTATTTTTAAAGAGAAGAATCGATAGGAGATATTGTAGTAGCTTTGTAGCAACATTAAAAGAATGATGAAGGGTATGGAATGATATCCAAAATTATAATCTGAACAATATTAATATTATCCAATTATTGAAACTTCAAAATCTTTAAATTTCTTGTTTATTAACTTCTTAGGTTCTTTTTCCCATTCACATATTTCAAAAGGTATTCCATTGTATTTTCCTTGAAACTCAATAAGCCTGTTCTCCCATTTGTGCAAATCTGATACTGAATAATCTTTTAGAAGTTCATAAGCTTTCTGAACATTCTCTTTATGCATGAATAGATCTATGTCATAAGGATATGTATTACTGCCTAATATATATTCTAATCCAGAAGCAGAGAGATAATATTTAATATCATTTTCTACTAAAATACTTGTTAAGTATTTAAGAGTGTTTATCCATTTTGGTAGATTGTCTTTATTTATAGTTTGGTAATCCATGTTTTATTTGGAGTCTTGTTTCTGCTTAGTACAATCTTGTACATCTAATAATAATTCGCCATTTTCTTTCTCACTTGTAAATCTATAAAGTTTCTCTGTAGTATCTTCATCATAACCTAAGGAATCTATCAATAGGGCAATTTTATTAATTCTCTCTTTATCTTTTTTAGTAATCTTTGTATAAGCCTTAATATTGATGTCTATTTCATAGAGGAGATTGTTATCTTTTTCGTGTCTAAAAAACATTTATTGAAATTTTAAGTTAGATAAAGTGGGTAAAAACAATCAATTGTATAATTATGGAGAAAATGATGCAAGGTGGACTTTCTGCATCGCATCTGAAGATTAGGAACAAAGAATTATGGTGGAACATACATGCTTGGAATCAAAGATCGGACAAATAAGACAGTACAAAAAGATAAGATATCTTATTCTTGATATAATCATGATATGACAA
>JAXGOY010000005.1:0-68463 GCA_040767225.1 Candidatus Dojkabacteria bacterium
TTCCTTTCTTCCTTCAATAATAATCATTACTATTCCCCATATAATTAAAGAGGCTGCAATTATAATATTTCCTCTTAATTTTTCTTCAATTATAGATTCAAAAAAAAGACCAAGTATTCCAGCAGGTATTGTAGAAATCAAGATTTTTACATATAGAGAGAGTTTTTCTTTTTTAAAGATATCTTTAAATAAAAGGGAGGAGAAGTATATACATAAAGCAATTGTTGTTCCTAAGTGAAGAACAGATAAGAGATATGTATCCATTTCTACATTAAGAAGCTGTGAAGTAAGTAGTAGATGAGCACTACTTGATATTGGAAGAATTTCTGTAATTCCTTGTATAATTGATAGTATACTTACTTTAAGTATATTCATATTTTGTGTATGCTATATTAATTAGATATGGTATATTCTACTTGTATGAGTATAAAAAAACTAGTCATATTAATTTCTACTGTTTTAATATCAGCTCTTTCATTTACTGGAGTATATGCTGCACAGCCGTCTTTAACTTTTTATCCATCAAGTGGTGTTGTCTCTGATATAGAGAAGGGGTTTACTGTAGATGTCCTTATTGATTCCGCAGGGTATGAGATAAGTAAAGCTAGGGTTGTTATAAAGTTTGATCCTAATGTTATTAAGTTAAGAAAGGCATACAGAAATACATCTCTGTTTGATGAGTGGCCTGCCGATGGGAGTAGTACAGATAATGTTAATGGTATTGTAATGCTTACAGGTCAGAGTAAAGCAGAAGGGGGGAAATTGTATAAAACAGAAGGTAGTGCAGATGTTTTAGCAAGATTTGAATTTGATGTAGTTGCAACAAAAAATCAAGATATTGTATTAGAGTTTCAATACTCTGGCACAGATGAGACTTTGCAATCTGTTATTATTGATGGTGTTACATCTACAAATATTTTAGCTACAAAACCAGCTTCTGCAGTATTTTCATTAGATATTAACGAGAAAATTCCTAAGACAGGAATTAGTATGAATACATTGGGAATAATAGGGGGTATTTTATTAATTCTTGCAGGAGGGTTTGTTAAAAGTAGTTCTCCAAGGTCTTTTACTAAAAGGAGAGGAACAATTGTGGTTTCAGAGTAGAAGTTGATAATGGGCAGGATATTTGATATTATTTTTACACTATACAAGCCGAGATAGCTCAGTTGGTAGAGCATCTGTCTGAAGAACAGAGGGTCCCCAGTTCGATCCTGGGTCTCGGCATATGCGAGAGTAGTTCAGTTGGCTAGAACGACACATTGCCAATGTGTAGGTCGCGGGTTCAAACCCCGTCTCTCGCTCCATTCTGTATTAATGAAATTATTTTTTCTTTTCTTTCGTTTGAAATTTAACCGATGGTTTTATAAATCCCTTAATTTCTTTTCTATATTTTAGAATTATTGAGCCAAATATATATATTAGTATAATTGGAGTAACCCATGTATTAAATTTGCTCATATACATTTTTATAGTTTCTAAGTCTCCTCCAACTCTATATCCTAAATATGCGATTATTACAGAATATGCAAAAGAACCTCCTAAGGTTGCTGTAGAAAACTTAAAGGCATTCATCTCTAAAAATCCTGCAGCAAGACTTGTTACAATTCTTAAGTATGGGACAAAACGTGAGGTAAAAATGTAAGTATAGCTTTGTTGGGCAATCTTTTTTTTACTTTCCTCAAACTTCTTCTGATCAATCTTAAGAAATTTTCCTTTTCCTTCAAGCCATTTATATATATTACTTCCACTTAATATCCTTCCAATTATATACATAGGATATGCCCCTACCATCTCACCTAGCCCAGAAGCGAGGGCAATTAAGAAGATATTAGTTCCTTCTTCTGCTGCAAGTACTGCCATTATAATTTCAGTAGGAAAAATTCCAATAGCAGAAAGAAATACTCCCCAGTTGCCCATTCCTATTAGTAGCTCTAGGAGTTTAGTAAGAATTAAACCAATTATATCCATGTCAAGAATATATCAAAAAAAATATTAAGTTTGAATCTCTTTCAAAATTTCTTTATATAGTTTACACTTTTCATATGCAAAGACAAATTGATAAAAGAGAGGTGACTATTAATAAAGTGAGGAGGACTCCTATTGTGATATTCTTAAGAAGTATTCTTCCATTTATTATTATCATTATTATAATAGCTATTACCTTTTTAATTGGGTTTTGGAATGTAAAAAAGTTTGAATATGATGAAAGTAAATTAAACAATGTTTCTACTGTTGAGCTTGATGCATATCTTGCAGATTTTATTGGTAGAAATATTTTTACAGTAACTCCTGATGAAATTAAATCTGTACTTATCAAAAGTAATGGGTTTATTAAAAATGTGTATGTTAAAAAGGTTTTACCATCAAAATTAAATATTACAGTAGAAGAGCATACTCCCCTATATATTGGTTACTCAACAGATAGATGCCTTTTGTTTTCAGATACAGGTATTTTAATTTCTGAAATATGTACTAATTGTAAACAGGAGTGTACTGTTAATGAAGAGAGTTTAGGTAAAGTACTTATCGAGTCTACAAGTGTAATTGAAAGTGAAAAGAGATTAATATTTTTTGATGAAATTTCTAAAGTTGGAAAGGTACTTGGAGAGTTTGGGTATTTTGTTAATCATGTAAATATTGATAATGGAATTGCCCAATTCATTGATGATTCTGGAAGAATTTTTGTCTTTGACTTATCTAATGATCTTGAAACTCAACTTGCTAGAATGTATGCTGTTGGTGCTAAGATAAATGAGGATTTAATAAAGTTTAGTAGACTTGATTTACGGTTTAAAAGACCTGTTATGGATTTAAAATAGTTGTAAATTAAGAGTAAAAGTGATATTAATGTGTAATAGAATAATTTGTTCTTGCTAAGTTATGTATTTTTGTTTATATTATACATAACAAGGTTCTAATTTAAGTAATATATGACTGCCCTTAAAACATATGGCACGAAAAATAATAACAGCAATAGATGTAGGATCTTCAAAGATTACTACTGTCATTTCTTCTGTAGAAGAAAATGAAAAGCCCTCAGTAATTGGTGTTTGTTCTTATCCTAGTAAAGGAATAAAGAAAGGTGTTGTAGTTAATATTGATGATGCTACAAATGCTATTTCTGAAAGTGTTACAGCTGCTGAGAGAATGGCAGGGGTTACAGTTTCAGATGTTTTAATCTCTATAAATGGGGAGTTAGTTACAAGTCTTAATAATAAGGGGGTTGTTGCTGTTGCAGGCTCTGAGATTACTGTTGATGATACATATAGAGCAATTGAGAATGCTAGAACTCTTTCTCTGCCTGATAATCTTAATCCCATACATATAATTCCAAGAGAGTTTGTTGTTGATAATCAAGGTGGGATTAAATATCCAATAGGGATGTCTGGTACAAGACTTGAGGTTGAAACTCATATTATTACAACTCCTAATTCATATTGGCAAAATCTTAAAAAGTGTGTTGAACAGCTTGGGCTTAATGTATATGATGTTGTTTTTACTGGCTGGGCATCTTCTTTATCTGTTTTAACTGATACTGAGAAGGAGCTTGGTGTTACTATGCTTGATATTGGTGCTGGAACAACAAGTATATCAATATTTGATGAGGGGTCAATAATATATAGTGGTGTTATTCCTCTTGGTGGAATAAATATTACAAGTGATTTAGCAATTGGGCTTCAAGTATCTTTGGAAGAAGCAGAGAAGATAAAAACTCATATGGGAGATTTGTTAGATAATAAAGCAAAAGCTAAGAAGTCTTCTTCTGACTCAACACCTGCACTTCTTAGGAAATTAGATGAGGAGGAACCAAAGACAAAGAAGGGAGATGAAATCGATTTATCTGTTTTAGATATTACAGGGAAGAAGGTTTCTAAAGAGCTACTTGTAAAGATTGTCGAAGCAAGGTGTGAGGAGATATTTGATATGGCAAAAGAGAAGGTAGGTAAAGCTGGTTTTAAAATGGCCATGCCTGCTGGAATTGTTTTAACAGGTGGTACTTCGCTTCTTAGGGACTTACCAAAGTTTACTCAAGGAGTGTTTGGTGTTGCTGCAAGAGTTGGGTATCCATCTGGTTTAACAGGTATGATTGAGGAAATTTCTGATCCATCTTTTGCATGTGTTCAGGGTTTGATAAAATATGCATTAGAAGAAGAGGGTGATTCAGAGGCTATTAAGGTAAAAAGTGGTGGAAATTTAAAAGATAAGATAGTAGAATGGTTTAAGTCTTTAATGCCATAAACTGCCTAGATTAAATTATTAATTGTGTTCAAGTTATGCCTTTAATTACAACAAATGTTGACCCAGTTGCAAAAATAAAAGTAATTGGAGTTGGAGGAGCAGGGTGTAATGCTATTAACACCATGATGACTGATTATGATATCCCTGGTGTTGAATTTATGGCTTTTAATACAGATGCTCAAACTCTTAAGCTTTCTAAAGCTCCAGTAACATTACAGTTAGGGGAAACTTTAACTAAAGGTTTAGGAGTTGGAGGAAATCAAGAGCTTGGTGCACAAGCGGCAGAAGAGAGTCTTGATCAGATACAGGAGCTGCTTGAAGGAGCTGACATGGTATTTATTACTGCTGGTATGGGAGGAGGTACTGGTACAGGTGCTGCTCCAATTATTGCTGGTGTTGCAAAAAATATGGGTGCACTTACAGTTGCTGTTGTTACAAAGCCTTTTGATTTTGAAGGTAAAAGAAGAATGGAAGTTGCGGAAGAGGGGCTCAATAATTTAAGAGATAAGGTTGATACACTAATTGTAGTTCCTAATCAGAGGCTACTGGAGATTGCTACTGATAATATTTCTTTTATTGATGCAATGAAGATGGTTGACTCTGTTCTCGCAGAAGGTGTTAATAGTATATCAATGCTCATTAGCCAAACAGGATATATTAATGCTGACTTTAATGATGCGAAATCAGTAATGCAAAATGCTGGTACAGCACTTATGGGTATTGGTAGGGCAAGTGGAGAAAAGAGGGCAGAACTTGCAGCAAGAGCAGCTACAACCAGTCCTTTGCTGGATATGTCTATTGAGGGAGCAACAGGAGTTCTTTACAATATTGTAGGAGCAGATCTTACTTTACCTGAAATTAGTCTTGTATCAGAGTTAATTAAAGAAGCTGTAGATCCATCTGCAAATATTAAGTTTGGAGCACAAATAGACCCTTCATTAGGTGATGAAATTGTTATTACAATTGTTGCTACAGGTTTTGATGAAAAGAAGCAGGTATATACAAAGAAACAGAAAGGTGAAGAAGATGAAGTAGATATATTTGGTTTAGAAGGTGTTACTGATGAAATTAAGTCGTTTGAAGAAGAAGAAAAAACTCCTGAAGAGAATGTACAAAAAGAGGAAGAGAGCTATATTGATACTATTCCGCAGCCAGATGAGTTTGAAGACCCTCTTGATAAACCTGCTTTTATGAGGAAAATATTTAAAAAGAAGGAATAATACAAGTAAAAGTATTTCTCTCCTTCTACTTTTCTGCTAGTATCATTAGTATTAATGAAGTTAGAAAGTAAAAAGATAAAAAGGATTAAAGCAGACCCATATTTGTTAATTCCATCTATACTTATCTCTTTTATAGGTATAGTTACTTTACTGTCAACAACTATTGATAGTAATGGACAGTTTGGAGATATTAGCATTGTAAAAAAGCAGGTAATATTTCTTCTAATTGGTTTTATCGTATATTTTTTAATTTCTCTGTTTGATGTAAGTTTGTTTAAGTATATTCAGATTATTATCCCAATATATGTTTTAACTTTGATTTTACTTATCTGTGTATATTTATTTGGTCCTGTAATTAATAATGTACAAAGGTGGCTTGTTATTGGTGGAGTACAGTTACAACCTTCTGAGATTGCTAAGGTTACTGTTATATTAACAACTGCCTGTATATTTTCTCTTAGAGGAAAGTATAATCAGTGGGTTTTACTGCTTATTTCATTTCTAGCAATGCTCCCTATATTCCTTCTCATTTACTTTGAACCAGCAGGAAGTATGTCTCTTTTAATACTCTTAATATGGTTTCTAGTGGCATTTACAGGACTAAGTAATCAATTAAGAAATAGCATTGCACTTCTTATTGCAGGTTTAGTTGCTATATCAATATTCTTACTTAGTTTTAGTGGTAATTGGCTATATATTTTAATTGGTGTAGCTGGAACAATTATTGGGATTTTTGCATTCTATTTTAGAGACAGCTGGAGAATTATTGTATCAGTAAGCTTTTGTATAGGGGTGCTTTTAGGTCTTGTATCAATGTTTTTGTATAACGATGTATTAAAAGATTACCAAAGAAAAAGAATTGAGGCATTTTTAAATCCTACACAAAGCACTCAAGATATAGGTTTTAATGTTAATCAGGCAAGAATAGCAATTGGGTCCGGACAGATATTTGGGAAGGGCTTTGGAAACGGTACTCAAAGTAAAAGGGATTTTCTACCTGAGCATCAAACAGATTTCATATTTGCATCATTTGCAGAAGAATTTGGTCTTGTTGGTTCTCTTTTTCTTCTTGCCTTGTATGGAATTATTATTATTCGCATATTGGTTATTACTATAAGTAGTGGTGATACATTTAGTTCTATGATTCTTGTAGGCATAGCAATGAAGATTTTGTTTGAGGTATTTATTAATATTGGAACAAACCTTGGTGTTATACCTGCCACTGGTATTCCTTTGCCGTTAATGAGTGCAGGAGGAACTATTACAATTATGACTCTTTTGTGTTTAGGTATTGTTCAAAGTATAATCAATAGGAAAGATACATACAAAAGTACAAATGATATAATTGACAATTATTGAATTATAACTTAAAATCCTTTAATCATGAGTAAAAATGAAAAGAAAGAAAAGTTTGCAGTCATTAAATTAGGTGGAGCACAGCTTAAAGTTGTTGAAGGGAAGGAGTATGAAGTTAACAAACTGGATGGAAAGAAGGGTGATAAGATTGAGATTAGTGAGGTTCTTCTTTTAGCTAATGGTGATGATGTAAAAATTGGTACTCCATATGTAGAAGGGAGTAAAGTCACTTTAGAGATAACATCACGGAAAAAGGATAAAAAAGTTGATGTGTTTAAGTACAAAGCAAAATCAAGATACAGAAAAAGTGCTGGTCATAGGAGTTTAATTACAAAAGTATTAGTAAAAAAGATAGTCTAATGCAATATTTTTTTGAGTGTGGTAATTTCTTCAATATTTCTCTTGCAGAGCTAAATCTTGTATTTGAAGCTTTTGGTATTTCAAAAGATTGTATTAAGAGGTTTAATGATATTGTATTAATAGTTGAGAGTAAAAGTGTTACGAAAGATACTCTTGATAGGATATTTAATAGGCTAGGTGGATTTATTAGATATGGAGAAATAATTGACGACCTTGATACATTTTTAACTCCATATTTTGAGAAAGAGAAGATAACATTTGGTATTTCTATACTTGGGCAGAGCAAGCTAAGAAGGAAGGATATTGAGAGACTTACTAATGAGATTAAAAGGGGTTTTAAGAGTAGTAATGTATCTTCCCGATTTATTCTTCCAAAAGAATTTGAACTTAATGCAGCACAGATATTTAATAATGACATATTAAATAGTGGATTTGAGCTGTGTATTTTTGAAAATGAAAAGAAAAGGGTATATGGTAAGACATTAAAAGTACAAGATATTAACTCTTTTATTAAAAGGGATATACAAAGACCTCAGGTAGATTTTGAAATGGGAGTACTTCCTCAGAAACTTGCAAGAATAATGTGTAATCTTACAGGTTTGCAGAGTGGTATTATTTGGGATCCTTTTTGTGGTAGTGGTACTATTCTTATGGAAGCTGCTGTACTAGGCTTTGATGTTTTGGGCTCTGATATTGATGTTAATGCATTAAACCTTGCGAATGAGAATATGATATGGCTCTCAAAAGAAGGGATTATAAAAGGAATAAAGTATAATCTGTTTCAACTGGATATTTACAATGTTGAGAAAAAAGTTGTTACTGATTTAAAGCATACAGGAATAAATGCAGTGGTATGTGAGCCATTTATGGGTCCACCTCAAAGGAAGCTACTGAGTGTTAACAAGGCGAACTTGTTAATAGAGAGTGCAACAAAACTGTATCTTTCTCTTTTCCATGTTTTAAATGAAATATCCCAAAAAGGTTTTAGAGTTGTAATTGTTCTTCCCTCTTACAAAACAAATAAAGGATGGGTTGATATGAATATTTCTCAGTTTATTAATAAAAAGTGGGAGGTTTTAAATAAAAAATACTCTTCACAGGACTTGAAATGGAAGAGGATAAATAGTATTATTGCAAGGAATATTTTCATTCTTGAAAAGAAGTAATTAAATTAAATTATATATAGCAATGTCACATGTAGTAGGAGCAGGAAGTGTTGCAATGGGAGGAAATGTTGCTGGTAAGAGACTAGGTGTTAAGAAGTTTGAGGGAGAAAAAGTTAAAGCAGGAAATATTATTGTAAAGCAAAGAGGATCTGTTTATCATCCTGGTAGAAACACATATCTTTCCAAAGATTACTCTATTCATGCTAAAACGGACGGCTTTGTTAAATTCCGAAAAATGAGTGGGTTTAAAAGAGGCCGTTACTATATAGATGTGGTAGAATCTATATAGTAAATATGAGTAAAGATAGATTTATCCAAATAGAGAGTAAGAATGCATTAGTTGAACTGCTAAGAGAGGGCAGGGATTTTGAGCGTATATATATTGCAAGTAGTGCATACCGTGATGATAAAACAAAGGAGATTGTAAAACTTGCTGGTGAAAAGAAAATTCCAATACTTAGAGTTCCAAGAAAAGCACTTCAGAGAAGGCTTAGAAGTTCAAGTTCAGAGAGTGTAGTAGGGATGATGTTTTCACAAAATCAGTGGAATTTAGATGAGTTACTTGAAAGCATATACAATGAAAAGAAAATTCCATTCTTTCTGATTTTTGATGATATTAAATATACTCAAAATATTGCTGCAATAATGAGAACAGCTTTTGCCACTGGAGTAAATGGAATAATTACTCATCCTTCTAATGTAAATTTAGTGACAGATGAGACTATTAGAATATCAATGGGTGCTGCTGAAAGAATACCACTTGTAGAGATGAACTTGTTTATGGCAGTAAAAAAACTTAAAGAGGAAGGAGTAAAAATATATGGTCTTCATATGGAGGGCGAGACATATTTTAAAGCAGATTTAACTGGTCCTATTGCTTTTGTTCTAGGAGCAGAGGACAGTGGTATATCATCTGGAATGCTTGAGAGGGTTGATAAAATGCTATCAATACCTATGAGAGAGGGTATAGGGTCATTAAATGTAAGTGCTAGTGCAGCTGTTATTATGTATGAGAAGCTTAGACAAGAAGTTTCTTAGTTAAAATTCATTAGGTTTATCAATACCTAATTTTTTTAATAATTCTTCCAATTGTTGTTTTGATTCATACTTTATTATTACTCTTCCTCCCTTTGCCAACTTTCTTATACGAGTATTGTATCCAATTGTCTCAGTAATCATTCTTGCATATCTGACTAAATCAGGAGTTTCATCTTCAAAAGTTCTGTATCTAGGATTCTTCCCAAATATTACCTTTCTAACCAGCTCTTCTGTTTGTCTTACACTTAACTTTCTTTTTACAACAATATCTGCTGCTGCAACAATAGACTCAGGGTCTTTAATTCCAAGGAGTGCTCTAGCATGTCCTTCTGTTATTGTTTCATTTAATACCATCTCTTGTACTGACTCTGGGAGATTAAGCAGTCTTCTTTTGTTTGTTACTGCAACTCTGCTAATACCAAGCTTCTTTCCAATTTCTGACTGTTTCATTCCAAATTCATCTTGAAGTTGAGCAAATGCATGAGCTTCCTCTAGTGGATTTAAATCTTTTCTTTGAATGTTTTCTATTAAAGCAAGTTCAAGCATCTGCTGTGGAGATGATTCTTTAATGACAACAGGAACATATTTAAAACCAGCAAGCTGTGCTGCTCTATATCTCCTTTCACCTGCGATTATGAAGTATTTATCCGAATTAGGGTCTCTTGTAACAATTAGGGGTTGTATAACACCATTTACTCTAATTGAATCAGCTAATCCAATCAGATCACCAGGCTCTATTTTCATTCTTGGCTGATATGGGTTTGGCAGTATCTTTGATATATCAAAATTTTCAACATATGAGCTGTCAATATTACTTATTTCAGGTGCATCTATTAATGCTGCCAGTCCTTTTCCTAATCTGTTTTCATCCATATTAAAATATTAACAATTTAAAAAAACTTTTTTAAAAACTCTTTTGCTAAGTTATTATAAGCGAGTGCTCCTGTAGATTTCTCATCATATTGAAATATCGTTTTACCATGAGAAGGTGCTTCTGATAGTCTTACATTTCTTGGAACAATAGTGTTAAAGGAGAGGTCTTTAAAGAATTCTCTTACATCTTTTACCACATTGAAAGAAAGTCTTGTTCTTGAGTCATACATAGTAAGTATTACACCGCCTAACTCTAATGATGGGTTTATACTTTTTACAAGTTTTGTTGTATTGATAAGCTGGCCTAAACCTTCTAGGGCAAAATATTCACACTGTATTGGTATTATTAAATTATCTCCTGCACACAGGCCATTAATAGTAAGAAGTCCAAGAGAGGGAGGACAGTCAATTATTGCAATATCAAAATCATTCTTTACATCAGTAAGTGCTTTTTTAAGCAGTGTTTCTCTTGACATCATACTTACCATTTCTATTTCTGCTCCTGCAAGTGAAAGGTGAGATGGAACAAGAAAGAGGTTAGGAGTTGATGTCGAGACAAATACTGATCTGATTGGAATTGAATTTATTAACACATCATATATATTTTTGTATGGTGCTTGTTGATTTTTATTCCAGCTTTGCTTATCAAACTGTTTGGTGAACCCTATGCCTGATGAAAGATTAGATTGAGGGTCTAAGTCTACGAGTAGGACCCTTTTCCCTTGTTGTGCTATGGCTGCACCTAAATTAAGTACAGTAGTAGTTTTTCCTACCCCTCCTTTTTGATTAGCAACAACAAAAGTTTTCATATAATTAATTTACCATGTTTCACACACAGAGTCTACTATTCATATGTCTCATGTTGTACAACACGAAATTCGCTAAATGGATAATACACTATCCATGCTTTTCCTTTAATAGCACTTTTTTTAATTGGACCAAAATCTCTTGAGTCTGAACTATTTGTTCTGTTATCACCACATACAAAATATTCATCCTCTTTAAGTTTTATAGTTTGTCCTTCATGTAAATACGATCCTCCATTTGTAATTACAGAGGGGTCTAAATATGCAGATTCATCAAGAAGCTGTCCATTAATATATATTTTTCCATCTTTTATCATTACCTCATCTCCTGGTACACCAATTATTCTTTTAATAAAGTCAGCAGTATCTGAGTATTTAAAGATAATAACATCACCTCTTTTTGGTTCTGATACCCTATATGTTATTTTATTTGCCATTAAAAACTCACCATTTTTGTATGTTGGGTGCATTGAATTTCCTACAACTTCATGTGGGGTCATAATAAAGAGATATAGGACTATTGCCAATACAAGTGCAACAAGAATTGTTTCAATAAGGGAGTATATTGCTTTTCCTATTGAACCAAGAAACTTTGTTGCTTTTGGCTCATTGGACTCTGTTGTAGGAGCTTCGTACATTAAATTGGGGCATTAAATTATTTAAAAATCTACCGCTACGGGGAATCGAACCCCGGTTTACAGGATGAAAACCTGCTGTCCTAGGCCACTAGACGATAGCGGCATACGTCTAGTGATTTTACTATACAGAAGGTTTTTTGTTAAGCTCTCTTAAGAACTGTTGCTCCTCCTGGAATGATGCTCTCTGGTATTCGTTTAACTCTTTATTATAAACATATCTTCTTTTACATTTACATTCAACGAGATCTCTTCGTTCAGATAGTTTCCCTAACTTTTTTGCTTTATCTAAAGATGCAGTACATCCTACACATAATCGTTTTTTAAGAAGAACTTTTTGGAATGAGGATATAAATTTGGGTTTCATTTTTATTTAATCATAAATATTATATGCCGAGAAGAGGACTCGAACCTCCAAGGGATATACTCCCACTTGCTCCTAAAGCAAGCGTGTCTGCCAGTTTCACCATCTCGGCTTGTAGATATTTTACTAAAAAAGAGTATTTTATACAAAAGATTTAACTATCTTGATCACTATCAAAGATTTTTCCAAACACCTTTACATATCCATTCTCTGTATATTTAGCATTCTTAAGTACATCCTCTTGAGTTAGAGATATCTCTGGTATATCTTCTCTTAACTGTGAAAAAGGAATATGTCTTTTCATAGGTTTAACATTATTAGTATTAATCTCTTGTAGTACTTTTGCACTATCAAGAATAGTTTGCATTTGAAGAGTAAACTTTTCTAGCTCTTCATCTGTAAGAGATATTCTGGATAATCTTGCAATATGTCTTAATGTTTTTTTATCCATTCAACTTTTTTATTAAAATTGATTTTACTTTATTAGGATCAGCACTCCCTTTTGTTTTCTGCATAACTTGACCAATTAAAAACCCTATTGTTGCTTCTTTTCCAGATTTATAATCATTAACAGCTTTAGAATTAGAATTTATAACCTCATCTATGATGGAGTCTATATTATTTAAGGCTATATTACTTTCAGAAACTGTCTTTTCTATTAATTCTTTTAAGTCTTTATTATTTTGTATAGATTCTCTAAGCAAACTCTCTGCTTTGTTTCTTGTTAGTGTCTTCTTCTCAAATTCTGTGATTAAAAGTGCAAGAGAGCTCTTTGGTATGTTCTTTTCATTTATTTCTATCTTTTTATCATTTGATATTGCAAATACTGTACCAGTTATCCAATTAGATGCAGACTTAGCAGCTTTTTGTATAGGCATTGAAGATGAAAGAAGTGCAACAAGCTCTTCAAAATAGACAGAGATATCCCTATCAGCAACTAATACAGAACTATCGTAATCAGAGAGTTGATACTCCTTTTTATATCTTTCTTCTTTTTGGTCAGGGAGCTCAACAAGCTCATTTGATACTCTTTTTACATCATCAATAGAGATATCAATAATCGGAATATCTGGTTCAGGCATATATCTATAATCATCAGCTGTTTCTTTTGACCTTTGAAACTCTGTTATACCTTTGTCTGCATTCCATCCTCTTGTTTGTTGGATTAATGTTTTTCCTTTCTCAAGCTCATCAACCATTCTTTTTACTTCATACTCTATTGATTTCTCAACAGCGGAAATAGAACCGATATTCTTAATTTCAGTTTTAGGATTTAACTTGTAATTACCAATTGGTAAAATCTTGCCATCTAAGTATTTCCATTTTCCTTTCTCTTGTACAGAAATATTAGGTTCACATCTCATTTGTCCTTTTTCCATATCTGCATCAGAGATATTTAGATATCTAACAACTTGTCTGACCATTTCAGCAAACTTTCTAGCCTGATATGCACTTCTTATTTCTGGTTTTGTTACTATTTCGATTAGAGGAACTCCTGATTTGTTGTAGTCGATAAGGGAGTAGGCTGTACCATTCTGGTTATAATGGAGTAATTTTGCAACATCTTCTTCTTGATGAATTCTTTCAATACCAACAGAGTATTTCTTTCCATCATTATCTTTTATTTCTAAATATCCATCTGAGCATATTGGTCTTTTATATTGGCTAATCTGATATCCTTTAGGAAGGTCAGGGTAAAAGTAGTGTTTCCTATCAAAATGTATTTCATCATCTATATCGCAGTGTAAAGCAAGACCAAGAAGTATACAAAGCTCAATTGCTCTTTTATTGGGTACAGGTAAAGCCCCAGGTAGTCCTAAACATGTAGGGCAGACATGAGTATTAGGTTCTTGTTCAAAGTAGTGGGTAGGACATGAACAAAACATTTTACTTTTAGTATTGCTTTGAACATGTATTTCTAATCCAATTATTACATCATATTTTGAATTTTCCATTGATAGTGATGATATCAATAATATGTATCTATATCAATTTACCCAAATATTTTAATTTCATTTTCAACTCTTTCCTGCTCTTTACTTTCTTCATCAGGGATAAAATAGTAAGAGCCTCTTCCTTCTCCTTTTTGAGATATGTATTTTTTATTAAGTAAATCCTGCAAATCTCTGTATCCAGTCATAAAGGACACACCCATCATTTTACTGTACTCTCGTCTTGTAATTTTAGGATTATCACTAAGATACTCCATTACTTTAATTTGTCTAGAGTTTAAATCGTCTTTTAAGTTTCTCCTTATATCTAATCTTTTATCATACTCTTGTGTTACTCTCTTTGAAGTATCAATTACAGTAAGTGAAAGAGTATAAAGAATGGCTTCTATAAATATGGTTAAATCTCTCTTACTTTTAGCTAATTTGAATGCAGATTCTATATCCTCACTAATATCATTAAAAGCTTTTGATATTGGAATAATATTATGTGGATTAAGGCCATATGTTTTGCTTAAAACCTTAAAAGTATTAATTGCTGTAATCTGATTACCGCTATAAAAGGGGGCCTTATCGATAAACTCATACAGAAGGATAGATAACTGTATTAACTTATGTGTTCCACTAGAAGAGTTTATAATCCATGAAAACATATCATTAAAATACTCTCTCATATCAAGATTGGGGTAATAATCTCTTAGTTTATACCATGTGTCATACAATTCATAAGGCTTCTCAGAGAATGTTTTTAATCTTCCTTCATCCCAGGGTTCTACAATTCCTTTTGTTAGAATTTTGTTTAAATGAGAAGAGAGTTCAATTGATGGTTTTAGTTTACTTTTTGCTGTGTAGGTATCAATAAAGTCTTGAGTGTTTTTGAAGTTTGTAAATATTCTTAATTTATTTTTGTAAGATGGTGTTACCTGTCCTCTTTGTACTGTTAATGCTTTATTGTATCCAATAGGGTAAGCAATAAACTCACCAAGTTTATCAATTTCCTCTGCCCTTATCTTTTCTCTTTCTTCTGAAAGTAGGGGGCTTGGTATAACTGTTTGTTTAATAGTTTGAATTGCTAATTCATATTTAACTATATAGTTGAGTATTAAATTTGTAATTGTATATTTTGGTATTTCCATACTGTTAATTTTTCTAAAAGCTGGTGGGCGGATTTGAACCGTCGGCCTGTCCCTTACGAAGGGAATGCTCTACCAACTGAGCTACACCAGCAATTGTAACACTAATTGTAACAAATGGGTATTGATTATGCAAACAGCTTAATTTCCACGAGACAGCGATGCAGCACATCCACAGTTTGTTTTAAATAATCCTTCTTTAGCATTCTTTGTTTTGTATCTTAAAAATTGTAATGTTTGATTATCTCTTGTTAAATACAATGTTCCTATCTTCCCATTTATTAATTGTAGGTTGTAGTAATCAGTAACATCATTAAAATCATCATATTCTACCTTTGTGACATAACTTTCTTGAGGAAAAATATTAAGAGTAAATAAATCTATATTTTCAGAGTTAATTTCTAAGATATCCCTTCCTAATCTATCTTTATTTATCTTAAACGTAATAGATGCATTAGTATATCCTTTTAAATACCATGTTCCTAATATCTGCCACTCGTAAAAGGGCTTAGAATTTATGTTTTGGTCATAACTTTTTTCTTGTTTTTGTGTATCGGCAAATAAGTAATTAGTATGACTATTTATTAGAAGAAAGAATATAAAGACTGAGAGAAATATGTAACATACTGTGTAAAAGTTTTTATTTTTATGCTTTTCTTTCATCTTATCGTGTTCTAACTATTTTTAATAATAAAGTTTATTAATTCTGTAAAGTTAATACCTTTTTCCTGTGCTTCTTTTGGTAGCAAAGAGTTATCAGTCATTCCAGGCAGAGTGTTTGTTTCCAAATAATATATGCAATGGTTCTTTATTAAAAAATCTGACCTGGAATATACACTGCATCCTAATATTTTGTGTATTTGTATCGTTACTCTTGAAATTTTATCAGAAAGTTGTTGAGAAATATGTAAAGGAGGTGTTATTTCATTACAACTATTCTTTGTATATTTTGATTTATAGTCAAAAAATTGGCTATTTTTAGGTATTATCTCGATTGGTGGAAGTTTAATGAATGTTCCATTTTTCTTTTGGAGACATCCACAGCTTATCTCTATGTTATTTTTAATTATAGGTTGAATGATAAAATCTTCATTATTAGGGAATTGATTAATTAAGAAGTTAAGAGAATATTTAAATTCTTTTTGATTTCTTATAAAAATAGTACCAATACTTGAGCCACCTTTATTTGGTTTAATGCATATATTTTCTTTTTTGTATTTATATTCCTTAGTAATACTGCCTAACGGAAGTAATTTTGTTTTTGGAATTTTTATTTCTTTAATTTGTTTTACAACCAATCCTGACCTATATTTGTCCATACAGAGAGCAGAAGCATTACTTTTAGAACCAGTAAATGGAATATTTAGAAATTCAAGAATAGATTGAAGCATTCCATCTTCTCCAAACTTGCCATGTAATGCATTTATATTCATTCTCATATTTTTTAGTTTGATTACTTCTGTAAAAAAGTCTTTCATACTGTCTTCAGTAGGAATTTTTATCTTGTTTTTTGCTTTATACAGTAGAGCCTTTTTATTGGGGGAAATATAAAAGATAAAAGGAGTGTACTTCTCTTTATTTATATGTTTTAATATTGATTTTGCAGATTCAATAGAGACATCATGTTCAGTTGAAATACCTCCACATAGGATAGATATGTTTTCCTTGTTCATAGGTATATTTTACAATATTTGTTGAGAAAACATTACAATGAAAGCGAGAGACGGGATTCGAACCCGCGACCTTCTCCTTGGGAAGGAGACATTCTAGCCAACTGAACTACTCTCGCTAGTAGTAGAGATTCTATTATTTTCTTGTTTAGAATACAAGATATTTACAATATTGAAGACCTTATCTCATTCCAATCAGAGTTAAGCTTAGCTCCGATTTCTTTTGCTGTTTGTGCTGTTACATCTGAGTCATTCTTTATCTCATCTACAACTTGCATAACTAGTTTTTTGTAACCCTCAAAATCTATCTTCTTTCCTGCTTCTTTAATCTCTAGTAGCTTTGTTTCTACTTTTTTCCTTGCTTCTAGGTATTTACTTTGTGCTTTGTCTCCAACAGATAATGCAAATTTCTTAATCTCTTTTCTAGTCTTTTCTCCTGATTGAGGAGCAAGTAATAATCCAGCAACTGCACCTATTGTTGCTCCTACTAAAAAGCCTTTAAAGTAGTTGTCCTTCATAATATATGTAGTGAATTAATTTAAATATTATATATTTAATAATATATTACCATATTACAATTTTAATTTCTTAATTAAAATGTAAGCTAGGGCAATAAAACAGAGAGGAGCTACAATTATGATTATTATTTGGATTGTTGAAAGTGGTGCAACAGTAGTTTGAGCCTGTAACTCTTCTTCTACAGTTGTACTGTCTTGTGCAAAGATTGGGCTTACAATAGAAGTAGCAAGAGAAAAAATAGTAAACATTGATATTAATATGTTTTTCATAGTAACATAATACATAGTTATATATGTTTTTACAAGATTTTATGATTATTCCAGATATTAAATTAGAAGAAAAGCTGTGGAGGAGAGGTATAAAATATGTTGCTGGTATTGATGAGGCAGGTAGGGGTCCTTTGGCTGGTCCTGTGTGTGCCAGTGCTGTAATCATATCAAAAGAGAATGAGATTTCCGCTTTAGTAAGGGATAGTAAGACAATGAGTGAGAAACAGAGAGAAAAAGCATATGATTTTGTAATTCATAATTGTCTTGCATATGGAGTATGTATGATAAGTTCTAAAAAAATAGATAAGTTTGGTATTCAAGATGCAGTAAGGATGGCTATGGAGGGAGCACTTACGAATGCAGAGAGTATGTTAGGCAGGAGAGTAGATTATCTTATCATTGATGGTAATAATGTTGAATCAATAGAAGGGTACAGTGAGGAGAAGATTAAAGATGGAGATGCACATCATTATTCAATTTCAGCAGCATCAATTATTGCAAAAGTAACTAGAGATAGATATATGAAGAATATGGCATTAAAATATCCTCTTTATGGTTTTGAAAGACATGTAGGATATGGTACTAGAGAGCACATAGAGGCTATTAAAAAGTATGGTATATGTCCTATACATAGAAGATCTTTTTCTCCTGTAAAAGAGATATATTGTAAAAAGTAATCAATGGGGGGTATAATCATGCTCATTGGGTCGCTAGCTCATCAGGTTAGAGCAACTGCCTTTTAAGCAGTAGGTGCTGGGTTCGAGTCCCAGGCGACTCATTTTCTTTCTGTACTGATACTTTTTTCTCTGTTGCATTCTATTTTAATTTTTGTATACTATTAATAAGGTATATTTAAATTATATAAAAGTATATAGATATGAAAAATACTGCACTTATAGTTATTATTGCTGTATTATCAGTATTGCTCATAGGCTTTGCATATGTTTCTCAAGATGAGGAAATTTGCTGTAAATACAGCCTTTGTGCAAATATAACGAAGAAATGTGAAGAGGTAAAAGAAGAGGCGAAAGGGACAGAAATAATTTCTGAGAAGGGTGTAAAAGTTAAGTTAGATAATATTAAGGAAGGTGATACAGTTGAGGTTGGATTTGAGGTTAAGGGAAGTGTAACTGGTAGCTGGTTTACAGAGGGTGTTTTTCCTGTAAGAGTTATTGAGAAAGAGACAAACTCTATTATTATAACCAATACTGCACGAGCTTCAGGTGAATGGCAGACAGCAGAGGATGTTCCATTTTCTTTCGTTATTGATGCTGAAATAGAAAAAGAGGGTCCCTTTATTTTAAGATTTGATAAAAGTAATCCTTCTGCACTTTCTGATAACTATGATTATGCATCTTTAACAGTTAATTTAAAGCCTTACAAACCAGTAGAAGAGCCACAATCTGTAAACACCAAAATCTTTTTTGCTAATGTTAAGTTAAATGAGGAAACTGCAGATTGTAAAATAGTGTATCCTGTATCAAGATCTTTTCAAGATGCTGCTGGTATTGAAAAATTGGCATTAGAAGAGTTAATTAAGGGTCCTACTGAGGAAGAAAAAGCTGAAGGGTATGTTTCAGAAATTAATCCTAATGCAAAAATATTAGGACTTTCAATTGAAGATGGAGTAGCAAGAGTAGATTTTAGTAAAGAGTTAGAAGAGGGTGTTGCAGGAAGTTGTAAGGTTGAATCAATTAGAGCTCAAATAGAAGAAACATTAAAACAGTTTGATAATATTGATTCTGTAGTTATCTCAGTGGAAGGTAAAGTAGAAGGAGTGCTTCAGCCTTAAAAAAGAGTTTGTTCAACTGCTTTTGCGATATTAATTATTGTTTGTTCATCAAATGATCTCCCAATAAATTGAATTCCTGTTGGGAGATTATCTACTGTTCCATTAGGAATTGATATTGCGGGTAATCCTGCTTCTGAGCTTCCTTCTGCAAGAATATCTGACATTTCACCAAAGAGCGGATTATCAGCATCACTATCTTTTAGTGCAATAGTAGGTGTTGTTGGTGATACTATACAATCATACTTCTTTAATATATTGTCCAAATCCTCTTTTATCACTTCTCTTACCTGTTCTGATTTTCTAAAATATTCATCAGCATATCCAGCAGAAAGGGAGTAAGTACCTGTCATTACTCTTCTTTTAGGTTCTTGTCCAAACCCTTGCCCTCTTGTTGATTCATAGTATGCTACTACTGTTGATTTATCACTTCCCTCAAGTCCATATCTTGTACCATCATATCTTGCCAGATTAGAAGAAACTTCACTTCTGCATGTAATTGTATATACAGACATAGCGTATTTAGGGTTAAGTACATTTATATATTCAACTTCTGCTCCTAATCTTTTTAAGATATCTACAGAAACGAGGAAACTATCCATTACCTCTTTTTGTATCTCCATATCTAAATACTCCTTAGGGATACATATCTTCATTCCTTTTATCTTTGAAATATCAATATTCTCATAATAGTTTAGAGCAGGGATATCATATGAAGAAAAATCATGTTTATCATATCCTGCAATTATTGATAAAAGATATGCACTATCATTTACATCTTTAGTAATTGGTCCAGGGCAATCAAGAGAGGAGCCCATTGCAAGTACACCATATCTTGATACTCTCCCATATGTTGGTTTAAGACCCACTGTTCCACACCAGCTTGAAGGCTGACGAATAGAACCTGCTGTTTCTGTTCCAATAGAGCCTGCACACATATCTGCAGCAGTAGCAGCAGCAGAGCCTCCACTAGAACCGCCAGGAAGTCTTGTTAAATCATGGGGATTTCTTGTAGGACCATAATATGATGTTATTGTTGAAGAACCATGGCAAAATTGGTCTAAATTTGTTTTTCCAAGAATAATTGCACCTTCATTTAAAAGTTTTTGTGTTACAGTAGATTCATATACAGGAGTATATCCATCTAATATATGTGATGCAGCTGTTGTAAGAATTCCTTTTGTAGAGAATGCATCTTTTATTGCAAGAGGAATTCCTCCAAGCTTTTTATCTTTTTCTTTTTCAAAATTATCATCAAAATACTTTGCCTTTTCTAATGCCTGTTGTGCACATACAGTAATATATGCATTTATGTCCTTATCTTTCTTTTCTATCTGTGAAAGATAATAGGAAGTAATCTCTTGTGATGAAATTTCTCTCTTTAAAAGTTTTTCTCTTATTTCCAGTATTGTTAAATTTTCTAAACTACTCATTACAAGCAAATTCTATCAGAAATTAATAAATGTTAAAACAATTACACTACAAATGGCAGCAAGAAGTGTACCACCTATTACCTGTTTAATTGAATGTCTTCTTAATTGTAACCTAGACCACCCTATTAATGGAATTAAAGAAATTAGAAGATATGATTGAGGTATATTCCAAAGAAAAATGAGAAAAGAGACTGAGAGTGTAGCAAGTATCATATGAAAGCTAATCTTCCAGTAAAAAGTGATTAATGTTCCTAAGAGAAAAGTTAGATTAAGAGCAGTATATATTTGCAATAGCTGAGTGTTTCCTGCTCTAAATGATATATACAGAGAAATGAGGAAGAAAACTAAACATGTTAAAAATAGTTTAGGTCTTTCTTCTTTCTTGCTTACTGTTAAATCAGAAGTTATATCAAAAAGTTTAAATAATACTACTAAAAGGATTGGAAGGATAAAGGTGAAGATAATTAATAGAAGCTGATGTTTAAGTGTGAGGTTGGTTTTAATAAAGATTGATGCAGATGTAAGAGCAATAAGTAAAACCATAACAGTTCTTGAAAAGAATTTTGCCAGTCTTGTTTTGTTCTTTGTCTGCTTCATAATAATTATTATACCTGTAAAAAGAAATATAATGGATAGTAAGTTAGAGGTTTCTATTCCAAATATAAACTCTTTATCTATTCTTAGCATATTCATTCCTAGTCTTATAATTGCATAATTTACTAGATATGCTCCTGTTATAATTCCTTTTGATTTTGTTTTTTTATGAAGGAGTAGGAGTATTACAAAGTTTATTATGTTTAATATTGATTCATACAGAAATACAGGATGAAAGTGTGTGAAAGTAATATAGTTTGAGTCTCTGTACTCAATGGGGATAAATATTCCCCAAGGGAGATTAGTTGGTTTGCCATAAAGTTCATAGTTAAAGAAATTTCCTATTCTTCCTATTGCTTGCATTAAGGGCAGGGTAAGTGATATTGTATCTGATATTTCATAATATTTTATTCTTTTGTGTTTTGAGATAAAGAATATACAGAGAAGTATTCCTATTAAACCTCCATAAAATGCTAATCCTCCATCCCATATAGCAAAGGGATTAATAATTCCCATTTTTATTTCTTCAATATTATGAAGAATAAACAAGAGCCTTGCACCGATAAGGGCAGAGATTAAGAGGAGAATTATATCTGTATATGTAATCTTTTTATTAATTTTTGTTATTAATTCTATACCTATAACTATCCCAATTCCTATTAGTAAACCATATATATTCATATCATATTATATTAGTAGTGGAGATTTATTTCTATTAGTTATGACAATTAACCTATGAAGAGCTCTTGTTATTGCAACATACAAAAGTCTTACAGATAACTCTGTATCAGGATATGTATTTGAATTAACATCAATAAGAATTACAGTATCAAATTCCAGACCTTTTGCATTTTCAATAGGAAGAACAAGTAAACCAGTTTTATAATCCTCTCGTGAGAAATCTACAATATCTTTCCCTAATATATTCTGATATTTAGCAATTTTCTCATAAACCTTTTGAGCATAATTTTTATCTGGGCAAATTAATGCACATGTCACACTACCTTTATTAAACTCTTCCCTTACTATTTCTATTAATTTAGAGATATTTTCTTTTGGTCCATCTAATAAAGTTTCATCATTTTCTATTGTCTTTATATCTTCCCCATGTCTAAGTACTGCCTCTGGTAATTTGTATGTTTTAGGGAATTTATTTTTAAATATTTTATTTGCATAATCAATTATCTCAAGAGTAGTTCTGTAGCATCTGTTTAACTGATAATATGAATAATCATCTCTGTTAAATCTTTTAAAAAGGTCTATTACACTATTCCAATCTTTAATGTAAAAGGGAGGAATTATTGATTGAGCAAGGTCTCCTGCAATTGTAATATTTTGATTCTTTGATATTTGAAGCAAAGTTAATATTTGTACTAAGCTTAAATCTTGTGCTTCATCAAGCATAATATACTCTTTTTGATGTTCTTTTTGATCATGGATTTTAAAATGCAAATACACTATTGGAGCTAAGTCTTCCATTCTAAAAGTTTTCTTTTTCCCGTTTCTTACTGTTCCTTCTAATGTATATTTTGCAATAGTTCTATTAACATATCCCTTTTTAAACATACTTCTGTATACTTCAATAGGTTTTGTCATTCTATTAAAATACTGAGTTATTTCTTTCTTTTTCTTAATTTCTAAATCACTTTCTCGTGGTAGAGTTCCTATCATTTTTTCTTGGAATTTCTTTTGCATAAAAGAATACTCCATAGAAAGTGTTAAACGCTCATCCATCGATAGTAATGGGTGAGTTTCTTTAAGTTCGTAATATCTTTCTCTAATAGTTGCTCTTCTTGAGTATGGGATATTATCAAGTAAGTCTGACTCAAATTCTTCAAAATATGAATCAAGTAGTTCAATAAACTGCTTTGATCCTTTATATTCTTTAATTTTTAAATCTTCTTCTCCTTGATATACCATATATGAATCATCCCATCCTAATATGTTTTTAGCCCAGAACATATATGTGTTTGTTTCTACATGTTCAATTCCAAGACTTGGTAAAACATCAGAGATATAGTCAAGAAATACTTTGTTTGGTCCTATTATTAATGTCTTCTCAGGATGTATTTTTTCTTTGTATGCATAGAATAGGTATGCAAGTCTATGAAGTAGTATTGTTGTTTTACCACTTCCTGCAACTCCTTGTATAACTATTGGTTTATTTATTCCGTCTCTAATTATTTCATTTTGCTGTGCTTGTATTGTAGCAACGATATCTTTTAATTTTTGTCCAAGTCTTTCAGTAAGCTGAGCAAGTAAGAACTCATCAGCAGCAACATTTCCACTTTTAGCATCATATATGTGATTAAATCTTGCTTCTGAAATACTAAACTGTCTTTTTTGTATTAAATCTCCGCTTTTTATCCCACTAGGAGTTTCATACTGTAGATTATTTGCAGGTCCACTGTTTTCGTAGTAAATATTTGCAACAGGGGATCTCCAGTCACTGATTAAAGGCTGATATGTATCTGGGTCCATTAGTGCAAACTTACCAATATATATTTGAAGGTCTTTTTGTATATCCCTTATCTTTGTTCTAAATACTATTTTTCCAAAATACGGAGTATCTACTCTTATCAGTTCAATATTTATTCTTTCAACATACTCCATTATGCTTTTAAGTATTTTGTTATACACACCTACAGCATCTTTTCTAGAATCAAGATCTGTTTCCATTTGTATAATCTTTGCTTGTTCTTCCAGTTCTATTTCAAGGTCATGAAGTTTTTTAATAAGGTACTTACTGTTTTGTACATTTATTTCAGTTACCTTTTTAAGATGGGGATACTCCTCTTCTTCTACTTTGTTTTTAGGGATAACCTTTGAGAAGTCTCGTATACTATCTAACCTTGTATGTAAAGGGTTTAGATATTTTTCAAAGGTTTGCATGCATATTTAATGCGAAGTTAAGCTTAGCATTCTACAACATATTAAATAGAATTGTCTAGTATTTTTTGAATTTAATTGATGATATATTATATTAATATATGAATACACAATTAAAAATACTTCTATACATACTTCTTGTAGCAGGACTTTTGTACTATATACAGAACAAATATCAGTTGTTTGAAATATCATTTGATAATACCAAAGAAGCTAAGAAAGAAGAGGTTAGTGAGAAAGAAAGTAAGAGGCAGGGTATTGAGATATTAAATAGTGAAGGGAGAAGAATATATGTTGAAGTAGAAGCTGCTGATACAGAGCAACTTCGTTCACAAGGTCTTTCAGGGAGAGAAGAGCTCGGAGATTATCAAGGTATGTTATTTCTTTTTGATGAGAAAGGAACATATTCATTTTGGATGAAGGATATGAATTTCCCTCTTGATTTAATATATATTGATGAAACATATTATATAGTTGATATTATTGAAAACAAACAGCCATGTACACAGGAGGAGTGCAATAGCTTTGTTCCTTCTGCACCATTTAAATATGTCCTAGAGGTTAAAGGAGGTTTTTGTGATATTAACAGGGTAGATATTGGAAATGCTGTGATATTTGATATATGATTCTAAGAATTAACTTCAAAGATTGTACCCATGATTCAAAGTATAATTGACTGGCTTGTAAATGCTATTTCTACTATTGGTTATCCTGGTGTCTTTATTTCAGTATTTCTTGAAAGTTTCTTTGCACCTATACCAAGTGAAATAATACTACCTTTTTCAGGTTTTGTTGCTTCAACTGGTAAAATGGATCTTGTTTTTGTAATTGTTATAGCAACAGTTGCTGCATATTTAGGTTCTCTCCCTTTTTACTTCATTGGTAAGTGGGGTGAGAAGCCTGTTATTAACTTCATTAATAAATATGGTAAGTACCTTTTTATTCAACAAAAGGATGTAGATAAAGTGTTTGGAGCATTTGATAAATATGGAAAAGGAGTTGTGTTTTTTGGAAGACTTATTCCTATGATACGAACCCTTATCTCATTTCCTGCTGGTGTTGCAAAGATGCAATTTGCGAGATTTAGTATGTATACACTACTTGGATCTTTAACATGGAATATACTTTTGACATATGCAGGGTATCAACTTGGAGATCATTGGAGTGTTGTAAGTAAATGGATAGAAAAATATCAGAATGTGATACTTGTTTTAATAATTATTGCTGTTCTTCTATATATTATCCGCAGAATTAAAAGCAGGAGGGGAGCTGGAGTAAAGAAGTGATGTTCCTGTCATTTCACTTGGTATTGGTATCCCCATAATATCAAGTACTGTTGGGGCAATATCTTTTAGTGCTCCATATTTTAATTTGTTTGTAAATGTTGGTAATCCAGCAATCATTAATGGAACTGGATTAAAAGAGTGCTCTGTATCTATCTCATTTGTATCGATATTTATTAATTCCTCAGCATTTCCATGATCTGCAGTAATTATTACTACACCATCTCTGGCTGTAAACTCTTTTACTAACCTGTTTACACAGTAATCTACTGTTGATACGGCTTTAATTGTTGCAGAAATATTCCCTGTATGTCCTACCATATCAGGATTAGCGAAATTAACTAAGAGAAAGTCATATATGTTTTTTTGAATTCTATCTATAAGAATTTCTGTTACTTTAATAGCACTCATTTCAGGTTGAAGATCATATGTGGGAACGGATGGAGAAGGGACCTCAATTCTATCTTCTCCAGGATATTTAATTTCTACTCCTCCGTTGAAGAAGTATGTAACATGAGGAAACTTTTCTGATTCAGCTATTCTAAGCTGTCTGTAACCATATGATGAGAAAATATTTCCAATGGGCAAATTTATATACTGCTTAGGAAATATTACTTTCTTGGGAAATCTCTTTTTGTACTCTACCATTCCTGCAAAAAATATGGGGTATATATTTTGTCTAGGGAATTTGTCAAAGTTTTCTTCATACAAGGCTTCTGATAGCTGTAATGCTCTATCGGGTCTGAAATTTAAGAAAAGAACAACATCTCCTTTTCTAATATTACTGTTCTTTACAAGCACGGTAGGGGGAATATACTCATCTGAAATGTTGTGAGAGTATGCATTTTGTAAACAATTAACATATGAATTACACTCTTGTCCAATATTTGATACAAGTAAGTCATATGCTTTTTTTGTTCTATCCCACAGTTTATTTCTATCCATTGCCCATGCTCTGCCGCATAGTGTTGCAATTTGTCCTATACCATTTGTTTCTATGCACTTTTGAATAATGTTAAGATTTCTAATTCCATCATTAACAGGAGAATCTCTTCCATCTGTAAAAGCATGTATAAACAGGTCTCCTTGAAAATTTCGTTTTGAGAAAAACTCAATAGTTGCTGTGATATGTCCTATATCAGCATGTACACCTCCCTGACTTGCTAAACCGAGTATATGTATCCTAGATTTGTTTTTATTTGCAAAATCTAGTGCTTCTTTTAATATGTTATTGTTAAAATACAGACCTCTTTCAATTGATTTGTTAATTCTTGGAAGTGTTTGAAGTACTACTCTTCCTCCCCCTATATTCATATGTCCTACCTCGCTGTTTCCTTTTGCACTCTTAGGGAGTCCTACAGCCTCACCAGAGGCCAGTAAGTATGTATGTGGTGTAGTTGTCCATAATGATGAAAGATTCTGAGGATTAGCAAGTACTACAGCATTTCCTTTGCCAGTAGGTGCAGCTCCAAGTCCATCCATTATTATTAGTAGTACCTTTTTTCTTTCTTCCATGGCAGTTTTATATATATTCTGGCATAATTTATTATTTTATTCTATAATACCATTCAGAATTAGTTAAATATTTTACATTATACTACTATGAATAGCGAGATATTAGAAAAAGTTGAGAAAGATCAATACAAAAAGAGACCTGATGTAAGAGTCGGAGATACTGTTAAGATGTATTTAAAAATTAAAGAGGGGAACAAAGAGAGAGTACAGGTGTTTCAGGGTGTTGCTATTGGTATTAAAGGAAGTGGATTATCAAAGACTGTAACTGTAAGAAAAATATCGTATGGAGTAGGTGTAGAAAAGATAATTCCTTTGTATGCAAGCACATTACAGAAAATTGAGATTGTAAAAAGAGGTAAAGCTAGAAGATCAAAGCTTTACTATTTAAGAAATCGTGTCGGAAGAAAGGCACTTAAAGTTGCAAAAAGCGAGGGTATGTATGAAACTGATGAAGTAGAAGTACCTGTTGAAGGTGAGAAGGAAGATACAGAAATAACAGAGGAGTAATGCTTACTGTGCGGGAGTAGTTCAATGGTTAGAATGTCTGTTTTCCAAACAGAGGGTTGCGGGTTCGAGCCCCGTCTCCCGCTTTGCTGATTTTTCCAATTGTTTACGGTATAATCAAATATGCAAACAGGAGAAGACTATTTCAAAGATACAACAGATGATTTTAGTTCAGGTGGAGGTTCTTCTCGCTCTATTAAACCTTCTAAGACAGATAGAACAGATGCTATTGAAAAGATCTTTATGGATGTACTTGGTAGAAAGCCAAGTAGTAGAGAGATGGCATATTACAAATACTCTCCTATTAAGGAAGATGATATTGTTGCAAAGTTAATTAGTTCAGATGAGCATAAAAAGATTATAGAGAGTGCACTTAAACTCCCTGGTGTTCAAGAAGAGCTTAAGAATGTAAGAATGTCAGAGAAAAAATTACAACAGCAGTTAGATGATATTAATGATGAAATAGGGGAGTACAAGAAACTGTTAAGTGAGAAAGACAAGCTTATTAATGAGCTTAGAGAAAAAGTAAATAATCCATATGATTTCCCTACTCAAATACAAAAATATGAAGAGGGTTTTGATGTATACACACCAAAGGAGAGAAAAGTATCAGAGAGTAGTAAGAGTAAAACTTTTAAAGAAAAATTAATAGATTTAATTGATACACTGTTTTAGTTTATGCCTATTAAAGATTTTGGAACAAAACTTAAGAATGCAAGAATGAACAAAGGTATGTCTCAAAGAAGCCTTGGTCTTGCACTGGGATTATCAGATAAAACGATAAGCTCATATGAATCAGGAAGATCATATCCTAGTTTGGAAATACTGGAAAAGATGGCTGATATACTTGATAAGCCAATTGAATATTTCATTTCTTCTTCAAAAGAAATTCAAATTAATCAAGATTTAGAAAATATTGATCAGCTCCTTAAATCTATTACAAAAGAGATATCAGATATTAAAAAGATTCTTAATAAGGGGGAGTAAGCCAGCTTTTAGCTTTTTTTGTTAATACATTTGCTCCTTTTTTAATAAGGAAGAATAACAGTACAAATACACCAATAACCCCAACAATAAACAGAATTATGTATACAGTATACATTGTATCAACAGGCTGAACTGTTAATGATTTATCAATAACCAACTTGTAATCTGCACTATTCGCTTTATTTGAATCAGTTTGCCAGGATATTACATTCACAGAAACTTCATATGATCCTGATTTCTGAGGTGTTAGAGATGCTGAAAATGAATATGTTTGTCCTTTTGTAAGAGATACGAATTCACTGTGTTTTCTTTCTACATCAAATACAGCTGGGACATTCCATAGAATCTGGGTTTTTGAAGAATTAATCTTAGGTGTAACATACACTGTAAAAGGAATTGTTTTTGTTAATGGATTTTGTGTACCTCTTTTAAGTTCAAGTTCAAAATATTTATTTATACTTGTTGTACTATTTGTTTTTTCATCTTCTACCTGTGTTTTTTCTTCTACTGGTTCTACTGAGGTGTCATTTAACTGCTCTTGAGAAAAGACAGGAGATATTAACATTGTAAAAGTAAAGAGTGTAAGTAATATTTTTTTCATTTTAATACATGTTTTATTCCTAATTTATATATTCTGTAAATTTCTTCTGCTTGAACTGAAGGAACATCTTCATCACTATGTACAATATTATTTCTTAGTTTATGAACATCCCAAAGTTGTTGATAGAGCTTTCTGTCAAATAGCTTTTTAGAAATTTTTAAATTATCTCCACACTGCTTATCATTACCATACCTAATATTTAAAGACTTTGCTAATAGATTATCTAATTTTATTACAGCATCTCTTCTTGCATAATCATCTGGGCTTTTAATTTGATTTTCAAGTTCACTCAATTTAGACAAAATGTCTTCTTTTTTCTTAACAGGGATTTTTTTACTGTTTATATATGCAATTAAGAAAAGAAGAGCAACAAGCAGAAGAATTATTATTGTTATGACTGTTTGGTTATCCATTTCTTTTTACCTTTTTATATTTTACCTTTTTTAAGATAAAATATACAGAAAGGGATAGGAGGAAATATATAAGAATGGGTATAAGCTTAGAAAGAATATCTAAATCAGAGTAACTTTTAATTACTTCCATTTCTTTCTTAGTTTGTACTCCCTCTATTTTATCTGTTCCTGCAAATGCATTCATTGATACAAATATTTCATCTGGGATGTGCTCTGCTGGAATGTTAAATTTAATATCATATGTTTGACTGGGGAGAATAATTATACTGCTGTTATTTTCTATATAATCAATATATTTTGATAAATCAGGTTTTGAATTGACAATCTCAAGTTTATCTATTACTGTTGTTCCTGTATTTGTTAAACTAATGTATCCAAGAAGAAAAGGATCAGTCAGTCTATATGGTTTAAGTATTAGTTCTATATCAAAATTGCTTTTGTAATTAGTGTTTTCTTTTACAGGTTCTATGGTTAGCTCTCCTTCAACATAGAAAGGAAGTTTTGGAGTGTAAGGATTGGAACTTCTATAGATTAAAGCAACATGGTCTTTCATTTCCTTTTTCCATAAAGGAGTTTTTGTATAATCTTCAAGAAATGGTTCTACAATAATCCAATCATTTTGTTCACTGTTATAGTATTCAGCCCAGAAATGGAATATACCATTTGAGTCATAATTTGAAATATTGCTTAAATATCCAATTACAAATCTAGCTGGGATATTATAATATCTATACAAGGAAACAATTGCATCTGCATAATCTTCATCTGTTGCTATATCTTGATTTAAAAGTATCTGTTGTCCACCTAATCTTTCACCTCCCATAAGAGAACCTGCTGATGAGATATTGGGCTTAAGATTTTCAATTACATATTTATATATTGCTTCATACAAAAGCTCTTTTTCTTCGCTTGTTTCTAGTGAGTTTATATCAGAAAAAGTATCTGGGATATTAAGACCGTATGATTGAATATATTTATTCACATGGTTGATAAGTGAGATATTATTTATCTCCCATAATTGTGTCTTTTCAAATTTAGGTTCTAATTGCTCTGGGTACTGTGAATGATTCATAAAGATATATCCTTGTATTTCAACATCAATACTACTAAGAGGTGCAATACTGTATTGAAGAAGGTAATTTCCATCTAAATCTTTGTATGCTTTATCAGGTTGAGGGGTTATATTGTTTACTGTAATATGCTGGAAACTATTGTTTACTGGCAAGGGGATGTCTGCAATTATCATTTTATCTCCTGCATTTAGTAAGTTCTTTTTAATAACATATGAATATATTATATTTTCCCCAAATGTTACTTTTACATACTCTGTAATAGGTATTTCTGTAGTAATTTTAATCTTGTTTTCTACACTTTTAATTTCAAGGATAGTAGCTGAGCACCATGAGATATTTCCTAGTGAAGAAGGATATGTTAGGCTGAATTCTTTTGTTTGTGTATTTTTAATTTGTGATAATAGAGATATTGTATTTCCAGATAGTTTTTTGGAGTATGTTATTTTTATAACAGCAGGTTTATCTGGATATACAGGGGTTTCTTCTAAATCAATTACAAGGTCGGTTGAATATTCTTTTTTATGAATTGTAAATTCAAGCTCTTTATTTCTACTAATAGAGAATATTTCTGGGGATATTTCCGTGTCAGGAATCGTTACTGTGTAATATGTAATTACAATTGGACTGTCAGTTGTCTGAAAGGTAAGAAGTACTGTTGTATTTACTGTTTCTCCATCCCAGTAGTGCTGAAATGAAGATAGCACATTAGGCTGCTGTGCTGAGATTTTTTGTGTACTGAAAAGAGAGAATAGAAATGCAAGACTAAATAGTAACAGAATCTTCTTTAAATAACCAAATAAATTTTTCATATTTTCTCATTATTTGTTTTACAATTGGTGTACCGTTTCTTATCCCATACTTTGACAGTAGTTTGCTCATATCAAGCTTCTCAGGTTCTTCTACCATTTTGTATTCAGGATTTCTAACAATTTCCTGCTTTGCATTCTTTCTAATTATATAATAGGACATTCCTCTTTTATCATCAAGGACAATTCTTGGTTTAGCTTTTCTAGAGTGTATTTCAAGAACGATAAGATTAGAATTTTGTCTTGAGTTAATTATAGAACATGTGTATCCAGCAGGAACAATTATTTTATCTCCTTTCTTAACTGTTAACTTTATAACTCTGTTATTAGTTTGAGATTCATATTTCTGAAGTAGTATTGTTCCACTTCCATATGTTATTTCAAGTATTCTTGGGTATTTTTTACATCTTGTTGCAAATGTTTTTACATATTCTATTCCTGCAAGATTAGCATATATTAAATACATGTTTATTTTTATTCCTTTCTTCCTAAACACATTATCTTTATCAATATCCTTGTACTTTTTATAGAATATTTCAGGACAATCTAAATCTTCATTAAGAAGTTGTGGACGAATATCGTTAATACAGATTGTTGATACTTCTGATACTGTTAATCCTTGGGGCAAAAGATCATTTCCGATGTATGTAATAGGCAACCCACTGGATTGCTTAAGGTCAATTCTTGCCATATGAGTGGATTATACCATAAAGGGATTAATCTGTCTTTCTAAGTGTTTTTGATAGTTCAGATAGAATAAAAGCAATAATAGCATAGAAAATTAGAGAAACAATTGGTGTAAGCTCTATCCTTAATTTATCAATATATACCTCATCTGCAACAATACCCCTGAATGGAGAAATTAAAACATCAGACATACTATATATCCAGTTAACAAAAGAATTAGCTTGATTAGCTCCTATTAGGGACATAACAATGCGAAAGATTATTACTGTTTCTGCAAATGTTATTACTATGTAAAGTAGTTTAAAAATGAATCTCATATCTTTTTGTTAATTAAGATTATCTACATAATATTTTAGCTCTCTCATATATCTTGAGACACCACTAGACCACACATGAGCAGGGTTAAGCCAGCATGGAGGACAGTAGTACTGTTCAATTTGAAAAGGTGTTTTATCAGTTCCATATCCCTGCGCAAGACCTCTTGTTACTTCTGCAATACCTTCATCCCATGTTGCGAACTGACTCCATCCATCTGCATTTTTATTCTTTCCTCTCCAACCCCATGCATTGTGTGTTCCCTTTGGTATTATATTCCCAAATGCAGACTCAACTCCAGATATAGAGGCAACAAGTCTCCAATCAAGTCCATATTTATCTGCCTCTGTTATAAATGTCTTAGCATATGGATACATAGGGGAGTTGTAATCAAACAAAAACTTTTGCATTGCAATAACTCTTGGATCTTCAATTTTAATGTCTCCATTATCAGTATATTTTTTTGTTACATCAGAATTGGCTAATGTACTAATTGCATATTCACTAGCATATACCTCTTGTCCATAAAGAGGGGTTAGATAGTTTAATGTTACCTCCTTGCTCCCCCTTATATATTCCAGCATTGACTTATTAATTGTCTTTTGAAGTACTGGAAAAATTAAAAGAAAGTAGACTGATGTAAATATTATAAATAGATATATTCTAAATGTATTAGATATTAAAAATGGCTTTTTGGGCCTGACTTTTTTAACCATACTTGAAATATGTAGGGTATCCATATAATCTAGTATATCAGAACTAGATGAGCTGTAAAATATATGTTTACCCATTTGCATTTGCATACAGAGTATTCTCTGCTTGATGCTACAATTCGGTTGTCTGATTTAATACAGAAACTTCAGGATAGTGGAATGAAGGCATGTGCTATTACAGACCATGGGAATATGTATGGAGCATATAAATTTGTTTCTGCAATGAGAGAAGCAGGATTAAAGCCTATACTTGGATGTGAGATATATATTGCTCCTAGGGGTATGGATAAAAAGGATTTTGGAATTGATAATAAATATTTCCATTTAGTACTTCTTGCTAAAAATCTACAAGGATACAAAAATCTTGCTAAGATAGTTTCTATTGCTCATATGGAAGGCTTTTATTATAGACCTCGTATAGATATTGAGACACTATCTAAATATACAGATGGGTTAATTGCTCTTTCTGCATGTTTGGTAGGACCTATTTCTGTTCCTTTACTGGAGGGTAAATATGAAAAGGCATTGGAAACTGCAAAGAGATATTCTGAGATGTTTAAGGATAATTTCTTTATTGAGCTTCAAAGAAATGGAATGAAAGAGCAGGAGATTGTTAATGAAGGGCTTTTAAAGATTGCAAAAGAGTTAGATTTACCAATTGTTGCTACATGTGATTCTCATTACTTAAACAAAGAAGATGCTCAGATTCAAGAAATTATGTGGTGTATTGCAGATGGGAAGAGCTGGGATGATCCTGAAAGGAGAATGATGCCTACCAATGAGTTTTATGTTAAAACGCCAAAGGAAATGGAGGAACTCTTTAAAGATTTACCTGAGGCTATACAGAATACTCAAAAAATTACAGATATGATTGAAGAATATGATATTACATTTGATAGAATTGAACCTAAATATCTTGATTTACCAAAAGGAGAAACTTCTAAATCATATCTAAGGAAATTAGCTCTTGAGGGAATGAAAAAGAAGTATGATGAGATAACAGATTCATTAAAAGAAAGGGTTGAGTATGAATTAAAGATAATAGATGACAAGATGTACAATGATTATTTCCTAGTTGTTAGAGATTTTGTAATGTTTTGTAGGCAGAATGGAATTGTTGTTGGTATGAGAGGATCAGGATGTGGTTCTGTTGTTGCATACTGTACAGATATTACAGATATTGAGCCAATATCATGGGAGTTGTATTTTGAAAGATTCTTAAATCCTGAAAGAGACTCTCCGCCTGATTTTGATATTGACATTGCAGATCAAAGAAGAGATGAGCTGATACAATATACAATTCAAAAATATGGATTTGATAATGTTAAACAAATAGGGACATTTAGTAAGTTTCAAACAAGGCAAGCAATTAAAGATGTAGGAAGAGTCTTAGGGGTTGAACTAAGTGTAACTGACAAGCTGGCAAAAATGGTTGAAATTCTCTTCGGAAAATCAAGGGATATTGACTATATGATAGAGCATAATCCTGAATTTAGGGAGGTAATATACTCTTCAGAGAAGACAAAAAGATTAGTTGATATTGTTAAAAAAATAGCTGGTATGTGTAGAGGTGTATCTACTCATGCATGTGGGATTGTAGTTACACCTCAGCCAGTTACTGAGTACTGCCCTATTCAAAAGGATGCACATGGAGAAGGAATAGGGATGACACAATTCGAAATGACAGATTTAGAGCATATTGGGTTAATGAAATTTGATTTTCTTGGTTTAAGAAACCTTAATGTAATAGGGGAGGCAATAACAAAGATAAAAGTAAATAAAGGAATTGATATTAATCTTCATAAGATTGATTATAACGATAAAGAGGTGTTTGACCTTATCCAGAGTGGACATACTGTTGGAATTTTTCAGCTGGAAAGCGAAGGTATGAAAAGGTCCATTAAAGCTCTTAAACCACATAGCTTAGAAGATATCTGTTATCTTCTTGCTGCATATAGACCTGGACCAATGCAATATATCTCTGAATATGTTGCAGTTAAACATGGTAAACAGAAACCAGATTATATCTTTCCAGAGCTTGAACCTGTCCTTTCTGTTACTTATGGAGTAATTACATATCAAGAACAGGTTATGAAAATTGCTCAAGTTATTGCAGGTTACTCACTTGGTGCTGCTGATCTGCTTAGAAGAGCAATGGGTAAAAAGAAGATGGATATAATGGAAAAGGAGAAGCCCAAATTTATTGAAGGTGCTAAGAAGAATGGTTTTGATGAAAAGAAGGTAGAAAAACTTTGGGATAAATTAGTACAGTTTGCAAATTATGGATTTAACAAAGCACACAGTGCATCATATGCTACAGTTGCATATTGGACTGCATATCTTAAAACCCACTTCCCACTTGAATATATGGCAGCACTTTTAGAAGGTGATTTAGATAATTTTAACAGAGTAATTATTGATCTTAATGAATGTGAGAGATTAGGTATTGATGTACTTCCACCTACAATAAATAAAAGCAAATTTTACTTTACAATTGAAGGAGATAGTAGTATCAGATATGGTCTTGGTGGTATTAAAAATATAGGGAATGATATTGTAAAAAGTATTGTAGAAGAAAGAAAGAAAAATGGCCAGTTTAAGAGCCTAGATGATTTTGTAAGAAGGATGTATAAAAGAGGAATCCAGAAAAGAGCAATAGAGTATCTAATTATGTCGGGAACAATGGATGAGTTTGGAGAAAGAAATGCTCTTTTAGCTGTTCTGCCTAGTATTTATGAAAAAGAGAAGAAGAACAATAGTGGAGTGAATACAGGTCAAATTGACATATTTTCTCTTGCAGGAAACAATTTAGAAGTTAGTACTCAAGCAAAAGAGACTCCACTTCCTGATGTAGAGAAAGCTCCAAGATATCAAATACTTCAATGGGAGAAAGAGCTTCTTGGAATATATTTCTCTAGTCATCCTCTTGATAATCTTCAAACCTTTTTTGAATCAAAAAAAGTAAAGCAGATTTCTGATGCTATTGAAAATGGTAAAGATAATGAACTGTTTCTTCTTGGTGTTATGGTAAACAAGATAAGAAAGATAACAACAAGAAAAGGAGAGGTTATGGCATTTTTAACTGTTGAAGATAAATCTGGTATGACAGAGATAGTTATGTTTCCTAAATTGTATAAACAGTTAAGAGAAAAGCTAGAAGGGAACAAACCAATGCTTGTTGAGGTAAGAGTATCTATTAAAGACGGAAAAAGCAGTCTGATAATGGAAAAGGGTGAGTATATTGATGAATCTAAATATGGTGATAATTTTGATGGTGTTACATTTAGAATAAGACAGGAGCATACAGAAGATGAAATAAAGGCATTAAAAGAGTATATTTCTTCTTCTAATGGTGATATACCAGTTAGAATAATTGTAAATGGAGGGAATAGAAGTAAGAGTGTACTGCTGCAAAAAAAGATAGAAATGAATAGTGAAACTAAAAAATGGCTTAGAAGGTTCTGATGTATAATACAGTGTGAACAAGAGGATTTATCAAAAAATTAATACACTCCCCAGTACAAGTGGAATATATAAATTCCTTGATAAAGATAACAATATCCTTTATATAGGCAAAGCAATTAATCTAAAAAGAAGAGTATCATCTTACTTTAAAGATACCCTTTATGACAGACCGTATATAGTAAAAATGCTTCCCTTTATATCTGATGTAGAGGTTATTGAAACAAATAATGAAATAGAGGCATTAGTATTAGAATCTGCACTTGTAAGAAAGTTTAAACCAAAGTTTAACAGTGAACTTAAAGATGACAAATCGTATGCATGGATATATATAAACACACAAGATAAATTCCCTACTGTAAAGATTGTAAGGACAATAAGAAAGGGAGAGTATGAAAAAGGAAGATTATTTGGTCCATATCCTAGTGGATACACAATTAAGAGAGTATATTCATACCTAAGGAAATTATATCCGTTTTGTACATGTAAGAATCATGATTGTGCTCACTCTCTTTACTATCATATAGGTTTATGCCCTGGTCCATATATTGGTGCAATATCAGAGAAAGATTATAGAAAGAATATTAACAACATCATTAAATTTCTTTCTGGGAAACAGCAGAATCATATTAAAAGACTTGAGAAAGAGATGAAAGAGTATTCTCAAAAGCAGGAGTATGAAAAAGCTTCCCAGTTAAGAGATAGGATAAAAGATTTAAAATATATTAGCCAAGATATTGATTTTACATATTATGATGATGCTCTCTCATATGAAAGTAGGAGAGACAAAGCAAGAAAGAGCAGTTTTAACTATCTTGGTATGGAGTTAAACATTCCTAATCTTCATAGAATTGAATGTTTTGACATATCAAACATACAAGGTAAAAATGCATATGGCTCTATGGTAGTAGCAGAAGATGGAAAATTAAACAGATCTGAATACAGGATATTTAAAATTAAGGGAGAGGATAAACCTAATGATTATAAAATGCTTAGAGAGGTACTTAAAAGAAGATTTAAGGATAAAAACAAAAAAGTTGATCTTGTACTAATTGATGGGGGAAAGGGACAGTTAAATGCAGTAAAGGACATTATTCCTAAAAGAGTATCACTTATGGGTATTTCAAAAGGTAGGTACCTAAAAAGGAGAGGGAGGAGTTCTATTGATGAGTTTTGGATATTAAAAGATGGGAATGTATACAGAATAGATATAGCAAGTCCTGAAATATTAATAGACCTTAGAAATGAGGCACATAGATTTGCAATATCATATTTTAGAAAAAGAAGTATTAAAGAATCTAAGAAGTCTGAGTTAGATAACATTGAAGGTGTAGGAGAGAAAAGAAAAAAGGAGCTTTTAAAGAATTTTAAGAGTGTTGAAAATATTAAAAAAGCAAGTTATGAAGACATATATCCTGTTGTAAAGAATAAGCGAGTTGCTGAGGAAATTTTAAAATACTTTTCTAATCATCAGCATTAAAAGGTTTGATGTTTTCAATAATATATCCAAGCAGAGGAGAATCTGCTTGAGATGAAGATATTACATATACAATTGAATTATATGTATTTGCAACAGTATATGCAGTTGTATTTACAGAGTTTATCTGTAATGTTGATTTTAGCCCTATTGTATCCCTAAATGAAACAGGAACACTATTCAATATTCCACAGCTAATTTCTTGTTCTTTCTTAATCTGGCAGTAATCATAAAGATATGCATCTAAATCTTTTTCTTTCCATTTTCCCATAGGGTATATCTCAACTATTTCACTACTTCCAAGTTTTTGAAATGATACACCTCTTAATTCATCTAGGGTAGTTGGGAAATATTTAATAAGATATTCTTTTGGAATCTCTATTTTCCATGGATAATCAGGGAGTAATGTTTGTTTCTCTGAACTTGCCATTAACATTTCTCTTTCAATTTCTTCTTTCACAAGCCTGCTTAAAGCCTCTCTTGCATCACTTTCGGTAAGAGTCTCGTACCATATATCTTTGTATTTAACATATATTCTTAATCCAATACCATTCTTTACCCAATACATACCATATTTTTTATCTGGTGTCCCAATAGGGACATTTTGTACAAGTTCCCAGCCAAGATTTTTTAGCTTTTCAGTATAATATTCTTCAACATTTTTCTGTGTTGTCTCCTTTGGTAATCTATATACAGATTTTCCAGACGAAATAAACTCTTTAACAACAGAATCGTTCAGGTTGTCTTTAAATAGAAAATATGAGTTTGGATATGTTGGGATATCTTTTAAACCAATTACATTTTCAATAGCATATTCTTTTTCTCCATATGCATTTTGTCTAAGTTGAATAATATAGTTAACAGCAAGGTAAAGAACTCCTCCAACTGCTCCTACAATTAAGAGGAGAGCGATATATTTAAAAAGGTTGTTTTTTCTTTTTCTTACTGTATATTTGTTATTTTTCTTCTTGAATACATCTTTTATATGTATCTTACTCTTCTTTCTTCTTTTTATATCTGCTTTTACAGGTGGTTTAGGCATAAGTATTGGACTTCTTTCTTTTTTGTTTTTCTTTTTTCTCATATATACAAGATAATATGAAAGTATTAATATTTCAATGATATATTTAGTGTAGTATAATCTAAAAGAATTTTGCGGGATCGTCTAAAGGTAGGACACCGGCCTTTGAAGCCGAGAATCATAGTTCGAATCTATGTCCCGCAACCATTTTTAGTAACCATCTTATGAATGTTTTTATTGATATAATAATACTCTGTATATGTTTTTTCCTTCTGATTGTTGGATCAGAGTGGGTAATGAAAGGAGCTGTAGCATTAGCAAGAAGGCTTAATGTGAGTGAGCTTGTTATTGCCTCAACTATAATAGCATTGGGTACAGGTCTTCCCACTATTGCAGTTAATTTGTTTTTAGTTTTAGGAAATTCAAATGGGGTTGATGTTGCTATCGGTAATGCACTTGGTACAAATTTTGTAAATATAGGACTAGGTTTTGGTATTCCTGCACTCCTTCTTACCATTGTTACAAAATATGAGGTTTTTGAAAAAGAAATACCTATATATTTAGGGATATGTTCTCTTCTTACCTGTTTTATGCTTGATTCAAAGATAACTAGAGTAGAAGGATTAATATTACTTTTTGCATATATATTTGCTCTGTTTATTATTTATCAATATTCCGTTAGGGAAAGATTAAAAGATGCAGATAAGGAAGAGATTGATGTTGATACAAGTACTATATCAACAATTACTACAGAAGGATTAACTATTTTAAAATCTTTGTTATACATTATATGTGGTTTTTTGCTTTTAATTCTTTCTTCATTATGTCTTAATAACATGACAGGGAGATTAGTTTTAGATTTTAATATTTCTGAATATGTCCTTGGACTTACAATTATTGGTATTGGAACATCAATTCCTATGATTTATACATCAATTAGATCTGCAAAGAAAGGATATACAGACATTATTGTAGGAAATGTGTTTGGAAGTACAATTGCAAATATTGCACTTGGTGCAGGACTTCCAGCTGTTATAACTCCAATTGCTCTTAATCAAGAGGCATTAAATGATATTTATTATTTCGGAATTTTAAATATGATAGTAATATTTGCTTATTGATTGAGATGAAACTACTTGGGAAGACAAAACACTTAACTGGGTATCAGGATTAGTAATTATCGTATTCTATGTAGTTTATCTTGGTTCTAAGTTTATTCATTAGCTATTTTCTAAATCTAGGTGATAAATCAATTCTTCTTGCAGCAAGATAAGGTTTTTAAAGAATATTTTATAAGTGAGTTTTAGAACTTTATTGAAAGGGTTTTAAATTGCTTGATATTATAATGAATATAAATAATTGCTTGTAATTAATCAAAAACAAAATTAAATTATGACAAAAGAGCAGAAATTTTATAAAACTCTACAGGATGTTTTCATTGGTGCTAAGATTGAAGGTGAGGGTGGTTTTGTTAACCTGATGAGCATAAAATCAGCTATTATCGCAAGGTTGAAACTATTCTTAAAGAAGATGTTGAAAAAGCTTTAGAAAAAATATCCCTCATTTAGAGATGAGCTTTTTGATAAACTATATTCGTTCTTCAGTCGGTATTTTACAGAGAGCGTGATCAATTTATTTTGACCAAACTTCTTTTCATAACAATATTTACGAAAAAGTTTATACTGATGAAAAGGATGTTATTCTTTTTTGGAAGACACAGATGCTTTATTATGTTAAGACTGATAGGATTTTCAGAAGTTTACCCGTTGAGTTTGATGGCGTTTTAAGTTTCATTTGATGCTTCACAAATAGAAAACAAAAAAGCCAATGAAAAAGGAATTTGGTTTTTGAATTAAAAGAAATTAAAGAAGATAAAACAATTATTTTACTGTTTGTATTCTGTTAAAGGAGGTACAAAAACAAAAATCGGATAAGATACTAAAAGCAATAAAAGAAATAGCATTGCCATTACCGAAGAACAATTTTGGAAAAAGCATTTAAGGTCTTTGAAAACAGAGTGAGGTTGATTTTTTCATTAACAAAAATGCCAGAGCGAGTTTACAGGAGCAATTTAACCATAGAGTTATCAGTACTTTTGGAAGGAGCAACTGAATGGAGATAGAGTCAATGAGCTGCAAATCTTAAAAGACATTGCTTTTAAGATTATTGATTTCATTTCACAGTTTGAAGACGAACTGAAATCTGGAACAAACCGAAGTTTGTCAAGAAATTGAACTATGTAGTTACTCTGGATAGAATTAAAGATATATCATTAGTAGAAAAGATTTTAAAACATGAAAATACAGATGAGCAATTAAAGAATGGCAAGAACTTGCATTGTAGACGATAACTTTGGGAGAGGCGGGGATATTTTACAACAGATTTAACAGGTAAGCATTTATCAGGAAGATATCAACATTTGCCGATTGATACAAAAATATTTCAAGAATTTGAATTTGAAATTTTGAGTCAGTTTGAAGATTTAGATAATTCTTTAGACGGCTGGTTGATAAAGAGTGAAAATTATCAGGAAAATAAATACAATCCTGCCAAAATTCAAAGAAAGAGTGCAGACAATTTATATTGATCCACCGTTTAATACGGGCGATGATTTCCCCTATATTGTTGATAAATTTCAGGATTCAAGTTGGTTATCGTTGATGATAGACTATTTGCATCTAGAAAAGATTTTATCAAAAACTGGTAATTACTTTGTTCATTTAGACAAAATGCGAGTTATTTGGCGGAGAATAATCTTAAATAAAATGCTAGGCAATGACAACTTTAAGAATTAGCAATTTGGGGATATGAAAAACCAAGAATTGCTAAGAATAAATTTAAAGAAATCATGATAATATTCTTTTTTTATTGCAAGGATATGGATAACTCAATATTTAATATTCAATATACAGAGAAGAAAAATGATGAAAATAATAGGCATGAAAAAAATTATGAAGGTAAAATTTAGGGACAAGTGGGATATTCCTTCATACTCTACGATATTGTTCGCAAGAGAAAGAGTATATTTCCCATCTCAAACCAGAAAAGCTTGCGGCTAGAATTATCGATTGTTCAATGAAAAAGAATGAAAATGATTTTATTCAGATTTCTTTTTGGGCAGTGGGTACGAATAGCGGTAGCCTGGTAAGTTATCTAAAAAATGGATAGGAATTGAAATGGGTAAGGTGTTTAGCAGATTTACGTGAAGATATTATGACGATAGATAAAACAGACGAAGAGGTTAATAACAGCGAAGACAAATTTAAAGTTTTAGAAATAATAAAAGATACTAAAAATCAACGGGTTATATGAGTTCTAAAATTTGGAATTTTAGGAAAATGAAAATGGTTTTAGCTGAAGTATCGTGAGCCAACAAAACTTGCTAGAGATTTAAATTATCAAGGAGGCGGTTTCTTCAAATACTACGAACTAGAGCAATATGAAGAAGCACTGGCAAACTGTAAATATCAAGATGGAGATTTGTTTAATGCACCTGGTAGAAGTCCTTATCAGGAATATGTCTTTATGAAAGATGAGAAAATGCTTAAAGCAATGAAAAATTATCATAAGAATGATAGAGTAGAAGTTGATTTATCAAAACTTTATTCTAATATAGATATTGCTGAGACTATCTAATCTAACAGGTAAATGGGTTAAAAAATTAGCGATGGTCAAGTTGAATTTGATGATGGAACAAAAATTAATACCAAAGATTTGGATTACAAATTAATAAAGCCTTTAATTAGTGGGAATAAATCGAGGTTCCTGCACAACAAGAAAAATAAGAAAAACAAGTAAGAGAAATTTTAGAAAATTGCCAAAAGGAATTCGATATACTGGATTTGGTAAGGAGTATTAATGAAGCCCTACCTGATATAAAAATAAATACAATTCATGGGACTATGTGGAATCTCAAACAGAAAATCGACAAAGGAGAAGTTAAAGATATTGTTGCAATTCAGAAAGAGGTTTGTATATTTTACAGAAATATTATAAAGAAGAGGGATATGGTGAAAGCAAGAAATAAAAGAAATAAAAGAGATTAAAAGAAGAGATTTTTATAAGTTATTTGCTGATTATTTAGTAAACGATTTAGAAGAATGTACAAAAGCAATACCATTAGGTGGCAATAGGTTCCAAGATAGATGGGGTACACCAGATGTTATTGGAACTTACAGAGTTTTTGGTATTGGGCATATTCAACCACCAACCGAGGTTGTAAGTGCTGAAATAAAATAGATGTCAAATCAATTAATTACATCCTTCGGCTAAGTTGTTCATAAACTTTTCAGTCATAAAGTTTATTTAGTTATTCCAAGAGATTCTCGTATGGTTGATATTAAAAGAATTGAAGCATTGTGTCTTAAATTTGGTATTGGTTTGATTTTTAACAAAAATAATAAAGAAATCCTGAATTTGAAATATTAACTAGAGCTATGAAAAGTGAGCCAGATTATTATTATTTAAACAAATATTTAAAATTGATTGATGACAACATAGCAAAAGATTTATTTTAATTATGGCCAAAGAGGAAACAAAACAAATCAGCCAATATCTTCAACACATAGTAGAGGATATCCCTGAAAATCTGCCAGTAAAATGGCAGGCATTTAACTTTGCACGATTTTCAAAAGACAAAACACTTTTTGATTTTCAAAAGCAAGGTCTTCAAAATGCACTTAAGAGTTTCAGGCTTTATTTTAATGAGTATACAGAGAGAATAAAGTAGATTTATATAATCTCTATCAGGCGAATGGTCTATCAGAAAATTTTGATTATGATTTGAAAAAGCGAGAAGGTAAGAAAAACGGCAAAGTATCTTTTTTGGAATATGATAAGGATTATCCTGCCATAGATTCAAAATTTCTTTGCTTATTTTATTAATCAGATGAGTTTTTGGATGGCAACTGCTTCGGGCAAGACACTTATTATCGTTAAACTGATTGAGCTTTTAGGTGGGGCCTACGTCGGCGCACTACCAGCCCGGGATATTCTTTTGGCACACCGTGATGACCTTTGACCAATTCAAAAATCATGTTGAGGAATTTAACAGCTTTAACTTTGGCACAAAAATAGATCTAAAAAATTTGAGAGATTATGAGAGAGCGTCGCTGGTGAATACTCATCGTTTGCCAAATGAGATTACCGTTTTTTATTACTGTTCTGATTTAATTTCTGATGAACAGAAAGAAAAAATCATCAATTTCAAAACTACGACAACGATGGCAAATGGTATATCCTTTTTGGATGAAGCCTACAAAGGTGATAAAGAAGATAGCAAGCGACAAATTTTATACTCTACTTTCAAGAAATGGATTTTTGTTTAATTTTTTCGCAACCTTACTGACCCGAGAGACTTTGCAACTTAGGTGTTCTTAATTTCAATCTTTCAAGATTCGCTGAAGAGGGATACAAGGTAAGCATATTTATGTATCCGAACAAGTATTGCTGCTTTTCGTCGGGAAACTGATTTTTCAAAACAGGAAAACAAAAAATTGTTCTGAAAGTTTTTTTAATTCTTTTTGCATATCAATAAAAATTTTGAAAATATAAGAAAAAATTGACGCTAAAACTTTATCATCCATTGCTTTTAACTTTGGTTAATTCAGTTAATAAGCCAGATGCGGATTTGAAGCTGTTTTTTAAAGAAATTGAATATTGGCAGCGCAAGCGCCAAATCAAAGAATTTTTACTCAAGCGATAGATGATTTAGTAAATGAGTTTTCAAGAAATCCGGTGTTTAAATTTGAAGAAAAGGAAAAAGTGATTCTGATATTAAGAGATTAAAAAAAATAACTTACAAGGATGTTTTGAATTGGTATTTAACGCTAAAAATTCAGGTTCAATAGAAATTTATTTAGACCATCTGATAAAAGTCAAGTGGCTTTTAAATTAACTACTTCAGATAGGTATTTTGCATTGATTAAGACTGGAGAAATGCCACAGTGGCTGAAAGATGAATTAAATCGATTTAATATCAATCATCGTTTTGAAACTGAAGGATTTTTTGAGACGCTCAATCGTGATGATTCCGACATAAACATTTTAATGGTTCCCGCTCTTTATGAAGGTTGGGATTCTAACAGACCTAACTTGTTGTTTGTAAATATAGGTGTAGGAAATGATACTAAAAAATTTGTTTTGCAATCGGTAGGGAGAGGTGTAAGAGTAGAACCGTTAAAGGGTAAAAAGAAAGCGCCTCATTGATTTATTTAATATGGAGCAAGTTGATTCGCAGTTATTTGAAAAGATAAAAGATTTAGTTTTGCCAGTTGAGAGTTTATTTGTTTTTGGTACTAATGCAGAAAATCTGATAGAAATAATTGCAACATTAAAAGCAGAGAAACAAGATAGAAATTTAGGAGATCTGTTTATTTTGAACTCTCCTGAAGCGCAAAAACATCTCCTTTTAGTTCCAGTTTATAAAACTACGGAGAGAATTTTTGCTGAAGAAGAAAATCTACCAAAATATCCACGAAGCCAGAAGACTTTAATATAGCATCGGAATTTTACGGATTTTTGGGTGACAAAGTCTCTAGTGAAATATGATTGTAGTTAAGGTTTTAAAAAGCAAAGGAAAGTTTTATTGAAAAAGAGCGATATTACGATTTTAGTGAGAAGAATTCTCTTTTGAGCCAGAGTTAATTTTGGCAGGATTTTTTGATTATCTGGGGTAAAAACAGAGAGCTTGACGATTTTAAGGAATTGGAAGATGAGATTGTTCATTTCAAAAGATTAGATTTACTTGATGGTAAAAAATATGAAGAAATTAAACAAAAAGATAGAAGAAGTTAAATATTATCCAGAAAGACAAAGAGAGTTGGATAAGCAGTATGGTAAAATTCTAAGAGAAGAATTTGAAAAAACAGATTACTATGTTCGAGCAGGCTGGAAATTTTGAGATAGATAATCAGAAATTGCCATTAAGTATTTAGCAAATCATTGTTATCTTCCTATAATACTTTCAGAGACTGAAAAATTTAACTATCTTAATCATATTATCGATGTTGATAGTGAAGTAAAATTTATTGAGCAATTGGAAGAGTATCTTGCAAAACCTGATAATATCTTTATGCAATTTGACTGCGGATGTTTTCAAAACTGGATCAAACATTAGATGAAGTTTTGATTCCTTATTATAATCCAAAAGAAAATAATATCGCGAATTTTAAACCGGATTTTTATTTTTAAAGTACAAAAAGGTAAGCACTATTTAATTTCTATTTGTTGATCCAAAGGGGACAGAATATGCAGATGGATACAGAAAAATTGATGGATATTCAAAAATATTTTGAGACTGGTGAACAAAAGGAAAGTAAAGATTTTTTATACAAATGGCTTTACAATAAACACGAAACTATTACTTAAACCAAAACGAGGAATCGCAGAGGATTTATTATTTTGGGATTTTAAATATGATAGTAATATTTGGTTTATTGGTTGAAATGAAACTACTTGGGAAGAATAAAGCACTTAACTGGGTATCAGGATTAGTAATTATTGTATTCTATGTAGTTTATCTTGGCTCTAAGTTTATTCATTAGCTATTTTCTAAATCTATGTGATAAATCAATTCTTCTTTTTAAGAATTCATTTTTATTTAGAAATCCTATTTTTATCTCACTACCCTTTTTAAGAAGTAGAGTATCACCCTCATTTAATACTCCTGTCTGTATGTTAGAAAGATATATTTTTGTCCCATTTGCTTTAATATGGATTTTTTGAAAAGGAATAATATCATTTAAATATCTATTGCATACAACACCAGTAACTGACAGAAGATCTGAATCAAGAGGAAGAATTCTCCCCCCATTATTATAATTAAATGCAGTAGAACCAATTGTAGTACTTATGCAAATACCACCTCCTTTTATTTCAAAGTTATCAAAATCTTTCTGTTCTGTTGAAATATTAAAAGTAAAATAGCTGGTAATTTTGTCGCCTAGAATAACATCATTTACAGCCTCTCCAAGCTTCTTTCTATTTAAATATACCTGTATAGCATGTGAAGAAAGAGTATCTATTTTTATCTCATCGTTCAATATTTTATTTATTGTTTGTATATCATCATCAAACTGATTCATAAGGAAGTTAAAAGTACCCATTGCTTTACCTAAATATGGAATTCCTTTATCAATTGTTTTATGAATTGCATGGAGCATAGCACCATCACCCCCTGCAACAAGATATAGATCAGGTTTCTTTTCTGTAAGAAGGTTTGGAAAATTATTCTTTATTAATATATTAAAATCCTTTACCCTAGGATCTTTATTTATTAAGTACTTTATTCTCATGAAATAGAGTATATCAAATTGAGGTCGTATTGTATTTATATTAAATATGGTATAATTAAATGTCTATGTTAAGAAAGGTGTTAATGCATTAACACCCCGTGTAGGTTACCTTAAAAAGTGTGCTTATCCGTAGTCTGTTTATTTTTTATTTATAATTAAATGCAAAACAAACTTTTTGTTGGGAACCTGTCATGGGATACCACAGATGAGACTTTGTCTCAGCTTTTCTCCACTGTTGGAGAAGTAACAGAAGCAAAAGTAATTGTTGACAAATTCAAAGGAAGATCAAAAGGCTTCGGATTTGTTACAATGGCTTCTGAAGAGTTGGCTCAGAAAGCAATGGAAGAGCTTAACGGAAAAGAGCTTGATGGCAGAGCTATCAATGTCTCTATTGCAAGACCTCAGAGAGAGGAAGGCAATAGAAGAGAGAATTTCTATAGATAATTATTAATAGTTATTTGGAAATTAAAAAGAGCTGGGCTAAATACTCAGCTCTTTTATTTTATCCCTTAACTCTGCTGCTTTTTCAAATTGTAGATTATCTGCTGCAAGAAGCATTTTTGCTCTTAAATCTTTAATTAGCATTTTCTTTTGTTTTTCACTTAGCTTCTCTATTTCAATATCTAAATCTTTCTTTTGATCATCATCTTTTTTTACAAGAGAATCTCTAATTTCTTTTTTTATACTGGTAGGTGTAATATTGTGTATTCTATTGTATTCTTCCTGATATTTTCTTCTCCTATTTGTTTCATCTATTGCATATTTCATGCTTTCAGTAATTGTATCTGCATACATAATTACTCTCCCATTAATGTGCCTAGCAGCTCTCCCTATTGTCTGAACAAGACTAATCTTAGACCTTAAAAATCCCTCCTTATCAGCATCAAGTATTATTACAAGAGATACCTCTGGGAGATCAATACCCTCTCTTAACAAGTTTATTCCAACAAGCACATCAAATTCACCAAGTCTTAAATTCCTTAATATTTCAACCCTTTCAACAGTATCAATATCAGAGTGTAAATATGCCACCTTTATATCAAAATCTGCCAAGTATGAAGTTAAATCTTCTGCCATTCTTTTAGTTAATGTAGTAATCAATACTCTTTCTTTCCTTTCTACATTCTTTCTTACTTCTGAAATAACATCATCAATCTGATTTTTTGTTTTTCTGACCTCTACCTTAGGATCAAGAAGACCTGTAGGTCTTGTAAGAAGCTCTACAACAGTATTTCTGCTGTCTCTAATTTCCCATTCATCAGGCGTTGCAGAGAAATATATTGTAGCACCTTGTTTTTTTCTAAACTCATTAAAATTAAGAGGCCTGTTATCATATGCAGAAGGAAGTCTAAAACCATGTTCAACCAAATTTGTCTTTCTTGCTCTGTCCCCATTATACATTCCTCCAATCTGAGGAACAGTAATATGAGATTCATCAATAAACAAAAGATAATCACTTGGAAAGTAATCAAGTAAAGTAAAAGGAGGCTGTCCTGTTTTTCTTCCATCAAAATATATTGAGTAGTTTTCCATTCCTTTACAAAACCCAACCTGTGTCATCATTTCAATATCATATCTAGTTCTCTGTTCAAGTCTTTGAGCTTCAACTTCTTTGCCAATATTTCTAAGAAATGCAGTTCTTTGCTCTAAATCTTTCTCAATATTTGTAACTGCCCTTGCCATTGTATCAGCATCATATACAAGTGGGGTAGCAGGAAATATATCAATATTATCAACATCATAAATAACCTTTTTTGATACAGGCTCAATGTATGAAATTCTTTCAATCCTATTACCCCAAAACTCAATTCTTACAGGAAAATCCTCATAAGGCATATATATTTCTATAGTATCTCCCCTAATTAAAAATGTACCAGATATTAAATCAGTTGACTCTCTTTCATATCTTAAAAATGTCAAATCACGAGCAAGTTTTCCCATATCAGTATTCTCTCCAACTCTTACTTCAAATGATTTGTTTTCATAGTTATCAGGACTTCCAATATTGTAAATACATGAGACACTAGCAACAACGATAGTATCTCTTCTTGTTCTAGCAGCATTCATTGCACTCAGTCTTAATTTTTCAATTTCTTCATTTACCTCAGACTCTTTTTCAATGTAAAGATCTCTTGATGGGATATATGCCTCTGGCTGGTAGTAATCATAGTATGAAACAAAATATTTTACAGCGTTATCAGGAAAGAACTCCTTAAATTCCTCATACAGCTGTGCAGCTAATGTCTTGTTATGTGAAAGAACTAATGTTGGCTTTTGAAGCTGAGCCACTATATTCGCCATTACATATGTTTTTCCTGAACCTGTTACACCAAGCAGTACTTGTTTCTCTTGTCCCTTTTTAAAGTTTTGAATTAACTCATCTATAGCTTTTTGCTGATCTACAGAAGGAGAATATTTTGATATTAAGTTGAATTTTTCTTCCATACTGCTAATTTTAACAGATTACTGCACTTGTGTGTTAAAATATTATCAATATGAACAAATATGTATTAAATGAGCTATCACAAGATGTGGTTAATAAAATTGCAGCGGGAGAGGTTGTTGAAAGGCCTGCATCTGTAGTAAAGGAGCTAGTTGATAACAGTATTGATGCTGGTGCCACAAAAATTCAGATTAAAGTTGTAAATGGGGGAATAGATTTAATTGAGGTTAGTGATAATGGGAGTGGAATACCAAAAGAAAGCCTTGCTGATATATTTAAGCCTCATACAACAAGTAAAATATCTTCATTGGAGGATCTTAATAACCTTTTAACAATGGGTTTTAGAGGTGAAGCACTCTCAACAATTGTCTCTGTTTCTGATGTTGTACTTTCATCAAAATATATAGATAGTGATAGTGCATTTGAGATTGAATACAAGGAAGTTAATGATTTTAATATTAAAAAAACTGCAAGAGAGTCAGGAACAGTTGTAACAGTAAAAAACATATTTGCTAATATTCCAGCAAGAAGAAAATACCTTAAAACAGCACAAACAGAATACAAAAAGATTTTAGATATTCTTTATCCATACTTTCTCATATACCCTAATATTCATTTTACACTAGTTAAAGATGAGAAAAGGGTCTTTGACCTTATTAATCTTCCTAATACTAAAGCAGGAGATATATCAAAAGAAAGAGTTAAAGAGGTTCTTAAAGGAGAATTTACTGATAGGATGCTTAAGCTGTTTTTTAATGGAAATAGTATTGAAATATTAGGATTAACTGCTCACCCACAAGACCATCAAAAAACTTCTGCTAATCAGTATATTTTTGTTAATAACAGACCAATTTGGGATAGTGGAATTGCAAAGGCAGTTATACAGGGATATGAAAGATATATTCCATTTGGTGAGAAAGTTCCTTTTATAATTAATATTAAAATTAATCCAGATCAAATTGATGTAAATGTTCATCCTAGGAAAGAGGAGATTCGCTTTCTTAATCCATTTAGGGTGTATGCTTCTGTAACTGAGGCTGTAAGTAGGGCAGTAAGAGCATCAGTATCGTACAAAGTTGAGAGTGAGTTTAAACCAGCTGAATTTATAAGTGATACTGTTAAAAAGAAAGAATATACAAACAGGGATATCACATTCTCTCCTAATCAGTCAGCTTCAGTGAGAGATAGCCTTCTTTTTAGCAAAGAGGTTCTTGATGAGGCTTCATATGTTAAAACAGTAACCTCTGAGAATACTCAAGTAGATGAAAAAGAGGGAGAGGGTATTAGGAATATATTTCAGATATTTAATAAATATATTGTTATTGAATTTGAGAATGATATTCTTTGGATTATAGACCAGCATGCTGCTGCAGAGAGAATCAACTTTGAGAAATTTAAGAAAGCAAAAGAAGGAAATATTGATAAACAAAATTTGCTTGTTCCTGCAGCTATTCCTGTTTCTGAAAATGAGCTTGTTATATTTGATGAGCTAAAGAGTATTTTTTCTGATTTAGGGTTTGATTATAAAATGGGGAAAGATGAGATTATTATTAATTCTGTTCCTGTTGAATTTGTAAATACTGATTTTAAAAAGCTCTTTGATGAAATATTCTCATTAGGAAATGAACAAAGTGATGTTTCTAATGGAGCTAATAAATTGAAAGAGGATATACTTGCTACAATGGCATGTCATTCAAGTGTTAGGAGTGGACAGAGTTTGCATAGGGAAGAAATGATTGATATTTATAAAAGGTTAATGCAGTGTGAAAATCCATATAGTTGCCCTCATGGAAGACCTGCTGTATGGAAATTAAAGTTAAGTGAGATAGATTCTAATTTTGAAAGGACATACTAATGAAAAACAGTGGTACTCTTTATTTAATTCCTACATCTTTGAGTAAAAGACCTTTAGTAGAGGAGCTTAAGGAGAGTGATTTAGATATTGTAAGGTCCCTGTCATATTTTATTGTTGAAACTCCTAAGATTGCTAGAAGCTATTTTAAAGGTTTAGGAATTGTTATTCAGGAACTTGATATGAGGGTTTTAGATGAGCATACTAAATCTAATGATATTCCTTTCCTGATTGAACCCTTAATACATGGTTTTAATGTTGGGCTAATGACTGATGCTGGCTGTCCTGGAGTAGGAGATCCAGGTAGTTTAGTTGTAAGGGAGTGTCATAGACTGGGTATAAAGGTTGTGCCTCTTGTTGGTCCTTCCTCTATTATTCTTTCTTTAATGGCTTCTGGTCTTAATGGTCAGAGATTTAGGTTTTTAGGGTATCTTCCTAAAGAGCCCGAGAGCAGAAGGAAGATAATAAAGAGAATTGAGAATGAGTCTATAAGGAGTAATGAGTCAGAAATCTTTATTGAAGCTCCGTATAGAAATGAAAGGCTTTTTAATGATTTAATGAGTGTATGTAATGCCGATACCCAGTTAACTGTTGCTGTTGATCTTACTGGCAAAAATGAAGATATTAGGACTATGAAAATTAGTGAATGGAAGATGTCTAAGAATATTAATATTTTAGATATTCCTAGTATATATATTCTATTAGGGAAAAAATAAATCGGGGAAACAGGACTTGAACCTGCGACCTCTGCGTCCCAAACGCAGCGTTCTAGCCATCTGAACTATTCCCCGATGAAGTCAATTTTATCACAATGAGTATAATTTATCTATTTAATCCAGCCTTATACCATTCATCTGCAATCCATTAAGGTAAAAGTGGGCTAACGAGTCTCTAAATGTTGCAGTTGTAGACCATGCACCTGTGTTATCATCAACATCCCAAAAACGTATTCTCCAGTAATATGTTGCACCAGAACCAGTAAGTGGTGTCCCTGCATATATATAATTAGGGGATCTGCTTCCATTACTTACAGAGGTTGATGTTTTTCCTGTATCCCACATAACTGTTCCATCAAATGCAGATGATGAGTTTACCTCTATTTCATAATATATTGCACTATCACCATTTAAGTCATTGTGAATAGCAGAGAATGGTGGAGTAAAGGTTGATAAACCTGTTGGATTTGTTTGTCCATCAACAAGTAAACCTGTAGGAGAGCTTGGTGGAGTAGTTGTTCTGAAATTTGATGTGGTAGACCAATTAGATGGCGTTCCTGCATTATCCCAGAATCGTATTCTCCAATAGTAAAGTACTCCGCTACTAAGTGCACTCCCGCCATAATTTATATTACTGCTTGTCCCCCCATTGGATATTGCTGGTGAGTGAGCAGTTTGTCCGCTATCCCACATAACTGTTCCAGCAAAGTTCGATGCTGTATTTACTTCTACTTCGTAGTATGTTCCAGTAGCTGATGTGTCTGCATCGTTAAATACAGCCGTGAAATATGGGGTCATTGGTACTTTAGGTGGGTTTGTTTGTCCATTTGTTTTTGGATTTGTTGCTGTTGGTATATTATTCATTCTAAAATTTGCTGTTGCAGACCATGCTCCAACATATCCATAATTATCTACAAATCTAATTCTCCAATAGTAGGTAGCACCATTTAATGTAAGTGTTGTTCCACTATATGATATCTCTGGACTGTAACTTCCTATTGGTGTTGATGCCATACTTTGTAATCCACTATCCCACATAATTGTCCCAGTAAAATCAGATGCTGTGTTTACCTCTATTTCATACTGTATGCCTGTATCTCCAGTGTTAGGGTCATTAAATATAGCTCTAAATTCTGGTGTTGTATCTGTAACTTGTATTGGGTTTGTAGCAGATTCTGTTTGTAGGCTTGTTGGTGCAGTAGGAGCAGAGTTTGAATGCATGGTAAAGTTTTGTACTGCTGACCAATCACTGAATAATCCTCCAACATCCCCAAATCTTATTCTCCAATAGTATGTTGTTCCTGACCATCCTAATGAAGAGCCATTATAATATATATCAGGACTTCTTACTCCATTGTTTGTCGCTGTCATACTTTGTATTCCAGTATCCCACATTACAGTACCACCAAATCCTGATGCTGTATTAACTTCTATTTCATAATATACTCCTTGATCATTTGTATCAGGATCATTAAATATTGCACTAAAGTATGGTGTTTGTGTTGTAACATCTGTTGGATTAGTAGTTCCCATACAGTATGGTGTAGTAGGAGTAGTAGGGGCTTGATTAGCAATTACCCATTGTGCAGTAATTGAAAAAGCACCCACAACACTATTACATACACCAGTTGTTGAATTAAATGTTCCTCCACAGTTTGCAGATGGACTTATTGTAAATCCTGTAAAATTATAGCCGTCTCTTTGACATGTAACTGTTCCCGATGCTGAGCCATGAGAAATAGATTGTGACGCCGGAGTGCATGTTCCTCCATTTCCTAATGCTGATATTGTGTAATAATTAACAGCCCAGTTTGCTTTAATAGATATATCACTTGTAACACTACTGCATACACCTGTTGTTGAGTTAAATGTACCACCACAAGTATAGCCAGGTTCGAGAGAATAACTACTAAGAGTATATCCAACTCTTGTACAACCAGGAGCGGTAGATGAAGCACCATAACAAGGTGTATGTGTACCTGTACTACATGTTCCATTGTTTGGGTTTATATTTACAGTCCTAGTTGTCTTCCTACATGTCCCATTATTTGTACCACATGACTTACTTGTACAATATGAATAATATCTAGTACAGGAAACATCATATGATCCACATCCATAATCAGTGCCATTTAACACATATCCAGCGTTACAACTGAGAGAACATTGATTACATGTTCCTGCACACCATGCACCTGTCCATCCATGGCTTGTAGGCTCAGGATTGTAATAACAAGTCCAACCTTTAACATTATCACCACTACAGTTATTGTAAAAACATGAGTAACCATACCAATAAGGAGATGGACAGAATACATAATAGTAGCTGACATTACAATCACAAGTCTGGGATGGGGTTGTATGGCAGGAAGCAGAAGCAGTAAGATTAGTCGCACTACACCAAGCAGCATTTACATCTGATTTTGTTAATGCTAATAAGAATATTGATATCAAAAGAGACGATAAAAGCATAATAAAAAACAAGTTTTTACTTATTCCCTTTATTACAAGTTTATTATTTAAAGAAAATTTTCTTTTCATATCTCTTATTTCTTCTTTCTCTTTAAAACAGTTACATATACTAAAACTGAAAGCACAAGAATGAGGAAAGTAATATTAGTATTGTATTTCTATTTTTCTTACTTTGCTGACTATTTTCCACTAGTTGTTTTTTCTCCTTCATCCAATGTTATTTCACATACAGTGCTATTATCATTTGTGATTTTGTACCTTCCATCCTCTACATACGGTATGCTGATTAGAATCATCCAATTACCATCATTATCTGTTTGAGTAGCATATTCTTGATCTGCAAATAACAAGATAACCTTTTCATTAGGAGTATTTCTTCCTGCAATCCTAATAACATCATTATATTTCAATTTTAAGTTACATCCATCTTTAATATTGATTTCCTTATTATTTATAAGTATGAATCAACTGTAAATTCTTTTCCTTGTGCATAAACATTGGATAATATAAAAAATGAAAATAGGCATAAAATTATGGATGAAAATATATATAAATATGTGTTTTTTCTCATATTTCGATTTTGCTATGTTTAAGTATAAAGTCAATAATAAATAAGATTACTATTAATGACTTTGTAGCAATATGTGTAGTATTTATGTAATTAATAATTTACTAAAAATTAATAATGGAAAATACACAAGTTGAGAAGATTAATAAATCTTCAAATAAGTTGAGAAGACTTTAAGTATATATGTATATTAGGTCTTCTTCTTTTTTTAATATTAATACTTGTATATGAATATTTTCGTATAGTACCAGAGAATGTAGTATTTTCAAATGTAACTTCTAGTTCAGTTACAGTAAGCTGGAATACAAAGAGTCCTATGTCAGCCACTGCAGTATATAAAAAGGGGGATGGAGGTTTTATTAATCTGTTTGGAATAGGAAAGCAGGTATTTTATGATACAAGGGATTTAGTAAAAGCAGAACTCAAGGCAGTAGAACAAACAAGTAAAAATATTGCTAAGAGTGATGATATATCTGTTAGTATGAGTGAAGTAAAAACAGAGGTAAAGGTAACGGATAAAGGAAAGTATTATACACATCATGTTGAGATAAAGGGTTTAGAATCCTGAAACAGAATATTCATTCTTTGTTGGTGATGATCTTCTTTACAGGGCAATAAAGGATGTAGACGGTAATACAACAGTTAAAACAGCTAAAATTGCAGAGAGTGTAAAAACACCTGTTCCTGCATATAGCTCAGTTAAGGATGCACAGAACAAAGAAGAAATCAAATATTCTGATCTTACACCTGTTAACGATGGTGTAGTGTATGTTAATTATTTTGATGATTTAACTGGTACTGCCAGTAATCAATTTTCTGCAGTATTAAATGATGATGGTAATTGGTATGTTGATTTATCTACTGCAGTTGATAGTGATGAGTAATTTGTTTTGAAAAGTATGATACTGATGCAAAAAATCTTAAGATAATTACAGTTAATGCTGGGCCTTTAGGTATATGGAGACAGTGGCAGAATGCATATACTATTGCTCCTGCACAGGAGACAGTATTAAATATGACAAATGGTGTAACAGATGAATCTATGGAAGGTGCAGTAGTAAAATTAAGCCAAAATGTTAATGGTGTTGTCAAAGGAATTATGGCAAAAGAGGAAGAATGTGAATGTAAATGTTCTACGAACACTGATGGGACACCTAATTACAGATGTCCAACAGGTTATGATTTTAACTGTAATGAAGGTTGGAGTTGTGCAACCATGAATTCTGTATGTACAAAATATGATAGTTGTACTAGTAGTATTGTGGAACTCAATCTGGACCAACTTGTTACAAAGAAGTAACAAAAACTCTAACTGCCCCTCATGTACACCAACGTGTCCTGCTGGTTTTGATTGGCAATGTCCATCTGGTAAAGAATGCACAACAATAAAATCATCTTGTACTCCTAGGGATAATAAGGGGAATCCTTGTGGACCTAAAATAGAAGGAAATACTTGCTATAAGGTAAAAGAGACTCCTCCACAGCAAACTTGTCAAGGAAAAATTGTTTCACCGTATGCAACTAAATCAAGTTGTATATATTATCTTTCATTTAGTTGTAGTGCTCCTTGTTATTATGTAGATGGGTGTGATTCTGGTGGTGATCCTCATTATGTTAAGTGCTCAAGTAATTTTTGTGATAATACAGGTATTCCTGGCTTAGATTGTAGAAAAGAACCCCCGCAGGAAGATTTAAAATGTGAGAATACAAATATAAAAGTAGGAACATATGGATATGTAAATAATAAATGTAAATTATGTGAATGGACAGTAATTAATAATTATGGAGGTTATGGGTTAAAACTTACAGATGCAGACAATTTAAAATGTTCTCCTAATCCTGTTTGTGGAACAAATAGTAACAAACGGTTTAAATCAACAGAAATATTAACATCTGCATTATGTAGTGCAGGTATACCAGATAAAACAGAAGTCCGCTTTGATCAAAAGTTCAGGTATTTTCACTGGAAATGTATACAAGATGGAAATAATACAAACAGTGTAGACTGTTATGCATATGCTTCTGATATTGGTAATGAACCACCTGATGATCCTGTTATAACGCCTGGTTCATGTGGTGCAAAGGGAGGAATAAGATATGCCACTCCTACCATAATAGAAGTTTGTAATGGTAATGAGTATGTTGGATTAAATAGTGCATGTACTACAAAGGATGGAAAAACTGGGTATTGGAATTATCAAGGCAATTGCTATGTAGCAAGTGAGGATTCTGAACTTCAAGAAGATCCTATCTCAGAAACTTCTCCAGAGGAATATTGTTGGACAAGATCTGGACAGTTCTATTTTTACGATGAAGCAACTGGAGATCTTTATAAATGTACGAATAATATTTTAACTGGACCACTTACAAATGATGAATCAGATTTAGCAAAATCCTGCAAAGCTTTTGCAACTTCTAAAGGTACAAATAATAGTTGTGACTCTGGTTTTATTAATTTAGCACCAGCATCTTACTGCTCCTATGGTGGTGTTTACTATTATTGTAAAGATAATAAATGGCAAAATGTTGATGATATAAACGAGGAAGAGGATATAATAGCTGGTGCAATAGCAACAATATCTGTTGGAGAGGAATGTACAGGTGTAAATATTCCAGGAGGAAATGTAGCCTGTCGATGTACCGGTAATGTAATTGGCGATTATTCGGGAGCTTATTCAAACAGAATTATTAATGTTGGGAGATGGTGCCTAGAAACACCTCCTGCTCAATGTGCAGATACATCACTTGATAATGAGGGAAAAGTCTGTGATGATAGTTATGCTAATATGAAAATGGTCTGTAAAGATGGCCAATGTATGGCAACAGAATATGAATCAGGCATTCCAGAAATTAATGTAAATGACCGTCAGCCATGTGCGAATACAGTATGTAGATGCCTTGGTGGACCAGATGATGGACGTTTAATTGGTAAGGGCCAGTTTTGTAGGGAAATCTCAGGGTCCTGTGGTAATTATGAGGTGAATTTAAATAAAATTTGTAATAATTCTTGGGAACACTTGTAGTAGTTCTGGTTACTGTGAAGGAAATAAAAAACATTACTTATCATAATGGCTACAAAATCATAAAAATCAGGTGATAAGTGTTTCTATTCTACAGATGAGATAAAGAACGAAATATATGGAGATGATTTGGAGTCAGACTATGATTATTGTAAATGCTCGGATGGACCAGATAAAGGAAAAGTTATAGAAGTTGATGAATTCTGTAGAAATGTTGGAAGTTGTCTAGAGCTTCAGGATTCTTATGATGCTTGCATTGATGGAAATAATAATAAAGAAGACTGTATAGAAAGAGTGACGAATCAAGTCTGTAAAAACGATGGTAGTACATGTACACATCCGACATATGAATGTCTTGGGGCAGTTAAAAGTCAACTTTATAAATGGAGTTTCTAATACTAAGAAATTTCTTTTAATAACAAATCTGTGATTGACTTTAAGAATTTTAAAATATCAGCACAGACAAAAACTGTTAATTCACAGTTTATAATAAGATCAAAAAACAGTATGTTTATTAATCTACCACAGGGAGAATATATATTTGAATATGAAGGACAGCAGTACTATTTTGAAGTTACTGACCCATATGGGAATAAAAAAGTTTTCATAGATAAAGGATTAGATGGAAAATATGACGAAGGAACAGATATCTTAGTAAGTGATTTAGCCTCTATAGTTCAAATAGAACCAATAGAATTAAGATATACATATGTATTAAAACAAGGATTTAACTTTGTATCATTCCCATTCTTAGTATCAAATCAAGAATATAGGACAGCAGCTGGCCTTCTTAAGAGATTAAATGATGTATATGAGGATACAATATATTCAATTGCTAAATATGATGGATCATGGAAAGTAGTTGGACAAAATGAAGAACTATACAGCGCAAATGACTTCCAGTTGCTACCTGGACAAGGATATGTTATTAAAGCAAAAGATGATGTAACAATTGATATATGGGGTAAACCAATTAAATATGACAATGACTCTCCTAATGCACCTGTTGCACTCTTTAAAGGCTGGAATCTTGTAGGACTATATGGTACTGGAATAAAGCAGTACACAGCTAAAACACTGCTTGAAGATATAAATAAATATGAGAAGGTAGATTTTAGTGCTGATAATGTAAGTAAATGGGATAATGAATTACAAAGATATGAAGGATTCCAAATATCTGATAAGAATGGTGTACCAACAGAGTACGGTTTTGACTATCTAATAAACCTGCTTAACTCATACTTTGTAAGAGTACAAGATGGAGAAGGTAATTGGCAGCCTGAATTAGCACAGTAAAAAGAAAGGGACTGTAAAATGTCCCTTTCATATATTCAGCTACTTACTAATGAAACTTAATCAATCTCTCCCATTAGCTTTAATGCTAAATCCGATAGATATGGAATATCAAATCTTTCTCCCTTTGTAACTTTAAGAATACCAATAACAAAAAGTACAAAGAAAATCATAGAAAGAAAACCTGCTATTGGGGCACCAATAAAAGGAATAAATCCAATAAAATAGACAATATTAAAAAGAGCAAACTGAGTAGCATGATATCTTACAAAGAGATCTTTCTTTTCTACAAACATTAATACTAAAGCTACAATTGGAATACATGATATTATTGCCATTGTAGAGTTTTGAGGGTTATACTTTATCTCCTCTAATGTATATACTTTCTTTGCCCTCTTCTCTGTTGTTTTTGTTTCTTTTTTAACTTCTGCCATTTATAGAATGACTCAAATTAATATATTAGTATACAAAGATATTTAAGAATATGAAAGGGGTATACTATAAGTAGTTGAAAGGTATACTAAATGTAGTATACTTAAATATGGATGATAAACTAACACAAAGACAAGAAGAAGTATTAAAAGTAATTAGAAATTTTTTTCTAGATAATGGATATGCTCCATCACTTACTGAGCTTCAACAAATGCTTAATATTAGTACTAAAAGAGGAGTTGTAAATCATTTAAAGGTACTAGAAAAGAAGGGGTACATTATTAGGACTAATAAAGCAAGAGGAATTCATGTTGTAAAGGATCAAACAGATGAGAATTATGATTATTTAGTTGGTATACCAATACTTGGATATGCTAATGCAGGAACTCCAATTGCACTAGCACAAGAAGAAAATCTTGGGACTTTACAGGTTGATAGGTCTTTAATAAACAAGAAAGGAAAGGAGTTATTTGCATTAATGATAAAGGGAGATTCTATGGATATGAAAGAAATTAATGGAAAGAATTTAAAAGATGGGCATTATGTTATTGTCCAGAAAGATTCTAACTATGAGGATGGTGATACAGTTGTTGCTATTGTAGATGGATGTGCTACTGTTAAGAATATTAAAAAGAGTAAAGATATGGTAATTTTATACCCTCAATCAAGTAATCCTGTGCACAAACCTATATATCTTAACTCAAAGAGTAACTCAATGATAAATGGAAAAGTAATAATGGTGTTGGATAATCCTAATATATAGCTACCTTATTTCAATGCTCTCTACATATTTTTTCATTATTTTCTTAAACTTTTCAAGCTCTTCTTGAGTAAATGAGTTTGTATTGTTAAGTGTAGTGTTAATTGTTTTACCTGGTCTGAAATTTTGAATGTAATATCTTTTGCTTCCTTTTATAAGTTCACCAATTCCATTTACAGAATCAATGGTGTGAATACCTTTTACATATGTTGTTCTAAATTCATAATCTCGTGCTTTTTCCTTTATTAATGCTATGCTCCTCTCAATCTCATCATATCCAATTTTATCTTTAAGGTTTTGAATATATATCTCCTTTTCATATTTAACATCCATTGCCCAATAATCAACAATATCAAGGTCTAATATTTTCTTAACAACTTTTGAGTTTGTACCATTAGTATCTAGCTTAACTAAAAATCCCATACCTTTAATTTTCTTAATAAAAGGAATCAAATCTTTTTGTAAAGTTGGTTCACCACCTGTAATAACCACACCATCTATTAAAGATTTTCTCTTTTTTAGAAAAGAAAATATCTCTTCTTCACTTACTGCCATATTCTTTCTAAATGGTTGTATTACTAGCTCTGGATTATGACAATACTCACACCTTAAATTGCAGCCATATGTAAACACAAGACAAGCTAGCTTTCCTGGGTAGTCAAGAAGCGTAGATTTTTGGAAGGCAGAGATTAACATTTAAATATGAAATGTTACTCTATCGCCAAATTCAGATTGTTTACCAGGATTCCACTGAGTAACAGGTCTAATATATCCAACAACTCTTGAATACACCTCACATCTTTGTCTTGTAACAACCTTTTTCTCTTTTTTAGTCATATGTATAAATAATAAAAATTTAAATTACTTCATTAAACTGCATTCCATCTACATATCCAGCTTCTGCATCACATTTAGGACAGTAATAGTGTTCTCCAGCAATATATCCATGTTTAGGGCATATACTAAAAGTAGGAGTAATTGAGAAATATGGAAGTTTGTAATTCTCGGCTACCTTTCTTACAAGAGTCTTTACACTCTGTGTAGAGGGCATTCTTTCACCTAAGAATATATGTAGTACTGTACCTCCTGTGTATTTACACTGGAATTCATCTTGTAAATCAAGAGCATCAAATACATCATCTGTAAAACCTACAGGAAGCTGAGAAGAGTTTGTATAGTATGGGGATTCGTTCATCTTTTTACCTAAATCCGATGCTGCTATTATTTTATCTCCATACTTCTTTTTATCTGCTTTTGCAAATCTGTAAGTTGTACTTTCACCAGGAGTAGCCTCTAAGTTAAACAACTGATTTGTCTGAAGTTGGTAATCCATTAATCTTTCTCTCATATGATCCATTATTTCTAAACCAAACTTTCTTCCTTTTGCAGACGTAATATCATTTCCTTCACCAAGGAAGTTAATTAAAGCCTCATTTAAACCAAGAATCCCAATTGTATTAAAATGATTCTTAAAATATTCACCAAACCTCTCTTTAATATCTTTTAAGTAAAACTTTGAGTATGGGTATAATCCTTGATCCATATACTTCTCAATTTGAGACCTTTTAATTAACAAACTCTGCTTAGCAAGGTCCATAAGCTTGTCTAATCTCTTAAAGAAGTCCTTTTTATCTTTTGCAAGATATCCAATTCTTGGCATATTAATAGTCACAACACCAATACTACCAGTAAGAGGATTAGCACCAAACAAGCCTCCTCCTCTCTTTCTAAGCTCTCTGTTGTCTAATCTAAGTCTACAGTTGTGTGTTAGAATTCCTGTTGTTCCTACAGTAAACATCGGGATATCATTTGATACTTCAAAGCAGTATGCTGTTGAATTTGAAATTTTTTCTATATCTTTTATTTTTACCCATAATTTTCTATCTTTCTTAAACCAGAAATCTCCATACTGCTTCCTCCCCAGCTTATATATTAAAACTGCAAAGTTGGGAGCCTTTCCTAATCGATTACTTCTATTATCTTCATATACTGAGGTTGCTGTACCAAGTGTCGCAGCAAGCATATTTAATGATTCAACCATTTTCTTTGAAGATGTATATATTCTATTTCTATTCCCACCGTCAGTAGCAAGATGCCCTTCAAGCACTCCTAATCTGAATTCTTTTGATGTACCATACAATCTTGCTGTATATGTTTTTTCTGTTTCTTTTCCATCTATATAATCCTTACACAAACCAACCGCAGCTCTAGAGTAAATCCTCAATGTAAAAAGCTTAGAAATTTTTTCTTCTTTTGTTGAATAGTTTGCACCAAAATACTCTTGTGCAATACTAATTAATCTTTTTACAACATCAGTCTTTTGTTCTGAAGAAAGAGAAAATACAACAGTAGTATCTCCATCAAATGAGCCATCACCAGCAAATGCACCCACAAAATATCCCAAATCACTATTACCGCCACTTCCTTCATAGCTATTCAAAGAGTAAGGAAGATACATATCATTAGTAAGATTGGCTCCCTTGATCTCTTCAATATCTGATTTAATATCTCTTAATACATAATTAAGATGTTGTTCAGACATCTTTATAATATGACCATTTGATAGTTCAACCTTAATCATTTTTTGATTTTCATATCTGTTAAATTTTCCCTTAACAAACCTACCATCACTATATATCTCATATTCATTCTGTTTGGAGTTTCCCTCATAAATATTCCTTATACTTGAATATTCCAACCCCCTTCCTCTTGAGGATTTTATTAATACTTTTTCATCTCCTGCCAAAGGACACATAGATCTTGCATCATCTGGACTCATATCAGAGTTAATAAAATTGGAGAAGTAGGGAATCCCATATTTAGCAGTCATTTCCCATAATGACTCGTACTTGGGACTGTCCCAATCAAAATCCTTAGTTATATTATATGTAGGAATAGGGTAGGAGAATAACCTCCCTTGTGCATCGCCTTCCATCATAACTTCACAGAATGCCTCGTTTAGCATGTCCATTTCTTTTTGAAAATCTCCGTATTTCTCCTTTTGAGGCTTCCCCCCTATAATCACATTTTCTTTTGCTAACATACCGTTTGGAACAAGGTCCATTGTTATATTAGAAAAAGGAGTATTACCTGTTATAAAGACCTTTCCATTTCTTCTTGCAATAATCGTTTCATTTACAGTATGAGGACACCATATGATTCCATCATATTTAACCTTTTTAATTTTTGTAATATATGTATCCTTGTGTCTTATCAATCTTAAGACATATATAGGCTTACTGCCGATTGTAGGCTCTCTTGTTAGTACTGTTGTTCCATATCCTGCATTTACAGCAATCATCTGCAAGCCATCAATTATTTCTTTACTAGTACATGCAATTTTATTTGTTTCAAATCCATCACCTTTAATATATGTATCAAGAAACACTCTTGATTGCCTTTGGCTTAAATTAAAGATCCTCTTCGGAATCTTTTTAATATCTTCGTTATCAAACCACTTTAATACTTTTTTAGAGTCATTAGCATTAAGCCTTAGTCTTGCAACATTACTACCCAGCCCCTTTTTCTTTGTCTCTGAAAACTCTAAATTAAAGTGTTTAAGAAGCTTTACAATCTCATTATATTTCTCCTTATTTTTAATCTTAGACTGATATATACTTAGTCTCCTGAATCTTCCATCCCTTTCTAATGTGCCCTCTGTTAATATCCATGTAATTAACTTAATCTGTTCATCGCTGATATTATAATCTCCGACATTAGAGTCTGAAGCAATTGGAATAATAACAGGAGATTTTAGCTTAAGGACATCTTCAATTGGTTCAAGAATGTATTTTTGAGAATTAAAAACTCTTCTAACTACTCTGTGTTTAGGAGAAATTAGTTGATCCTGTATCCTATTTTGCAGATTATACATTACCCCTTTGTGATGACCTTTAAATACTGACGTGACTGTTTGATCTTCTATTTTTTGTGTATTTAAGTTAAAAGTCTTTATCACAACTCCTTCTTCTATCTCTTTATACGACTTCCATCCATTTGGTGTGAGTATTTCAGTATCTTGCGATACACATTGACACCCCACTCTTGTAGGAACATTCATATTAAAGAGAAATTCCTGCATCTTCTGTTTCACCTCTTTGTATGACAACTTATCATACCTTATAAACGGAGCAAGAAGAGTATCAAAACTAGAAAAAGCTTGAGCACCAGCGGCCTCATGCTGAAGAGTATATATGAAGTTCACACACTGACCCAATGCTGCACTAAAATGCTTTGGAGGAGCACATGATATCTTTCCAGGAACACCTGTAAAACCCCTAAGAAGGAGATCCTTTAAATCCCATCCACAGCAATATGTAGCAAGCATACCAAGATCATGAATATGAAAATCAGCATTAACATGAGCATTGGAAATAGCTTTAGGATATATTGAGTATAGCCAGTAATTTGCCTGTACAGTAGAAGAAATATGATTATTAAGCCCCTGCCAGGAATATGTCATATTGCTATTTTCTTTAACTCTCCAATCAGCCTCATCAATATACCCTCTCACAAGCTCATCTGCATCTATTAATGACTTAATATTCTTTACCTTGTTCTTAAGCTTAACAAACAAATCAAGAGCCATAGCAGTCTTACCATGTCCCATATCTTTTAATGTCTCTTTTACCTCAGAAAAGATTTCTTCGGTAGTAATCTCCTCATCATCTGAATACTTTTCAAGAAGTCTTTTAACAACCTCATCAGAAACCTTTTTAGCTCTCTCTCTATCTTTTCCACCAACACTTTCTGCAGCCTTAAATATAGAAGATGTAATTCTTTCTTGATCAAATTCTACTAATCTTCCATCTCTTTTTCTTACTTTAAAAGGAATACTGTCCTTTTTCTCTTTTGTCATGGCAGTTTTAACTAAGTTAAGTTCTCAATTTCTTTCTTTAAATCATTAATTGTTTCAAAGTCTTTATAAACCGATGCAAACCTCATATATGCAAGAGGATCAAGTGTTTTTAGCCAATCTAACACCATATTCCCAATCTCAACAGTTGTAAGAGGCGATGAACTAGTAATTGCCTTTCTTGTTACCCTCTCACAAAACTCTTCTATTTCCTCTTCACTTATCTTTTCTTTATCGATTGCTTTCTTAATACTTTTCTTTAATTTCTCACAATCAAAATTCTCAAAAGAGCCATCTTTTTTAATTACAACAACCTCAACCTTTTCAATTCTTTCGTAGGTAGTGTATCTTCTTCCACATCGCAAGCACTGTCGTCTTCTTCTAGTTGAGTGATCCTCACTATTATCTCTTTTGTCAACTACTTTTGATGCACTACTTCCACAGTATGGACACCTCATATTTACAACCTGTTGTATTTAGTATATTAGGCTACCCCAACTAGTTGTATCAGTCAAAGGCCTATAATTTCACTAAAATACAGTTATTGCTTACAACATGTGGTATTTATGTAAAGTAAAAATAACTACAGGTTGTATTACACATCTTACAAGTTAAAATATATTCCCATTGCAATATAATAGTTTAACTGATTAAATATTAAATAAGTTCTAAAAAATTAAAACATGATAGTAACTATACAAGAGTTTAAGAAAATCAGAGAAAATGAGTTAAAAGAGAAAAAGATAGTATGTACATCAGGATATTTTGATCCAATTCATCCAGGACATGTATCATGCATTCTTGAATCAAAGAAATTTGGAGATGTATTGGTTGTAATAATAGATGGAGATTCAAGATGTATAAATAAAAAGGGAAAAGCATTTATGCCTGCAAAAGATAGAGCTGATATTGTTGATGCAATTAAGGGAGTTGATTATGTAATTATTCATGAAAATCCTCAAGCAACAAATTGTTCAGAAGTACTAGCAGTAGTAAAACCAGATGTTTTTACTAAAGGAGGAGATAGAGATGACAAAGATAGAAATAATCCTAATAGTGGACTGAAAGTTGAAGCTGACCTTATAGAATCGTATGGCGGAAGAATAGAGTATGGAGTAGGAAGAGAAAAGGTATGGTCAAGCTCTAACTATCTTCAAGAGTGGGTAGATTTTATTAATTCAAGAGGAACTAATTAAAAGAAGGTGTTTTTTCACCACCTGCCAAGTATGAGTATATGGAATTAGAAGCAACAGCTCCTTGTGCTGATGCAGTTATAACTTGCTTAAAGTTATCAAGAGCATTTGTACAGTCCCCAGCGGCCCATACACCGTCAATATTGGTTGATTGGTTCCCTAATACCTTAATATACCCTTTTTCATCTAGTTGTACCCCAAGCTTATTTGGAATATCTATATATGGCTGTGACCCTATCTCAACAAAAAGACCATCAACATATAAGTATTCTGAATCTTTGTAAGGCTTCGAGAGTTTAATTCTTTCTAATTTATCCTTTCCTTCAAGTGCAGTAACAACAGTTGTATATATCACTTCTACATTCTTTTTGTTTACAGCATCTTCTATCCATGTTGTATCACCTCTAAGCTGAGCCCCTCTATAAATTATATATACCTTTTTAGCAATATCAGAGAGCATACATGCAGACATTGTTGCAGCACTACTTCCACCTACAACAGCAACTATTTTGTTTTTAAAAAACATTCCATCACAGGTACAGCAATATGAAAGACCTTTTCCAAGATAATACTCTTCATTAGGCAAATCAAGTTTGTTTCTGTTTGTACCTGTAGCAATAATGATTGTTTTTGAAAGATATTCCTTCCCTGTTTCAGATGTTAAAACAAACATATTATTTTCTTTTTTAATATCTTTAATGCTTTCTGCAATGTACTCTCCTCCTAAACTCTTTGCATGCTCATACATTCTCATTCCAAGATCTATTCCTGATATATCTTGCAGTCCAGGGAAATTACACACTTTATGTGCACCAGTAATAGTACCACCAATTTCTTTTCCAAAAACAATATTACTTAATTTATACCTGCTTGCATAAATACTTGCAGTTAAACCTGCTGGCCCGCTTCCAATAATTGCAACATCATATATTGTATTTCCGCTATCAGGCATATGTATTAATTCTTTAAATTATCATAGATATTGTATCATATTATTCAAATACTACTCATCTAATTATATTCTTGATATATTAAAATACATTATATGGAAGATATTAACCAAAAAATATACATAGTTGGACATACTAAACCTGACCTTGATGCAATTGCATCAGCAGTAGGATATCAAGCATACAAAGAAGGAATAGGGGATTTAAGGTATAAGGGAATAAGGTGCGATAGAGTGAACTCTCAGACAGAGTGGGTATTTAAGGAATATAATACAGAGCTTCCTCCATATGTTCCTGATATATCAGGTATGAATATTGTACTTGTAGACCACACATTTCCAGAGAATAGAGCAAAGGGATGGGAGAATGCAAATATTATTGAAGTAATTGATCACCATGATGTTAAACTCCAAGATATTATTCCTCAAAAAATAACTATTAGACCTTGTGGTA
>JAXGOY010000006.1:0-50082 GCA_040767225.1 Candidatus Dojkabacteria bacterium
GAAAATGGTATAAAGAAACCTAGGTTGGATATGTTGTGTGCAGTACTTTCAAGGAGAGGTAATGTATATTTAGGAGATAAGGATGTGTTTGTTAATGTTGTAGGAGGTATTACTGTTTCTGATCCTGCTGTTGATTTAGCAGTTTGTGCTGCAATTAAATCTGTTGTAAAAGATGAGGTACTTGATAAAAAGTATATTTACTTTGGAGAGGTTGGTCTTACAGGAGAGATTCGGGGTACATGGGGGCTTGATAGTGTAATGGCAGAGGCTTCAAGGGTAGGATATAAGGGCATTTATGTTGGTAATGCAAAGATAAAGAAGAGTAGCATAGAGATAAAGGTTGTTGAAAACATAAGAAAACTTTAGCTAAATACAAACATCATCCACAAAAATCGTAACACACACTTTTAGTTATCTGTATCGTAACATTTTAAGGATTAAGAAACGAGAAGTACTATTGCTAGGAAAGAATCTGTATATGTTTATATGTGGATACTTCTTATGGGGTTGACATATCATATACACTAGGGTTATAATATGTTGTTCATTTAACATAGTATGTGGATATCTTAACTTTCTCCCTTTGTCTGGGGTGCCACAAACACATCTGGGCAAAAGGAAAAGGTTAAGATATTTATATATTTATGATAGAATATTAAGGGGAAGCATCTATATGCTCGTCGGTTTTATCCATAAACAATAGTTAATGGATAATACCGGGGTCGGTTGGGGCAGTACCGATCCCCTTTTCTTTTTATTTGACTTCTTGTATGTAATTCAATATACTAAAAAAGTATTGGGTTATTTGCCCAAAGTTTTATTATTAATTTCCCTGTTTTATACATTTATGGTAAACAAAACAAAAAGCATTAAAGAGTATGAGGAAATGACTCTTGCTCAGCTTCGTGTTGAAGCAAAGAAGCTTGGTTTAGAAGATTTTATGGAGCTTCAAAAAAGAGAGCTTATATTTGAAATATTAAAAAAGATAACTGCAGATGAGGGATATATCTTTGTAGAAGGTATATTAGATGTACAGAAAGATGGGACTCATGGAATACTGAGAACAGATGGGCTACTTCCTAGTGATAATGATGTATATATTTCTGGGTCACAGATAAAGAAATTTAGTCTAAGGACAGGAGATGTCGTAACAGGACCTGCAAGACTGCCAAAAGATAAAGAGAAGTATTTGAGTCTGCTTAGAGTTGATACTGTTTATGGAAGACCTGCACTTGAAGCTGCGAATAGACCTCAGTTTATGAAAATGACCCCTATATTCCCTAATAGACAGATAAAGTTGGAAACTTCACCTGAGATTATATCTACAAGAATTATTGATCTTCTTGCTCCAATCGGGTTTGGTCAGAGATCTATGGTTGTATCTCCTCCTAAGGCAGGAAAAACATGGCTTCTTAAAGATATTGCAAATGGTATTGCACAGAATAATCCTAAAGCAAAGTTAATGGTTGTTTTAGTTGGTGAAAGGCCTGAAGAGGTTACTGATATGAAAAGATTTGTAAAAGGAGAGGTTTATGCTTCTAACTTTGATGAATTGCCAGAGCATAACTGCAGAGTAGCAGAAATGGCTCTTCAAAAGGCTATGTGTATGGTTGAGTGGGGGGAGGATGTGATTATTCTGATGGATAGCATAACAAGGTTAGCAAGGGCATATAATATTACAATGCCGACCTCTGGTAAAACACTTTCAGGTGGTTTTGATCCTGTTGCTCTATATCCTCCTAAGAGATTCTTTGGTGCTGCAAGAAATTTTGAAGAAGGTGGAAGTCTTACGATTATTGCTACTGCTTTAGTAGATACAGGTAGTAGAATGGATGATTTAGTATATGAAGAGTTTAAGGGTACAGGAAATATGGAGCTTCATTTGGATAGGACACTTGCTAATAGAAGAATATATCCTGCAATAGATGTAACAAAATCAGGAACGAGAAATGAGGAGCTTTTGCTTAGCAAAGATGTCTTAAATCAATCATGGAGAATTAGAAGAATGCTTGAGATTCTTGACCAAAATGAGAATCCTACAGAGGTTCTAATTAGTCAGCTTAAGAAGACAAAATCCAACGAGGAGTTCCTTGCAACATTGCATGAGGCATAATTTGATATAATATATCATTATTAGAGCCTTCTATATCTATGGAAGTAAATAAACAGGAAAACAAAATTGGTGGATTGGGCTTTAGGGAGCTGGTATTAAGTTCCCTTGAAACGGACACAGAAAGTGCAGGAATACTCTTAGATAGTGATATTACCGATGATGGAGACTTAACTATTTTTCATAGATGGTTTAACTCTATTACAAAGAAATTTAATCCTCAAAAAAACTTTCTTGCTTTTATTATAGATTTTTTAGAATATCTATTTGCAAGATTAAGAGTGCTATGGGTTCTTATCTCTGTTTTCTTTGAAATAATTGGAGATAGTTTTGAGAGTCTTAAAGATGGTATTGTTAAAAAAATGTTTTGGGGAAGAGGTTCTTTTCTTAAATATGCAGTACAAATTGCTACTATAATAGTTGTAGTTATACTTAGCATATCATATGTATACAGGGCTCCTAGCATTATTAATGCAAATGAAGAAGAGCTAGACTATATATCTGTTGCTGAAGGGGATACCTTGGCAATGAATGCTACTCTTAATACTGCAATTCCTAAGGATAGGGAGAGAAGGGGTATAGAGGAGTATACTGTTATGAATGGAGATACTCTTAGTACAATTGCTGCTAAATATGAGGTTTCAGTACAGACAATAAAGTGGGCGAATAATTTAACATCTGATATGGTAAAACCAGGTCAGAAGCTTGAAATTCCTCTTACTGATGGAGTTTTAGTTACTGTTAAGAAAGGTGATACATTATCCTCTCTTGCTAAGAAGTATTCTGGAAATGAGCAGGCTATTGCTGATTTTAATCTGTTAGACTATCCATTTATACTTTCAGAGGGTCAAAAACTTGTTATTCCCGAAGGAAAAATGCCTGCACCTCCTAAACCAGTGTATGCTGCTGCTCCAAAGACATATGTTTCAGGCTCTACAAGTTCTGTTAGGTCATATTCTGTTGGTGTAGCAGATCCATCAGTTGGGAGGTTTTTAGGATGGCCTGTTGCTGGGAAAAGTGCAAAGATAAGCCAGGGTTATAGGGGGAGTTTACATACAGGTATAGATATTGCTGATAAAAATTTGCCTAATGTCTTAGCGGCTGCTAGTGGTACAGTTATCTTTGCTGGTTGTTCAAGTGTATGTCCTCCTTTGGGTTCAACATATGGAGGAAGGGAGTATGCTTGGTCTATCCAGATAGATCATGGGAATGGATATACTACATGGTATGCACATTTAAAAAACATTTATGTCAGAAGTGGACAGACTGTAACGAAGGGACAGGCAATAGGGCAGATGGGTTCAACAGGAAGGTCTACTGGTCCTCACTTACACTTTGAGCTTAGGAAGGGTGTTAAATGGGGTACTCAGGTTAATCCTCGTTTGTACACCACTTGGTAATTTGGGCTCATAGTTCAGTTGGGAGAATATCGCATTCGCATTGCGAAGATCGCCGGTTCAACTCCGGCTGAGTCCATGTATTTAAATATTTTGGGCCTGTAGCTCATCTGGCTAGAGCGTATCGCTGGCAGCGATAAGGTAAGGGGTTCAAGTCCCCTCAGGTCCACATTTTAATAATTGTGAAAATAGAATATAATGAGGAAGTTAAATTAATATTTTTCATATATGCAAAAGAAAAATAATAAGATACTTCCTCTTTTAATTGTTATTTTGCTTCTTTCTGCTGTTTTAGTATTCCTAGTTATTAAATTAAATGGAGTTGATACTGGTGATACTAATGAACCAGATGAGGTAGAAACAATGTCTGGGGATTTTGATACTGATCTATTTAAAGCATCCTTTAGTGCTTCTAAGAATAAAAATGTAGTTGTTTCTCCTTTTAGTGTAAAGATGGCACTATCTATGGCAGCACAAGGAGCTAATGGGAAAACTTTAGAAGAAATGAATAAAGTTATTGGTTTAGATGAGACATCTAATGAGTATTTTAGAAGATTAATAGAGGATGCAGCAAAAGATGGGGATATAACATTGAATATTGCAAATTCTGTATGGTTAAGACAAGGCTTGCAATTTAATCCAGCATATATGGACATTTTGGATAGCTATTATATGGCTCAAGCTTCTACATTAGATTTTGCTGAACCATCTTCAAAAGATACTATAAATAAGTGGGTTAGTGAAAAAACTAACGGTAAGATTGAAGAAATTGTAGATGAAATTAAGCCTTTAGATATCGCATTTTTAATTAATGCAATATATTTTAATGCTAATTGGAGTACTCCATTTGAGCAAGGTCTTACAAGTAAAAAGGATTTTACACTTTTAGATGGTTCAAAAGTAAAAGCTGATTTAATGAGTAAAACAGCACATCTTTTGTATCAGGAAAACAATGAATTCCAAGCTGTAGAGCTCCCATATGGTGAAAATGAAAGATATGTGATGAGGGTATATCTTCCTAAAGAAGATGTAAAGTTTGACAAGTTTGTTAAGGGTATTGATAAAGAGAGTTTACAGCAGTGGGGTGGGGACTTCGGCTCAATGAAAGGTGTTCTAGAACTTCCTAAGTTTAAGACTGAATACTCAAATAGTATGAAGGACATATTAATCAGTATGGGTATTAAGGAGGCCTTTAACTCTAATAGTGCTGACTTCTCTAAGATGGTTACTGTTGAAGGACAAAATGTATATATTAGTGAGGTAATGCATAAGACATATATAGATGTAAATGAGAAAGGTACAGAAGCTGCAGCTGCTACATCTATTGAAATGTCAGCAACAAGTGCTCCTCAACCTGAAGAGATGTTCGAGATGATAGTTGACAGGCCTTTTGTATTTACAATTGATGATAAAGAGAGTGGAGAGACACTTTTCATTGGTGCTATAATTAATCCATTACAATAGTAGGTTTAATATATTTAAACAGTTGTGGTAATGTTTCACTCTTGTGTCAAACATTGTATTAATTATATATTTTAGAATATAATTAGTTATTATGAAGAAAGAGTATAACCCAAAAGAATTTGAGAAAAAATGGCAGGATAAATGGTTTGAAAGTGGTATATACGAAGCAAAAGATTTTGATAAAAGTAAGCCTAAGTATTATCTTTTAACTGAATTCCCATATCCATCTGGTCCTGGAATGCATATTGGGCATGCAAGAAACTATTCAATGATGGATGCAGTTGCAAGACTTAAAAGGATGAAGGGCTTTAATGTGATGTATCCAATAGGATGGGATGCATTTGGTCTTCCTACTGAAAACTATGCTATTAAAGTAAAAAGACCTCCACAGGAAATTACTAATGAGAATATTTCAAACTTTAAGAAACAGCTTAAAATGCTTGGTATATCATTTGATTGGAGCAGGGAGATAAACACTTCAGATCCGTCATATTATAAATGGACACAATGGATATTCTTAAAGCTTTTTGAAAAGGGACTTGCATACAAAAAGGAGATGCCTATTAACTGGTGTCCAAAATGCAAGATGGGTTGTGCAAATGAGGAGGTGATTAATTCTGTTCATGAGAGATGTGGCACAGTTGTTGAAAAAAGGAATTTAAATCAATGGGTGCTAAAGATTACAGAGTATGCAGATAGACTTGATAAAGATCTTGATTTAGTTGACTATCCAGAGTCTGTTAAGGCTCTTCAAAGAAATTGGATAGGAAGAAAGAGCTGGTATGATATTAAATATAAGGTGGAGGGAAGTGATATTGTATTAACCGTATCTACAACAAGACCTGATACTCAGTTTGGTTCTACATTTGTTGTTGTTGCTCCTGATAGTGAGGCATTAAAGCAGCTTATGTCTGTTATCCCTAAGGAAAAAATTGATGAGGTTAAGAAATATATTAATAGAAGTATGAGCAAAAGTGATGAGGAAAGAGAGAATAAAGATTCCGAAAAGAGTGGTGTGTTTACAGGACTTTACTGTGTAAATAGCATTACTAACAAAAGATTGCCAATATGGGTTGCAGACTTTGTATTGTCAACAGTTGGCAGTGGTGCAGTAGTTGGTGTTCCTGCTCATGATGAAAGAGACTTCCAGTTTGCTCAAAAGTATGGTCTTCCTGTTATTAGAGTTATTGAAGGAGAGAATGGCGATAGATCACCAATTGATACTTTGGATAAGGTGTATACTGGTGAAGGAATTGTTTTTAATTCGGGCTTTTTAGATGGTCTTAGCACTCAAGAGGCTAGAGTGAAAGTAGGTGAGTTTATTAAAGAAAAAGAGATTGGAGATATGGTTGTAAGGTATCATCTTCATGATTGGATATTTTCTAGACAGCATTACTGGGGTGAACCAATTCCAATCATCCATTGTCCTAAATGCGGAATGGTTCCTGTTCCTGAAAGTGAACTTCCTGTTAAATTGCCTGAGGTAAAAAATTATGAGCCGACAGGTACAGGGCAGTCTCCTCTTGCAGTTATTCCTGAGTGGGTAAATGTTAAATGTCCAAAATGTGGAGGGGATGCAAAAAGAGAAACCGATACAATGCCTAATTGGGCAGGTTCAAGCTGGTACTATCTGCGATATTGTGATCCAAAAAATGAAAAAGAGTTTGTGTCAAGGCAGCTTAGCGATTACTGGATGCCTGTGGATCATTACGAGGGTGGGCAAGAGCATATTACTTTGCATCTTCTTTATTCTAGATTCTGGCATAAGGTGCTGTATGACCTTGGGCTTGTTAGAGATATTGAACCTTACAAAGCAAGAAGTATCCATGGTGTAGTACTTGGAGAGGGTGGTAGCAAAATGTCAAAGTCTTTGGGCAATGTTGTTAATCCAGACACTCTTGTATCGGAGTATGGTGTAGATATTACTAAGGCATATCTTATGTTTATGGGTCCATATGAGGGAAATGTTCAGTGGAGTACAAGAACAATTCAAGGTGTTAGAAGGTTTGTTTCTAAGTATTATGTATTTTTAAATAGAGCATATGAGAGTAGGGTTGAAGAAAGCAGTAGGAGTGTAAAAGCAGCTGTTGAGAGATTGGTAGATAAAATTGAGAATGATATTTTAGATTTTAAGTTTAATACTGCAGTTGCTGCTCTTATGGAATTTTATAACTCATTTTCTAAAGAGAAATTTGATAACAAAGACCTAGAGAAATTAGTAATTGCTTGTGCACCAATACTTCCTCATATTTCAGAAGAAATATGGTGTAATACTATGGGGAAGAAATATTCAGTTCATACTCAGAAATGGCCAGAAATAGATAAGGAGCTTTTAGAAGATGAAAGAATAGAGATTCCTGTGCAGATAAATGGGAAGGTTAGGGGAAGGGTATCTGTATCAGAGAGTGATACACAGGAGCAGATAAGAGAAATAATCCTTTCTTCAAATACTCTAGGCCCTCTTTTATCAGGTAAACAAATTAAAAAATTTATTTATATTCCTCAAAGGATAGTAAGTATAGTTTTGTAAGGGGTAAATATAGTCAAAAGTCATTTGACAGGTGTATACATTTCTACTATTATTATACTACAGATTTTAAGTACTTAAAAATATTGTTAATCCAAGATAAAAGTACTATCTGTTAGGTATGAAAAAAATAAACTGCCCAAATTTAGCAAAAAACTTGTTCATTTTGCTGATTTTATCCTTAGTTTTTGCTGTATTTTTTAGAGGTTCTTTGTATGCCCTTTCGTCTGATAAAATTAACTTACAGGGTAAGATAGTAAGAAATGATACAGGCCATGAGGGTATGAATGTAATACCAGGTTCTCCTGCATGTGTTATTAATGGAGCAGGCAATGATACATGTGATTTTAGAGTATCTTACTATACGGCAATAACTGGTGGTACGCTTCTTTTGACAGAGGATTTTGTTAATGTTGAGATTGGTCAGTTTGATGGTGTTTTTGAGCTTTCTTTGGGAAGCGGGACTATTACAACAACAGCGCAGTGCAGAGATGGTGCATGTAATTCTCCTTCCGAAGTTATATCTGAGTATGGTGATGTTTACATTGAGTTAAAATTTGCTCCTGATGGTATTAATCTTACAGAAACTTTTACAAGGATGCCTCTTGAGGCATCTCCATATGCAATATTTTCAAAGTTTGCAGAAGGGGCACATGATGCATTTAAGCTAAGTACTTCAATTAGTAATGGTTCATTGGAGAATCCTTCTGCAGGTATGATTTATTTTGATACAGGTTCTTCTCAGCTTAAGGTTTACAATGGTGCAGAGTGGCAGGCATTGAGTGCGGGTAGTGCTTCATGTCTTTGGACTGATGCTGGTACATATTCATATTTAACTTCCACTACAGATGATCTTGTTCTTGGGGGGAGTACTGTTAATACTGGGAGATTTGTTTTTGATATGGATGCAGGTAGCGGCAGTTATTTTGATGTGTTTAATGATGATCATTCAAATAAACTGTTTACTATTTTAGGCAGTGGAAATGTTGGTATTGGGACAGCAACTCCAGGAGCTAAATTGGAGGTAGGTGGTAGTGCTTCTACAATAACTAATTCAACAGGGAATTTAACAATATCTACGGGAGGAGGCAATGGGAATATATTACTTATGCCTAATGGAACAGGTAATGTTGGTATCGGTACCACTAACCCTGATAGTCGTATGGAAATTGTTGCCCCTGCATATGATGGTACTGGACCCTCATCATTTGAAATTCAAAACTGGCTAAGACTAGTGCAATCGCCAGCCTCTGGACCAAGACCAATACTACAGGTTTATGGTTCATCTACATGGGGTAATGTTGTTCAATTTGGTAGTTCAATTACCGACTTCATGAGTTTATTAAGATTAAGAGATGAAAATGAAGGTTTGATTTTTGGATCAAACGCTGCTGGTTATGTTCATAGGCTTAGTACTTCTGGTCAAATTCTTAGCTTAAAGGCAGATAGAGTCAACTATGCCCCAACTTGGCCTATCTCCGTATTTAACATCAATACAGATCAACAGAATCCAGTTAATAGATTATTTGAAATTAATTTTCCACTTATTGTAAAAACTGCCGAAACAAGCGTCGCATCTTTTCGAGTTAGAGCAATTAATAGCCAAACTTCAGATCTGTTTCAGTGGCAAGATAACAACAGTAACTCTCTCGGTGTTATCAATATACAGGGTAATGTAGGTATAGGAACAACCTCTCCTACTCATAAACTAGAATTAGCTACTCATACAACTGCTGCTGGTGGTATAGGTTTTGGAACAGATGTAGAGCTATATCGTTCTGGTGCTAATATTCTTTCTTTAGCATCAGGTGATAATCTTAATTTAGTGTCTGGTAATGTACAGATAGGGAGTACAACGATATTAACTTCAGGTAGGTTAGTACAAGCAGCTAATGGATCAGCTTCTTCTCCTGCTTTTAGTTTTTCTGCTGATACAAATACAGGAATGTATGGGACAGGTTCTGATGTTTTAAGATTAGTAACAGCAGGAGCTGATAGAGTAACTATAGATGCAAATGGTAATGTAGGTATAGGGACAACATCTCCATTTGCAGGTTTCCATGTTAACGGTATTCCTACATCTCCTAGGAAAATTGGTGCTATTATTGGTGAAAGTTACCAAGTTAATGGAGTTGACTTTGCAGTATTGGGAAGTAATCAGGAAGCTGGACTGATTGTTTCTACTAGAAATAGCACTGTAATTAATTTGGGTCCTAATTTATTAGGGACATATGGTAGAGTGGGGATTGCAAGTATCGCGGGAGGGCAAAGTGGAAGTGATAGAACAACAGCCGTTGCTGGTTTAGCTTTTAATACAGGTGGTGGAAATAGTACAGGGGGAATTATTGGTGGGTATTTCCTTTCTTCTACTAGCTCCACATCTGCTTTTACTGGTACAGAATACTTATATGGTGTACAAACCTCTGCTGATAGCAGGGCTGGAATACAAACTGTTTCATCTATTGTATATGGGATTTATAGTACAGCTTATGGAGCTGCTGAAAGAGGAGATACTACCTATGCAGGTTTTTTTAATGCTACAGGTGGATTAACAAATTATGGGATTTACTCAGCAGGAGGAAATAATTACTTTAATGGTAATGTAGGGATAGGAACAACTTCTCCATCTAGTAAATTAGTAGTTAATACAGGAGGATATTCAACAATAAAATTACAATATAATGGGACACCTGTTGTAGATATATTTAGTAATGTATCTTCTAACATATTTATTGGTCTTGATTCAGGATCTGCAATAACCTCTGGAACAGGAAATGTAGCATTAGGTGATAATGCATTATCTGCTACTACTATTGGAACAAGTAATACGGCAGTAGGGTATTTTGCATTAGATTCTAATGTTGCAAAGCAGGGAAGTACTGCAATAGGGTATCAGGCAATGGCGTATGCAGATAATACTACTACACAGGGACTCTCATATAATACTGCAGTAGGTTATCAGGCATTAGTAGGTAGTGCTACACCTTCCTCCAATACAGGAATGTACAATACGGCAATAGGTCATCAGTCAATGACTACAAACACAACTGGATCATATAACTCTGCTCTTGGTGTTAATACTTTAATTAATAATACTATTGGTCAGTATAATGTAGCTGTAGGATACGGAGCACTGTTTACTAATGTAGCTAAGAATGCTTCTATTGCAATAGGCTATGAAGCTATGAGATATGCTGATAATACAACTACAACAGGTACAAGCGGGAATATAGCGGTAGGATATCAGGCATTAAAGGGCAGTACTACAGCTTCTAATAATACAGGAACAAATAATATTGCAATGGGGTATCAATCAATGTATGGGAATACATCAGGATATGATAATGTCATGATAGGATCGTATGCTGGAAATGCTAATACAACTGGTATGCAGAATGTTGCAGTTGGAAGAGATGCTTTTAAATCAAATGTTGCAAAAAGTAATAATGTAGCAATAGGATATGGAGCTATGCTTTATGCATATAATTCTGCATCTGCAGGTAATTCATATAATACAGCACTTCGTTCGTATGCACTAAGAGGCATTACTACTGCTTCAAATAACTCTGTGACATATAATACTTCTATAGGAGGTCAATCTGGATATTCGATGACTTCAGGATCAAATAATGCTTTACTTGGGTATTATACTGGTTATGCTATTACTACTGGATCTAATAATAGTTTGTTTGGGTACAGTGCTGGTAGTAATTTAACAACGGGGAGTAATAATATAATTATTGGAGCTAATATTAATGCTGATTCTGCTACTGGTTCTAATCAGTTAAATATTGGTGGTGCAATTAAAGGAGATTTAAGCACAGGGGATGTAAATATAACTCGTAATCTGGGTATTAATGGTGTTGCATACACTTGGCCTGGTTCAACTAATCCATATCCTTCTGCTACTATTAGTATATTAAATAATAATGGAAGCGGAGGATTATCATGGAGTACTTTTGCAGATTTGGGTCTTGTGTCTGGTACTGGTTCTGCAGGGCAGGTTTCATATTGGAGTGGTACAAATTCTATAACAGGGAGTGATAGTTTCTGGTGGGATTCAACAAATAACAGATTAGGGATTGGTACTAATACTCCTCAGGCTTCTATTGATATAGCGGGTGCTACCTCTACTATATCTAATGCTAGTGGGGATATTACAATTAGTCCTGCTTCTTTAATTTTATCGATTAATGGGAGAGTATATCAAACAGGTTTAGGTTATAGTACATATTTTGGACAATATGCAGGTAGAGTAGATGATCTAAGTGATAGGTATAATACTGGTATTGGGTATTCTTCATTATATAATAATAGTACAGGGACAAAGAACGCAGCACTGGGATATTATTCGCTATATAGTAATACAGGGAGTTATAATACAGCAGTAGGGAGTAATGCACTTCGTACAAATACAAGTGCATCATATAATACTGCAGTAGGGTATTATTCATTATATACTAATAGTACAGGGACATATAATACAGCCTTAGGATATTATTCATTATATAGTAATACAGGGAGTTATAACTCTTCTTTAGGAAGTTATTCTCTTTATTCTAATAGTTCAGGTACTAATAATACATCATTAGGATATTATTCTCTTTATTCAAATACAACAGGAAATTATAATGTAGCATTAGGATATCAAGCAGGTAGATATCAAGCTGATGGTAGTACAGCTCTTACAGATCCTGAGAATAGTATATATATTGGATACAATGCTAAAGGTAAGGATAATAATGATAATAATTCAATAGTAATAGGATATAATGCAGTAGGATTAGGAGCTAATACAGTAGTATTGGGTAATGACAGTATAGTAACTACGGCATTAAAAGGTAATGTAGGTATTGGAACAACAAGCCCGGGATCAAAACTAGAAGTTGCAGGCGTTATGGCTGCTACTGGTATTAATGGTTTTATTTCTTCACCATATCAAATAGTAGCTCCCAAAGGATTAACAGGTATGGGCACAGGTGCCTTGATCTCGGTTGGAACTACTGCAACAGGAACAAATCCAAGGAGTATAGCTGTTGATCCCAGTGGTCGTTTTGTCTATGTGACAAACTTTGGATCAAACAATGTTCAAGCCTACAGTATCAACCAATCTACAGGTGCCTTGATCTCGGTTGGAACTACTGCAACAGGAACAAATCCAAGGAGTATAGCTGTTGATCCCAGTGGTCGTTTTGTCTATGTGACAAACTTTGGATCAAACAATGTTCAAGCCTACAGTATCAACCAATCTACAGGTGCCTTGATCTCGGTTGGAACTACTGCAACAGGAACAAATCCAAGGAGTATAGCTGTTGATCCCAGTGGTCGTTTTGTCTATGTGACAAACTTTGGATCAAACAATGTTCAAGCCTACAGTATCAACCAATCTACAGGTGCCTTGATCTCGGTTGGAACTACTGCAACAGGAACAAATCCAAGGAGTATAGCTGTTGATCCCAGTGGTCGTTTTGTCTATGTGACAAACTTTGGATCAAACAATGTTCAAGCCTACAGTATCAACCAATCTACAGGTGCCTTGATCTCGGTTGGAACTACTGCAACAGGAACAAATCCAAGGAGTATAGCTGTTGATCCCAGTGGTCGTTTTGTCTATGTGACAAACTTTGGATCAAACAATGTTCAAGCCTACAGTATCAACCAATCTACAGGTGCCTTGATCTCGGTTGGAACTACTGCAACAGGAACAAATCCAAGGAGTATAGCTGTTGATCCCAGTGGTCGTTTTGTCTATGTGACAAACTTTGGATCAAACAATGTTCAAGCCTACAGTATCAACCAATCTACAGGTGCCTTGATCTCGGTTGGAACTACTGCAACAGGAACAAATCCGTTCGGTGTAGTTGTTGATCCCAGTGGTCGTTTTATCTATGTGATAAACTATGAATTAAACAATGTTCAGGCCTACACTATTAATAATTTCTCCGCTGGCTCTGCCAACTTTGCGGGAGGTGTAGGAGCGATAGAAGAAATTAAAATTACATCGAAAGAAGAGAATACTGTATTTACTGAAATTAAGACATTCAAAGGTTATGCTAACGAAACTTTTATTTCAATTAATCCATTTACAAAGGATAACACTGTGGGATCGGTACTTCGTATCTTTAGAAATGTTAACACAACAGGGGGTGTAGGAATAGATATCTTCAAAGGGGATAATACTCTTTCCGTAAATTCCCACTTGGGAGCAAATGGAGATACTTTTCTAAATGCAATCGTTGGCAATGTTGGTATTGGATTAACAAACCCTACATACCGCCTTCAATTACCTAATACTGCTAATAATGCAGGAAAAGGACAAGCTAATGCATGGGTTACATATTCTGATATATCTTTAAAAGAAAATATACAGAATATAACTGGAGGATTAGATAAAATAATGGCATTGAGAGGAGTTACCTTTGATTGGAAAGGACAAGGAGTAGCATCCTCAGGATTTATAGCTCAAGAGGTGGAATTAGTTATCCCTGATTTAGTATCTACAGATAGTAATGGTATTAAATCTTTGGATTATGGAAGATTTACACCATACTTAGTAGAAGCAATTAAAGAACAACAATTACAAATACAAACAGCATATAACAGGATTGAACAATTAGAAAATATAAATGAAAATAAAATAATAAGTATTACAACTCCAGGCTGGTATAGAATATCTAAACTAGATACGAATGATGATCATAGTAATATAAAAATAAATAATACAAGTGTAGGATCATCACAAAATCTAGTATTAAGCATAGACAGTACATTAAATAATCAAAATATTAATATAGTATCTAATCTTACAACAGGAGAATATGATATTACTAAAGCAAGAATAAATAATGAGAATGGTATTAAATACTTAGAAATATATATACCAGAAGTAAATGAAAATAAAATAAGTGTAAAAATAACTGAAAGTAGTAATTGGATAACTACTGATATTGTACAGATAACAGAAGAAGTTAATAATACACAAGAGTATGCATTAAATGGAATACTATTCGGTATTAGTGATAAATTGGAGGTAGAAGAAGATAATGTAAAGATAGCTGGGGACTTGCTATCACTCTCAGTTAATTCAAGTATAGGAGATAGTGCTAATAGATGGAATGATATATATGCAAAAGGAACAATAAGATTGGGAAGTGGTGCTGATGGAGAGGGAGCAATAAGATTTAATGTACAGACAAAAACTTTAGAGTTTAGTAATAACGGAGTTGAGTGGCTTTCAGTTGGGGATCTATCATCTCAGATGACTATATCTCCTGAGTATGCAGGAGCAATACTATTTGCAGATGGAAGTGATAATTCTGGAATAATGACCTCTGATGCAGTAGAGGAAAGTGGTTCATTTAAGAACTATTATGAATGGGTATCCACTAAAGATACACCACAGGATTACGATATTCTTGTAAGAATTACTCTGCCTGCAGACTTCCTTGGCTGGAAGGAAGATGCAATATACTTAGACTTTATGACAGAAAACTCTGTAAGTACTGATAATAACAGTGTAAACCTCTCCCTTATTGGTAATAGTGGTACTGATGTACAAATCACTGGGGGTATTAGCAAAATAGCTGGAGTATGGGAGAGAATGAGTATTAAGGGAGCAGATATTACTCAATGCAATAGTGCAGGAGGAACATGTACACTTCGTATTTCCTTAACTTCAAGCATGGAGTACTTTACAAGAGTAGGAGATATAACTCTAAATTACAATAGATCTCTGTAATATGAAAAAAGAGAAAGAGAATGGTAAAACAAACAGGAGTGTTGCTAGGCATATACTGCATATCTTTGGTTTAATAGTATGTGCACTTTGTATATATATTCTTGTTATTTCTTTCTCAAAAAAAGAAAATGATAGTATAGTAAGAGCTGATAGTAATACATATTTTAGAAATGAAAATCCTAATTTTAATGTAGAGTTTATAAATGGGCAGTATATTAAATTTGAAACAGTATCTTCATATGTAAATCCCATAGAGCAAAAAGAGCCTACTGTATGGGAGAAGATAAAGGGTAAATTGCATATTAATCAAACAAAGAAAGGGGTACAGATATCACTTGTTGAAGTATCATATGACTCTGTGTTAGAGGAAATGAGTGGGAATAATGTAGGGGAGAGGGAGTTAAATAAAAGCATTAAGCTTGCAAAGATAGGCAGAGAACTTGATAGTGAGAGTGAAGTACCAAAAGATACTGTAATATCTAAGAATATATATGATGGAGTTGATATTCAGTATCAAATAATAAAGGGGAAAGGTCTTAAAGAAGAGATTGTTTTAAATGAGATACCTCAATATACAACTGAATGTGGCAAGGGAGAGTGTGTACTGCCTGTTAATAGATTTGTTTTTGAAATTGAAGTAGACGATGGCTTAACTATTAAAAAGAGTATTAGTGCAACTGATAAATATCCTAATGGAGTTGTATATATTGTTGATGGAAAGGGGAATTACTATGCCCACTTTCTTCCTGAATATGCAACTGATGCTGTTGGTATTAAAACAAGTAATGTTAAAGCTAGTATAGTAAAAAATGAAGATAAATATATATATGAGATAGTTTTAGACTCAAAGTGGCTGCTTGATAAAGATAGGGTGTTTCCAATAAAGATAGATCCAAGTATTGTTCATGATACACAGTTTGTGTTTGAGCAAGGGCAGTTTGATAGAGTTAAACTTAATGAGGTTATGAATATACAGCTTGATAAGGCTTTGTCAGGGCAGTATACATCGCCTTCTGTTACTGTTGGAAGCAATGCTGTGGTTAAGGGTATTGAGTGGCAAAGTTTTGGTCAGGCAACTGAGGATAAGCAGGCTCCTTTTTCAAGATTAGATCTTGTAGTAGAAAACAACTTCGATAATGAGGGCTCTTTAGGGCTTGAGCAGGGAGAGAGCAGGCAGTTTACTGTAAACACTGATTCATCTGGATATGTAACTGTACAGTTTTGGTCTTACAAAAGGAGAATGTCTGAGGATAGTGAACTGTTTTCATCTAATTTAGGAAAACTCATAATTGAGAATGATAAATATGTATTTATTGATAGTAATAATATGTCCTATAATACCGAAATAGAAGTAGAGTATAACAGGTGGCAGTATATTACTATTGTCTTTGGTATAACAAACTCTAATGTAACAGTATATATTGATAGTAAAGAGTTTTCTGCTGATATGTCATACGGTTCTCAGAATAATTTAGGGAGTATACAACTTTTTGGAAGCGGGTATTTTGATGTTTTAAGAGTGTATGAAAGAATGCTTGCAAGTAATGAGGTTTTAAGTGATTCTGGATATTCTGATATATATTTTGAATATATGACAAGTAATGATAATATATCCTGGAGTAATTGGATATCAAAGTCACAGTATCCTATATCCTTAGCTTTTGAGAATGGGAATATGGATATAGTAGTAGATAGTGTTGATACTTCTAAGTACAATTTACTTTCACTTAAATTTCTTGCAAAAGAGGAAGGATATATAACTATGGGTGGAAGTAAATTTAGTAATGGAATAGTTGATCAAGATATTCACAGCCTAGTAGATGCAGAAGGACAATTGGATAATACTGAGCAGATAAAGTATATTGATTTTGTATTTAAGCCCTCTAGTTTGCAGGATTCATGTCTACTTAGTGTTGGGGATGTGAATATTAAAGTACTGCAAACAGGAAAGGTAATAGTTTTGTATGATGGTGAAAGCAACGAGTTGGCAGATTTATACATACCTCAAAGGAATAATTATCTTTCTATTTCTTTTTTAGACGATAAAACAGAAATATATTTAAACGGCTGGCTTTCATTTAGTGGTGAGCCATATGTGTTAAATGCTAATGAGTACAAAATTGGTTTAGGATGTAGTGATATGCAGAATGCATTTGACGGTGAGATTGAAAATGTAAGATACTCAGCTACTGCCCAAGATGAAGATGATATTTTAGAGTATCATACAATTGAAGAGAGAAAATATCCGCTTAAACCTATATTTAGAGCTACTTTGCAGAATAACAGTCAGATATTAAATGCTCAAAGCACCTCTTTTTCAATTACACAGCAGGCCTTTGGTGCTGATAATTATGTTGTAACTCTTAACAAAGGGGATACTATTGTTGTTTCGCAAGATGAGTATACAGCTTCTGGTGTTGTGAGCTTTGTTGATAATGATACAGGGCTTGTAACTGTAAATGAGTGGGATAGCAGCAGTACATTTCCTAATGAGGGGTTTAGTACATCTGCAGAGGTTCTTAAATGGCAAGAAGAATATATACCAATAGTGTTAAATAGCAGTTTAAATATACAGTACGGTGGTGACCTACAAATTAAGGATATGAGCTTAATATCTGCATTTGATAGTGGGGAGAGTATTAATATACAAGAAGGTAGCAAGTATGTTAAATATAGGCTCATATTTATATCGAAATATCCTGATATCTCTGCATCTATCTCTAGTGTAACAATTAATATTGAAGAAAGTGGTCCACAGATGGAGCAGATAATGAGACATGGCAAGTGGTTTAATGAGAGTGGCAAACAGCCGTACTGGTGGGCTCAATAATGTGTTAAAATATTGAAATGAGTGGCTTTAAAGATGCATTAGGAGAGAATAAAAAGTTTCTGCTTTTAGCATTAGCACTTCTTGCTGTTTGTGCTTTAGTTGTTTTTTCCCTGCAGTCAGGAAAATATCCATCTGGGACACTAATTATTGATAAAGGAAAAACATATTCTGCAGCAGAAAGGGTCTTAGATGAGAAATATGATTACAGCATTATTGTTTCTACAGTATATGGAGATATATTTATAGATTTGTATGAGAAAGAGGCTCCAGATAATGTTAATAGTTTACTGTTTTTGATTAGTAAAAGATATTATGAAGGGCTTACATTTCATAAAGTTGTCAAGGATTTTGTGATTCAAGCAGGGGATACAAAAGGAGATGGAAGTGGAGATCCTGGATATACAGTAAAGAAGGAGAATTTAGTAGATTTTAATGATTATGATGTGGGAATGGCTAATGCATCTCAATTTTTCATAGTACTTCCTAATTCTAATAAACAAAAGTTTAATGGAGAGTATACTTTAGTTGGGAAAGTTACTAAGGGTTTTGCAGTTGTTGATTCTATTGCAAAGGTAGAAGTTAATGAAGACTATAAGCCTGTTAATGATGTAGTTATTAAAAGTATATTAATTCAAGAGGACTAAAACTATAAGTCTTCGTACTTAAGAAATATTTAATCCCTATCATCTAAAATATTTTAGGTGGAGGGTCAAATAAAAGGAAAAAACATTTTCATACTCCTTCTCTTTTTTCTGCTTGGGTTTTTCACACATGTAGCAGTAATTAATTGGGGGAATATAGATATTTCGCCAGTTATATCATCTCTAAACAAAGAGACTGTAATAGAAGAGGTTGTAGAAAGCGAAGAAATTGTAGATGAAGTATGTACTTCAGCTCAAGAGAATGAAGATAAGGTAAAGCAAAAAGAAGATCTCTGCCCTGTGCTTGTTGATATTAGCGGTGCAGTAGCTATGCCAGGGGTTTACTGCTTTGCAGATGGTGCATCTGTTATTGATGCTGTTAAGAGGGCTAATGGATTTACTCAGGATGCGGGTTTTAAGTATATATCAATGAAAATGAACTTATCCTCTGTGATGAAGGATAATTCTAAGGTGTATATACCTTTTGAAAGTGATTATGATTGTAATCTTCTAGCATTCAGTCTTCCTAAGGAGGTTGTGGATATTGTAGTTCCGCCTCAGGAAAGTGATGATGATAGTGAAGAAGAAGATGATAGCACTCAAGAAGGTGGTTGTATAAGCATAAATAATGCTACTTTGCAGGAATTAGAGACTTTAAATGGGGTAGGGCCCTCCACTGCTCAAAAGATTATAGATGGCAGACCATATACTAAAATAGAGGATTTGCTTAATGTAAGTGGAATAGGTGAAGCTACACTTAACAAGTTTAAAGACAGTATATGTCTTTAAAACAGTTTAGACAAAGAATTACCTCTCTTTTACTGTTTTTCCTTGATTATCAGGCCTTGTTGCACTGTTTTACATTTCTTGTATTGTCAATTTCACTCTCTAATTTTCTTGAAAAAGTCATTTTTGAAGAAAATTCTGTTTCAATTGGTTTAATTGCTAAAATCTTTCTTCCTGCCTTCTTTCTTTTTATTTTCTTCCTTGTTTCATATAACCTGCTTTGTCATGTACATATTTTTGTAACTGGGTTAAAAATATTGTTGTTATCCACTCTTTTGTTTCTTCCAATTTTTATCTTTCAATATCTTAAAATTTCAAAAGCAGTTCAAAAGGTCCAAAGTTTCACAGGTCTGAATGTATCCATAACAGGAGTTTTAATGTCTCAAGAGAAGGAGAATACATATATAATTTCTCCTCAAGGAGGACAAGTGGGAGAACTAATCATTAAATTTGATCATATACCTGTTTTACATGCTGGTCAGAAGTGTAAAATTAAAGGAGAAGTTGTGCAACCTGAGAGTTTTGAAGACTTTGATTATAGAAGATATCTATTTAGAAAAGGAATATATGCAATACTGCAAGTTAAAGAGTATGAATGTAGTAATGGAGGAAATATTTTTTTTGAAGCAAGATATTCTCTTGAAAGAATTGTAGAAAAGTCTGTTCCAGAACCTGAAGCATCACTCTTAATTGGGATAATGTTTGGAAGCAAAAGGATATTTTTAAGTGAGTTTAATACAGCACTAAATAGTAGTGGTGTATCTCATGTTATCGCTGCATCTGGATATAATGTGGCTTTAGTAGCACAAGGGGTAGATTTACTGTTTAAGAAGAAAAGAGGAAAGGGTGTAGTATTGATAAAGATCTGTTGTATATGGGGATTTTCAATGTTTTCAGGTCTTTCATCATCATTAGTTAGAGCAGCTACAATGAGTACACTTTCTTTAATGGCTAATCTTTTTGGTAGAGAGAGTAATAGTGGTGCTACTGTAATATTTTGTGCTACCCTTCTTATCCTTTTAAACCCTTTCCTTATACATGATGTTGGTTTTCTTTTTTCTTTTGCATCTGTAATTGGTCTTATCTTTTTCCCAAAATGCTTTGAAAATATTAAGTCTTCATTTTTAAAAGATAGTATTCTCCCATCTTTAACTTGTATTTTATTTACTATTCCCATTTCAATTGCATTCTTTGGAAAGGTATCTGTTATTTCTCTTCTTTCTAATATAGTAATTGTTCCTATAATCAGCAGTAGTATATTTTGGGGATTAGGTGCAACAGTAGTAAATATCTTTGTTCCTTTACAGATTTTATATTTAATTCCATATATTCAATTAACTGTTTTTAAAAATCTTGTAATGATGTCTTCTAGTGTAGAAATGGTAGAACTGGGAATAAATGAAGGAGTATTTGCTGTAGCAGTATATTTATTATTATTTCTGTTTTGTTTGTATAACTACCCTATAGAGCCTTCCAATTATTATAGTTTACAGGCTAAAAAGATATGAATTCTCATTTAATCCAAAATTTTATTTGGGTTTTTCTCTCTCTCATATATCTTTTTTGTGTTAAAGCTGAAAATGAGGTTGTATTCTTAAATGTAGGACAGGGAGATTCAATTCTTGTTCAGTATGGTAGTACTCAGCTATTAATTGATGGTGGACCAGACTCTTCTGTTTTGTATGAGATTCAGAAATATATGCCAATATATGATAGGAATATAGAATATGTGCTTCTTACTCATCCTCATGATGATCATCTCTTAGGGCTTCTTGAAGTTCTGGATAAATACAGTGTTGGGGAGATTCTTTACTATCCAGTATGCTTTGAGAATGAAAACTATAAGTATTTGTTACAGAAATATGAGAATAAAAGAGAGGTTGGAAGAGGGGATACTATAAGACTGGGATATATAGAGGTTAATATATTATGGCCTATACTTAATAAAGAGGAAAGTAAAAACGGATGTGTTGAATCATATAATGGGAATATAAATAATGACTCCCTTGTTATTGAATTTGAATATTTGGGTAAAAGTTTTCTTCTCATGGGTGATGCAGAGCAGGAGGTTGAAAAAGTTCTTGTAGATAAGGGTTTTCTTCAATTTGGTAATAGTTATGATATATTAAAAGCAGGGCATCATTGTTCTAATACATCTAGTAGTGAAACCTTCGTAAAAGCAGTATCTCCTAAGTTAGTAATATGTTCTGCTGGGATAAATAATTCTTTCGGACATCCTGGGAGTGAAACACTGAAAACTTTCCAAAGGCTTAATGTTCAATATTTACTGACATATGAGAAAGGGGATATACGGATAAAGTAGGTGGAATGTGATAAAATATATGAGGAGGTGTACTTGTAGCTCAATTGGATAGAGCATTGGTTTGCGGAACCAAAGGTTGACAGTTCAAATCTGTCCAAGTACATATGCACCCGTAGCTCAATTGGATAGAGCATCGGTCTTCGGAACCGAGTGTTGAGGGTTCAACTCCTTCCGGGTGCATTTTTGATATATACTATACTATGGATATACAACAGGAAATTACTGACAATCTTAAAGATATTGTAAACAGTATGGGGGCTTTAGGAGATACTGTTAAAGTTGAAATTCCTGCACAATCTTCTTTTGGTGATATGACATCTAATATTGCAATGCAAATCTCAAAGCAGCTTAATGCTAATCCTGTTGATGTAGCAAAGGAAATTGTAAGAAGACTTCCCAAGAATGAGAATATTGAGAAGATAGAGGTAGTATCTCCTGGATTTATAAACTTCTTTTTTTCTGATAAATATCTTTTGGAGATTCTTAAAGAGGTAAATATAAACAAAGAATATTTTAATATTGATGTTCTTAAGGGTAAAAAGTATGTAGTTGAGTATACAGATCCTAATCCTTTTAAGATATTCCATATTGGGCATCTGTATACAAATATGGTAGGTGAATCTTTTGCAAGGCTTACAGAGGCGCTAGGAGCTTTAGTTATTCGTGCTAATTATCAGGGAGATGTTGGTCTTCATGTAGCTAAAACAATGTGGGGACTGGAAAAAATGCTTAAAGATGATGGTATTACATTTAATGATTTAGCAAAAAGACCACTAAATGAAAGGGTTAAGTATTTAGGTGATGCATATATGCTTGGTTTTAAGATGTATGATGATATTAAAGATAAGGAAGTTATTGATGATGTTAGAAACATTAACTACTATATATTTTCCTTGTATATTAAATCCCTTCCCAAAAGAGAGTTTTTTGATGAGTTAGATAAAAGACAGATTAAAGAAATGTACTTTGAGAGTAGAAAATGGTGTCTTGAGTCTTTTGAAGAGATTTACAAAAGAACAGGTACAAAGTTTGACAAGTACTATTTTGAAAGCCAGATGGGAGAAGATGCTATAAAGATAGTAAGGGAAAATATGAATGGGAAAGGTAAAAACATTTTTAAAGAGAGTGAAGGTTCAGTTATCTATGAAGGAGATCCTAAAAAGGGACTTCACACAAGGGTGTTTTTAAATAAAGAGGGGCTTCCAACATATGAGTCAAAGGAGATAGCATTGGCATTAAAGAAATATGAAGATTTTAAATTTGATAAATCTATTATAATAACTGCTAATGAACAAACTCCTTACTTTAATGTAGTTTTAGACGCACTTTCGCAGTTAGAGCCTTTGATTGCTAACAGTACTGTTCACTTTGGTCATGGTATGGTTAAACTTCCTGGAGCTGAGAAAATGTCAAGTAGAAAGGGTAAGATCATTGAAGGTGAGTGGTTACTAAATGAGGCGAAAAGAAAGGTTGAAGAAGTCATGAGAAAAAGTGAAAAGTGGAGTGAGAGTGAAATAGCTGATGTTAGTGATAAAATTGCAGTTGCAGCAATTAAATATTCTTTTCTTAAAGTTTCTGTTGGTAAGGATGTTATCTTTGATTTAAATAAAGCTACAAGTTTTGATGGAGACAGTGGTCCGTATCTTCTATATGTATATGCAAGATGCATTTCTATTTTAAGAGAGTATTCAAAAGAGATTCCTAATATTGATTTTAGTAGCATATCTAATCTAGATGTCTATACTAAAGAACTTTTAAGAGCAATTATCAAATATAAATATATTCTGCTATCATCTGCTACAAACTATACTCCTAACATACTTTGTTCATACCTGTTTGATTTAGGGCAGACCTTTAGCTCTTTTTATCAGAATGTAAAGGTGCTTGGTTCTAGTAATGAGGATTTTTTAATTAATGTTATAATATCGACCTCAAAAGTAATGAAGGAGGGATTAAATGCTTTGGGTATTGAGAGTGTAGACAGAATGTAAGGACGGGGTGTAGTTCAGATGGCTAGAACGCTACGTTCGGGACGTAGAGGTCGTCCGTTCAAGTCGGATCACCCCGATTATAGAGATTATGTATTAAAGAAGATATTCTGAATGAGAAAAAGAAATAACAAAAAAGATATTGCCGATGATGATATAGCTGAAATGGTAATTAAAGATCCGAATTCATATAAATATATCATTGAGAGATATGAGAAGAAACTTCTTGGATATATACGTAGAATTCTTTTTGTATCAAAAGAAGATGCAGAGGATATCCTTCAAGATGTCTTTATTAAAGCATATAAAAATATTAATTCGTACGATAGCAAATACTCATTTTCAAGTTGGATATACAGGATAGCACACAATGAATCAGTATCTTTTTTAAGAAAGAAAAAAAAAGATAATAGAGTGTAATCAAGATGATGAAATATTTGACAGGATTAGCTCAGATGAGGATATTGAGGATGATTTTCTAAAAGATTTAAAGAAAAGAGAAGTTAGGAAATTGCTTACAAAATTAAATCCAAAGTACAGGGAGGTTTTGGTTTTAAGATACTTTGAGGATATGGAGTATAATCAGATATCTGATATCTTACATACCTCAGTGGGAAATGTTTCTTCGTTGATAGGCAGAGGCAAGAAAGAATTTAAGATGTTAGTAGAAAGATATGGCAGGAATATCTAGTAAAGTACTAGAAAAAATAGAAGATGAGAAGATAAAACCAATTGGTAAGTGGTCTTTCATACTCAAAGACTCTTTTGTATGGACCCTTTTTATTTTAAATATTATTTTTGGATCAGTTGGTTTTGCAATTTCAATATATCTTTTTGAGGCAAGTGAAGTATTTGATTTAATTCTTCCTGTTAATGATTTAATGCAGGCTCTGATACTAGCGATACCAGTAATATGGATAATTATTACAGTAATATTCTTGATAGTATCATTTGTTAATTTTAAATACCTAAAGGGAGGATATAGATTCTCCGCATTTAAGGTGTTTATAATTAATATCCTTTGTATTCTTCTCTTAGGCTGGTTTCTTAATGAGTTAGGTATATCAGAGAGGATTAATGCTTTCTTTTCAGAAAACATATCTACATATGAAGAAAATGTAGACCCTAGGTATAAAGTTTGGAATAGACCAGAAGAGGGATATATTGCTGGTGAAATAGTGGGAATTGACCATAATATTGTTAAAATCAAGGATTTGAGCGGTGATATATGGGATATAAATATTGAAAATGCAAATGTGAGAATGCCTGTTAATTTAAGAATAGGAGAAAAGATTAAAGCTAGAGGTAAGGCTCTTAATGATGGCATTTTTAATGCTAGTGATGTTCTTCCTTGGGAGGGAAGAAGAAGAAATCTGCAACAAAACCATATGTAGTTGCGTAATACATATTAGAGATCTCCAAATATTTAATTTATTACTAATCAAAGCATGAAGAGTAAACTAATAGCACTAGGGGCACTGGTTGTTGCACTTCTTGGAGTTATTGCTTTTACAACAAAGCAGGTAGATGCTTATAGAGGTGACTATACACAGGTAGGCCCAAATCATACTGAGGAAAGAGAAGCAGAGATGGATGCCATTTTTGCAAATCCAGAGAGCAGTTATGATGAATGGGTAGCTCTTATGACTGAGGATGGAAGAAAACCAGGAGTCGTTGATAAGATTTCTGAGGAAGAGTTTCCTGCTTTTGCACAGGCTCGTAAATTAGCCCAAGAGGGTGATATTGAAGGAGCAAATGCAATAAGGGAGGAGTTAGGTCTTGGCCAAGGTCAGAGGAGAGGTGGAGGTAATGGTAATGGTCAGGGATTAATGATGAGAGATGGTAGTTGTAATAGGTAATTGGAATTTGTAGGAAGTGAACCCCCTTATGGGGGTTTTCTTCTTTAGACAAAATTTTTATATCTAGTTAGCAGTTTCGTGCTTCCACTGCCAACTGTCCACATGCTCCTTTTATATCCTCTCCTAGTGATTTACGAATTGTACATGTTACTCCATTTTCAAGAAGTATTCGTTGAAAGAGTAGTGCATTTCTTGATTTTTTAAATGGTAAACATTCATTTTCATTGTAATTTATAAGATTTACAAAAGCTAACCTATTTTTTAAAAGCTTTGCAAGCTCCTTTGCATTTTCAGTAAAATCATTAATGTCTCTTAACAGCACATACTCATATGTAACTCTTTTGTTTGTTCTTTCGGTGTATTCATCGAGAAGTTTAAACAAATCCTGTAAAGAATTACTCTTGGATACTGTTGGCATTAACATATTCCTTAACTCCTGAGTAGGTGCATGGAGGCTAATTGCAAGCTTAACACCAAGCTTTTTGTTTAAAAAACTCCTTAGATTTTGTATATATCCTGAAGTAGATACTGTTACACGCCTTCTTGAAAGTGCTAATTTCTCTTTGTCTGTAATACTAATTATGGATTGTGAAACATTTTCTAAGTTTAGCATTGGTTCACCCATACCCATGTACACTATATTTGTTACTTTCTTGTTTTTAGTCTTTAATTCTCTTGCAAAATGAAGGACCTGATCCAATATCTGATATTGGTTTAAAGATTCTTTTAATCCCATTTGACCTGATGCACAAAATATACATCCTACAGGACATCCACTCATACAGCTTACACAAACTGTATTTCTCTCTTTTTCTTGTATTAATACACTTTCTATATAATTTCCTAACTCTGTTTTAAAAAGAGCTTTTTTTGTTTTTCCATCATCAGATTGTGCTTCTGCTATAAAGGATAGTTGAGAGAAGGGGATTTCATCTTTTAATTTCTTTCTTAAATCAACTGGCCATGTAGTTAGTTCGTCCCATGAGGATATTAAGTTTTTGTAGTATTGGGTGTATAATTGAGTCCTTCTGTATAAAGGAAGATTGTATTTTTCAATAAACTGCTCAAACATATATTTAAATTATATTTTAAATTACAAATGACTGAAAGTGATAAATTAAATGATTATTTTGTTTATGTGATTGCAGATGATGATAAAAGAAAAGTTGAGATGAATAAAATGGTAATGTCTGCTTTTGGTATTAATCCTGTGTGTGTTGAAAAAGACTTTTATGATAATTTAATTGAGCATATTTATAATATACATGATGAAGGGAAATTCCCAATTATATTTCTTGATGATAACCTTGGTTTTGGAGAGAGAAGAGGAAGTGAAATTGTTAAGCTTCTAAATGATGCTTTTAAGGATAAGGGTGGTATTCTTATACCTTCTTCAAGTAATTACAAGCAGCAGCTTGATGAATGGAAAGATATTCTAAATACTGATGTTTGGACTATTCCAGAGGAAGGAAAGCTTCCTATTGAATATTTCAGGGATGGTGATATTGAAAGATACTGCAATGAATATCTTGAGAATTTTTCTAATGGAGAACAAAAGTCAGAATTAGGTAAAATTAATTAAATGTATAGATATGAATGATAACAAAAAAGTTTTTGATAAGTTTACAATAATTATTGTTGATGAAGATGAATTTATCGTTAAGGCAAGGACATTGTTACTGAAAGAAATGGGTATATCTCCTGTGTGTATATCATATGGGAATTTAAGACAAAAGACTTCTGAAATGGTTTCTCTTGTTTATAACGAAGGCAAGTATCCTGTTATATTTCTAGGTGCACATGGCAGTCATTATTCAGAAACAAGTGATACATTGATATTAGAAGATCTTTTTAAGAATTTTGAGCAAGGTGGTATCATTATTCCTTCTTCTTTAAATTATTATGAGCAGATGAACGATTGGAGCTATTTTGTTCCTAAGGATGAGAAGAATTGGGTAATTCCTAAGACATATAATGTTAATCTTGAAGATGAGTGTAACGATTTTGTAAAAAATGTTTTACATGAGGGACAGGAGGGTATAGAATTTAAAAATATGTAATTTAAATATTACTGCCTATGAGTATTCATTCTGAGTATATTGCTCCTAAGGGCTGGAAGCCTAAGAATCCTGATGAGGACTACCTTATTACAGAGCTTGATATAGAGCTTGCAGATGGTGTACCAGAGGATAAATTTGAGGAGGTGGCAGCAAGCTGTGCTGCTGAAAGCTCAACTGGTACATGGACTAAGGTTGATGAAGGGAAGCATTCTGGTACAAAGCTTGCTAAAAAGCTTAGAGCTGTTGCATATGATTTGGATCCTAAAACAAAGACATTTAAGATTGCATACAAAAAAGAAATATTTGAACCTAGCAATATGGCAGGTATATTTGCTGGAATTGCAGGAAATATTGATAGTATGAAGATGATTAAAGCATTTAGATTGCTTGATGTAAGATTTCCCAAAAGCCTTGTTCAAAGTTTTCCTGGGCCACAGTTTGGTATTGATGGAGTTCGTGAATTTATGCAGATAGAGAGAGGACCTTTGCTTTGTACAGTCCCTAAGCCAAAGATAGGGAGAACTGCAAAAGAGCAGGCATATCTTGCTAAAATACTTTTTACTGCTGCAAATGGAGAGTTTCAGGGTATTAAGGATGATGAAAATCTTACAAGTTTGTATTTTAACAAATTTGAAGATAGATGTAAGCTTGTACATGAAGTACAAAGAGATGTTGAGCAGAAAAGCGGGAAGAGAAAGATGTATTTGTGTAATGTTACACACTCTGATATAGATGTAATGCTTGATAGGGCTGATATGATTAAGGAAAATGGAGGAAGATGGATGATGATGGATGTTATAGTTACTGGTTTTGCTGCTGTTCAAACTATGAGAAAGCATAATCCTGGGTTGGCAATACATGCACACAGGGCTATGCATGGACTGCTTGATAGGGAATCAGGGGCTGGAGTGTATGATAAAGGGGTTATTGTGGATTTTTCGATGTCTATGGTGGTTATTGCTAAAATCATGCGTCTTTTGGGCGTAGATTCGCTTCATGGTGGTGCACCAAAGGGTAAGATGGAGAACTATAATGAGCCTATGCTTATACAGCAGGCACTTCAAGAGGATATTACACCTGTAACTGATATGACACTTGGTCAGAACTGGTATGGAATGAAAGGAGTATGGCATACTGCATCAGGTGGTCTTCATCCTGGAACAATAGGGGAGTCAATAACAAGACTTGGAGAAAACCTCATTGTACAAGCGGGAGGCGGTGTACTTGGTCATCCTTGGGGGATTGAAGCAGGTGTTGAGGCTATGGTACAGGCAAGAGATATTGCAATGCAAAAAGAGGATTTAAATAAATGGATAATAGAGCATCCTGATAGTGCACTTGCAAAGGCAGCACACTATTGGGGATTTGATCCTAAATTTGTGTAATATTGTTAAAGTAGTGTAAAATACCTGTATGTCAAAGAAAGGAATAACAGCAAGAAGTCAGAACTATTCTCAATGGTATCTTGATGTAATAGAAAGGGCACAGCTGGCAGAGAATTCATCTGTAAAGGGATGTATGGTAATTAAACCGTATGGTTATGCAATATGGGAGAATATTCAAAAAAAGCTTGATAAAAGAATTAAGATAATGGGTGTTGATAATGCATACTTCCCTTTGTTTATTCCTCTTTCTTTTCTTTCAAAAGAAGCAAGTCATGTTAAGGGTTTTGCAAAAGAATGTGCTGTTGTAACACATTACAGACTTAAAGAAGCAGATGATGGCTCTGGTGTTATAGTAGATCCTGATGCGAAGTTAGAGGAGGATCTCATTGTAAGGCCTACATCAGAAACTATTATGTATGATACTTTCTCAAGATGGGTTACATCATGGAGAGATTTACCATTAAAGATAAATCAATGGGCAAATATTGTCAGATGGGAGAAGAGAACAAGACCATTTTTAAGAACTACTGAATTTCTATGGCAGGAAGGTCATACTGTTCATTCAACACATGAAGAGGCATTACATCAGGTTAATGAAGCTTTTGATATGTATAGAGAATTTGCAAAAGATGTACTTGCAATTGATGTATATGGAGGCAGGAAATCAGAATCAGAGAAATTTGCAGGTGCAGTTAATACATATGGAGTTGAAGCTTTAATGCAAGATGGAAAAGCTCTGCAACTCGGCACTTCTCATGACTTAGGACAGAATTTCTCTAAGGTATTTAATATCAAGTTTACTAACAAGGGTGGTGATATTGAGAATGCATGGCAGACGAGCTGGGGTGTGAGTACAAGAATGATTGGTGCAATAATTATGGCTCATAGTGACGATTTAGGGCTTGTTCTTCCTCCTGTAATTGCACCTATAAGTGTAGTAATCATTCCAATATATACTGCAGAAAACAAAGAGGAGGTACTTAAGGTTAGTAAGGATGTTTTAGCTACTGTTCAAGCTATTGCAGGAAATGCAAAACTTGATGATAGAGAGTTTGTATCTGCTGGCTTTAAGTTTAATGAATGGGAGAAAAAGGGAGTACCGATTAGAATAGAAATAGGGGAAAGAGATTTAAAAAAGAATGTTGTTACAATGGTTAGAAGAGATACAAATGAGAGAAGCGAAGTAAGTATTGATAGTTTAAGTACACAAATCAGCATGACTCTTAATGATATTCAAGCTACTCTATTATCAAGATCAAAGCAGAGACTGGCTGAAAATACACATGAGATATTATCATATGATGAATTTAAGAAGCAGTTGAAGGGTAATAAAGGTTTTATTAAGGCATATTGGTGCGGTAGAAAAGAGTGTGAAGATGCTATAAAATATGAGACAAAAGCAACAACCAGATGTTTTTCAAATGAAGGGAAGGGTAAGTGTATCTATTGCGGGGAAGAAAGTACACAGGAGTGGTTATTTGCAATTTCCTATTAGTGAAACATAGTGAAGTTTTAGGAAGGCCTCTTTTAAAGTTTCGTTTCAAATGAGTGAACTTCAAAAAGAGAAATTTTGAACAACTAAAAAATTTTGTATTGTTATTATGTTGTTTTTAAAGGTTGGAATATTTTACACCGTGTATTTTTAGTTTTGTATGAGAGCTGGGGTATGCAATAAGGTATGGAAGTTTCACTCTCTAAATTTCTTTTTCAGCCACTGCCCTGTATAGCTCTGAGAATTTTCAACTATATCCGTTACGGACCCCTGTGCCACTATTTTTCCTCCTTGATTTCCTCCTTCAGGTCCAAGGTCAACAATCCAGTCTGCAAATTTTATTACATCTAAGTTATGTTCTATTACAATTATTGTGTTTCCTTTCTCAACTAATTTTTTTAGAAGCGTAAGAAGCTTATCTATATCATAGAAGTGAAGTCCTGTAGTGGGTTCATCAAGAATATATACTGTATGTCCTCTAGTTTGTTTAGAAAGTTCCTTTGCTAATTTTATTCTTTGTGATTCTCCTCCAGAAAGTGTTAATGCTGACTGTCCAAGCTTAATATATCCAAGTCCAACATCCTGCAGAATTCCCAATTTGTTTTTAATGTAAGGGATATCATTGAACATAGATGATGCCTGATCTACTGTCATATCAAGGACTTCTGATATATTTTTTCCTTTATAATCTATTGTAAGAACATCCTCGTTATATCTTTTTCCGTTGCATTTATCACATGTAATGTACATATCTGGAAGAAATTGCATTTCTATTTTAATTACACCATCTCCTTTGCATTTCTCACATCTTCCTCCTTTTACATTGAAACTAAATCTCCCAGGTTTATATCCTCTTGCTCTTGCTTCTTGTGTTTGAGCAAAAAGATCCCTAATGTATGTAAAAAGACCTGTATATGTTGCAGGATTGGACCTTGGAGTCTTTCCTATTGGTTTTTGATCTATTCCTATTACTTTATCTATATATTCTAGTCCCTTTATATCATCATATATTCCTTCAATCTGTCTTCCATTCATCTTTCTATTCATTAAAGCAGGGTATAGAGTATCATTTATTAACGAAGACTTCCCGCTTCCTGATACTCCTGTTATGCATGTTAATGTGTTAAGAGGTATTTCTAGAGTTATGTTCTTTAAATTATTTGTTTTTACTCCAGTTATTGATATCTTTTTGTTTTCTCTAACATTTAAGTTTAAATTCATATTAATATTTTGTCCTACTTTTAGCTTTCCTGAGAGATATTTTCCTGTTAAAGAGTTTGCTTTCTTAATATCTTCAAACTTTCCTTGAGCAACTACCTTGCCTCCATTTTCGCCTGCTTTTGGACCAATATCTACTATCCAATCAGCTCTTTCCATTGTTTCTTTGTCATGTTCTACTATTATTACACTATTTCCAGTATCTCTAAGAGATTCTATTGATGTCAGCAGCTTATCTATATCTCTTGGGTGCAGACCAATTGATGGTTCATCTAGTACATACAGTACTCCTGTAAGTCCCGTTCCTATTTGAGAAGCCAATCTTATCCTTTGAGATTCTCCTCCTGATAGTGTACTTGCTCTTCTTGAAAGAGATATATATTTTAATCCGACATCAACTAAAAACTGTAATCTGCTATTTATATCTTTAATAATTGGTTTAGCAATTTCTGCTTTGTTTCCTTGTAAGTGTAAAGTGTTTAAGTACTCTTCAAGCTCATCTACAGGAAGATTAGTCATATCAATAATGTTAAATTTTCCAATTTTAACAGCTAAAGAATAAGGTTTAAGTCTATTTCCATTACACTCATCACATATTTTCTCTGTCATGTACTTTTCTATTTCAAACTTTCTAAATTCTGAATTTGTTTCTTTGTACAATCTTTCCAGTTCAGGTATTACTCCTTCATACTGTGCATCATACATTCTTTCCCTTCCAAATCTGTTTGTATATTGTATCCTGTAGTATTCTTTTGCTCCTTTACCATAAAATATGAGATCAAATATCTCTTGAGGATATCTTGATATTGGTGTGTTAAGATCAAAGTGATGCACTCTGGCAACCTCTTGCAGGACTCTTGTTGTCAATGAGTCTTTTGTTGTTCTGTTTCCCCATGGAAATATTCCTCCTTCTTTAATGGTTAGATTGGGATTATATATTTTTGATATATCTATCTCATTTATTACTCCAAGTCCTGAGCATTTTGGACATGCACCCTCTGGTGCATTGAAAGAGAATGATGCAGGAGTTATCTTTGGATATGATATCTGACATTTAGGGCATGTGTTCTTTTCAGAGAAGAAATATTCTTTTTTACCTACAAGAATCTTCATCTCTCCATCTGAGAGTGATGATGCAAGTTCTAAGGAATCTATTACTCTTTTTCTAAACTCCTCTTTATTTTCTTTAAGCATATCAAAGCTTAATCTATCTACTATCAAATCTATGCTGTGTTTTACATCAGGATTTATTCTTAAATCTTCTACATCATCTAAGTGATAGATATCTCCATCAATGATTACTCTTGAGAATCCTTTTGAATGAAGTTTAGAAAGCATTGCCTTGTACTCTCCTTTTCTGTTTTTTATTAGAGGTGAAAGAATTTGGAAGTTTTCTTTCTCTTTACTTACGATATTTACAATCTGAGTATATATTTCAGGTATGTTTTGTTGTACAATCTTGCCCCCACACACGGGACAGTATGCTTGTCCGATATGTCCGAATAAAAGCCTTAGGTATCCATATATCTCAGTTATTGTTCCTACTGTTGATCGAGGGTTTGTTCCTGTACTTTTCTGATCAATGGATATAGCTGGAGACAGTCCTGTTATTGAATCAACATCAGGTTTGTGCATAACTCCTAAAAATTGTCTTGCATACGATGAAAGAGACTCTACATATCTTCTTTGTCCTTCTGCATATAGTGTATCAAAAGCAAGTGATGATTTCCCGCTTCCTGATACCCCTGTTAATACAACAAGTTTGTTTTTAGGAATTTTAAGGGAGATATCTTTCAGATTGTGCTCTTTTGCTCCTTTTATGTCTATATATTCATTGTTCATACGATCTTAATTATACCATGAAAAGCAACTTTCTTTATATTTCTTAAAAACAGATTTTACTTATGATATATCAATATTAATGGTATAATTGGAACATGCACCCGTAGCTCAACATTGGATAGAGCAACGCACTCCTAACGCGTAGGTTGCTGGTTCGACTCCGGTCGGGTGCACATATGTATGTTTAAATAGGGAATGAATTATGAATAAAAAGATTACAGTAGATGAAATTAAACCACCTGATAGAAAGGATGGCTATCCTTCTCAGACACCAAAATGGCTAAGAAGGATTTTAGAATTTATACCAGGTTTTGTTGTTTGGTTCTTTGTTCTTTCCCCCCTTATATTTGCAATACTAGGGTGGGAGCAGATCTTTGTCTTCTATATCTCCTATCTTATAATCTACTGGGTGTATAGGGGAATTAAATTCGTTGTTGGTGTTGGTATTGGGGTAAATAGAATGAAAAAAGATATGGATACAGACTTTCTTTCAATGTGTAAAGAGGTAAATGAGAAAAGATTTAATGAGTTAGAGTATATATATTTATGTCCTGTATACAAAGAAGGGCTTGACATCTTAGAGCCGTCATTTGAGGCATGGAGTAAAAGCGATATTGGTGCTGATAGGATACATGTTGTTGTTGCAATGGAGGAAAAGACTGCAGAAAATCTTCAGATACCAAATTTTAATAAACTTAAGAAGAAGTATGGTAAGAAATTTGCTAGTATGCAGTATTATATTCATCCTTCTGGCATAGAAGGAGAGGCTGCAGGTGTTAAAGGTGCCAATATCAATTGGGCCGCTAGAAAATTTGTTGAAAAGCTGGAAAAAGAGGGTAAAGATATTCATAACTATATGCTTATTACCTGTGATTGTGATTTAAGGCCCCATCCTAAATATCTATCGGCTGTTACTTATAAATATCTAACTGTTGATTTGCCTGATCAGAAGTATTATACAAGTGCTGTTTATACATTAAATAACAACATATGGAGAGTCCCTGTTTTAATAAGGGTGCAATCTACTATGTTAACTTTAGTTACACTGCATAACTGGACTACTGAGAAGTATGAGACAATACCATTTTCAAGTGGGATATTCAGTTCAAAGGCATCTTTCTCATCATATGTAGTTAATCTTAAAACACTAAAGGATGTATATTATTGGGATCCTGAATTGGGTATTGATGATACAACATTCTTCTGGAATGCTGTTATCAGATTTAAAGGTGAGTTTAAAGGCGAGGAGGTTTATCTTCCTAGTAGTAGTGATGCAGTTGAGAATGAGACTATACTGAAGTCTTACAAAGCATTTTATAGACAGCAGCATAGATGGGGATGGGGTATAGTTATTTTTCCTACAACTATAGCGGCTTTAATATATTCTAAAGATATTCCGCTTAATTGGAAATTGCATATGATATTTGCTATTGTTAAAAACTATATTTTGTTCTTTACAGTAGTCTATCTCATGACAGTAGGTCTTGATTTACTTGGTGTTTTTAGTAAGAAGTTTACCTATAGCTCTGCATCATACAATTTGCCTCAGGCAATGAGTTTTCTACTTGGTTCTTTATTAATATGTAATTTATTTTTAATATATTACAGAAGAAAGCTGATACCTATTCCTAAAGACTGGCCTTGGTGGAGAAACCTGCTTGATTGTGGTGAGATTGCTCTTATTGCTGTACAGATGCTTACATTTGGATTTATTCCATATCTTCAGGCACATACAGAAATGATGCTTGGAAAAGGCTTTAGAAAGAACTTCTATGCTACAGAGAAAGTACAAATTAAAAATAATTCAAAGAGTTAGTGTATTGTATATGAGTTTATTATGATGCTATGCAGACCTGCTTGTTCAATAGGGGAAACGGATAGTGTAACAATTTTTTCTCCATTAGATGATACTGCTTGTATTAATGCTAAGTTTGTATCCTGTAAGACCTTGGTTTTATTATCTCCATCTATATCACAAATGTACATAGTGTTGTCCTCTATATATGAAATATTTAGAGAATTAAATAACCAGTGAATATTAACTGCATTACTATCTATACTCTTTATTAATTTAGCACCAATATCTACTGTATGATCACCTTCTTCTTTCTTAAATGTGAATACACTAAATCCTTCCTGATCTTTAAAGATAAACTTCATATTATTAGGAGAGAATTCTATTAGTTCAGATACATATGGAGATACTAAGTAATATTTTTTAAGTTCAATATCATACCAATATGATGCTAAACTTGTTTTAATGTATATTCCTTTAGCATCTTGATTTACTATAAAATTCTTAATCTCACCAACTGTTTTTGTACTCTCGGGGGAATTTGTAAAAGGTAGATATTTTCCACTCCCAGTATCTTTCTGATATCTCATAATATAGTCTTGATTCTTTTGGAAGAATAAATCTGAAAGTATTATCTTTGATTCAGATCCATCCATCTGTGATTGGGTTAGAAGATATCCATTAATATTATTATCTGTTATATATTCAGGGTTTGTCTCTATTTTATAGAAAAAACCTTGTCTATCTGTACTCCATATATACCCATTTTGAGGAGTTTTCTTAATTAACAAATATCGTGTTTGTTTATTAATATCAAGTGCAATTATGTCTGTATCAGATTCAAACATAAGATACTGACTATTTTGAGCCCAGCTCATTTTGTATGATGTAAGGTCATTAATATTAAGTACTGTTAAAGTATCAAGTGTAGTACCCTTAGTTGCATCTAGTATATAGCTGGTTGTGTTATCTGTACTAACAATTGTTAAGACTCCTAATGTGCCATTTGGAGCAAGGAGGATTTCTACCATTGGTTCTTGTATAGAATCAAAGGTTAGAATAACTCTTGGATTAGTAGATATGTTCCAAAATGGAGTATTAACATCAAATCTGTATAATGTGTACCTATAGGTTAAAACTTCAGGTATGTATTCATTAACGAGAATGTATATGTAATCCCTATTATTGCTTAGCCAGCTATTTATATATTTTCTGTCCTGTAAAGAGAAGATTTCTTCTTGAGCTATCTCTTTCTTTATAAGCCATGGATATACAGGAGTAGATTTCTGTTCTTTAATCTCAACATCCTTTTTCCACTCAACATATCCATTTTTCTTAACTAACACACTATGTATTCCTACTGGTAGACTTACACTTTTTGAAGTTCTTCCTTCTTTCTCTCCATTAACATAAAGATCTGCAAGAGAAGGAGATGATTGTACAGTTAAAACACCTGTTTTTACTAACAGCTGATTAGAGTCGCCAAGCCTCCATCCATTTGCATATAAATATATTGCTACAGCCCCAGTATATACAAATAATGAAGCTAGTATTGATATTAAAGAAAAGAGTTTTCTGTTGTAACCATTCTTCTCCATGACAAATTTAGTATATCATATCTAGAACTTAATTTTATTGATATAATTGGGTTATGTTAGGAAAGAAACTAGGAATAGATCTAGGAACAGCTAATTCTGTAGTGTTTGTACAAGGCGAAGGTATTGCCTTTGTTGAGCCTACTGTTGTAGCAATTGATGTAAACACATTTAAGGTAATTGCTGTTGGATCTGAAGCTAAAAAAATGATTGGTAAAACACCTGAGAATATTATTGCAAAGAGGCCTTTAAAAAATGGAGTTATTGCTGATTCAAGAATTACAGAAGCATTGCTTAAATATTTTTTTAATAAAGCATTAGGAAAGTCTAGGTTCTTTAAGCCCGATGTTGTTATTAGTGTTCCTGCAGGGATTACAACAGTAGAGCAGAGGGCTGTAATAAAGGCTGCAAATAATGCTGGTGCAAGAGAAATTACAATGCTTCCTGAGCCTCTTTTAGCTGCATTGGGTGCAGGTTTACCTATTGAGACCTCATCGGGGAACATGATTGTAAATTTAGGAGGTGGTACAGCAGAGGTTGCAGTAATATCTCTTGATGGGATAGTGGAGTATGACTCTTTAAGAATTGCAGGAGATGCAATAAATGAAGCAATAATTAACTATATGAAGAAGAAAAAAGGTATTTTAATAGGTGAGCAGACTGCAGAAAATATTAAGATAAGGGTAGGATCAGCAATAGAAATAAAAGATCCAAAGAGTATGGAGGTAAGAGGAAGAGATTTTGGTGCAGGTTTGCCTAAGGCAATAACAGTGGACTCTAATGATGTAGCAACTGCTGTAAAAAGGCCTTTATTAAGCATTATTAATAGTATTAAAGGAGTTCTTGAAAGAACGCCTCCTGAGCTTTCTGCTGATATTATGGATAGGGGAATGGCAATGACTGGTGGAACATCTAAACTTAGGAATTTAGATAAGTTATTTATAAAAGCTATTGGTGTTCCAGCATATGTTGCAGATGAGCCTATGTATTGTGTTGCAAAAGGAACAGGTATTGCGTTAGAGTTAATGGCAGAAGGGGAAAGAAAATTTAGTTTTAATAGAGCAATTACTTAAATGAGTATTTTTTCTAAAACAGGAAAACAAGAGATGAAATTAAGTGAGGTTGTTTCCTTGATGTCAAAGTTAAGACTCCCCATATCTCTTGTCTTTACACCTGTTAATTTAAAGGAAGAGAAAGAAAAATTTTTAAATTCTGATTTGTATGAGCCTGTATTTAAGTATAGGGGGGTAAGAAATAATAATGAAGAAATATTAAAAAAGCTTTCTTCTTTAAAGCTGATTACTGATGTGGATCCAAGAATCTCCGACTTCTATATTCAACTAATTGCTTCAAAAAATGATTCTAATATTCTTATGAATGCAGTAGGAAATAACGAGCTTGTAACAGAGATGTCATATAAAAAGTATGGAGTACCAACTCCACTGCTTTTTAGAAATGCATCAAGAATTTTGAGAGGAAATACTAGTGGCTACAATACAATTAAGTCTCCTGTTATTAAAGAAAGTGATATTTTCCATTATGAAAAAATAAGAGAGGTTTTTAATCTTGTCTTTGAGCATTTTGGTTTGAATGATTGGCAGGTTCAAGCTTCATCTAAAATACAGAAAAATGGTGTTAAGGTGGGAGTAAAAAGTAAATGGGTTATTATGGATCCTAATATAGAGAGGTCTAAATTTAAGTTAAAAAAGACCTTAGTACATGAGGTTGGTACACATGTTTTTAGGTCTGTAAATGGACTGAATACTAAAATTGAAGCACTTTCAAAACCTAATCTACCAAAATATCTTGATATTGAGGAAGGTTTAGCCATATGGAATGAGTCTGATATGAACCTTCTTACATTAAAGAATTTTAAAAAGAGTGCTTCTTTTGTTTATGCAATATATATTGGTGAACAGTTGTCATTTAGGCAGTTGTATAATGCACTTTTAGCTGTTTTCCCTAAAAATACAGCATTTAATATTACATATAGGGTAAAAAGAGGGCTAGGGGATACAAGTTATCCAGGAACATATACAAAAGATATTGTTTATTTCAGGGGGTTTAAAAAGGTTAAGAAAGCATTAGAAAAAGACAAATCATTATATGAAAAACTTTATGCTGGTAAAATAGATCTTAAACAGTGTGAATGGGTAGATGATGGCCTTATACCAAAAGCTAAAATAGTTCCATCTAAGCAGGAGTGGAATGATTTATTTAGGAAGGTGGGAATTTAATCACTAAAGGCTGTAATTATGGCTTCAGCAATGTTAACTGGCTCTCCTTTTATTTTTGTCTCATATGCCTTAAATCCAGGATGTAAACTTATTTCCTGTAGTAATGGCTTTCCATGCATTTCCATAATGTCAACGGCAATAAAATCTGCTTCTAAAATGCGTGTAACATTCTGCACAAAATTTTTAATCTCCTCTTCGGGATTGTTGTACATAGAATAAATTCCCTTACTCACGGTCATGAAACTTTTGTCTTTTCTTCTTTTCCATCCTCCTATGATTTCTCCTTTTTTTACAAACACTCTCATATCTGTATCACTATCCGATAACTCTTGTATAAACATATTAGAAAGGTCTAAGTTTTTAATGTTATCTTTCTTAAAATCATCTGGAGTATCAATTTTGAAGATATTCTTTTTTATTAGCTCTTTTCCGTTTATCTCTTCAATTCTATTTTCTCCAGTACAGCTTTTAAGTATTAATGGATATGAATTAAGGATATCTCTTGGAGCCAAATAGTTACCATCTGTTCTGTAATATGAGTTAAAGTAGGGGATATTATTTTGATGACAAAACAATGCTAGTGCAATTTTGTTGTAATATGGAAGTTTTTTAATAGTTTTACTGTTTTGTACTAATATTTTGTTTTCTGGGTTGTTTATATTATGTTGATCAGTATATTCCACAATGTATCTTTTAAGCTGATATTGTGATTCGTTATGTAAATCATGTCCTCTGAATATGATATGACTGTATTTTCGTATATCTTCTCCTTTTACTTTTATTACTGTTTCACCATCGATAAATTCAAATTCAAGCTCATCAAAGTAGGCTAGAGTATGGGGGATATTTTTTTTATTCAATTCTTCCATTATTCTAATATCAGCACTTGCAATTTTTTCTTGTGTTATTCTTTGTCTTTTATCAAGTATTAAATATCTCATTATTTTAATATTTTTATCTTATCTATTAATTTTTTCTTTTTGTATCTCTTTACAATCTTCATATTCTCTTTATCATTGCTTAAATCTTTTGTAATACATAGTAGATTAATGTAATCAAATCCAAGACCATGTTCTATTACTTCGTTCCAGTTTCTGTAGTGTAGAATAATGGTGTCTAGGTAAGCATTACATTTAATTGCTTCTGTAGCTCTCCATCTTGTTAAGTTTCTGTTTACTTCTATACCATTGATTAAGTACCTATCATCAATTAACTCTCCTACATTTTCATTTTCTTTGATAATGTTCTTTTTTCTAAGCAGAGTTGATACATCATTATTACTTTGTCCTACTACAACAAACCTTTTACATTTGTTTTCCTTAAGAAGCTCATCTATGTATATATCTGCAACATATCCACGCTGAGTACCTAGTACTGGATACATATTAAGATATGTTTCAGGCATTGTATTTACTTCAAGTATTGCTCCATTACTCTTTGTGAGTGGCTTAGATATATCTTTACACATAATATCAACGCCAAGTGTAAATGCATGCATTGATGTAGCTATAGTTTCAACAATGCTCTTTATTTCCTTACATACACTATCAGTAAAATCTTGTGTAATACCTCCCTGACTCATACTTGCGACCTTTCTTACATAAACTCTTTGTCCTTTCTCAGGGATTGAGTCTAATGTAAGATTTTGCTGTGTAAGGTACTTTATTAATGGTTCATCAATCTTTATAGGCTTTAAAATATGTGCAGGATTTTTAATATCTCTTCTTGGATCTGAATTTTCCTGCTCAATTAGTTCTTTAATACTTTTGCTTCCATCTCCAGTCACAAAAGCAGGGATTCTCTTTGTTGCAATTTGAAGCTTTCCATTTATAACAAGGAGCCTGTAATCTTCTCCGTATACCTGCTCTTGAATCATTATTTTTTCTTGCCATGCCTGTCTTACTCTGGTATCTATTGCAGCTTTTGCATAATCAAAAGCATCTTGCGCCTTTTGAATAGTATCTATTCCTACAGTAACACCCTTGCCAGCTGTTAAGCCTGTTGGTTTTATAACTACAGGTTTTTCATATTTATCCCAGACCTTTTTAATATATGATTTATTTGGGAGTAATTCCCATTTAGGAAGTGTCATACCAAGTCTTTGTAAAAAAGTATTAGTTATCCATTTATCCCTTTGTAATTTCTGTGCTATATATGCATCTTTTGTTGAAGATGCAGAGCATGTTATCTGTGATCCTCTCCCGCATCCTAAAGTGAAGTATCTATTTGCTCCTTTGCCTATTTCTTCTTTTTCTGTAATCATTTCAGCAGATTCAATAATTGAAGGGGTTATTTCAATATTATTTTTCATACAAGACTGAAGAAGCGAAATAGTAGACATTGATTTAATTCTTTTATTAATCAAAACATTTATAATTGATTCTTTTGCTTGGTTTAAAGTAATCTCTTGTTTTGAAAGTTTCTGCAATGTTTCTGCAGATTCTCTCCATAGAAATGGAAGTTTTGAAGATATTGTTAAAAGAGAAGGAGAGATAGTGTATTCATTTATAAAGATAGTATGCAGAGATGAAATTGTATCAAGAAGTTCAGTTATATCTCCAATGTTGTTTCCATTTAAAGAAATTTTAACTCTTGATATCTCAGATTCTAGATTTAGCCCTTGTATAGTTTGAATCATGCTGTTATTAAATCATTTTAGATATGTACTCTTGAATTGGAATTGCAACTCTAACTACCTCGCCTTCGTCAACTTTGTAGTGAAGTCTTAGGCCAGGATTATAATTTATTTCATTTACAGCACATTTCACAGGTTTTGTTATATCCTGGGTAATTATATCAACACCTCCAAACTTTGCTCCTATTGCATGTACTGCATTTACAGCAATATCTTTGTAATATTGATGTGTTTGTGAGGCACACTCCTGAGTAGTTCCTCCTGTTGTAAGATTGCAGTTGTATCTAAGTATTACCTCTTCATTTTCTTTAGGAATATATTTAAGACTTATACCCTTGTTCTCAAGTCTTTGATATACCTCATTATCAATGCGAATTGGCTTCATTAAATTCTTTTTTCTTTCTATATTTTTCTTTTTTATCAATGTTTGTATATTATCTTTTCCATTGCCAACTACAAAAGCAGGTTTTCTTCTTACAATACCAATTACTCGATTCCCAAGTACTAGAAGTCTATAATTATCACCTTCTACAAACTCCTCACCAATTACTTTATGACTTCCCTTTGATGCACGGAGTGCTGAATTAAAGGCATTAATAACCTGTTTTTTATTTTGTGGAAGTAGTGATACACCAATTCCACCTAACTGTTGTGAAGGCTTAATTACAATATTTTTATATTCCTTAAAAAACCTTAACGCCTCATCTTTATTGTTTAGTGTAACTTGCTTAGGAACTGGAATGCTAAAGGAAGAAAGTATTTTATTTGTAAGATTCTTTCTTTTTGCTATTGTTGTACTTGGTGTATTTGTAAGTGGAGTAGCAGTATTAATTATATACCAGTGTTTATTTTCATTTTCAAACTTTGCAAGAAGACCATGTACTAAAACAGTATATTTTATATTTAACTCATCTGCTGCTTCTAAATAGTAAGCAAGATGTACATTTCCTGCTTCTTTTAAGTATTGTTCGTATGATTTTGTCATATGTTTAGTATATATTAAAATGTATTGGTTGTATCTATTAGGTAACCTGTAAGATCGGTCTTACCAATAATTACTGGCTGAGAGATATCAGAGATTTCTGTTGATATGAACTCTGTAATTTTTATCTGATCTTCTATCTTTATAGGGATATCAAATACAGGTCTTACTTTTATTTCTCCATTTTCTACAATTTTTGCAAGTCTTTTTATACTGCTATTCTTTATTATTTCTTCCTCATTTTTATCAATAAAGTCCTGAGCATCTTTAAGACTTTCAAATTTCTTAGGTATTCCATATTTTTCAAACTGTTTATGGTCATTAAAATATCCAATTCTGTTAGCAAGTTTTGAATCAATTCTTGATGTAAGAACTCCTGTATCCATATATGCTTTTACAAGCTCTCTTTTACTATCTTTGTATTTTTCAAGTTTAGACCTGTCTGCCTTTTTGTCGTATACATATATTCTTTCAACAATATTAAGAACCTTTCTTCCGCTTATTGCTTCTATACTTTCTTCTACTTCACCTCCAAAGAGGCTTTTTGCCACTCTTATTCCATGTTTTATACCTTTTATTTTTACATCTTTAACTTTTTCTAATCTCCATCTCAATCCTGCTTGATTTGCGACCTGAATACCAAGTCCTGGTCTTGCATTTACTTCAAATACGACAGGGCCTTTATCAGCGTCAAGTGCAATATCTACACCTACATACCCTAAACCTGTCACTTTTTGACATTTTAGGGCTATCTCAAGTAATGTATTCCATTGAGGTATCTGTATACCACTTAAAGGTTTGTTTTCTTTTAAATCTAATGTTGAATCTATTACTTCATATGTATCACTAATTAAAGAATTAGGCTTCATATGCATAGAGTAGGTGGTTATTCCTGTTCCTATATCTATTCCTGTACATATTGCGCCTGCATGAAGATTAGCAGTACCATTTGATCTTTTTGTTGGTAATCGTAGCATTGCCATAATGGGAACAAGATTAAAGCAGATTATTCTTACATCGGGAACTCCTTTATATGAATATTGCTTAAGTAGTGGGTCTGTCTTTATTCTTTCCTCTATTATTGCGATATCATTTCCAAAACCCATAGAGAATCTTCCTTCTAATATGCTCTCTATATGAAGTATGATATCCCTTTGTGTCATTACTGTTCCATTAGGTCTTATCCATTCATATTTTCCTTTTTTCTTGCCATAGAATACAATTATTCCATTTCCTCCTGTCCCTGCATTTGGTTTTATAACAAAGCTTTTGGGAAGACTATCCCAATCAAGGAATTCAAGCTGTTTTTTTGTTCTTATTAACTTATATACCTCAGGTGTTTGTATAAGCTCCTTTTTAAGAACTCTTTTAGTGTATATTTTATTATCTGCAATAGCCTTGGCAGATTGAGAGTTAAATGGCCTTACATATTCCTGATTTCTTCTATTTAGGCCAAGAACTTCCTTCTTTAATTTTATTGGATTATTACTTTTCATCCTCTCTTGTAGTAAATCTAAATCTAAAAAGATCCTTTATTCTTAATCCTTTAAAAGTACCAAGTAAAATATTAAATAGTGTTAGGAGAGGAATAATCCATAGATTGTTTAATATGTAGTTAGAGATAATGTCCCTTGTTATTACAAACCATCCTGCAATTGCAACTAATATTGTTCCCAGTAGTGTAACAACAGATGTTTTTATTGACTTCTTAATATATTGTCTTATAAAGAAATCTGATAGTGTAGCTATACATATAAAGGCAAGAGGTGGAATGTTTGACATATTTTCTAAACCTAAGCCAAAGGTGTCTACTATTACAAAGAAGAGAACTAATACCATTGATAAAATAGTATAATTTGCAGCTATTCTTGTTATATAGTGCATTCTTACTCTTCTTAATACAGAGTATGAAAGAAGGGAAGTTAGTATAACAACAAAAGTAATTGCTAAACCATATTTTAATCCAGTATATGAATATGCTATAGCTAATATTATTGGTGCATATATTCCATATGTCTTACTTCCTACTATATATCTTGCAATACTTACAATTGTAGAAACAATACAAACAGATATTAAAAGTTCTAATACAGTCTGAGATACCCCATGATCAACAATCCATTGTGTAAAAGCTACAGAATTATTATTCATATCCTTAATATTTTAAAGTTAAAGTTTATGCATAATTATACTTTGTAAAGCATATTATTGTCGAATGATATGAGTGGTATAATGAAAAACAGAGTATTTTGGGTAAAATGCAACCCCTAGTTTACATAAAGCAACTGTAAGCTGGTGGTTGCAACCCTGCAATACAGATAAAATTGGGCATTAAATTTAATATATAAATTAATATGAGCTTAAGTAAAAACTTAGAGTACCTAAGAAAAAGCAAGAAAATGTCTCAAGAAGATCTTGCTTTTAAATTAGGTGTGTCAAGGCAGGCAGTATCTAAATGGGAATCTGGTGCTGCATATCCTGAAACAGAGAAAATAATTGCAATATGTAAGCTTTTTGATTGTTCACTTGATGAACTTATGAAAGATGATATTGCAGAGTTAAGAGAAGATGAGAAGAGAAGATATACATTTAATGACTTAATTGAAGAGGTCTCATCTCTTTTACAAAAGACTGTAGACATATTTAATCAAATGGATAGAAAAACAAGATTTAGATTTTTCTTTGAGCTTGTAGTAGCATGTGTTGTTATTTTCTTTGTTGTAAAGATACCTTTTAATTATATTGCTTCACTTGGTTACAATGTGTTTTTTGCAATAGGGGGAGATACAGCTCAAGTACTTAAAGCTATATGGAGATTTTTAGTAGATATTACATATTTTATTACTTCATTACTAATATTTATTTCTGTTTATAAAGCAAAATTTCTTAATATTGCGAATTTTAGTAAGAAGTCTACCCAAACCCAAATAGAAGGAGAGAAAGAAGAAAAGGAGGAAGGTAATAAAGAAGAGAAAATTGTTAGACATGATTTTGGTGTATTTTCTTTTTTAGGAAAAGTATTTGTTTTTTGTTTAAAGGTTTTTGTAGCATTTTTATCTCTCTTTATACTTTTCTATATGCTTGTTGCCGTTGCAGGCTTAGTGATTGTTATATCTTGGATGTTTGATGGTGTGTTTCTTTTTAGTTTAGTTCTTTTTGCATTATCATTTATTCTTCTTTCTACTATTATCATTTATGTAATTTACAATTTTATAATTAATAGAAGAAGTAAGTGGAAAAAGGTTTTTACATTTCTTTTAATATCCTTTATTGGTCTTGGTGTAAGTATGGGAGTAGGGGCTATTGAAATGAAAGAGTTTACATTTACTAGTTCTCCTCGTCAGGATATAGTTCTGGATAAAAAGAGTGAGACTTTTGAGATGACAGATTCTTTAATAATTGAAAATTATGGGTATGAGATTGTATATATTGAAGATGAGAAGATGCAGGATATGGTAAGGGTAGAAGTTGCATATTACGATGGTTTTGAGGATGTAGAAATAGTTCAAAATGGAAACAGTATATTTATTAATTCAAGGCAAGAAAACTTTTCTATTCCTAAAATTTATGAGATGTTAATAAAAGATTTAAAGGAGAAGGAAATTCATGTTGATTACCGCTATCTTTCAGATCTTTATGTAACAGTGTATACAAGCAAAGAGAATATTGAGAAGATACAGAACAATATTGAGCAACAGCAGACAAAAGATGAGTATGATGTTGGTGTACTAGAAGAAAAGCCACTTTAATGTGGCCTTTCTTTTATTTCTTAGAACAGAGGTATTTATTCAAGCTCTACTTTTGCACCTGCTTCTTCAAATTTAGCCTTAATAGCCTCTGCATCTTCTTTCTTTACTCCTTCTTTTACAACCTTAGGAGCAGCTTCTACAAGGTCCTTAGCCTCTTTAAGACCAAGTTCTGTAATTTCCCTTACAACTTTAATTACACCTATTTTGTTTGCACCTGCATCTTTGAGGACAATATTGAATACAGATTTCTCAACTTCCTCTGGTGCTGCTTCTGCTGCTGGAGCTGCTACTGCAACTGGTGCTGCTGCACTAACTCCAAATTTGTCTTCCATTACTTTAACTAAGTCTGCAAGTTCTAAAACAGTCATTTTTTCGACTATTTCAATAACTTTCTGTGCATTCTCACTTAATTTTGGAAGATCTTTTTTCTCTTCTGCCATTTTAATATATGTTAAATAATTTAATTAATATTAGCTTTCTTTTCAGAAATACCATTCAAAAGAATAGTAAAGCCCCTTATATTTCCAGTAATTGCATTCATAAATCCTGTTAATGGTGCATTCATTGTTCCTACGAGTCTTGAAAGTAGCACTTCTCTTGAAGGTATGTCTGCCAATTGCATAACTCTTTCATCTGTTAAAAACTCCTCTTGATATACTCCACATTTAGGATTTAATAACTCCATTTCTTTCTGTATCTTCTTTATTAATTTTGCAGGTTGTGTAGGATCTTCTTGAAAGGATATTACTCCAGTAGCTCCATCAAATTCTTGTAACTGTAATGGTTGATTGCTTTCTTGTAATGCAATTTTAAATATATTGTTTTTAACTACAGTATAGCTGGAGTTTACATTTCTTAAATCTCTTTTGAGTGTAGTTATAGTTGCTGTATCTATTTTATCTGAGCTTACTAAGATATATCCAGAACTATTTTTTATCATTTCTTTATATATCTTAAGTAACTCTTCTTTTTGTGTACGAGTTTTAGACATCTGTATATTTATTTAATTAATTTTTGAATTAATATTTATCTCACATGGATTTATCTTTGTACCATGTTTCTTTGATAAATATGTTCAGGATTATATATTACAAATGAAGGGAGGTCAAGAGAGGATGGAATAGTGATACTTATTTAGTATATACATATACTAATTTTGGTAATCTACCATCCTCTCTTGTTGACAGACTAAAGTTATTATATGGAGTTAAATTTCTATAACCTCCCAAGCCAATTAACTTGAGATATTCCTCATATGCATCATAGACTTTCTCAGGGTCTATGGTTTTGAAAAAACTTTTAAGATTAACTGCTGGACATTTTTCCCCATCAAGAGGACATTCATTCATATTACAGAAGTCACAAGGAAATTGCTTATGTCTTTCCTCTTTCTTATACATTTTTTCTCCTTTTTTTCTTAAGAGCAAAAATAGACAAATATTAGTCTGTCAAGTAATTATTATACCATAAAAACATCTGTTTATTAAGTACTAACAGTACTTTTATTAACAAATATGGAGAGTAGGAATAGTTATTCTTCCTTTTTATAATCTATCTTAAAGCTAGGACCCATTGTAGGAGCAATATGTAATCTCTTTATTACTTGGTTATATGGTTTTCCTAATACTTCCTCTATTGCTGACACTGCACTATGTAGATTTTCTGCTAACTTCTCATCATCCATATCTAACTTTCCTATTTTAATATGTATTACACCAGATGAGTCACAAGCAAATGTTTGTTTACCTTTTTTGTATTCTTTAATAGCTGAAGTAATATCATCTGTTACTGTGCCATTCTTAGGATTAGGCATTAAACCCTTAGGACCTAACTCTTTTCCTAGTACTGCAATCTTAGGCATTACCGCGGGAGTAGCAATTGCAACATCAAAAGAAATCTTTCCATCTTTAATATCTTTAATTAAAGAATCCAATCCTACAATATCAGCACCAGCCTCTTTTGCTTCTTTTTCTTTATCAGGAGTTACAAATGCAGCTACTGTAACACTTTTATCGCTTACAGAGTAGGGGAATGATACTGCACCTTTAATTGATTTAGGATCTCTATCTTTTGGGATTATAATATCAAAATGTGCCTCTAGGCTGCCTACAAACTTACTGTAAGAAGTTTTTTTTGCCATTTTAATACCTTCTTGTACAGAGTATGATTTGGTTCTATCTAAATCTTTACTTACTTTTATATATTTCTTTCCTCTTTTCATTATTTTAATATTTATACATTATATTTCTGTTTCAATACCCATTTGTTTTGCAGTACCTGCAATTATTTTTGCTGCTTGCTCTGGGTCTGTTGTATTTAAATCAGGCATTTTAATTTCAACAATCTTTTGAATCTGCTCTTTTGTTAGTTTTCCTACCTTATTGAGATTAGGTCTTTCAGACCCTTTCTTTATTTTTAACTCCCTTCTTATTAATTCAGAAGTGGGAGGAGTTTTAGTTATAAAGTCAAAAGATCTATCATCATATATTGTAATTACAACAGGTGTTAATATTCCTTGCCCTTCTCTTGTTCTTTCATTGAACTGAGAACAAAACTCTTGTGTAGATATTCCATATGGTGCAAGTGTAGGCCCTATTGGAGGAGCTGGTGTTGCCTGTCCTGCAGGTATTGTTATCTTAATTATTGCTTTTATTGGTTTTGCCATGTGGTTAATAAAATATTAAAGTTTAGTAATCTGTGAGAAGTCTAATTCTACAGGAGCTTCTCTTCCAAGGAAAGATATTAAAACTTTTACTTTTCCCTTTGTATTATCAATTTCTTGTATACTACCTATGAAATCAGCAAAGGCCCCATCTGTAATCTTCACAGCTTCTCCTACACTAAAAGAACTTTGATATGAAGGCTGTTCAACCTCCATAAACTTCATTATTGCTTTTACTTCACTTTCAGGTAAGGGTCTTGGATATTTATCTGTCTTTACAAATCCTCTTACACCTTCTGTATTTTTTACTATATCCCATGTTTGAGGAGTAAGCTCCATTTTAATGAGAACATAGCCTGGAAAAAGCTTATCATCCATAATATCCTGCTTTCCCTTCTTAACAATAATTTTCTTTTGTGTTGGTATGAGGATATCTAAAATTTTATCCTGCATACCAGTAGCTTCTATTCTTTGCTGAAGCTCTTTTTTTATACTATTTTCATATCCTGTTCTAATGTTTAATACATACCACTTAGCATTAGGATTTGTTTTTTCTTTTTTGTCTTTGACCATTTATATTTTAATTATATCTTAAGGAACTGTGCTAATCCCCACTGAAAGAGTACATCTGCTCCTAGAATTATGAGTGCGATTATACCACAAAAGATTAATGTATATGCAGTAAGTGTAATTAACTCTTTAAAAGTTAATCTCTTTGTCTGCTTATATTCATTTATTATATCTTTAAATATGTTTTTCATATATAT
>JAXGOY010000007.1:0-37202 GCA_040767225.1 Candidatus Dojkabacteria bacterium
AGAAATGGATGATAAACATTCTATAGAATTATTTATAATATTAGGTATTTAATAGATAATAAGAAGATAGAGAAAGTAAGTTTAAGAATAAACTATGATAAAGGGAATATAGATAAGATACCAGAATTTTTAGAGTATATAGCTAGGAATTTTGATAGAGATAGAATAATTCTCTCTTTAGGATTCATCTCTAAAACAGTTGATGATACAGATGCTAATAAGTATGTTTCAGAGTATGGAATTAAAAAATCAGAGATGACTAAATACTATCTTCCATTATTTAAAAAAGCTGTAGAGTTAGGTTTTAAAATGTCTAATCTTTTTATGTTTACAGGTATGTGTACATCTAAGTTAGACAATGCATTAGTAATTTCTTCTAATGGAGATATATTTAAGTGCTTAAGTGGAGTCGGAAGAGATGAGTTTGTAGAGGGTAAAGTTGATTCTGAAAGATATGATCTTCCTAATTATCTCTATCCTGAGCTTTATGAGCAGTGTCTTGATAAGGGATGTCCTTATCTTCCTCTGTGTCATACAGGTTGTAGATTTGAATCATATTTGAAGAATGGAGAAATGAAACAGATAGATTGTAATAAAGAGGTATTAGATTCAGTTAACGAAGAGTTACTTAAATATCTTTATTTAAGTAAAAATTAATTATTAATATATATTATGTTGGAGCTACGAGATTTAACAATAGAAACAATTAATGGAAAGCCTCTTGTCTCAAACCTAGATTTAGTCCTGAATGAAGATGATAAAATGGCTGTTATTGGTGAAGAGGGCAATGGTAAAAGTACCTTACTTAAGGCTATATATAACAGTAAGGAGATTGAGAGGTACTGTTATCTATCAGGAGAAGTTTTAAAGGATGATTTAATAATAGGGTACCTTGAACAGTCATTAAATACTAAGTGGGATAATAGTTATGTCTATGAATATTTCTTGAAAGATTCTCCAGAAGAAGATATTGATATTGAAAGATATGAGAAACTAAATGATATTGCTAGGGAGTTAGCTAAAATTGGAGTATCTCCAGAGATATTAGAAAGTGAAAGAGTTATTGGAACCTTAAGTGGAGGTGAGAAGGTAAAGATTCAGATAGCTAAATTACTTACTCATAATCCAGACATTTTACTTTTAGATGAACCTACTAATGATTTAGATATTGAGACATTAGAATGGTTAGAAGATTTCATTATCCATTCTAATATTCCCATTATTTTTGTATCTCATGATGAAACTTTACTTGAGGGTACTGCTAATCTCATTTTGCATATTGAGTATGTAAAGACACAAAAAAAAGCTAGACATACTCTCTTTAGAGGTGATTACAAGACATATGTTGAGAGAAGGACAACAGAGATTCAAAAAAGAGAGCAAGATTTTGAAAGAGAGAAAAGAGAGTATTTAGAAGCCAAACAAAAATTAGGACATAGAAAAAGTATAGTTAAAAGTGCACAAGAGAGAATTAAAGATTCTTCAGTGAGGAGAAGATTAAACAAAGAGATGCATGTTATTAAGGCAAGAGAAAAAGTAATAGAGGGAAGAAGACAAACTCAAAAACTAGAAACAGAGGATCCAATATATTTCTCTTTTGATGAGGATTCTGTTCTTCCAAATGGAAAAAGAATTATTGAATTAGATTTAGATGAACTAAAAATTGGAGATAAAGTATTAGCAAAGAATATTGAACTAGATGTATATGGTCCTACAAAGGTTGGTATTATAGGAACCAATGGTGTAGGAAAGACAACACTTCTCAAAGAAATTAATAAGAGATTAGCTGATAGAGATGATATTAAAGTTGGGTATATGCCGCAAAATTACTCAGAGGTTTTGAATGATGAGGATGTAGTAATGGACTACCTTGTTAGAGATTTAGATGAGATCGATTTTGATATGATAGCTGCCTTTATTGGGAGGATCAAACTAAATTGGGACGAGATGAATAGTAGAATTGAAAACCTTAGTTATGGACAAAAAGCGAAAGTAATATTACTAAAGATGATGCTTGATAAGAAAAATGTTTTACTTTTAGATGAACCTACTAGAAATCTTAGTGCTCTCTCAAATCCAGTTATTAGAGAAGTACTTAAAGATTTTGAGGGTTGTATAATTGGAATATCACATGATAGGAAGTTTCTTAAAGAGGTATGTGATGTTGTATACAAATTAGAACCAGACGGATTGAAAAAGACAGAGATTAAATAGAAGCCATTAACCATTTCATTTTAGCAATAGAGGGAAGAGGTGTAAGGTAAATAGAACCCTCTATTGTATTAGAAATACCCTGCGTATGTGACTTCCCAAATACAGCAAATATCTTTCTACCAGGATTGTTTTCCATGATATTAGCTATCTTCTTTTGATAGTATCTCTCTCTACAAATAGCATCATATTTAATGTTTAAATGTATTAGTTTATCTATATTCTCTAACTTAATATCCCTATCTTCTGATTGTAACAGTTTAATATATTTAGAAAAACTATTAAAATATGTTTGTTTTCTCCCCTCATCTAGAATATCCGAGTTTTGAATATTGTTAACAACCTGTTCAAAAGATATATTATGTACGTTAAGACCCATTCTCATAATGTATATAGCGTTAATAATGTCAAAGTCTTGTTGAGAAAAATCAGTACCAGCCTCTTGCCAAATTCCATATCTATCTTTGCTTATTCTTTCGTCATCCATTATCTCTACCTGTATATTATTTTTTTTAGCAAATTCTAAAGCTTGAGACATAAAGGTAGGAGGAGAATTCTTTTCAGTAAATATGTCGGAGTTGCTTGGGTCTGATTCTAAAACAAATATTGAATCTTTGTTTTGGTCAAGCAATTAATTAAATCTCTCATTTTCTTGTTGAGAAGGATTCTCTCTTTGATGCAATTCTCCAATTACCACACCATTGTCTAATGTGTTTACTGTAAATTCTTCAGTACTCCTGTTTTCAAATTCTGATTGTATAACCATAACTAAATTATTATATTGTATATTAAGATCAAAGAGTATGTACAGGTTGTATCGCATCTGGAGATTATGGATAAAGAATTATGGTGGAACATACATGTCTGGAGCCAAAGATGGGACAAATAAGACAGTATAAAAAGTAAGATAAGATGTCTCATTCTTGATATAATCCTGATATGACAGATATATATGATATAAATATCACACAATCAAATAACACAAAGGTAAAAGATTTTTATAACAAAGCTATGAAGGAATTAATAGGCTTCTATGGTGTTAATTGGATAGAAAACACTCCCGTTATATATTTAGTAGACAGTAGAGAATCTTTTGATATTATATCTGGATATAAAACAGAAGATTGGGTTGTTGGAAGAGCATTGAGCTATAATAAACTGCTTCTTCTTTCCCCAGAGAGTTATGAGAAAGAGAGTAGACATAAGTATTCAGATGAGGAGTATTATTCTTTACTAAAACATGAGTTAAGTCATTTGTTTTATATGATTTTTTCACAAGGTAAAGGTGCTACATGGTTAGATGAGGGTTTTGCAATATATACATCAGGTCAATTAGGTACAAAGAAAAGACTAAGGAATTTAAAAACTTTTTAAAATATTACTCTCATGAGGATGAGAAAGTATATTCGGAGGCAGGATTTGTTGTAGAGGGATTAATAAAGAGGTATGGTAAGGAAAAAGTAGTTGGTTTCCTGAAAGTATTACCCAATGTTAATAGTAAAGATGAGTTTAAAAATGAATTTAAGAGATATTTCAGTATAGGGTTAGATTATTTTAATATTAATAATATATTTAATTATTTTATGAAAATACTGATTGGTACTAGAAATCCGTATAAAGCAAGGTAGTAAAACATATATGCTAAGTGGTATTGATAATCTAGAATATATTTGCCTGCAAAATTCTGATATTAATGTGAAGTTGAAGAGAATGGTTTATCACTTTCTGAAAATGCAGAAAAGGCAAGTAGAAATTTCTAAATATACAAATATGTATGTATTAGCTTCAGATGGTGGAGTAGATATTCCTAGTCTTGGTGATAAGTAGGATATTTTGAGGAATGAGACTGTGGACATAATAATGATGATTTAACAAAAGCTCTAAAGGTTTCGTTAATGGATGGTATTAAAAATGAAGGTCGAAAGGTTGAATATCATTTGGCACTTGCTTTAGCTTTAAGAGGAGAGTTAGTGGGGACTTTAGAAGGGGTTACGGATAGGGGATATATTGTTGAAACTATGCCAAAGGGTGATATTCCTCTAGGTATGTGGATGGGTTATATTTGGTATTATCTAAATTTGGTAAAACACTTATAAGCAATGATATGGAATTAAAAGAGGTAATATGCAAGGAGATATTTTAAAAGAATCTTAAAAGACTAATACAAGGAATATACAGAATTAACCAATTGTAATACTAAAGTTAAAGATATAAATATTCTTCAAGATAGTAATTAAGTGAAGATAATTTAATTTAATAAATTAAATCTAAGATAAGAATATAAAGTAGTTATATTTTCTTTTAAGGCCTATAATCATTGAAATTGATATTTTTAAACTAGATGATATTATTATTACAGATGCAGGGTTGACATGGTCAGCCCCTCTTTTATTTTTAGGTATTTTATATACACAGTCTATCCCAAAATCTTTTTTGTGCATTTGTGAAGAAACACCACTTTCTAATCTAGATATATGGTATTTCTGTTGCCTTTATAACTTGTGTATAATTAACTAATATTTATTAATTATATATTATCAATTAAGCATTTATTAAATGAGGGAGTATATTGTATGAGTCTCATATGTTTCGTAACTTATTCAGCCGAAGTCTTTGAACCAGTATTGCTTGAGTAACTTAATGGTAGGACATATAAGTTTGGATTCTAGAAGAGAACAAAGAAAATCAATCTCAGAAAAAATGAAGAGATATTTCATTTCTGATATACTTATTACATTAATTTCATTTGCTATAATATCTAAATGGATTCTGTTATTAACTATTATGAGAATTTAAGTCAGGAAGAAGGAAGATTATTTAGATAATAAACATAAAACTGAATTTATTCTTACACAGACTATATTGATAAATATCTTCAAAAAGGAATGAGAATCTTAGAGCTTGGTGCTGGTACTGGTGCATACTCTTTGTATTATGCAAAACAAGGCTATCAAGTTGATGCACTAGAACCTGTTGAAAAGAATTTGAATATTCTTAAATCGAAGATAGAGAAGGGAATGAATATTAATCCTGTTCTTGGCAATGCCTTAGATTTATCAATATATGAAAAGGACACTTTTGATATGGTTTTATGTTTAGGACCAATGTATCACTTAGATGGAGAAAAAAGGGATAAATGCTTAGAAGAGGCTTTAAGAGTTACAAAGCCACAGGGTTTAATATACTTAGCATATATCTCAAATAATTTTACTTTTGTAAAATGTGTTAAGAAGTTTGATAACTATGTAGAGAAATATAAAGAAGAGATACAAGATGGTTTTAGACTAGTTGATAGCCAAAAAGTATTTACATTTATGTATCCAGAAGAGATGGAGAAACTTGTTAAAAATACATATGATTTAGAAAAATTACATCATTTAACAACAGATGGTATTAGCAGTTTGATAATGGAGAGATTAAATAATATGCCAGAGAGTGAATTTAAGGTGTGGATAGAGTACTTAAGAAGCACTGCAGAAAGGGAGGATCAGTTAGGCTATGGGAAGCATTTTAGCTTTAGCTATGCTAGAAAAGAAAGTATAGTTTAAACATTGTTTCTTAAATAGGTAGGAATTTGATTTATAATCTAAATTAAAAACATTATGCCATCTATAAAAATATCCTAGATTTATCAATGTTAATATCTATTAAAGATGATAGATATATATCTTTGAAAGATTACGAGATATTGATTTAGATAAATATGAAATACCAATATGTTTGGGTAGAGACTAGTAACAAGAATATTGTTTTTAAAGATTTGGTAGATATTAAAAGTATATTAGTGATGGTATGACCTCAAGGTAAAATCATTTTTATTAATTTAAAATAATAATACCATTCTTCTTTCTAAAACAGAAAAGTTAATTTATAATGATTGATCTTAAACTTGGGTAGAATTATATACGCTTATGATGGAATAGGACATCTTCAATTTCTCATAGTTACTGACTCCTAGATGGAAACACTCCAAAAGGTACTTACATGATGTGAAAAGTGAAGAAGAAAGAATTTAAAAAGAAACCATATGTAGTTATTGTAGTAGATGAATTCTCTGATTTAATTCATATAATAGATGGTAGTTATTCAATAATAGAAAAAATTGCTAGGAGTGGTAGTGAGGTTGGTATGTATATGTTGTTATCCTCTTCATCTCGTACTAAGGAAGATTTCTAAATGTAGAAGAAATGTATTAAGAATATGGAATCTGTACAACTGAAGAAGATTCTAAAAATGTTATAGGTAAGTTAAGGCTGAAGAGTTATTAGGTAATGGAGATATGATATTTAAAGATCTTAAGTATTGGCGAGAAGATAAGGTAAAACACTGTTTATATCTACCATAAGATACGAGAGCTCTGTTGTTAAAAAACTGACAAAAGTGTTGCTTGTATGCAAATCCTGAGTGTATGGAGTGTTTGTTAGTTAATTGTACTGATGATAATTGTAAAATACATACTAAAGAATAAAGGAAAGCAAAAGAGTTATTATCCGATAATAAAAAATTTAATAGAGTCAGGTAGGGATATCTCAAACTTGAAGGAAAAATTTAATATGGATGCTATGAGTGATAACATTTTTAAACGAGTTTTGGGATGATGAATTAGAGAACTTTCCTTATGTATATAAAGGATAGAAGAAGAAATAGAGAAGAATAGGAATGTAGATACTACATTCTTACACAAAAGGAATTTACAATGTCTGCATTACATGCAATGAGATTAAAGAAGATAATAGATAAAAAATATACTTGAAATGATAGAGGGTATTAAGAATACTAAGTAGTATGATCTCAAGACACAGGGTATAGATTTAGATAAGGTAAAGAATAATTTAGAAGAATTAGTAGAATTGTTAAGAGAGGAAGAAGAAACGGTGTAAATACCAAGAAGAATATTTAAGATATTCAAAAATTAGAATAATATAAAAGGATATTCCACTCTCGTTATGGGTCATAGAAAAAATGATTAAAGAATTTCCTAGACTAGTAAAAAATTTAGTATTACCGATTGTGCCTTTAGTAAAAGTTTTAAGAAGAAGGAAAGTCAAGTCCCGTTTGAGTTGAGAGGCATGCTATTTATAAGAATGTTGAAAAGATATTTTTTGAAGAAATAAATTTTGTAGTGATTTGTTGATAAAATCGAGTAGCTTGATATTCCTAAATCATCTTGGCAAAATACCGAATGCTCAAGTGTATCCACAGGAAGTATTTTAATGCGCTTAAAAATGCAACTAATCTTGCAATGCAGCTTTAGTATTGGTATTGATCCCATATGGGATTGTCGAGGGCAACTTATTTCATATAGTTCCTCCAATTGATATGCTAGGAAACGATGACCCACAAGGGAGGAACCGAATATTTATAGATTTGCCTGGAATGAGTTTTATTTTTTGAAATTAAATGTGTTGAATATGAGATGATAAAAATTTGTTTCTGTTAAAGGTCTAGAAATACATCTCTTAGCAAAGGTTTTCGTTATTGGAATTGTACTTCTTCTCGTTCTTTATCCTATTATTTACATAATAGTAGTTTGCTAAGACATTAAGGATTTAGGAGACAAATCGGATAGAGATTTAACTAACTCTTACTTTAGCTGTTCCACATAAGGATTCTACCTTCAGGCAAAGTGTGAAAATCCTCAACACGACGATTTTTCATCCACTGGGCGCCTGCCGGAACTTTCACTTTTAGGGTGAAAATAAGCAATTTCAGGAAGAATTTCTGAGTATAGTTAATTGGGTTTATAGTAAACATTGGAATATGGCAGGATGGACAGGCTCGAATGCAACCTTTGCAGTGACAGTGCAAAGCTCTAACCAATTGAGCTACCACCCCAATATATATAACAAAGTATATCAAAGGTACCCTAAAATATCAATTTTAAGAAGGTTTATCCTTCTTTTTAAAAAGTAATATAGCTTCATAACGCTCCCATCCAGACCTATCACCATCAATAAGTATAGAAGCAGGAATACCCATTGAGTTTAGTTTATTTATATATACTCATCAATATGTTTACAATACCAATTATCAAAATCAAAATCATGAATGTATCTTAAATATGACTCTTCCCTTAAGTTATAAAAAGATTCTGCCATAGCATGTCAGATGAATCTTAAATCACTACTCTATATACAGGAATATTAACAATAGAGTTGAATGGAGGAGCACCTAAAGTATCTGCAAACATCTTATACTTTTCTAATTCAGGATACCTTGTAACATTAATATTTGGATCTTTATTATTAAATCCATAAATAATCGGATGAGGATATACCATAGATGTATCTGGAACCATTACTATACTCCCATTTCTATATTTAAGAGTAATGTTTTGCTCTATACCACCGAAGGGTTTCTTTCTATTGTATATTCTCCAAACTTCTCTCCTTCTATCATATTTTACAAATGCTCTTGCCAGATTGTTTTTAATAATTTCTTCTTTAGGCTGTAAACCAATCATGGTTTCAACTGTTTGTCCATTTTGAACAACATTACTGTGGAATTACTCAGCCTTCACACTGTTGAGGATATGATCTCTCATCTACATTGTTATACCTTAACCTTTCCTTCCATCTCATTTACTCTCTATCTATTGTAGGGGCAAGCATTCTACATGGCATACACCATGGTGCCCAGAAATCTACAAGTGCTAATCATCACTTTCAAGTACCTCTTTTTGAGGTGTCGTCCATTAACCTGTATTTCCATGATATTAATATTTTTAATTTAAATATCATGAAATAATATTTATTCATAGAGTATAATTATATATGAAAAGATTAAAATTGACTAATAATAATCAGGATGAAGTTATAGAAGAGGCAATTAAGGTATTAAATGAAGGTGGCCTTATAGTCTATCCAACTGAAACATGCTATGGTCTTGGTGCTGATGCTACAAATCCTAGGGCATTATCTGGCTTAACACATACAAAACATTTAGAGGCTCTAAACCAATATCAATTGCTGTAAGTGATATTGATATGGCAAGAAAATATGTTCATTTAAATGAAATGGCAGAGAATATTTATAATAATTATCTTCCTGGACCAATTACAGTAATTTCACAAAGTAGTGGAGTACTTAAACCACCAGTTGTATCAAAACAGGGAACAACAGGAGTAAGAATACCTGATTACAAATTCACATTAAAAATGATAAAGGAGTTTAACAGACCTATTACAGCTGGTATCTACCGTGTATCTTCAGACCTCATCCATATAGCATAAGACAGCTTCTTAAAGAGCTCCCTCTTAAAAGTCAGTCATTAATTAGTTTATACATAGACGATGGTCAGCTTCCTAAAAACTCTCCATCTACAATACTAGATACAACACTAAATACTTTAACTATACTTAGAGAAGGAAAGATTAGTTTTGAGAATGCAGTAAAGAAAAGTACTCTCCTTGAAGAGAGGATAACAAAGACTGCGAAGCAGACAAGTGAATTTGGGCAGTGGTTTACAAAAGAGTATCTTAAAGATTTAGATGGGAGTGTAGTAGTAGCATTAAGTGGGGAGTTAGGAGCTGGTAAGACACAGTTTACAAAGGGTATAGGGAAGGGGCTTGGAAGTAAGGATATATAACTCCCCTACATATACAATAATTAATGAGTATAAATATGATGGGAATATTCTTGCACATATGGACACATGGAGACTGGATAGTGAAGAGGAGTTTAATAGGTCAGGTCTTATGGAGCATTTAGAGAAAGGAAGAATTGTTGTTATTGAATGGGCGATAAGTTTTATCAAGAGATAGAAAAGATTTGTTCTGATAGAAATATTCCTATGTATAAAATATCTTTTGAGTATATATCTTTAGAAGAAAGAAGAATTACAATATATGGTACTAACTAAAGAAAAGTTAAAAAAAACCTTTAATACTGGGAATTGACACAAGCTGTGATGATACATCTGTAGCACTTCTTCAATAGTCGTGAGGTCATATATTCTCAACTGTCTTCTCAGATGGGGCTTCATTCAGAATTTGGTGGTGTTGTTCCTGATTTAGCAAAAGATTGCATGAAGAAAATATTGAGGGTATATGTGAAAGCATTGGTAATAACCTGGTATGATTCATAATATTGATTATATTGGTAACCATAGGTATAGTCTTGCTATAGATTTAGAGGTAGGTATTAAATATGCAAAGGAGTTAGTTGGTAATAAGCCATTTGTTTCTGTTAATCATATGGAAGGATATGTCTTCTCATCTTCCTTCTTAATTCAAAAAGGAAAGGGGTTAAATAGTATTGATGAACTTCTTAATGCTTTTCCTGTAACTTGCTTTGTATGTCAGGTAAACATAAAGTATATAAAAAGGAGATTGGTAAGTAAAGTTAGGACAGACATTAGACGATGCTGCTGGAGAGGCTTTTGATAAAGTGGGTAGCTTCTTAATTGGGATTATCCTGGGGGCCATATTTGTTTCTGAATTTGCAAAGAGGGGTAAGAAGAGGGGTTATTGAATTCTCTACTCCTATGAAAAACTCTACTGATCTTAATTTTAGTTATTCTGGTAGCATAAGACTGCGGCATTGTATAAAAACAGAGAACTTAGAGAAAAGGGTATTCTATGAAAGTGGTTATGATTTTGCAGGAGGTTTTGTTGATCCTGTATTGATTCTGTTGTTATTAAATTAAAAAAGGCTATTGAAAAGAAAAGCTGATGTGAAGAGTATACTTATTGGAGGAGGGGTGTTTAATAATGAGGAGATTCTAAGGGCTGTAGGAAGAGTGTCTAAAGAGTATAATCTCAGTGCTTATTACTATCTGATTGGTACAGGGTAAATGAAATACTGTAGTTGCTTTAGTGGGTATTTTAATGTACTTCAGAAAAGAAAGTCTTAACTGAAAAAGAAGATATATTAGCTGTTGATAGGGATCCTAGATTATCACTGTAAAAGACATTCTTCAATTTCAAGAAGTCTATTGTATTTTGCTAATCTTTCTCCTCTGTTTATTGCACCAAATTTAGATTGCTGTGCAGCTGTTCCCACAACCATATCTGCAATAAATGAATCATTTGTTTCACCACTTCTGTGTGATACTATTGCTTGCATTCCATTATCTACACTCATTCTTATTGCATCTAATGTTTCTGATACTGTTCCAATCTGATTAAGTTTAATTAATACAGCATTTATAGCTTTCTCTTCAATACCTTTTTGTATTAGTTTTGTGTTTGTAACGAGTAAATCATCCTCTTACAATTTGATATTTACTTCCAAAAGACTTAGTAAATGCTCTACTTCCAAGCTCTAATCCTAGAGTCCTCCTATTGAAAACACAGGATATTGTGGGAATACCACTGGCTTTGTAATGTTATCCATTCTTGTGCAGTAATAGATTTATTTTCTCTTTTAAGGTCATATTTCTGTGTATCTTTGTTAAACAGTTCTGAGGCAGCGATGTCTAATGCTACATCAAATTTATCTATATATCCACTCTTCTCAATACCCTCCACAAGAATATCCAGAGCTTCTTTGTTCGACTTGATTTCCTTAGGTGCAAAAGCTCCTTCATATCCTACACCAGTTGAGTAATACTTCTTATCTAATATATCTTGTATACCATAAAAATTTTACTTGATGTCTAAATGTTCAGAGAAGTTTTCAAATGAGTTTAATTTAGGAATTATCATGTACTCTTGAATATCTGTTGCCCAGTTGCCATGTTTCCCTCTTCCATTATATATCTGAGGTCTAGGCATATGAAATTTATCTTTTGAATACTCTTTATCCCAATATATCATTCCAATATATTCAAAAAGCTCGAGACCTATTCTTAGTGCTGCTGCTTTGCAGAAAGCTATTGAGCATGAGAGGATTGCATTAGCTCCAAGCTTTGATTTATTCTCTGTTCCATCAAGTGATATTAAAAAATCATCAAACTGTTTCTGGCTTTCAAACTCTTTATCAATTATTGCATCCCTTATTATTGTATTTACATTATTAACAGCAGTTAGTACTCCTTTCCCATTAAATCTTTTTGGGTCATTATCTCTTAACTCAATTGCTTCCCTGCTTCCTGTTGAAGCACCTGATGGCACTTCTCCTCTTGCTTTATCTCCACTTAGCAGTTCTATTTCAACAGATACTGTAGGTATTCCTCTTGAATCTAGTATTTCAATTGCATTTATATCTTTGATTTTCATATTTTGCCTTTACTAAATTATCTATTTGATTTTGTCATAAAGTGGAGAATTGAGCAAGTAATGTGGTATGTGATAGAATATGTGTACGCCGAGGTGGTGAAATTGGCAGACACGCTACCTTGAGGTGGTAGTGGGACTTATACTCCTGTGCAGGTTCAAATCCTGTCCTCGGCATTTTTACTTTGTATACATTACTGCCATGTCAATGGGAAGAGAGAGAAAGTACATGCCTTTTCTTTTCTTCTTTATCTTTGTTATCTTTATTCTTGGTTTTTCTAAGATGATGGAGAGTATTAAACCTGCTACTAGGGCTCTTGCTCTAAAGAATTCTATGTGTGGTGATATGTTTATATCTCAAGCAATAATTATAGCTCAGGGGAGTGAATGTATGGAGGTTGGCAGTTTAAATGTTTCTGAATATGAATGTAATGAAGAGATTAAAAGAATATCTTTTCCAATGAATATGAAAGAAGAGGGTAGTGAGAAGAGTGCTGTATGTCATGTATTTACTGACTCTGGGAATGCTTATCTCCAACTTAAAAATAGTAAGTAAAGTGGATAAAGGGGGGATTTTTTGATAGAATACAATTTGTTTATGGGCGATTAGCTCAGCTGGTCAGAGCACTTCGTTTACACCGAAGGGGTCATAGGTTCGAATCCTATATCGCCCATTTTTGTTATCTATTTTTTAGGTTATAATGGAAAAATAATTTAATAACATATTTAAATGATAGACCTTATGAAGTATGTTATAGCAGGGGTTGTTAGTATTGTACTTGGGATAATTGCAGGGATATTTGGTAATGTTTTAACTGGGGTTTTAATATTTGTATTAGTTTTGGGTGGATATATTATGCTTAATATTGTTAATGACCTTAAGCCAAGTGAACCTAAGCAGGTAAACATTACTAATGTAGATCAAAAGAATAACAGCAATAAAGCTACAAGGACAATTAGCTCAGCTGGTTAGAGCACTACATTCACATTGTAGGGGTCAGTAGTTCGAATCTACTATTGTCCATATTTCTTGTAAGTGATACACTAAGATATATTTAAATTGTATCTTTATACATAGTGGATACAAACAATACTAGTATGTCTTCAGGAAGTAATAATAATGAGAGTACAAGCCTGAAGAAGATATATATTATGTTTGGAATATTTGCACTTCTTTTAATTACATGGGTTGTATATACACAGGTAACTAAAAGTGAGAATAACACGAAGGGGGAAGTTCCTGCTTATTGTGAATTTGATAATCAGAAGTATGATATAGGAGATGTGTTTAATATTGATTGTAATACATGTGTTTGTACAGAAAATGGGATATCGTGTACATTTAAAATATGTGATGCTAAATGTGTTGATAGTAATGCACAATGTAAGGGCAAGGAAGATGGAACACATTGTATATTAGGGGTTTGGTGTGATGAGAATGGTAAAACATGTGGAGGAGAGTCTTGTGTAGATTTAGGAGTAGGAATTTGTATAAAAGAGAAGTGTGTGGGAGAGTAATTATTTGTTTAGTTCACTTGTACAAAATGGGCATCTCTTTGCTTTAATATTTATTTCTGACATACAGTAAGGGCATTTCTTTGTTTTCTTTACTATCTTAGCTTCTTTTTCCTTTTGTGTTGCTTTACTTACTGCTTTGCTTACAAGGTATAGTACTAAAGCTGTGATTAAGAATGCAATTAATGTGTTTAATACTAATCCGTACTGTATAACAACTGCATTAGCCGCTTTTGCCTCTTCTAATGTCTTATACTGTGTTTTGCCCAAGGTTATAAATAGCTTAGAGAAATCTAATTTTGCAGTAAGAAACCCTATTGGTGGTGTAAACACATTATTTACTAGTGAATTTATTAAATCCTTAAATGCTGCTCCTATTACAACACCAATTGCCATTGATATTACATTGTCTTTTAGTGCAAAAGACTTAAAATCTTCCCATCCTTTTTTAAATTTGTTCTTCTTTTGTTTTTTCTTTTCCATTTGTTTTAAGAGTTTTAAAAATTAGAAGTATCAAAACAAAGAAGAATAATACACCATATACAATTATCTGATTGAAGAATGCATCGTATAAACTATTATTATTTATTTTATACAGAACACCTTGAAGTAAAGATGTGAACAGTAGTAGATATATGTGTATGTATGAATCATTTACAAGTTCTGAGGTTATTACCATGTATGATATAGCATACCCTATCATAGCAATTGAGTAAGGAACAACATATCTAGTGATTTCTTTATACAGCCCACCAAATACAATATTTACAATCTGCTCTGTAAAGAGCCAATATATTATACATATTACAATCCCAATTACTGCAGATATTCCCAATGATATCAAGAGATTCTTCTTTCTTGACTGTCCTTGTGTATTTGCAAGTCTTGATATCATTAAGTTGGCTATTGTAACTGCTCCAAAGTATACAATCTTTCCTATTAGAGAAAGTGCTCCATATGATGCTCTTACTGCTGGGTTTACAAGTATAAGGTCAAGAGTGAAGGGGATGTTAAGCATAAAGAAGGTGATAAAAATGAGAAATATTTGTTTATAATTAAGCTTAAGCTCCTGCTCAGGTTTCTTTTTGCTTTTTGTGTTTGTAAATGGAAGAATAATTAATGTTGATATTAGGAAGGGAACTGCAAATGCTAATGTTATTGTTGTAATCTGTGAGCTTGTTTGAAGTGCAAAATACCCTATTGCAAATTTAAAGAGTGTTTCTGCAATCATTACTGTATTAAATTGTGTAATTTTCTCAAGACCAAGTAAGAATCCCTTTGCAATTGGGTTTATAATTGCAGTAAATACTACTAGTGTTAGTGCAGGGATATATTGTACTGGGATGTTTGCAATATTGGATATCTGTTTTCCAAATACAAAGAATATTATAGAGATAACTGCAGCTATTAAGGTTAGTTGTATTGTACTTTTCTTTTTAAATTCTGTAAGGTCAAAATCTTTCTTCTCTGCTACTTTCTTTGTTATTGTTGTTTGTATTGCTATTGCTGGTATTTGAATGAGAGTAACTATTCCTAGTATTGCATTGTAGTAGTTAAAGTAAGTAACATCTAACTTTCTTGCAAGGTATATGCTAAATAGATAGTTAAGAAAGTGGGTTAGTGCACCTGCAATGAGGGTAATTAGTATATGTTTTAGGAATCTTTTATTTTCTGAGGTGTGATTAGTTGAGTTCATAATGTATAATTGATTAGGATACTATAATTTTAAAATTTTTACCATTATGGAATTAGTTATTGCTCTAATTGGAGGAATTCTTTTGGGTATAGGGATATTTTACTTTTTCTTTAAAGATACTCATAAGCAGAAAGAAGAGATATCTGAAACTATATCTCAGAAACTTACAGAAATTCTCCCTACTGTACTTGATCAAGCTAATGAAAGTTTAATTAGAATGGCTGATCAAAAACTGGGTGCAGAGTCTAGTAAAAGTAGAATTGATTTAGAGAATAAAAGGGCAGAGATTGAAAGATTGGTTAAGCAGATTCAAGAAGATTTAAAAGAGAGTAAGAAAGAGTTAGAACTCTCAGAGAAGGATAGAATAAGTTCGTTTTCTGCACTTAAAAATTCTTTAGATGAGTATAAAAAGATTACAGAGCAGTTATCTGTTAGTACTGAAAATCTTAAAAAGGTTTTGTCTAATAATCAGATGAGAGGCCAGTTTGGTGAGCAGGTTGCAGATGATTTGCTTAAAATGGCTGGTTTTGTGGTAGGTCAGACATATACAAGACAGGAGAGTGAGAATGGGGCAAGACCTGACTTTACAGTATATCTGCCTGATAAGACAAAGATAAATGTTGATGCTAAATTTCCATATGCATCACTGCAAAGAATGACTGAAACAGATGATGTAGATGCTAAGAAAAGATATATGAAGCAGTTTGAGAGTGATATTAAAGAAAAGATTAAGCAGGTTACAACAAGGGAGTATATTTCTGTTGAAGATGGTACTGTTGATTTTGTTATTCTTTTTATTCCTAATGAAATGATTTTCTCCTTTATATATGACAAGATGCCTCAGATATGGGAAGATGCTATGAGCAGGAAGGTAATTTTAGCAGGTCCTTTTAGTTTTACTGCTATTCTTAGAATGGTAAAACAGGCATATGAGAATTTTAGAGTTCAAGAGAATATTTTTAAGATAGTAGGATATATTCAAGCTGTTGAGAAAGAATTTGATAAGTTTAATGAAGAGTTTGATAAGGTAGGAGATAGAATAGAGCAACTGCAGAAACAGTATAGTGAGGTTAGTACTACGAGGGTTAATCAGATGAAAAGAAAGATGGATCTTGTTAAATTAGAGGGGGGAACTGCTGTAAATGAGCAGATGTCTATGCTTGAAGAGGGTAAGAAAGAAGAGATGTAAAAACATTATTAAATATGTTACTCTTTAATATGGAAGATTTAGGAGTAAAAGTTATAGAAGGAAGAATACCAGTTTTGCTTTCTGCACCACATGTCTACTCTCACAGAAGGCCATCTTTAACACTATCATACAAATGGGGAGAAGAGTTTACTGATACAATTGTAGAAGAGTTGTGTTTAAAGAGTGGTGCATGGGGAGTTATTCAAGCAAAGGAAACAGAGTATGATCCTAATTGGCATAAAATTAAGGAAAATCCATATAAAAAAGAAATTAAAAAGGTTATTGGTGATAAAAAGTTTAATAAATTTATTGATATACATGGTTTAAATGATGAGAATAAATATGATTTTGGTATTTACTATCCTTCTAGATTTCGCAGATCAATAGTTTTAGCAGAAAAGATGAGAAAGGCACTTGATAAAGGAGAACTTGCTGGTGTTAATGTCTGTATATTCAGATGCCCAGATGACTTACAAGAAACATTGGCCGAGTATGTTGCAGATGAGTTAAGGATTCCTTCTGTGCAACTTGAGGTTGCCAGGTATATTAGAGAGAGTGATGAGCTAAGAAGTGAGTTTATTAAAAACTTAATACCTTTTCTTAAAGTTTAAAATTCATTAATATATTCAATATTTTTTGACTAAGATAGTTCACTTTGATATGCTTATTATATATAACTTAATATATAGTAAATTACTATGGCATCAACTGTAAAAGAGGTAAAAAGTAGTGAAGTTAGTGGTAAGAGTAAAGCAATTGAAACTGCTGTTGCTCAAATTGAGAAACAGTTTGGTAAAGGTTCTATTATGAAGCTTGGAGGTAAGGAGAAAATAGATGTTGAAGTTATACCAACAGGTGCACTATCCCTTGATTTAGCACTTGGGATAGGTGGTGTTCCTAAGGGTAGAATTATTGAAATATATGGACCTGAATCATCTGGAAAGACTACTCTTGCAATTCATATTCTTACTGAAGCTCAAAGAAAAGGAGAAGCTGTTGCTTTTATTGATGCAGAGCATGCTTTTGATCCTACATATGCTAAAAATATTGGTTTAAATATTGATGAGTTGTATATTTCTCAGCCTGATTTTGGAGAGCAGGCATTAGAGATACTCGAAACATTAGTTAGGTCCGCGGCTTTTGGTGTAATTGTTGTTGACTCTGTTGCTGCACTTACTCCTCGTGCTGAAATTGAGGGTGAAATGGGAGATAGTCATATGGGTCTGCAAGCCAGACTTATGTCCCAAGCTTTAAGAAAGATAACTGCAATTGCAGGAAAGACAGGTACTACCATTATCTTTTTAAATCAGTTAAGAATGAAGATTGGTGTAATGTTTGGCAATCCTGAAACTACTACTGGTGGTAATGCGCTAAAGTTCTATGCTTCAATTAGAATGGATATTAGACAGAGAGATAAAATTATGAGAGATGGGAATATTATTGGGCATACAAGGGTAGTTAAGGTTGTTAAAAATAAACTTGCTCCTCCTTTTAAAGAGGCCTCCTTTGATATGATATATCCTTTTGGTATAGATAAAGAGAGTAGCATATTGGATGCTGCAATAAGCACGGGCATTGTTGAAAAATCTGGTGCATGGTTTAAATTTGCAGATAAACAGTTAGCACAAGGCAGGGATTCTACAATTGCACTGCTTAAAGAAGATAAGAAACTTCGAGATGAGATTGAGAAGGCTGTTCGTGCTACAATGAAGTAATGGTAATTACAAAGATTGAATATCAGAAAAAAGATCCAGAGAGAGTTAATATATATGTTGATGGAGAGTTTTTTTGTGGCATATCCCTTAATGTTCTTGCCAAAGAGAATCTGTATGAGGGTTTAACTGTTGATGAGCAAACTTTAGATAGAATATTAAAAGAGGATTTAGAGAGCAGGTTTATGAATAGGGCTGTAGAGTATCTTTCTCATACAATTAAAACAGAGTTTCAGGTAAGACAGTATTTAAAGAATTTAAAGTTTAAGAAAAAAGATGTTTGGTTTAATGAGAATATACAGTTAGATTGGGATTTACTCTTTGAGCAAATTATTGATAGTCTTAAAAAGTACAAATATATAGATGATGAGGAGTTTGCACATGCTTTTGTTCAGAGTAGATTGAATGTTAAACCAAGAGGAAAGTCAGTTTTAATATCAGAGCTTTTATCAAAAGGAGTAAGCAAAGAGATTGCACAAAGAGTATGTGATGAGGAGATTACAGATGAGTTAGATGTATTAAGAAATGCTTTTAGAAAAAGATTTAAGGATGAGAAGTTTAATATTCAAAATCAGAAAATGGTTGGCTATTTACTAAGAAAAGGGTTTAGCTGGGATTTAATTGAGCAGTTTGAAAGAAATGAGTCTGAAAAGTACGAGTAATTGGATACTTCCAAAAGAAAAAATAGATGATGGAGATATCGCAGGCTATGTTATCTCTAAAAGAGGTTTTAAGAAAAAAGAGTTCTTAAATCCTTCCTTAGATGATATCCCATCTTTTAAGTATATGTATGATAGTAGTAATGCTGCAAAAAGTATTGTAAATGCTATAAAAAGTAAAAAAAGAATTGTAATACATGGGGATTTTGATGCTGATGGTATATGTGCTGTAAGTATTCTGTGGGAGTTTCTTTATAAAGAGGTAAGTAGGGAACTTGGTATTGATGTTAATGTTCTTCCATATATTCCAAGCAGGGTTGAGCAAGGATATGGTTTAACAGAGTCTTCACTAAATGATGTAATAGAGCTTGGTGCAGATTTAGTTATTACTGTTGACTGTGGTGTAAGAGATAGGGAGTTAATAAAGAAATATAAAAAAGAGAAAGGATTAGAATTTGTAATAACTGATCATCATCAGCCATCTGCAGATTTAGAAAATTCACTAGAGTATCCTTTAGTTCATCCTATGTATCCTCAACATGAATATCCATTTAAGAATGTCTGTGGAGCATATGTAGCATTTCTTCTTGTTCAAGCTATTAAGCATGAGCTTAAAATGGATGAGAATATATCTGTTGATACAAGGGGTCTGGATCTTGTAGCTCTTGCTACTGTTACTGACTTAATGCCTCTTGTTGAGGTAAATAGAACTGTTGTTAAGTATGGAATTGAACAGATTAAAGAAGGTAAAAGAGTTGGTTTAAATGAGTTAATTAAAGTATCAGGTTTAAATTTAAGTGATATTGATAGTTATCATTTAGGATATATTTTAGGTCCAAGGATTAATGCTGCAGGAAGAATTGGCTCCCCTATTGATGCTGTGAAGCTTTTAGTTAGTGAAAATGCTCAAGTATGCAATAGTATTGCAGATATTCTAAATGAAACAAATTTTGAAAGACAGTATATGACAGAGACAGGGTTTAATGAGGCAATTAATATGATTGGAGAAAGTACTAATGAAAAAATTCTTTTTGTTGCAAATGAGGAGTGGCATGAAGGTATTGTCGGCCTTATTGCAGGTAAGCTTAATGAGAAATATCACAGACCAACTCTTGTTGGTAAAAGAAATGATGAGGGAATTAAAGGCTCTGCAAGAAGTATCCCTGGGTTTAATATAACGGAAGCACTTTCTAAATGTGAGAAGTTTTTAGATAGATACGGTGGTCATGAGCTTGCAGCAGGATTTACTATTAAGCAGGGAAAAGAAAAGGAGTTTAGTGAGTGTATAAAAAGAGTAGCAGAGAATGTGATTACTGATGATATGCTTGTTAAAAATTTAAATATAGATTTACTGCTTGGGAGTGAAAGTATTAATAGGGAATTAATAAATGAGCTTGATAAATTAAAGCCATTTGGATATGGGAATAGTAAACCATTGATTGCACTAACTAATCTAATTGTTTTAAAGAAAAGTATAATGGGAAAGCTTGGAAATCATATGAAGCTTGTATGTAAGGGAGATGGTATAGATTTAATAACTCTTGTGTTTTTTAATTGCAATGGTGACAGTGAGGAGATAAATGTAAATGATAGTATAGATGTAGTAGGTGATGTTGGAATAAACTCTTGGAATGGTCATGAAGAGGTTCAATTTCTTGTTAAGGAGTGGAGATTTTCTTCTTAACTATTTAGCTTTGTTTAATAGTTTCCCTAACCTATTGGGAGTATTTGGAAGATATGTTGTTTCAAGAATACTATTGTAATTAAGAAGTTTCATTAAGAATCTCTCTGTTCCTAGTGCAAAACCTCCATGTGGAGGACATCCATATTCAAAGTATTCAAAATAGTCTGAAAGAGAGTCTAGTGATATTCCTCTTTCCTTTGCATTCTCTTTTAGATTTTCAAGCCTATGTTCTCTTTGAGCACCAGTTGTTATTTCAATACCTTTCCAAAACAGATCAAAACCTAAAGCAAATTCTGGTCTATTAGGATCTTTCATATGATAAAAGGCTCTGTTTTTATGAGGATAGTCATAGACAAATGCAAACTCCTGCCCTGTATCTCTTTCAATTATCTGTGATATTGCTCTTTCCTCTTCAGGTGAGAAATCTCCTTCTTCTTTGCTTGGAATACCTTCCTTTGCAAGTTTTTCTTTAATTTCCTTTACTGAGATATATGCAAAATCTCCTTGTGGGACCTTAATATCAATATCAAATACCCTTTTTATTTCTTCTCCATATACTTCTTTTATGCTTTGAAGTGTGTATTTAATCATTTCTTGTTCAAACTGACATACCTCTTTGTATGAATCAATGTACCCTATTTCAACATCAAAACTTGTATACTCTGTTAAGTGTCTTGTTGTAAATGATTTTTCTGCTCTAAATACAGGACCCATATTAAACACTCTATCTAGGTCTGCTGCTATTCCCATCTGTTTATGAAATTGAGGTGATTGTGCAAGGTATGCTTTCCTATCAAAGTACTTTACTTCAAAGACATTAGCACCTCCTTCACTTGCTGCACTTATTATTCTAGGAGCTTGTATTTCAATAAAGTGATTATTTAAGCAGAACTCTCTTAATGCTTTTCCCATCTGAGTAGCAACTCTCATCATTAAGTTGTTTCTTTCAGAGCGCAGATCTATCCATCTGTAATCAAGTCTTTTATCTAAGTTTGATATATTCTTTGAATACGGTTGCTCAATTACAATAGGAAGTGGGGTTTGTGAGAGTGAATCTACCTTTATCTCCTTTATCTCAACCTCATATCCAGCTGCAACCTGTTTTGCTTCTTTAACATCACCAGTAATATCAACTACTGATTCATTAGTTAGTTCTTTAACTGTTTTAAGGATATTATTATTTTCATTTTGTATAGCAACACTCTGCACCTTTCCTGTTATATCCCTCACCACTAAAAATGCTATTTTTCCTTGATCTCTGATAGTATCAACTCTTCCTCTTATCCTTACACTTTTTCCTATTAAATCTTTTAGCTGTGATATATATGTTCTTTCCATCTTTTTTTCTGTTATATTACTTTGCTATTATATATTACATTCCATACAAAAAACAAAATATTTGTTTTAAGGGTATTTAGCTGGTAATATCAATACTGTTAATGGAAGAAAAAGTTTCTGATAGCACAAAAAACAATAAACCTCTACCTGATGAAAGATATGATATTAAGCTTTACAAGCAGGCAGTTAAAGCTTCAAAAGAGGCTAAGAGAATTGCAGAAAAAGAAAGAAGAAAGAAAAGAGTAGAAAGGACTTTTTTAGGTATTATTCTTTTTATTGTTCTTTGCTTTGGTATATATCTGATAAGTAAAATTTTTGTTCCCAAGCCAGAGTATATTGAAGCTCATGAATATCCATTGAGTTTAAGTTATGAGCCAATACAGGAAGAGATTCATCCATATGTAAGTTTAAATTTAGATGTTGAGCTCTCTGCTCAAAGTGCAATTGCTTTTAATCCTGTTGATGGAGATATTCTGTATGAAAAGGACTCTTCAAAGAGAGTGGATATTGCAAGTTTAACAAAGTTAATGTCTGTGGTTGTTGCTTTAGACACTTTTGATTTAGATGAGAGTATTACTGTAAGTACTGATAATATTCCACAGGATTTAGATTGGAAGTTAGGTTTAAAAGATGGTGATGTTATTACTGTTGAGAATATTTTAAAAGCTATGCTTATTAGTTCTTACAATGATGCTGCTTATGTACTTGCAAATGCATATCCATATGGTGGATATGAGGGGTTTATAAAGGGGATGAATAGAATGGCTAAGGTGTTGAGAATGTACTCTTCTAATTTTAGTAATCCAGCAGGTATAGATGATCCGCTAAATTATTCTACTGCACATGATGTTGCTATTCTTTCCTCTGTTGTAAGAAAGTATCCGCAGGTTTTAGATATTGTTAATATGGGTAAAGACACTATTAACTGGAGTAGCTCTGAGGGGCTTGTAAGTAAGGAGATTATGACTACTAATCAGTTGTATGGAACAAATAAATACATGAGGGGGCTTAAAACAGGTATTACTGATCTTGCAGGTCAATGTTTTGTTGGATATTTTGTATATCCAAGTGGAAATGAACTTATAACGGTAATTATTAATTCTCAGGACAGATTCGGTGAGACTGTACTAATTGAAAAATATGCAAGGGAAAAGTTAAAATAGTCCAAAGCCAGTACTATCTTGTACAGGAGCAGGTTTTAGCTCAATTTTATCTGTAACAATATCATAATTAATAGCAGGGTAATATATTACAAACTCTGCCCTTGTTCCATCGGCGAGCTCTGCCTCACCTGTAAAGAAGTATACAGGCTGAAGGAAATGCTGCACAATTGAGCCTTCATAGTATGTTATTGCTATATTTGTTATAAGGAACTTCTTTACTTCTTGTGGTGTATATTGAGCTACTTCATCTCCATTCTTATCTAAGGATACAAGACTGCCTTCTCCATTTTTTATTTTTTCTTCAGCAACTGCAGCACTAATTAAGGGATATGTCCCACAGCTTTCAGGTTCTATCTTCCATGATTTATAATCAATTTGATATATATTTTTTAGCTTCTTAAAATCTTTGCTTTCTGGTCCTACATACACTGACACATTTGATTTGTTAGGATTTTGGTGTGTTAAGAGTGTTTTAAAATTATATACTTCCACAGTTTTATCATTTATTGTCATCTTATCAACAGTTGCAGCCATATTTCTTTTCTCAAGAGAAGCTATCATTCTATCTGCCCCCACTATATTGCTTGGAATTGAAATTAAGGAGAATGCCTTATGAAAATCTACTCTTATTAATTCTGCATTAAGTAAAGAATCTGCTTCTGTATATGAGCCATCATCATTTATATTTATTAGATATGTAAGTGGAGATGCATCGTTAAATTCACTTGAGTAGATACCAAGCTCTGATAGAGCACTTTTAGCTAGTCTTTTTGCTTCTTCTTCACTTGGTAAATCTTCTGCTGCTCTTGCTGACCTTATCTTTGATATATTTGTAGTTAATGTAAAGTTTAAATCCTCAACTGTTATTCTAACTGCTCTTTGTGTTTCAAAATCCTGCCATATATATTCTTTAGTTCCTAGAGTTCTTATCTCTTCTGCTTTAAATCCCATTTTTGCTGCAAGTACCTTTGCTAAAGATTGTGCATTTATCTTTTCTCCTAAGTCTGTGTATCTATACACATTTACAATATCAGGAAGATTATCATCAAGTACTCCTGTTTCAGTTTGAATAGAGTACTGAGGAGTAGAGTTTGGAGATATTTCATAGGAGGGTATTGTTAATGCATGCTTTAAAAAGTCATCAGCTTTCTGTGTACATGCACAGTTAGGAGTTAAGTATTGTGGAGGGAGTTCTACATTCCCTGGGTTGTAAACAATAATAACTATTAGGAAGATAAAAGCAAAGAGACCAATTGCTATTACCCCTAATCTTTTACTCCAAAATGCTGCCTCTGTTAGTGTCATGGTATAATGATAACAATGTATATTAGATATATCAATATATTAAATTATATAATAATTTCTAGATGAGAACAGAAGAAGAAAACAGAGAGATAGCACAGTTACTTTTTCCAGAGGTAGGGGAGAGTGTTGAGGATATATTTAAGAGATATCCTAAAAGGAAGTTAAAGGATTCTCAACTTGTTGTAAGATTTGCTCCAAGTCCTACTGGTTTTTTACATGTAGGCTCTGTATATACATCATTAATAAATCGTAAGCTTGCTGATCAAACAGATGGTATCTGCATACTTAGGATAGAAGATACTGATAAAAAGAGAGAGATAGAAGGAGGTATTGACCTTATCATTAACGGTTTAGAGAGGTTTGGTATTAAATTCGATGAAAGTGTTAAGAAAGGAGAGTATGGTCCATATATTCAAAGTGAAAGAAAAGAGATATACAAAGTATTTGCAAAGGATATGATTGCAAGAGGTTGTGCATATCCCTGTTTTGCTTCTGAGAAGGAGCTAGAGGAGATTAGAAAGAAACAAAGTGAAAGTGGTGTACGAACAGGTTATTATGGTAAATGGGCACTATGGAGAGATGCAAAAGTTGAGGATGTAAAGAGGGCATTAAATGAGGGAAAAAGATTTGTAGTAAGGTTGTATTCAACTGGGAACTTTAATAACAAATTTACATTTAATGATTTAATAAAAGGCAATTGTACATTTTCAGAGAATGATATGGATATTGTTTTACTAAAATCAGATGGTCTTCCTACATATCATTTTGCACATCCAATTGATGATACTTTAATGGGTATTAATCTTGTTATTAGAACATATGAGTGGTTTCCTTCTGTTCCCCTTCATTTAGAAATCTTTGATAAGCTCGGGTTTAAAAGAATAAATTATGCACATCCTGCACCTTTGATGAAAATGGATAAAGGAAACAAAAGAAAGTTGAGTAAGAGAAAAGATCCTGAAGCGGATGCATCTTTCTTTCTACATCAGGGGTATCCTCAAGTAGGAATGCTTGAGTATTTTTTAAGTATTATGAACTCTAATTTTGAAGATTGGAGAATTCAAAATCCTTCATTACCATATACAGATTTTGAGCTTAAACTTGAGAAATTTAATAAAGCAGGAGCACTTTTTGATATGGTTAAATTAAGTGATGTATGTAAAGAGTATATTTCAAGATTAAGTGCAGAACAGGTTTACAATTTTGTACTTGAATGGGCTAAAGAGTTTGATATGGATATATATAACAGAATGATTAATAACAAGGGGTATTGTATTAGTATTTTTAATATTGAAAGAGAAGGGGATAAAAAGAGGAAGGATATGTCTAAATGGAGTGATGTAAAAGAGCAGTTTAAGATATTTTTTGATGATATGTTTAATGATATGAAAAAAGATGTTTTAGATATGGATAGAGGGTTGCAAATAAATATTCTTAAGGAGTTTTTAGCAACATATTACTATGGTGATAGTTCTACTGAGTGGTTCGACAAGATAAAGAGAATTGCTCAGGATAATGGTTTTGCTATTGATTACAAAGAGTATGAGAAAGAGCCATCGAAATACAAAGGGAAAGTAGGAGATGTTGCTGGGGTAATAAGGGTTGCAGTTACTGGGAGAAAGCAGAGTCCAGATCTTTATCAGGTTATGCAGGTTATGGGAGATAGTAGGGTTAGGGATAGAATAGAGAAATATATAAATAATCTACAAGGATAGTGTATAATTATGTGTGTATTGCCGGATCGTCTAATGGTAGGACAGCGGTCTCTGGAACCGCCAATTCTAGTTCGAATCTAGGTCCGGCAATTTATAACTGTTTTCTTAAACTAAGAAGTAATTCCTGTATTTTCTGTATTGCACTATTGATTATTTGATTTTCGTATATAGGTGGTCCTACTTGGTCTAATATTCTTTCTATTTCATCTTCAGAGAGCAAGATATTTATAGTATCTTCATTGTTATCTTTTGCACTACTGAGTTTTACTTCAAGCTGTGTACCTTGTAATGATTTTGTATTTAATACAGATAGGAGATTGTTAAGTTCTTCTTTTGTTAATGTAATACTACCTCTTTGCATTATTCTTCATATGTACTATATACAAGATTCTGTCTACTATCTATCATTAATGATCCAAATGGTCCATAAAAAGTCATTGTAATTTTTTCTTCTCCATCTTCATTAACATCTTTCTTTACATTATATATAATGGAATCATTGGGGATTTCCTCCTTATATCCGAAGAATTTAACCATATGCTTAATTACTTCTTCGATACCTACATTTTCTCTTTTTACACCTGTTTTTAATTGGTCTTTTTTAATTATTGCACCTTTTAGACCTGTAATACCATCTTCATTCTCGATGGTATATATGTTATATGTATTTTTTGTCATACCTTCCTTTATATCCATTGAATAAACGAGAGAGGATTTTTCTGTTTCGGTTTGAATGCATTCTGCTTCCATAGCCTGTAATTATATACTAAAGTGAAATTTTTTAAAGATAATGTTTAATTATCTTCTTCTGGGGTTTTAGGAATAATATTTCCATCTTTATCATACTGAGTTCCATCCTGTGTTACTTTTACAAGCTTCCCATCTACTGTTTTCCTGATTTTAATGTTTCCTTCTTCATCAGTAACTTCGGAAACTTTTCCTCCTAACTCTTTTATTGTTGCTTCCACAACTCCACCTGGCTGGATATTAGCACCCAATTCATTTAGTTCCTCAATATGTTGTTCTGCTTCATTGTTAGTTGTTTCTGTAGGTTCATTCATATTTATAATTTCTTAAATTATCTATTAATGATATCAAAATTTTTGTATATTGTATATCTAAAATTGTTCTTCAAGATACTTAAGTTTATCTTCAATAGTTAATATTCCACTCTCCCAAAACTCTTTTTGTGAAATATCTATCCCTATATCCTCAAATATCTCTTTTGGAGATTTACTATCTCCTGCCTTAAAGAAATCTTTTACATACCTAATATTCTCTTTATTCTCTCTTACAATATTTTGAAGATATTTAGATATTAAAAGACCAGTTGCATAAGAGTAGGTATAGAAGGGATTACGAATATGAGACCAATAAAGCCAGCCTGTATTCATATGTTTATCTTTTAATACAGCACTACCAAGATATTTAGACATCTCATCAGAGAAGATATTAGATATTTCATCAATTGATAAAAAGCCCTTTTGTTTAAACTCTGTATGAAGCCTTAATTCAAAATTGTAACATGCAATCTGTCTGAATATAGAGGATATATCATCTTCTAAAGATTTAAGAAGAAGTATATCTTTATCCCTTTTATCAAGCTCTTTTGATATTTCTTTTAATACAAAATCTTCAAAGAAAGTTGATGCTGTTTCTGCACATGCAGTAGAGTATCCTTGATTTAAATAGTTTTGTGTGTTTGCATATTCTGTATGTATTCCATGTCCACTCTCATGAGCTATTGTAAGAACATCTTCAAGCTTACTGTTATGATTTAAAAGTATATATGTAGGATATTTGCTTCCAACACTAATACAAAATGCCCCTCCCTGTTTTCCTTTCTGTGGATATACATCATATCTTCCTTGTGATATGTATACATCTAATATTTTAGAGAACTCTGGATCTAGTTTCTCAAATACACTTTTTACAATATTAAAGGATTCTTCAAATGGATATTCTTTATCAACCTCTCCTAAATTTACATTCCTTTCATAATATGCAAGAGTATTTTGTTTTAATAGTTTGGCTTTTAATTTGTAATATCTTTGAGATATGTCAAAATGATTTGTAACACTTTCTCTTAATGTATCAATCACTTCAGACTGAATATCATCACTTAAGAGTCTTGGGAGATCAACTCTTTTAATATTCCTGTATTCATCAGAGTTTCTTTTGTCTTCAAGTATAGAATTGATTTCAAACTCTGCTATCTCTAAATATCTACTGTTTACTTTGTAGAAGTTTTCTGCAGCAAAATCTCTTACTTCTTTGTCATTACTATTAATATATTTACTTACTTCGTTGTATGTAACTTTTTTCTTTTTTCCTTTTTCATCAACTACATTTATCATCTGTTTTGAAAGAAGCTGAGAGGTCATATCAACCCAGTTGCTGTATGAGGTTTTTGATTTTAGATTAAATACTCTTTCTTCTTTATCACTAAGCAGGTATACAGCTGTATTAAAACAGCTTTGAAGAAAATGTTTGTATTTTGTTAAGTATTTAGAATTAAGAAAAATAGCTTGTTTGTTTTTAGGCAATTTAGAGATGTTAAGGATAAAGAATTGAATACTGTTTTCAAGTTGTACACATGTAGTGTATAGCTGATTTTCTTTTGCTTTAAGTAATGGGTCTTCTTGGTTTAGTGAACGAGAGAGTGCAATGTAGTATGTAGGCTTTTTGCATATTCCTGTATCTTCCATTAGTTTTTCATATTCTTGAAGAGCTAATGACAGAGTATATGGATCTTTAAGATATTCTTTGTTTTTTGACCATTTGTTTACAAAGTTATTAACTTCCTTTTTGCTTTTTTGTATATCTTTTTCAATTTGTGGGTCCTGTATATCTTTGTAAAGAAGTTGTAAATTCCAGTTTTTCATCTTTTGATTATACTATATCTCTTAGAAAAGGAGTTTTTTCTTACTTTTTCCTCTCACATTTTTTTGTAATTGCTGGTAAAATATACAAGTTTAATATTTTGATTAAAGAACATGGAGGATATAACTATTAAGAGTGATTCTACAATTCCTAATCTTGTGCAAAATGAAGAGAAGATTTTAAAGTTTTGGGAAGAGAAGAATATTTTAGAGAAAAGTATACATCAGAGAGATGGAAGTAAATCATTTACATTCTATGATGGACCTATTACTGCTAATAATATGCCTCATTACGGCCATGTACTTACTATGGTCATTAAAGATGTGGTGCCAAGGTATAAAACGATGAAGGGTTTTAAAGTTGAAAGAAGCTTAGGATGGGATTGTCAGGGTATACCTGTTGAGTATGAAGTCGAAAAGCAGCTTGGGTTTGAACAAAAGAGAGATATTGAGAAGTTTGGAGTAGAAAAATTTAATCAGTTGTGTAGAGAGTCTGTTAAAAAGTATCAGGGTGCAATTATGGAGTTAACAAAGAGAATGGGGAGATGGGTAAACAGTGATGAAGAGTATGCAACAATGGATTCTAAATATATTGAAAGTATATGGTGGTCATTAAAAGAGCTGTATGAAAAGGGATTATTATATGAAGGGTATAAGGTTGTACCATACTCTACAAGAGCAGGTACAACACTATCTAACTCAGAAGTTGCACTGGGGGGATATGAAACAATTGTAGACCCTGCTGTTGTTGTTAAGCTGAAATTGGTAGATAGCGATTCATATCTTTTAATTTGGACTACTACTCCATGGACACTTCCAGGGAATCTTTTAGTTGCTGTTGGAAAGGATTTTGATTATGTTGAAGTTGAGTATAAAAGGGAGAGGTATATAGTTGGGGAGAAATTAGCTAAAAATATTTTCAAAGATGATTATACTGTGCTTCGAAAGTTTAAAGGAAGTGAGCTTATTGGAAAAGAGTATGAACCTTTATATCCGTATTACAAGAATAAAAGAGATGAGGGGGCATTTAGAGTTGTTCATGCTAACCACGTAACATTAGATGATGGTACTGGACTTGTTCATCAGGCACCGTATGGGGAGGAAGACTTTGTACTTATGAGTGATATGGGTATTGGTATGTTTGATTATCTTGATGATCAAGGGAATATGAAAGATGAAATTACACAGTTTGCAGGAATGTTTTACAAAAAGGCAAATAAATATATTATGCAGGACTTGCAGGAGAGAGGTTTGCTTTTTGATTCTTATGATTATGAGCATCAAATGCCTATGTGCTGGAGGACTCATACTCCTTTGATTTATAAACCTATTAAAAGTTGGTACATTAGGGTTACAGAAATTAAGGAGTTACTTGTTTCTGAAAATGAGAAAACAAACTGGACACCTAAACATTTTAAAGAGGGGAGATTTGGGAATTGGCTTGCTGACGCAAGGGATTGGGCTTTAAGCAGGAACAGATATTGGGGGACACCTCTGCCTGTTTGGATTTGTGATAAATGTGGAAAGAAGGATGTAATTGGTTCATTTGATGAACTTAAACAGAAAAGTGGTGTAGAAATTACTGATCCTCACAAACCTTTTGTTGATGAAATTACATATAAATGTGAGTGTGGGGGACAAATGAGAAGGGTTAATGATGTTATTGATGTATGGTATGACTCAGGTTCTATGCCTTTTGCAAGGTTTCATTATCCTTTTGAAAATGAAGAGAAGTTTAAGGAAAAATATCCTGCTGAGTTTATCGGAGAGGGTGTTGATCAAACAAGAGGATGGTTTTATACCCTTCATGTTTTAGGCTGTGCACTGTTTGGAAGCAGAGCATTTAATAATGTTATTGTTAATGGAATGGCACTTGCTCCTGATGGAACAAAGATGTCAAAGAGTAAAAGAAATTATCCAGAGGTAGATAGTGTAATTAATTCAATGGGAGCAGATGCATTAAGACTTTACTTTTTAAGCTCCCCCATTGTTCATGGTCAAGATGTAATATTCAATGACTCATTTGTAAAAGAGATAATTTCTACTGTTATTCTTCCATATTATAACTGTGTTAAGTATTTCTTAAGTTATAAAGAGCAGTTTAAGTGGAAAGAGATTGAAAGTTTTGAACCAGAGCATGTAATGGATAGATGGATATTTGCAATGTTAAACAAAACAATCAAGGATGTTACAAGATATATGGATAAGTATAACCTGCAGGGTGCAGTAAAAAGCATATTTGATTTAATAGATGTTCTTTCTAAATGGTATATAAGGAGGGGAAGAGAGAGATTTGTTAATGGGGATACACAAGCATTAAATACTTTATACATTGTTTTAGTTCAGACTTCTAAACTGCTTGCACCGTTTGCTCCCTTCATATCAGAGTCAGGGTATCTTTCTTTGGTTACTGATAAAAAAGAATCTGTTCATTTAGAGGATTACCCTGTTGTAGAAAATAAATATATAGATAGTAAGCTCTTGGAGAGTATGAGTGTGGTTAGAGAGATATGTTCACTAGGATTAAATATTCGTGATGAGTATAGAATTAAATTAAGACAGCCTTTGTCCCAAGCATATGTTTCTATAAAGGATAAAGAGATGCAGGAGATAATTAAAGGAGAGTTAAATGTTAAAGAGGTTATATTTTCTAATCAAGAGGTAAGTGGTGATAATATAAAATCAATGAGAAGCGGAGATAATTTTGTAAGCTTGGATATAAATGTTAGTGAAGAACTTTTAAAAGAGGGTATGTTAAATGAAATATTAAGAGCTCTTCAAGTTGCAAGAAAAGAAAAAGGGTGTAAGGTGGGTGAGTTTGTTAATATTGAGTATACAGCTGATAGCAAAGAGATTCTTTCTGTTATACAAGAAAATAGAGAGAAAATCATGAAAGAAATACATATAACAAGCATGAGAGAGAACAAGAATATTCAAGATGGTAAACTCATTAAGGTTGGCGATGGTAACTTATCTGTTGTAATACTTTGATTGAGTTATATCAGCTTTTATACCAGTAACCTTCTCAAAAGTTTTAGCAGCTGTTTCAAACTTTGTTCCTGAGGATACAGCAAGTTCACCTACAATATCTCCAACAGCTCTATTTAGTTCATTTTCAATTGATACTGGGATTAATCTTCCATCTTTTTCTCTTATCTTTTTTACAAAATTACAGTACTGTATTGTTTCTATTGCAGATTCAATAGTTGCTTGATCTGAAAGCTTCTTAAAAATTTCAATTAATTTATTAAAATCCTTTGTTTTTGGGTCCTTGCTTGGTGTTTTTTTAAGAATAGAGATCTTCTCTTTTATTTTTTCAGGAGATTCTACCTCCCTTATATTTAAGTTATTAACATTATCTAGTGGTGTTGAGATAGAAATAGGGGAGTTAATAAACTCAAATTCATAGTACATTTTCTTTTGTCCACTAAACTCTATTTCCTTTTGATCTTTTATCCAGCCAGCACCATGTGAGGGATAAAACACTTTTGAACCAACCTTGAAATTCATAATTACTTTGTATGAGAATTAAACATTTCATTATATCATCTTTTGGTATACAATTATAGCTATGAAAATAACTGTAATAGGTGGAGGAACAGGTTCTACAACTGTACTGGAAGGGTTAAAAAAGAAAAAAGACCTTGATCTTAATGTTATCGTTGGAATGATGGATGATGGAGGAAGCAATGCTGTTGTAAGAGATGAATTCGGATTACTGCCTCTTAGTGATTTAAGAAAGTCCATAATTGCATTATCACAAGAAAATGAGAATCAGATGCTTAGGAATCTTTTTACATACAGATTTTCTCAAGGGAATGGGCTTAAAGGTCATACATTAGGGAATCTTTTAATGATAGCTATGACAGAAATAACGGGTTCTGAAGTAGAAGCAATAGAGATGTTTAAATATTTTTTCTCTGTAACAGGGAATATTATTCCAGTTACTCTTGATAAGGTGCGTCTTGTTGCGGAGTATGATGATGGTTCAAAGGTTGTAGGTGAGCATTTAATTGATGAGCCAGAAGATGATAAAAAGATAGTAAAGTTTTACTTCGATAAAAAGGCACAAGCTTATCAGGGAGCAATTGATACAATAATGTCTTCAGATTATGTAATTATTGGACCAGGTGATTTATATACAACTACACTTGCTAATATTATTGTAGAAGGTATTCCTCAAGCATTACAAGAAACAAAAGCAAAACTTATTTTCATTTCCAATCTTATGTCAAAAAAAGGACAGACAAGAGGTCTAACGCTTGAAAGCATGTTGTCATTAGTTGAGGGGTATATAGGGAGAAAGTTTGATTATGTACTTGTAAATAATGGGAGGATACCAGAAAAAGCATATCAGAGGTATATTAAGCAAGGGGAGCATATCTTTAAAGATGACATTAAAAAGAATGGGAGAGAGGTTATAAGGGCAGATCTTGTTGCAAACTCTGTTATAAAGAAAGATAAAGGGGATACTCTTGATAGAAGTTTAGTAAGACATGATCCTGATAAAGTAGCAAATGAACTTTATAAAATTTTTAGAAAAGGATGGAAATCAAAACTATTCTCTTTTCTGTCCATGTATCGTTAAAAGTTTATCATTAGGAATGTTCTTTATAGCTTTCCCTTCAAGTGATATTTGTATATTAAAATATGACTTTAATATCTGTAATATTCTTTTTAGTTTTCCTTTAGCTATTGGGTGATATTCTACTGAAATATTCTTTACTTTATTTAACATTTCTTTATGACTTTTTAATATTGTTTCTTCACTTCCTTCTGTATCTATTTTTAGCATATCTATTATTGGCATATTTTTTACATATGTATCTAACCTTGTGCATTGTATTTGTATGGCCTTCGTCTTTTCTTTTCCTGTCCAGCTGTGTTCAAGCAAACTTGAATTAGACTGCCAGTTTTCTTTACTGTCATCAATGTAGAAAGAAGATATTCCTTCTTGGGATGAAACTGCTTTGTTAATTAGGGAAATACCATCTAATTGATTTATTTGTATGTTTTGCTTTAATGTTTCAAATGATATTGGATTAGGTTCAAAAGCAAGGAATAGTAGAGTTTTCATAAAGTTGTTTAAAGTAAAGAATAGAGATTCCAATATGTGCCCCTATATCAATAATAAAAGGAGAGGGATTACTGCTTTTAAAATAATATATATTTTGTCCCCATACCTCCCTTTTTTATAGTATGATACTCCTGCTTGTTGTGGTAAATAACATTAAATCTACCAAGCTTTGTTAAATTCATATAGGTTAGTATACTTTAATCACCACTTTCATTAAACTAGATACCTTTCTAGCCCATGAATCAGATGATGGAGGACAGTAATATTTTGATATTTCTTTAGGAGTATCTAAACCTTTAGAGTAATATCCTTTTGAAATACCTTCAGTAACACTCCATATACCATCTTCCCAGCTTTTAAATCCACTTTTACCCCATCCCCAAGCATTATATTTTTTAAAGGTTTTTACACCTCCTGCTGACTCTACAACAGATATTGCTGCTACTAATCTATAATCAATATTCCAGTAATCAGCAGCAAGTACAAACTCTTGAGCATAATCTGCTAATGGTGAGTTTCTTTTTCTTAAGAATGTCTCAATATTTTTAACTCTTTGTGAATCCTTAATACTTTCAGGTTTAATATCTATCTCTGTATTTGAAACAGCTTCTTGTGCATATGCAGGCTGTATATATTCAGCTGTTAGTATATGATTTTTACCACTGTTTTGAATATTAAGTGGTTTTTCATATATTATATTCAGTACTCCTCCTATAACAAGAAATGTTGTTATAGTAACGAATACATTTTTTGTGTTATATGTCATATTCTTTTTCATATTTTTCTTTCTCTACTTCCCACAGCTTTGTAAAAATTAAATAAATAAGATATATTGATATTAATGTTGAGAATAAATGTAACTGAGGAAAGGAAAAAGAGAAGTAAGAAGAAAAGATTTCCTTTACTTCTCTTTATTATTATACCATTTTTATCATTTTTTATCTATATCCTTGTTAATTCTGGACTTTCAGTAAAAAATATCCCAGATCTCTTCTTTTACACTCCACCTAAGGTAAAGTATGAGACATTTAAGCTTTCTTTTGATGAGGGTATTCCTCAAGCTGTAGTAAATGCTATTAAGTCATCTGTACAGGATTTGCAGTTTAATGAAACTCCTAGATTTGAATTTGTAGATAATGGGGGGTATAGAGTGATATATACAGATGATTTAGATAGTGCAATGTATTTTAAGCAGTATGCAGTAGTAGGGCATATATATTGGATAAAGGGAGATATTACACTAAGTGAGATAAAAGAGAGCAAGAAAATATATATACCTTCTGATGGAGACAAAATACATAGAATATTTTTAACTCAGCTGTTAGGAGATAATGTGCAGATTGTTAGCTCTGATGATTTAGCTTCTGATTTAATAAAGAGTGAGGAGTATGTTGGTATTGTACCAATTGAGGATTTAAATAAATGGATGAAAGTATTACAGTTGGATAATAAATATTGTTTAGAGGATAGTAGTGGTTGTTTATATATAGGGTATAAATTGGAAGATAGAAAGAATAGTGATTTTGTAGGTAGTATTATTGGTAGAAATATGGAAATAGAGTATGGAAAAAGTATGAGTATAAATAAAAATGATACTGCGAAGATTAATATGAGTGGTGTTGTTGCAATATCTAGAGGATTGGCACAGAAAATTGATAGTTCTGGTGATTATGCATATCCTGCAAGAAAGTTAGGAAGCTTTTTAGCAGATGCAGATTTAACCCATGTATCAAATGAAGTTTCTTTTGTAAAAGGGTGTACTGGATATACAGGAATGGTTTTTTGTTCTAAGCCTGAGTATATTGAAACACTTAAAGCAAGTGGTGTTGATATTGTTGAGCTAACAGGAAATCATAATAACGACTATGGAGCAAAGAATAACAAGAGCAGTATTGAGAAATATATTGAGCTTGGATGGGACTACTTTGGAGGGGGATTAAATAGTGAGGATGCAAGTAAGGTCCTTTATAAAGAGGTGAAAGGAAACCTTATAGCATTTATGGGGTATAACTGGTATAACACTTTTTATTCTACAAATGCTCTTGCAGGTAGCTCTTCTGCTGGAGCAAATTCTTACTCTGTAGAAAAGCTTACAAAGGATATTAAAGAAGCAAAGGATAAAGGTGCACTAGCTATTGTTACATTTCAGTTTCAGGAGTGTTACTCATATCCTCCTTCGGATGTCATATATCCTGTATGTTATAAGCCACTTAGTAATCCTGATCAAAAAAAAGTATTTAGACAAGCAATTGATTTAGGTGCAGATATTGTAATTGGTACACAGGCACATCAGCCTCAAACTTATGAAGTGTATGGTGATGGTCTAATCTTTTATGGTTTAGGGAATTTATACTTTGATCAAGATGAATGGATTGGTACTAGGCAGGGGTTAATTCTCTCTCTTTATGTAAAAAATAATGACCTAGTACAGGTTAAAATTACTCCTATAATTGTTGATTCTACACTAATTCCTCATGTTGCTGATAAGGCTGATAGTAAATTGTTGCTTAATTTGTTGAAGAGTGCTAGAACTTTCTGATATATTAGAAGTGAAGATAAATTTTTTCTAATTTAAAGGTGGATAATATAAATAATAACAATAATATGGCAGGTAGCAGCCAGAGTGATGTAGATACAAATTCTGTAAATACATATAACTCAATTCAGCCTTCTTCTCCATTAATGGATAATAATATTAGTAATATAAATCCAACTCCAGCCTCCGACACTAATGCAAATACAGGGAGTACAGATTCTAGTTTAATTGAGAATCTCGCAGGTACACCTCCTGTTACAGAAAGTAATGCTCCAGTTGAGGAGTTTCCTCAGCAAGAGCCTAGTAATACTGTACCAGGTGCGACCTTAACTCCTGATAGTAGTGTAGAAACAGTAGATACAAG
>JAXGOY010000008.1:0-29709 GCA_040767225.1 Candidatus Dojkabacteria bacterium
ATTCCTCAACTAGCAAAAGCATATCCTGAAAATTATGAAGTTGAAAAGGATAAAACAGCAACAACCTTTACATTCAAAGGACAGGATAGGATAGGAAAACCTGTATATCTTGAATTTGGAACAGAGCGAGATTATAAATTTAGAGTTGTACTTAAAACCCAAAAGACAGATACAGTAATCCCAGAAAAATACTCTTCTAACTTTTCTGCACTATCTACAAATATATATGAAATTACACTTCCAAGGGAATTCTCAGAAAACAATCAAAGTGTAAGAATTGAAAAGATATCTCCTACACCAACCAAATTAATTATTGACACAGAGGGTAATGTAAGAGCTACATTTGAAGTACCTGCAAATAAAGAGAGTGAAATTATTGTATCAGGATATATTCACTTAGAACAAAAACCTTTAGAAGAAGCAGTACAAATTCCTAATATTCCACTTAAACAGTATTTTGAAAAAATAAAAAGTGATCAAAACTTAACAAAGTATCTTTCTGCAACAAAATATTGGGAGATAAATGATTCTTTTATCAAACAAGAAGCAGAAAAACTTTTAGAAGGTAAACAAACTGTTTTAGATGTAATACAAGCTGACTATCAATATATAAATGACAAACTTGAATATAATAGCTCAAAAGCTTCTGATCCCAGTAGAATAAGAATTGGTGCTAAAGCTGCACTTCAAGGAGGAGATAGTGTATGTATGGAGTACTCTGATGCAATGATTGCAATACTGCGTGCTCAGGGAATAGCTGCACGAGCAGCATCAGGATACACAAATATTAACCCTTCTGTAACTGAAAAAGAAAGTCATCAGTGGGTACAGGTATGGATTCCAGAATATGGCTGGTTAACTGTAGATCCTTCTCATGAGGGCTCTAATATGACAATTGGACAAAATGTACAGTATGTTCTATGGAACACAACATACGATGATAGTAATGTTGATATAAAGGCATACTCTGCAAATGAATTTAAGATTGATACATCGAAGTACAATATATCAATATCTGCTGTTGATAAAAAAGAAATTCCTCTCAATTTACTCTCATACTCTGATATAAAAACTGAAAACAAAGAAAATAGCACAAAAGATACAATTAATATGATTGTAAAAACAACCTCTATAGGAAAGATTGCTCTAATAATACTACCTGTTATATTAATAGTAGTGCTTTTAGTAGCACTAATCTCTCTTATAAATATTCTAATAAAGAGGACTAAAACTCATAAAGAGCCTGTAAATCAACAGCACTAACTCCAGCATCCATTCTGTCTTGAGTAGTTGCATAAAGTGTCATTAACACCTCTCCTTCCTTAACTTCATCACCTGGCATTTTCTCTATATATATTCCAGCCTCCTTAATAGCTGGAGTACCAAGAGATCTTGCTATTTCAACCAGTTCTCTTGTATCAATACTTTTTACAACACCACTTCTTTCAGATTTAATATCTTTCTTTATCTTTCCAATTTTCAACTCATCTGATTTAATAATTTCCTCTGCCCCTTGAGCCTTGGCAATATTCCAAAATTTCTTTAGAGCTTTCCCTGAATCCAAAACTTCCTGAACAACTTCTTTACCCTTTCCTTTCCTTACCTTTCCTGACCCTTCAAGGATTTCTACTGCCATGCTTACAACTGTATTTTCAAGATCTATTGGTCGTTTCTCATGTCTTTCTAAAACTCTAAGACACTCTCTCATTTCTAAAACAGGTCCTATTCCATTTCCATCAGGTCCTTTAACCAGTCTTTTATGTGTTACACACCTTATGTTAAATTTCGCAAATAGTTCCACAAATTCTCTTGAAAGAAATTCTAAATCATCAGGTTTCTCTATTTTAGTACCCTTACCATATGGCAAATCAATTAAAACAAAAGTAGCACCCATAGCAATTTTTTTAGCAACAATACTAACAAGAACCTTTTGAAACTCTTGTATACGCAAAGACCTTTCAACATTAATGATTTCATCATCTGCAGGAGCAAGGTAAAGAGAGCCTCCCCACACCATACATGCTCCTGTTTTCTCTACAACTTTATACACCTGCTCCTTATTCAGTGAAACAGGCATTACAGTCTCTAAAATATCAGTAGTACCTGCAGGAGAAGTTATTGCTCTTGTTGATGTATTAGGAACAACAAAGCCAGCTGATGCTAGAATTGGAACAAGTATAGGTGTAATACCCTTACCTGCTGTCCCCCCTATTGAATGTTTATCAACTACAAGATCTCTGTTACTCTTAATAAATCTAAAATCCAAAATATCTCCTGACTGAGCCATACCCTTCGTCATCCAATATATTTCATCATCACTAAAACCAGGACTAAAAAATGTCGAAACAAAAAATGCAATTTCAGTCTCTTTAAGCCGTCTTGATCCAATATCTTTCATTATAGTAACAAGCTCCTCTTCATTAAGCCTTTGACCTGAGAGTTTCTTTCTAATTGCATCTAAAGCAGCACTAGGCTCTGGGATATCTATCATTAATTTCCTGCCATTAGGAATGTGATATTCTTCACATATATCACTATAAAGCCCTACTTCACCTTCTGTAATCTCACTCTCTGTTACAATTAGCTTAACATACAATTCAATATCTCTATACCCAAGCAGTACAACATCTCCTTCCTTAACCCCAAGGTCATTAGCATCATTTTCATGCATTAGTACAAAAAGCTCTTTGCCTGCATCAAGATCAATTTTTTTACCCTTAAGATATATTGCCATACTTTCTGTTTTAAAATATTAATCAAATAACCAAGAGTACTTGGATTTAACTATACCAGATATTTCATCTGGTTTAATAATACCAAATTCAGTCATAAAACCAGTAATTAAATTAGCATCAACAATTTCAAAAGCAGGATTAAACATCTTTAAATTCTTAGGTGCATCATGCCACAATTCTTTATCTTCACGAATTTCTATAGAAATATTTTTATGATTTTCCTGAGGGTTAACCTTCAAAAGCGGTGAAACAACATACATTGGCTTACTTGCATACTCTGCTGCCATAGCAATTCCCCAGCTTCCAATCTTGTTTATACAATATCCATCAATTGTAATCTGATCACACCCAATAAAAACAGCATCTATGGGAACAGAACCTCTCCCTATTACAAAAGATTCAGCAGCACTATCAGCTATTAATGTTGTAGAAACACCTGCATCTAAAAGACTTTTAGCAGTTATTCTTCCCTGGAAAAGAGGCCTCGTTTCTGTACATACTGCATCAAAAGATTTCTTCCCTTTAGCAATTCCCTTTATAATCTCAACTGCAGTAGATGAATGACAGTGTGTCAAAATATTCTCAAAATGCTTAACATATGGGACACCTAAATCAACAATAGCTCGCTTACAGTCAGCAATTTTAAAAAGGTACTCATCACAATAGTCATCTAACTGCTGTTTCATATCATTAAGTGAGTGTAAATCAGAGAAATGTTGTTTAAACATATGAGAGACATATTTAACAGCATTTTCTGCTAATGGCTCATTAGGTCTTGCATTTGCAAGTTTCTCTCCTACCCTTTTTAGCTCTGTGTAAAACAGCTCCTTATCTGTAATTGCAGATTCTTCTATAAAAACTTTCATTCCTTCAACAGTAGCAATAGCTACATTCGTAGCTCCTTGAATGTTCAAATCTTTTATATCTTTTTCTATATCTAATATCTGCTTAATGCTCATATTACTTTAATTCAAACTCCTCATTTAATTTAGGAATATCAACTTCAACACCAAGTTCTGTTCTAATATTACTTCCAAACCCAATTCCAATCTCTTCATCTGCATGAACTATGAAAATCTTTTTAGGAGAGTGCCCAAACCCTCTTAACCAATATCTTAAGTCTCTCTGGTCTCCATGTGCAGAAAAGCCTCCTAATGTATGAATCTGAGCTTTAACCTCCATCTCTTGTCCCATTAAACGAATCTGCTTTTCTCTATCAACTATTTTTCTCCCAAGTGTACCTTCTACCTGATATCCTACAAACACTATATGTGTACTTTCCTTTTCAATATTATTCTTAATATGATGTACAATTCTTCCTCCTGTACACATTCCGCTTCCCGCAATAATTACAACCCCTTGTTTGTTAATAAGTCTCTTTGATTCTTGTGCAGATTCAACTGCAATTAATCCAGGGAAGTTAAAAGGGTCGTCACCCTTTTCAAGAAGTCTTCTGGCATCTTCATCATAAAAGGTAGGATACTGCTTAAATATCTCTGTAGCCTTTGAAGCCATTGGACTATCAAGATATACTTCTAAATTATTTAGTATTTTATTCTCAATAAAAAGGTTAATTTCATAAAGTATTTCCTGTGTTCTTTCAATTGCAAAAGAAGGAATTAAAACATTAGCTTTTTCTTCTTGTGCCTGTTTTAAAATAGAAAGAAACTCCAATACAGTTTCATCTTTACTTTTGTGTAGTCTATTCCCATATGTTGCTTCGCATATTACATAATCTGCCTCTCTAATCAAATCTGGATCTCTTACAATTCTTGCCCCTGGTTGTCCTAAATCTCCTGAAAACACAAGCTTTCTTTCTCTTCCTTCTGGTGTTTTAATCCAAATCTCAAATATTGCAGCCCCAAGGATATGCCCTGCATCTCTCATTCTAAACTCAACATCATTACTAACACTAACAGACGAACCATATGGATACACATCAAAGAATTGAAAAATGTTCTCTACATCATCTCCTGTAAATAATGGCTTTCTTTGCTCATATGCCATCCCCTCCTCAGCAAAATTAATGCCTACCCTTTTATCTTTACTTCTTGCCTGCCATCTTTCATATTCTTCCTGCTGTAACTTTGCTGAATCTAAAAGAACTATTCTTGCTAAATCTCTAGTTGGCTGTGTTCCAATTATTCTTCCCTTAAACCCCTGCTTTACAAGAAGAGGAATTCTCCCACAGTGATCATAATGGGCATGTGTGAGAAATACTGCATCTAAGCTTGCAGGGTCAAAGGGAAAAGGCTCATAATTGAGTCTCTCAAGCTCATCACCTCCTTGAAATGCACCACAATCAACTAAGAACTTAAACTCTCCTGTGTCAATGTAAAAACACGAACCTGTAACTGTTCTAGTTGCTCCACAAAATTTTAGTTTCATACAGGGCAGTAAACAAATTAACTACTGTTAATATATTACAACATATTCTTTGCTGCTTCCAATAGCTTCTCTTTTGTATTCATTAAAGGATCTTCTAAAACCATATCTAAAAGAGACTTCAAAATCTTCCCCATTTCAGGACCAGGTTTAACACCTATTTTTTCTAAATCATTCCCATTTACTGCTAAATCAGTTACCTTAAGAGCCATATCTTTTGCTCTTACTTCAGATATACGCTTTTGAAGCTCTGTAATTTCTTTTGGGTCAAAAGGACTATTAGGATTTGCTGTAGCATCAGCTATTCTTAATTTAAATAAATCCTCTACATTCTCCTCCCCAACTCTATTTAAAAACCTTCTAATAGCAGAATCACTCCACATGCTTAAGTCAATACCCTCCTCTTTCTTTTGAATATTCTCCTGAGAATGAGGGTAGTAAAACATATGATTTCTAACTAATTTCTTTACTCTTTCTGTTTCTGTCTTTGAAAATTTGAGTCTCCTCATTATTTTATCTACCATCTCTACACCAACAATATCATGACCATAGAAGTGACCATTTCCCATATCAGTTCTTGGTTTAGCAATATCATGTAAGAGAGCTGCAAGTTTTACAGAATCTTCTGCACAATCACATGTCTTAAGACTATGCCAGTATACATCATCAACATGATACATCTTCTGCTCAACTCCATATCCTTCAAGCAACTCTGGGAGAAATATCTGCAAAAGACCTGCCTGCCGCATAAGCTCAATACCTTTGGAGGGCTTAGGAGACTTTAGTAAAAGCTTCATAAACTCATCCCTTATTCTTTCCATAGATACCTGCTTAGCAATTGGTATACACTCTTTAATAGCCTCAAATGTTTCCTCCTCTATCTCAAAATTAAACTGAGAAGCTAGTCTACATGCTTTAAAAGCCCTTAGTCCATCTTCTTTAAATCTCTCAATTGGTGTACCAACTGCTCTAATAAGTTTTTTATCAATATCGCTCATTCCACCAAAAGGGTCGTATACCTCCCACTCTCTTTCAATCTCTTGACCATCAAGCTGTCCTAGAGATAAATCAATTGCCATTGCATTTATAGTAAAATCTCTTCTTCCTAAATCTCTATACACATCATCTACAAATTCGACTTTACTTGGCCATCTTCCATCAACATACTCCTCTTCACTCCTAAATGTTGTAACCTCAACCTCTTTGTTCTCTTTATGCTCATCCCCTATTAAAGCAATTACTGTACCAAACTTAGCCCCTGTCGAAACAGATCTTGGGAACAGCTCAAGCATCTCATCTGGCAAGGCATTGGTTGCTAAATCATAATCATCAGGCTGCTTTCCCATTGCAATATCCCTTATTGCTCCACCTACAAGATATACATCATATCCTTCTTTAGAAAGTATTCTAGCAACTTTTTGTACATAACTTGGAACAGAAAATTTTAATTTCATAAAACAAACCTCCTAAGTAAATAGTAACAAACTATTTGAAATACGACAAGAACAGGATTAATACCTACACCAGTTTTAGGAAGTTTCTTAACACCTAATACTTCTCCAAACTCCTCATCGCTACTTTCATTTACCTCCGTACTCTCTTGCTCAGTACTACCTTCGTCACTTTCTTCTTCATCATCACTAGATTCCTCCTGATTACTTCCACTCTGCTCATCATTACTCTCTTCGCTCTCTTCCTGCTCTTCCTGATTATTATTAGGCAGTACAATCTCCCCAGAATATAATGTATATGGAATCCTAGTTACACAAAATCTAATACCATATGGCTTTACTCTAGAACCAATGTATGCCAAAGACTCGCCATTCTCTTCACGTATCCCTCCAACAATTGCGGACTGTCCTGTATAATTTGATTCCATACTTTCCCCTCTTACTGCACACTCTGTTGCACCATATGGTACATATACACTTGCATATCCCAAACCTCTATTTTCATCCATACTAACTATATACTCATACATATGCTCTTCTCCTGCACTAAAATGTCTCGTTTCACTATACTGCTGATGTGTATAAACAACACTATAAACAACTCCGTCAAAATCATTCTTAACATATACCCTTAGTAAAACACCCTCTTCAATCTCTTCAGCTTCCCATCTAACAAAAGTTAAGGGGTTTTTAACATATACAGTATCCAGTTTTACACCATTTACAGCTCCTCCCTGATCAGCTACTATACCAGGTCCTTCATATGTTTTAGCAACTCCACTCCTATTTGAATTCCATACAATATATTTAATAGGTAAAAGTCTCATATTCTCCAGAAATATCTAAGATTTTAGTTAAATCACCTTCCCATGTATTAATTCTTGAAAGAAAAACTTTAAGAAGTGGAATATTTACACTACTACCAGCCATATTAGAAGACCAATATATAAAATCCAAAGAAGAGTATGGGGGAAGTGCAATCTCATCGTATAAGCCATGAACTCTAATCAATCCATATACAGGATCAGGAGTTGTAATATCATTTATATTTACTCTCCCTACAATATCAGAACTCTTTACACCAACAATATCCTCCACATTATACTCAATACAATTAGGACATTCCTTGCTTTCTTCAAGCGTATCTACTCCAAAACCAAGGGTATCATAATATTTATTATCCATGATATTTTCATCCTGAAAATATCTATCTGCATATACAGTATTAAATGAAAGAAAAAACAAAAACAAAAAGCAGCATCTTTTTCATTAGATATCCCTAACATATTATTTAGATATCTAATTTTAAAAGATAAAGATTAAAAAGAATTTAACTACTCCTTTTTCCACTTTGCTCTATCTATTTCATCCAATTCAACCCCTTTACTAACAATACTGAGATAAGGATAATAAACATAACAACAACAGCAAATGTAGCAAACAAATCATATTGTGTTAATGTATATTCCCATATATCAAAGTATTTAACAGGGAGAAAGAACATAACAACAGCTAGAAGTATCCCAATTATTCTAAACTCAGTTGGACCAAACAGCCCAAAAGAATATTTAAACTCATTTTCTACATATGTTACAAGCTCAACATGCATCATAAGCATAAGATACATGATTATAAAAGCGAGAGCTATTTCTACTCTAATAAACCCTGACAACCCCAAACCAAGTCCTAAAACAGTAACTGTAAGACCATCAGTAATATGATCTATATAATAACCATAATTGGGCCTTGTCTTATGTCTATATCTTGCCAAACTCCCATCAAATGAATCTCCAAACCAATTAAGAATTAAACCTACAACTACTAAAATGAGATACCATCTATTAGCAAAGCCTAAAACAAACCCTGCTGCAATAATAAAACTTGAGAGAAACCCTAAAACAGTAAGCATATCCGAATTTACCCACTGGGGTATTCTTGGACAAATCCACTCCTTAGCTTTTTCTTCTGCATGAGCTGTTAGCCCTGTGTTAATTGCATTCTGTTCATCTCTTTTGTACTGTATCTTAAGTTTATCAAGCTGTTTTTTAATTTCCTCTTCAAAAGTTTTCCCAAACCTCTCTCTTAATCTCTCAATAAACTCATCTATAGACTTCGCATCAAAAATATTTATCTCATCTCTGTCCTTCCTGCCTTCATTATTAAATCCAAACATTTTTTAATTTTTTAAAATTTAAATAAAGGCTGTTAACTTTATCACTTCTTTTTCTACTTCTTTTATGATAATTTAATATATATAAATGTAGATATTTTATCAAGAGATGGAATTAAAAGAACCAAAACCACTAGGAGAAAGAAAAGTCGCAACAAAAGATGCAACTAAACATGTACTTGATATTGCAAAAGAGAAAAAACTCGAAAAGAAGAAAAAATTTTCTTTCCCATTTTTAGAAAAATTAAAACTCCCGAAGTCAAATAAAAAAATAGAGAAAAAGGATAAAGAATCACAGACATTTAAACAGTATATTGCTACTCACAAAGAGACTGTTACAAATGCCCTTTTTATTTTCATCCCTATCTTAATCATTATAATTTTAATTATTGTAATAAACTCATATGTAAAAGCAGAGCCATACAGAGTTGCAGAACAATTTTTAGAGATGATAGAGCAAAAAGATATAGATGGTGCATATGAATTAACAACAGGGACATACAAAGTAGTTACAAAAGAAAATGATTTTAAGGAAATAGTTTTAAAGTTAAACTCTGTTGATATAAATAATCGTAAAGTAGATAAAAAGAAACTAGAAGATAAAAAAGACATCGGACAATATGCACATATAACATATAAAGCATCAGGGTACTACATTAATATTACAATGTTTAATGATACTGTAGATTGGGGAGTACATAGTATAGAAATAAAACCAATTGAATAAAACGGAGAGAGTGGGATTCGAACCCACGGTACACATAAGCGTACAACGGTTTTCAAGACCGTCACATTCGACCACTCTGTCATCTCTCCATACCGATTATATCATAATTAGCCCCTTTTCTTTGTTGACTACTATATTTAAATACAATATCATTTTACAAAGTATGAGGATAAAGAATGTAATAAAGAAAATAACTGCTGTATTAATTATTCTCCTCCCATTATCTGTATCTGCAACAGAATTAAACTCTCCAAACTACAAGATTGTTGGAGTTACAACTAACACAGGAGGAGTAACACAAACTTTAGATGGAGATTACTCTGCTCTACTTGAAGCAGGAAGGGTATCAAACAATCCAAGAAATTATTCATCCACATACAAACTATACACAAGTCCTGAAGATGCCTTCATAGCATCAGTACCAAGTGTATCATGTTTTGAAACTACTACATCTGGACACTCTGACTGTACAACAGGTCCTGAAGAACTTTCTTCCGGTGGAATGGTAGCAATATGTGGTCCTTCAGGCTGCTATGATAGAGCAAGGTTTGAGATAGGAACTAGTAGCAACCCAGCAGATACTCTCTACGGGGTAATGATCTCAACAGATAATTTTGTTTCTGATATAAGGTATGTAGATGGAAACACATTCTGGCCAGAGAGTGTCTCAACACATAATTTAAATGATTTTCATACAAAAACAGATTGGGAAGATCCTGATTTTAATATACTTGGTCTTCAAAGTTCAACCACATATTATATAAAGCTTTTTGCATTACATGGGGATTTTACTCAATCAGAAGCAGGACCTGTAGCTTCTGCTACAACATCATCTGGCTCTGTCTTCTTTGATATAGATATAGAGGATAGCAGTGGCATATCAGCCGAAACAAATCCCCCATACGGTATATCTTTTACAGGAGCATACAAATTAATTCCCGGTTCAACCCCAACAACAGCAGAAGATAGAATATGGATGGATGCAAGAACAAACTCACAGGGAGGTTTTGCTATTCTAACAAGAGGTTTAAACGGAGGACTTAAAAGTAATACAACAGGACAAACAATAGTCTCAGCAACAGCAGATTTAAATACTGCTCCTGATGGTTTTGGTATACAAAGTGAATATATTAACCAAGACACATATCCATATCTTGGAACAATAACTGCTATGTCTGATTATAGCGGAACAGGAAATAGTGTAGGAATTGTAGGAACTTCTGCTACAAAGGTATATGAATCAAGCAAACCAGTATTTAATGGAAGAATGGCATTAAAGGTAATAGCAAAAGCTGGAACAGATAAGGTAGCTGCAGCAGACTATCAAGAGAGTATATACTTTGTTTTAATACCACGCTTTTAAGGTATTGACATTAAAATTACTTTAATATACTCTATACAATATATAGGTGTATTAATGAATTTAAATTTTTAAACTGCCATTGTGAAAAAGATAATTAGTTTGCTGAAGTATATTATTCCAACCACATTATTGGTATTAATGTTATCCTTTTTGATAGTAACAACAACACAGGCAGGTACACTATCGGCAGTATATGTTTTTCTAAGTAGATTAAAGATTAACTTAAATGGTACAGGAACACAGGCCGTTGAGATGATACTGGCAATAGATACATCTACAGCAGTAGCATCAGGATCAACTATAAAAATAGAATTCCCTGATGCAGAAGATACAAAATGGTGCAGAAGTGCTGGTGCATTAACCGTTTCTGGTGTTGCAAGCTCTGCAGTTGACCTCCCCTCTTCAAACTGGTCAATAGATGCAGCACTCCCAACAAGTGGTACACTTGCAGCCACCTGTACACAAGGAAGTACAGGAACAGTTGATACCATCACGATATCAAATGTAGGAGCACTTACTGCAGGAACAACATATGGAGTAAAAATTTCAGGAGGAACTGGAACTATCGGAACAGACAGCACAGCAGGAGAGCATATCTTAAATATCAGTGTTAATGTCGGCGGAGTTCCTGTTGACTCAAAATCAATTAAAATCTACCTTGTAAATGATGATACTGTGGTTGTTACTGCAACAGTTGCAGATATTGCAAGTGTCTCCTGCTCAATAAGCAGTAATTCTGTAAACTTAGGTACCTTATACCCAGGAGGAACATATGCAACAGGCTCTCATACAATAGGAACATCAACAACAAGTAATGGATACTACTGGGCAGTATATGGGACAGGTGATGGGTCTACTGATGCAGGACTATGGAGTGGAACAACTTTAATTCAATCTGGTCCAACTGCAACTTTGGATTTAGCAAGTGCAACAGTATATGGTTTTGGAATGACTCTTTCTGATCCAGATGGCACAGATCCAGCAACAGTTACTACAAACTTCGTAAATACTACACCAGGAATATTTGGAACAATTGATAGATTATACAGCGGAGCAAAGTTAGTGCTGTATCAAAATGGTATTCAAGCATCTTCTGAGCCATCCACTGTCACATATGGAGCAAAAGCACAACCAACAGCAGCAGCAGGTGTATATACAGAGTATGTTTACTTCATATGTGGAGGTTACTACTAGTATCTTGTATAATAAACAAGTATGAATATTAATAAAATATGGAAATATATAAAGAACTGCTCCATTTCTCTTTTACTCTTAATACTTTTTTTTGCTCCATCTTTTTCTCAATCTGATCTCTCAATAGGTATTGCACCAGTATCACAAGCCCTTAAACTATCTCCTGGAGAAACATATTCTGATGAAATCGTATATTGGAACACATCTCAAACAGCTAAAACATACAAAGTCTTTGTTAGTGGTTTTACACAAATTGAAAATCAGCCTGGTACTGCAGTAATACTTACACCAGAAGATGATGCTAAAGCACCCTACTCTGCATCAAAATGGGTAACTGTTGAAAAAGACACATTAACACTTGAACCAAACAAAAATGTAAAGTTAAAATACACTATTACAGTACCAAAAGATGTAACCAATGGAGAATATAATGTTGAGATATTCTTAATTTCCGAAAGTGATTTTGCACAAGCAGGGACAGCAGCATTTACTAACTTGGCATCAGGAACACCAATTTTAATACAAATAGGAGATGAATTTGTTGAGAATGCAGAACTCTTGAAATTTATTACAGATAAAAATATCTATGAAAAGATAAATGTAACATTTCTAACAAGGCTTAAAAATATAGGAGATACACACATAAAGCCAACAGGAGAAATTGTAATAGAAAATATCTTTGGTAAAAAAGTAGCAACAATACCATTTAATAAAACTAGCCAAAGTCTCATGAGAGACACAATTGGAGATTATGAAGATAATTGGAATCAGACAAGCTATATATCACCTAACAAAGCGATAGCAGTAGGGCCTATGACAGCCAAACTCATTGCAACATACAGAAGTTATCAACCAGGATTTGCTGTACTAGAGGCAGAAACAACATTTTGGATAATCCCATGGAAAATAATTATTGCAATACTTCTTGTAATTATTCTCCTAATTGCCTATAACATTTATAGGAAAAACAATAAAAAGAAAAAGAATGAGATTCATTAGAGCTTTCTTAATTACAATAATGATATATACCATTATCGGTATATCATTTATATATGCAGACAGTATTACTCCTGGTGTTATAAGAACAACACTTTCTGCAGGAGAGCGAAAATATGAATCAGTTACCTTTACAAATGAGCAAGATAATACAATTGAACTTTCTATAAAACCATATGCTTATAACCCACAAACTGATGAAATTACACAAGATACAAAAGATATCTTTATTAAAGCTGACACAGATACAATAAAAATACAGGCAAACAGCTCATCTGAAATCAAATATGAAATATATCCATTTGATAATATAGAAGAAGGTACATACTTTAACATACTTGTAATAGCCCCAGTAATTTCAAATAAAAAGATTGATATTAGTCCCTCAATCTCTCAATTAGTAATTTTAGATATAGTCTCACCACAAAATCAGGTAAAGGGTATTATGACAGATAGATATACAATAGACATTGAAGTTGCCAAGAAAGGAATCCCATTTATAAGCCCAATGGTAATAAAATACAAAATTACAAATAACTCTAACTATTTATTAATTCCACAAGGAAGAATAGATATATTCAATGAGAAAAATACATATAAATCAATATATGTATATATAAATCCTGAGAACCAAAAACTATATCCTGCACAAACTCTTGAAAATGAAGTTAAAATCTCTCAATGGCATGTCTCTGACCTATTTTTAAATAGAATCGTTAAAGGAGAAATATATAATGGAATAGATGGCGTACCAAAACCAGTTGAAACAGAAGTAAAAAGTTTTACACTAGGTATTATTTTCCTCTTTATTGCAATACTATTAAGTATATTCTTAGTAAAATCAATACAAAGAGATAAAAAGAGAAAAAACAAAAAAGATTAAACCCCATTCAAGATCTCATTTGTCGTTTTAAATCCTATTTTTGCAACATTGTTTAACTCTTTTTCCCCATACCTTGAAACAAAGAGTTTGGCATTATCAATTACTGAAGTAGCACCTTTAGGAAAGTGAAAATTGTACTTTTCTTCCATTTTTCTCCACTCTTCAACAAAAATACCTCTTGCAATAATAGATGCAGCAGCAACAGCAATATCAGATTCTCCTCTATGAAATTGAATAAATTTAACATGTTTACCAAGAGGGCCTAATTCATTTATTACTCTACTCTTAATAGGTGAGAACTGATCTATAACAACATAACTACACTCAATACCCTTCTTTTTTAAGTCCTTAAGACCCATTTCAATAACTTGAGAGTGCTGTTTAGCAAGAAGAACAGATGCATTTTTATACTCCTTTGCCATTTTATTATAATCAGCTGGATAAACAATTGAGAAATAATAATATGGATAATCCCTTACCATATTAAACATTCTTTTTATTTTCTCGTCATTAAACTTTTTTGAATCAGCAAAACCTAACAATTTAACTTTCTTAAAGAATTCTTCATTTACAAAACACCCAACTACAACAAGGGGACCAAAATAATCACCCTTTCCTACTTCATCTACACCAATATGAGGAACAAATTCCTCATTAGAAGAACTACCATTTTGAAGTGATGATATTAAGGAGGTAAAATCCTCCCTGCCTTGAAATACAAGCTTACCACTAAAATACATGATTGCAAAAGAACCCTTTGGACTTCTTAATCTGTATACAACATACTGATTCTCATCACTCTCCTGTATCCATCCATATGCAATTAAGGTATCCTTAACTCTTTGATAATCTGTTTTTTGAAATTGAACTGTTACAGTATTTTGATTAGCCATATTAAATATCCCTCCTTCCTTCCAATGCCTTTTTTAAAGTCAGCCTATCTGCATACTCCAAATCTGCTCCAGTAGGAAGACCCATTGCTAACCTTGATATATGCATTCTATTCTCTCTTACATACTTTCTAAAAAGGTCTTGAATATAGCTGGCTGTCGCTTCTCCTTCAAGACTTGGGTTCACTGCAACAATTAGCTCAATTCTCCTATTATTGTCTTCTAACTCTTTTTTAATTCTCTTTTCAAGCTCATTAAACCTTAATTCTGAAGCAGTTATACCCTCTGCAGGAGATATTACTCCCCCAAGAACAAAATACAACCCATTAAATACACCAGAGTTTTCAAAAGCAACAACATCTAGAGGCTCTTCCACTATACATATTGTGTTTTTATCTCTCAATGAGCTACTGCATATATCACAAATATCTTTATCAGTAACATTAAAACAAAGTGAACAGAATTTAATCTTTTCATCCATCTCTATTAAAGCATTTCCAAGCTTTGTAGCATCTTTATTAGGCGACCTTAGAAAATGATAAACCATTCTTGCAGCAGACTTAGGCCCTACACCTGGGAGTTTACTAAATTCATTAATAACATTTTCAACAGACTGCGGAAGTACAGACATATTAACCTAATAACCCTTTAATTTTGTCCAAATCAATATCCTGTGCCATTTCTTTTTGAAGCTTCTTCTGATAGTCCTTAAATGCTTCACTCATATCTTTTTTAAATCTATCAATCATATCTATATCCATTAAATTCTCATCTATTTGAATATCTTCAAACTCCTGAGCTCCATTCATTGTAATTTTCAGCATTTTATCCTTTGACTCTCCAGTTATCTTCTTTTCTCTAAGCTTACTTTGCATCTTTTTTGCTTCCATTTGCATCTTTATTAACTCCTTTGGATTAAGCATATTAATATCATGATAAAATTAAATATCTCTCATTAAGGATTATACATTAGAATACTACATACCAGCAAACATTGCTTCAACATCTATTTTTTTCCCTTCTTCCTTTCTTTCCTCCTTTACCTTTTTCATTACTTTTGGCTTTACAATAGGCAGATTTCTTAAAACTACATCTGCACTACTTTGTAATTTAGGTCTTACACTTTCATTCACAGAACAAACAATCCTGCAATGAGTACCCAGCGACTCAAAAAGGATTTTCCCTAAAATTTCTTTACTATTAGGAGAATCAATTTGATCTTTATAGAATTTAAAAGGTACTTCAATATTTAAAACATTTTCCTTAATACTAACAGGTTTTGACGAGTCTAAGAATGCAAAAAGTGTTGTATTAATTGGTTTAATTCCATTTATTATCTTTTTCCAGCTCTGTTGTATCTGGCTAATTTCAATGTTTATTACATCAGAGTTTATTACCTCAATACTTTCACTTTTCTTTTCTAATATTGTTCTTCCTTTTTTAACTCTCTCTTCTTTTGTCTTTATACCCCCGTCGGTATCTTCGTCTTTTAAGAATTTTGGTATAAGCATTTGCAGTATTAATACCTGATTCTGAGCACCTTTTAATTCATTCCCAACATTTAGAAACTCTGTAATTAAAGAAACAAGCTCTCTTTTACTTAAACCCTTTGCAAAAGAATAATCATTATCAATCTTTTTACCTGATATCATTGCAACCAAAACCTCTCTTAAAATTTCTAAAGTAAAATTTGTAAATTGGACTAAATTTGTTCCTTTATTCACTACTTCATCAATACACTCAAGTGCCCCTTTCCCATCGCCATTAACTAAAGAAGTAAGGAAATCATTAACCATGTAAACTTCCGGTATACCAAGTACTGCTCTTACTTCATCCTCTGTTATTTCCTTAGAATCTTCACTTCTAAGCTGGCTGTTTATAACAACATCTAAAAGAGAAAGAGCATCTCTAAAGCTTCCTCTTGCATTCCTAACAACAAGTTCCAATCCTTTTTCATCGATTTTTATACCTTCTTTTTTAAGAATTCCCTTTAATGTTTTTGAAATCTCTTCTTCAGTTCCAAGTCTAAAATCATATCTCTGACACCTCGAAAGTATTGTAGCAGGCAGTTTATGAACATCTGTTGTAACTAAGATAAAGATAACATGCTGTGGAGGTTCCTCTAAAGTCTTTAGAAGGGCATTAAATGCCTCTGTTGTAAGCATATGAACCTCATCAATAATATATACTTTATACTTCCCTTTAGTAGGAGCAAACTCAATTCGCTCTTTCAGCTCCCTTATCTGATCAATTCCTCTGTTTGATGCAGCATCTATTTCAACAAGGTCCATATAATTGCCATTTGTAATTGCAACACAAGCTTCACATTCATTACAAGGATTTCCATCCTTCTTAGGATTCATGCAGTTAACAGCTTTAGCAAGAATTCTTGCAGTACTAGTTTTACCAGTACCTCTTGAGCCTACAAAAAGATATGCATGAGAGAGCTGATTACCTTTAACAGCATTTTTTAAAATCTTTGTAATGTGCTCTTGTGCTATAATTTCATCAAAGTTTTGAGCACGATATTTCCTATACAGTACTGTTGGCATAATGGTAAGATGATAGGGCATAAATTAAACTATAACAAGGGAAAATTATTTACACAACTCAATATTCCTTTACTACTAAACCTTCTTTAATTTTTCAACTGCATCATTTAAAAGCTTTGTATACAAACCATACCCTACTGAATTTATAGTTCCACTTTGCTTCTTCCCAAGAATGTCCCCTGCTCCCCTTATCTCAAGGTCTCTATTTGACAACACAAAACCTGACCCCAAGGCTTGAGACTCCCTTATAGCTTCCAGTCTAAGCTGGGCATCACCTCGAAGCTCATCATAGAAGAAACATGCATATGCTTGTCTCTCACCTCTCCCTACTCTTCCTCTAATTTGATATATCTGAGCAAGCCCAAGTCTATTTACATCATCAACAATTAAGGTGTTTGCATTAGAAATATCAAGACCATTTTCAATTATAGTTGTACAAAGTAATACATCAATTTTGTGATTAATAAATCTATCCATTACATCGATCAACTTTTTACCTCTAAGCCTACCGTGTGCAACCTCAATTCGAGCATCAGGAATTAACTCCCTTAATTTCTCCTCCAGAGCATATATGCTATCAATCCTGTTATGAAGGTAATACACTTGCCCATTTCTTCTTAACTCTCTAACAATACACTCTTTAATCTTCTCAAAATTAAATTTAAAGAACTCATTTTTAATCTCTCTTCTCCCAAGTGGAGGAATTGCAAGTACTGATATATCTCTTACACCAATTAAAGAAAGATTTAATGTCCTTGGTATAGGGGTAGCAGTCATAGAAAGAACATGTGTATCTATTCTTCTGCCCTTTAATTTCTCTTTCTGTCTTACACCAAACTTCTGCTCTTCATCAACAATTAGTAAACCAAGCTCCTTAAACTTAACATCTGAAGAAAGAATTGCATGAGTCCCTATCAATATATCTATCTTCCCTCTCTCAAGCGAATCTATAATTCCCCTTCTTTCAGGAACACTTTGTAATCTAGAAAGTAATGCAATCTTAAAAGGATAATTTTTAAATCTTTCAGTAAAAACTTTTAAATGCTGATTTGCTAATATTGTAGTAGGAGCAAGCAGTGCAACCTGCATTCCACTATTAGCAACTGCAAAAGCAGCTCTCATTCCAATCTCCGTCTTACCAAAACCAACATCACCTACAAGAAGTCTATCCATAGGAGTATCCTTTTGAAGGTCCTCTGCTATCTTTTTTGTCGCTATATACTGATCTTCTGTATCACTAAACTCAAACTCATCAGCAAACTTCCAATATTCATCCAATTGAGAAGGAGAGGAAATAACTCTGGGACATCTGGATATCTCTCTTAATGCATATATCCTAAGAAGCTCCTTAGCAATATTTTCAACATCCTTCTTTGCTTTTTTAGATACTCTGCCCCATACTCCACTATTCAAACCTGTAAGAACAGGCTGAGCCTTCCCACTCCCTATATACTTCATCACCTTATCAGATGCACTTAATGGAACATACAATCTATCATTTCCAGCATAAGCAATCTCAATATATTCAATACCTTCTTTCTCAACAACACCCAAAAACTTCCCTATACCATGATCTTCATGTACAACAAAATCACCAACAAAAACCTTTTTTAAAAGCTCAATTGATGACTTGTCTATATTCCCCTCAGCACCTTCATGTTTAAGCAAAACTTCTCCTAAAACTTCAGCATCTGTAAGAACAAAAAGTTTACCTTTCTCATACAAAAACCCCTTTTTTAATGTATCTTCAACACTGTCCTCAATCTCATATATCCTATCAATATACTCACTTAAACTTTCCTGTGATTTATACCTTAAAAGATCATGAGTAAGATACCATATATGGTATCCTCTCCTTTTATAATCCTTTAAGATATTAACCGATGACTTACTTAAAGAAGTAAGAGAGAAATACGGGAGTGAACGAATACCTAAATCAGCAACATCCTCATCTACAAAAATATTAGGAACACACTGAATTACAAGGAACTCCTCATTAGTTTCATTACCAATAACAGTAGAGTAATCCTTAGGAAAAATCCTCGCAAAACTTTTTCTCTCAACAACATTTCTACTTGTAGGATCAAGAATCTCAATCTGTTCAATAGCATTCCCAAAAAGTGTAAATCTAAATATATACTTAGAACTGTATGGCCAAATTAAAATATTCTCTCCTAAAATGCTAATCTCCCCCTCTTTCCATACTCTTTCAACCACCTCATACCCAATTGATAAAAGTTTATCAACACTCCATTTATCTCCAACCCTATACTCTTGATATACAATTTTTTCATCCTTTTGTTCAACCATATATACACTTTTAGAAAGCTTTCTCCCAAGTAGTTCTGCCACAAACTCTTCATACTCCTTTCCAACTGTAACTGCTAAATACTCATTAAGCTGTGGAGGTGTAAAAACTTTTAAAAAATCCTGTGTAAATTTGCCCATAAACATGATATTTTATCAAGTAAGTGTATAATTAAAAAGTTAATTTAACATTTTTTAGTATGTACCTAGCACATGGAGCTGCATCATATATACTAAATGAGGCAGTACAAAAGAAAAAAATTTCTAAGCTAAACGACCATGAGCAGTTAATTGTTGCAATCTTAAGTATTCTCTTTGGTATCTTTCCTGATATTGATCTTGCAATACTTACAGTAACCCCCATCCCAACATTTGCTCACCACTCCGTTATTACTCACAGCATATTGTTTTACCTATCTCTTTGGCTATTATTAAACATCTTATTCTTTGTTCTTAAAAAAATCCTAAACAAGAAAGGAAGAAAAATTCTTAATGATGAGCTTCTTAATATCATACAATACTCCTTTATTATCTCCACTCTCTCTCATCTCTTTCTTGATATACTTTTCTCTCACTCTACTATATTTCTCCCTCTTAAAAAACAGATAACAATACTAGGGAATGTAATAAAAGCAAACTATTTTGCACAATATATGTTTACACCGCCCTTTGCTTGCGAGGTAATAATCATCCTTTTCTTTTTACTAATCCTATACAAAAAATATATAAAGGAGCGAAAGATTGTTACAAAAATATTTAAACTGCTAATAACTCTATCCTGTGTATATCTTCCATTTACAATATATATGAACTTAAATACATACAATTACTCCTCACACTTTAGAAATGGAGAAAAAATATATGATGCTGACTACGACAAAATACAAGATAGCAGAGATGCTGACACAGATAATGATGGGATAGATAATATACAAGAGGGAGATAAAAAGAAGATTGCTCAATTTGCAAAAAGAATATCAGCAAACAAATACTTTGCTTCTAACAGACAGCAAAATATTTGGGAAAGCATTAAATACAATTCAGGTGCATTTAATTCATACAGAATAATATCACAGGCATACTTTGAGCAAAACTTAGCGATAGAACCTGTTTTGAAAGAGTATGAACAAAAAAGATATAATACAAACTCATACACACAATATACCCCCTCCCCTATACTCCTTTATGAGTACTTCGCAGACAATGGTTACCTATATAACCTTGATACACAAATAGAAAGTGGAAGCATATTTTTTATACTTACTAACGATAAGATGGTAAATATGGGTATAGTTTTAGATTCAGAAACATTTGTAACTGTATTGGATACAGATAAAAGAGTAGTCACTCACACGAAAGATAACATGCAGAGAGCTTATCCTAACTGTGTAATTAAAGTTGTAAATAGTTACTATTAAGGTCTAAAATACTATCCTTTATACACTTCCCTAAAAGTGCTCTCTCTTTATCAGTATACGGCATAAGTACATACTCATCACCAGAGATGATCCTGCTCCCTCTGTTATCTACCCCTATTCTAACTCTTAAGAATGCTTTATCACCAAGTGCACTCTCAACACTTAAAACACCTTTATGACTCTTTGGAGATTTCCCAAACTGTATTTTGTATCTTCCAAGTGGCATATCTAAATCATCATGAGCTAGAATGTACTGATCACAAGGGAATTTGTTTAGAAGTAGTTTAACTGCACTTCCAGAAGAATTCATATATGTAAGAGGTTTTTGTAATATGCCAATTAACTCCCCATCCTTCTTAATCTTACAAATGGAAGAAAGAAACATCCTTTTTTCATTACTCCAATCATTTATCTCTAAACCACTTTCCTGTACTAGAAACTCCCTTAGCTGATCTACAAACATGTATCCAGCATTATGTGGAGTATTCTCAAACTCTTTACTTGGATTCCCTAAGCCTGTTACTATGAACATATGTACGATATTTAACAATTAAGTCTTCTTGCAATTTAAACATTTCCTCCTTGGAAGAGTCATTTAAACTGCCTTTGTGATTATAACCAAGTATATGAAGTGTACCATGAATAATCAATCTTAAAATCTCTTCTTCAAAATCACTACCCTTAAAAGATTCATACACATATGCAGGACATATATATATTTCACCACTGTCAGAAGATATATTAAAAGAAAGGACATCTGTTACTAAATCTACTCCTCTATACTGCCTATTAAGTTCCTGTATATATTTAGGTTGTACAAAAACAACATTAATATTTTCTGGCTTACTGCCCTTGAATATTTCTCTGTATCCTTCTTTAACTGCCTGAATTGGTAAGGAGAATGATACTTCTGTATCCTTTAGAATCTCCCAATTAAAGATATTTAATTTCATATTTATTTAGAAAGAAATTCCTGTACTACTTCTTTAACAGTACTCCCATCTGCTTTTCCCTGAAGCTCTTTCATAACTATACCCATTACTGCTCCCATTGATTTTAGACCTTCTGCATGAGTGTCTGCTACAATCTTTGATACAACCTTTTCTATTTCCTCTCTACTTATCAACTTAGGAAGATATGAACTAATAACTTTAAGCTGTTTGCTCTCTCTCTCAATTAAATCCTTTCTATCCATTTTAGTAAACTCTGCAATTGAATCCTTTATCTTACTTTCCTCCTTTCTTAATACTTTTAAGATTTCTTCATCTGAGAGTTTACTGCCCTTTGCAATTTCTTCATTTTTAATTGAAGATATCGCTAATTTTAAGATGTTTGTACTATCAACATCACCTTTCTTAGATGCTTCAATCATATCTTTTTTTATAGTTTCAAGGAGAGACATTTTCCTATTGTTAACAAATTACTTTTTCCTTCTTGCAGCTGCTCTTCTTCTTCTTTTCATTTTGGCCCATTCTCTTCTCTTCTGAATTCCTTCAGTAGAAGGCTTAACTCTATATGCTTTTTCTCTATATGTTTCTAATATTTTTTCTCTCATTACTTCTCTATGAAGTCTTTTAAGAGCACTATCTATATTTTCATTAGCATGGACAATAACTGCCATATTAACCTCCTTTCAAATAATCTGTGGATTATAACATATTTTTAAAATCTTTATCCACCTTTAATTTGGAGAAAACTTTCCATTTCCGCTTTCTACTCTTACAAAATATCCTCTCGTTGGATATATTTTAAAGTCATTCCCATAATCCTTTCCATCCTGAGAGGCAATTGTATAATATCTGCTGTCTTCCCACTTACTAATTGCAACACCCTTTATAGATTGCTGACTCATTTGCTTTAATATATCAAACCCTGAATAGCTTGTTTTATTTGAGTTGTATATATTTACTAGATTCCAACCTTCATATAGCTGAACTTCTAAGGAATTTTCAACTTTCTTGCCAGAGTAAAGAAATACCCCATCACTTAAAGACTTAAGAAAATATCCTTCTCCAGGAAGAATATTAAAATCATCTCCATACACCTCTCCATTTCTATTAGTATAAATAATAAACTTCCCAGACCTAAATGCAGCGATTGATGTTATCTGCGCCCCTCCTTCATTTAAGAAATCTATCAAATCGCTTGCTTTTGATATCTCCTTATCATTTGCATCAGTAAAGATTATAGGAAAAGCTACAAGATTAAACCCTTCTGTAAGAGTTAATTTAAATGAATCGGCAACCTTTGCATAAGATACTGAATATTCATATTGAGCCTCTGCTGGAGAAAGAATATACTCATTTTCATCTAAAATTCCATTGTCATTGTCATCAGAGAAGAATACAATATGATTATCATTTGTTTTAACAAATTGCGTTGTTTTTGATCCAGTCCCATACGTTACTTTATATACTCCTTCTGCTAATTTAAGATTATCAACAAACTTTGATGCATCTGGCCATTGTTCAGCAGCTAAGACCTTAGACATTAAATTCTTAATATTAAAATCCACTTGAGATCCCAGATCATTTTGATTACTAACAGGAACACCATTAGCCCTAGAATCACATCTATAACATCCACCTGCAATATATTCACATGGATTTTTTCCACTCTCAGAATCACAATTACCTGCTTCCTTATCATCCCCCGCTAAAACTTCAACATGAAGATGACCTGAAGAATCACTATTACCAGTTGCACCACTCTGAACCCATGAACAAGTTCCACTAGCAAGATGAGCATATCTAACAATTTCCCCATTAGGCTGAGTTACATCAATATAGTTTCCGAATCCTCCACCAGAGCCTGCAGTACATTTATAACCCTCTTCCCAAACACCTTTTCCATTTACAACCTTATATCCTGGTATTTGGCCATTACCCAAGGGAGTACCAGTTGGCACAGATAGATCAATCGCACAACTTGATTGATTTACATGATATGACTGAAGGTTTTCAACATTTTCCATATTCGTCCCCTGCGTAACCTTTGCTGTCTTACCCCCTACTAATGTAACACCAGTACAAATATCTGAGTTTAGTAAATTTATATAACCATTTAAATCAAGATCACTATCTGGGGTAGATGTTGTCACTAATGCTTTTTTACACTCTCCATTTTTATATTCACACCCATATTTAAGCTCACACGCTTTTTGAGTTTTTAAACTTAAACAACCACCATACACTGACTCAACAGATCTGCAAGAACCATTATGCCATGTACATTTCCCATCTGTGTCATTATTACACCAATCAATATCCCTTATCTCTCTACACACAAATTCTTGTCCTACATCAGTTGGCTTAGGCTTACAAGTATCATTTTCTTCTGGTCCTTTTTCCTCACAGCCATATTTACAATTAGCTAACTCACCTTCACCACATATTTTAGTTTTAACAAAGCTATTTGCTGACAATTCACAATACTTTACACAAGAACTGTTCGTGTTGTTATATAAATAAAGAGCACCAACACATGCACTCTTCCCTCCATTTTTACATTCACACCAATAAAACTCTTGACGTAGTTGTGGGTCATATTTACACTCTTCTTTTGGAATATCCTTTATTTCATCTGTTTGCCTAGAAGCACTGCATGATGCATCTAAACCCCCATTCTTACCAAGACACTTCCATGTTACAGTTTCTCCAGGCTGTGGAAATGCTGAACTGGGATTAAACCCACTAGCTGTTCCTGTTTTACAAAATACAGAGTCCCACTGTGTACTTCCTGAAGTATATACCTTTGCATTGCCACCACATACAGCATTTACCTTTTCTGCAGGAGAGGCTTTATAACATTTAATAGAACTTGTACAAAGCTTCCCGCATGTATCTGTAGTTGTACATGTTCTCTCAACTGACTCTAATCCATTATTCTGTGTTATTGGATAATCTGATGGACATGTTGGTGTACATCTACAAGTACAGCTTGAAGATGTTTTAGCTTTATAACATGTCTTTCTTACAGGATTATCACAGCTATCACCACAGTTATCAATTGTAGGACATGACACTGTAGTTGTATCATATTCTCCTGAAGGTTTAGTCTCTGAGTATGAGGCAGGACAATTACATGCACAAATTCCACTTTGTCTTGTACATGAAGGAGATTCACTAACACAATACCCACTAGAGTTTAATTTATATCCTCTTGGGCATGTGCAAACACCATCTCTCCAAACTCCACCACTTTCTTCACAATTCTGATACCTAGAAGCAGCATTTACATTTTTCAGTAATACACCCTTTACTTCCTTCTCTTTTTCCTCTATTGACAGATTATCGTATGTACTAATATTCTCTACTGGTCTAATATCACCATATTTTATCAATTTCTTACTTTCTCCAGCAGAATTAACGACCCTAATATTTAAATATGCAGAATCATCTCTTACATATTTACTTTTAAAATCTTTATCCCAAAGATTTGACAAATCAACAGACCAGCCTGTATTCCCATCAAATACATAGCTTATTACCTGTGACTGATTAGTATCATCTAAATTAGTTAGGTTAATAAATAGCAAGGTATCAGAAATTAATTTACCCTCCTCATTAAGAACTTCCCATATGCTATATCTGAGCTTCAACATCTTCTGAACTTTTGTAGTAGTAAAGGTATTAACATACTTTGTACTATTTAAGAATATTCCGTTTTTATTCCAAAAAAATATTGAGTCTCAGGTTTTAAATCTCTAAGTAAAACAGAATGAGTGTAGTATTTTCCTCTCTTTTTAACCTTATATACAAATTCGTCAATTCTCCAAATCTCTTTTGTCATACCCTGTTTTTGAATCTTTTATCCCAAATTGAGATAAAAATTTACATTTGATGTAGAGTATATCAGCTCCAGTTTTAACAGGCTGTGATGTAACCCAAGATATGACTGCACTCCTATCATTAAGATCTGTAATATATACTCCTTGTAAACCATTAGAAACTTCTTTGTTAAAATAAAACTGCCAAACAATAAGCCCTATTAAAATAACAAGCAATACAACTAAAATGCCAAGAAGAATAGGAATAGAGGAATTCTTTGTTTTTAAAATTTTCTTTATTAATTGAATTTTGAGAAACAAAAGAGTCTTTCATTTTACAAGACACTATTTATGAAACTTACTTTTTAAAAATTTTACTCTCAAATTTTACCCTGTATTTATTCCTTCTTCTCTCATCTGATTCCTGTTAAGGAGAAATACTCTACTTGGCATACTATATACAAAACCACCTAAAACTATTAATCCTAACCCTCCTGCTATCCTACCTACTGTACTATCAAATATCCCTGTTTGAGGTACTGTTGGTGCTGTTATTATACAGTCTGCATTTATTGTTGCTGTTGCTTGTATAGGGTCTCCACTTACAGGTGTTAATACTACAGTATTGGCATATATACCAAAATGGCTCTTATCTATCATCATCTTGTATGAATACACTTTTGTTTCTCCAGGAGAAATAGTTAATGGTGAACTAAATAACCATGTAATCTTCCCTCCTAAGTAACTACCTCCCTCTGTAATGTCTGTTGGAACTATTCCTGCTGTAACAATCTTTGTATCAAGGGTATCTTCTATCTTTGATATCTGACCTAGCCCTGTACCTGTATTATTTACTGTTATAGTATACAACAACTCAGACTTAGGATTCTCACTACCTTCATCTATACATTGCTTAACTACTGTTTTTGATATACTTAGTCCTGGCAGTAAACATATACATGCACTCTGATTACATGAACTCCATGCACACTTTACTCCTGCCGGATCACCAACTTCACACTCTTCGTCATCTTTAAGTTGTCCATCTCCACAGTATGGGTTAACTGCACATTTACATGTATTTGAACAAGTCCCTGGCTTACCATCTTTTGTACAAGGATTATTAGGAGGGTCACACTCTTCTCCTTCCGTATTTCCTACTACACCATCTCCACAGGAAGCATCTGATTTAACAGTAACAATTAAAAGATAATCATTAAAATCATAATCTCCTTTCCACTCCATCCAGTCACCCCAGCACTGTTGACTTACAATTTTATTTCCAGAACTTGTAGCCCAAGATATATCTGCAGAAACATTTGAAGGTACAAAAGGTGCACATATTCCACCTTGAGGAGGACCACCAAAAGTAGTACCACAAGTACCATTACTAGGAGCAATCCACCCTAAAGACCAATATCTATTCCAGTTAGAGCCTGTACAACCTGGTGCAAATTCACCACTACCATTTAAGATTTGAGAATTCACTGTAAATGTTTCTCCACCTTTTACATGTAAACCTGTATTTATAATTGCCCTTCTGTTCCCATCTAAGCTTTTAACATTAAAAGGTTGTCCATTAAACTCAAATGATGCAAGACTCCCGCTCTCACTATCAATACTCTTGTAATACAGAACTATTTCTCCACTAACACCAGCAGGTATTGTTATACTTGAAGGAATAGAATATCCTTTTGCTTGATCCTCCTTAGATGAATCAGAAATATTCTTCATACTTTGATGGTAAGGCTTCCTTGCCCAATTTGCTAAATCTGGTTTATTACCACAAGGAGGGTTACAATCTTGAGCTGCTTCACTTTCTGTTGGTGCTGTTGTCTCAGGCTGATTTACTCTCCATACTAAATACCCCAATGACCCACATAACACAGCTATTACTACTGCAAATATAATTGAATTCTTTTTTGTTAATCTAATTGCCATATGAGCAGTTAATTTATAATTTCTTACCTTTACACTACACTACTTAAACAAACTTTTCAACTCATTGATATTAACAATATCCTTAACCATAATTAAAATAATAAAGAGAATTAAAAAAATAAAGCTTATGTTAATAATAGTGGCCTCTACTCTCTCATCTAAATCCTTTCTTACTATTGATTCAATTAGAAGTATGAAGAATCTACCACCATCAAGTGCAGGAATAGGAAAAATATTTATCAGTGCCAATGAAAGAGATAAATCCGCAAGTATTCCAAGAAATGAAATTAAACCTAAAGTCTTAAAATAATCAACTATAAAATAAATTCCAACAGGTCCACTCACAGCATTTGAAAGCTCTGAATAATCTCCTGTCTTTTTGGCATCTGATATTAATGAAGAAAGTGCTTCTCCAGTTAGCTTAACAACATTAATAGAGTGACTAAAACCAGAAAACAGCTTATTTTTACTATAATCAAGATACGAATTGTAATTATAACCTGTATAAACACCTAGTTTTCCATCTTCACTAATTAAAACCTCAAAAGTATTACAGTTATTATCCATATCACATGCATGTACAGAAGCTGTTTTTCCCTTTAGATCATTCAATGTATTAGTAAGTTCATCATAATCTAAAATCTCTTCACCATTTACTGAAATGATATACCCTTCTTCATACATTCCAGAATCTTTTGCACCTCCGTCTTCAGCCAACATATATGGAATATCTGAGACCCTCTCTTTAACAATAACAGCACCTACTGGATGAATATCATCATATTCACTACCAATTGCAAATTGCCAATTATTGTTTCCAAGATACAAAGTATACAAGCCTACTGCTAACAATATATTCATTGTTACACCAGCAAGCATAACAAACATTTGAGCAGGTTTACTTTTATTCTTTAGATTCCCTTTATCTTTTCTGTTTTCTTTACTCTCAGTTGGATCGCCATCACCAAGTATTTTTACATATCCCCCGAAGGGTAGTGCTCTAATACTAAAATCTGTTTCATTTTTCTTTTTAGAATATATCTTAGGACCAAATCCTACAGAGAATTCTAATACTTTAGCTTTTACTAGTTTTGCTGCAATAAAATGTCCTAATTCATGAATAAATGTTAAGACACTAATTACAACAAGAAGAAGTAATATATTAATAATTACGGACATAAATGTATAGAATATTTTAAATAGTCATAAGTTCTTGCTCTTTTCTTTCCTTGATTTCCTCTATCTTTGCATTACTCTCTTTCACTAATTTCTCTCCTTCCTGCCTTAATCTATCAGCTTCATCTTCTGACATTCCTGCCTTCTGCTGTTCATCAATATCTTGCATATATTTCTGTCTTACCTGCCTAACTGCTACTCTAGCATCTTCTACCCTTTCTTTCATAACTTTTACATATTCTTTTCTCCTCTCTTCTGTTAGTGTAGGTATTGTTACTCTAATATGGTCTCCTTCAGCCACTGCATTAAAACCCATATTAGCAGCTATTATTCCCTTGCATATGTTATCAGTAATCCCTTTGTCCCATGGAATCACAATTAATGATTTAGCATCAGAAACATTTATTGTTGCGAAACTTTTAAGAGGTGATTGTGTTCCATAAGCATTTATTAATATATCCTGTACTAATTCTGGTGTAGCTCTTCCTGTCCTTATCTGAGTAAGGTCTTCTATCAAATCATCAATACACTTATTAAGATTTACTTTAAAGCTTTCAATATCCATATATCTTTATTAAAAAGTTATATATAGATAATAATCTAAAAATTAGAATTTCTCAAGAGATATACTTTGTTTTCACATCATTTTTTTAATCCTAATTTCTCGAACATATCCCCATTATATTTGCTTACACTTCCCTGTACTTTATTCATTTGCTTAACCAGTGGAAGTGTAAAGCTGAATGTGCTCCC
>JAXGOY010000009.1:0-21249 GCA_040767225.1 Candidatus Dojkabacteria bacterium
CGCTTCCCCTTGCGGTGTTCCGACTAATATTTCCACAGAACATGTACCAGAATTACACATGACTGGATCATTATGTGCGGGATACTTTCTATTATCAGTATAATATGCCTGCAGAGATGTATATACTTGATCTACAGCATTTCTGTGTGCTACATCATTTGCTCTATTAATAGCAAATCTCCCAGCAGTAATACCTACCACAGTAAGGATAATGATAATACCCATTACTATAAGCATCTCTACTAGGGTAAAACCTGAATATTTCTTATTCATTCTTTTATATATATTAAAAATTTATTTAATTTATATGCTTATATATATAACTTATACAATTAAAGTAACAATGTCAAGCACCATTCCCATTACCTCCGACAGTTGGAACATAGGAGTATAAACACCAAGAGAAATAAAGGCTATTACAAGACCCATGATAACAAGAAAAACAGGCTCTAGTATAGAAGACATATTCTCGGTAGCCTGATCAACTTCTTCGTTATAATACTGAGCAACTTTTTCAAGAACATTATCCAACTCTCCAGTTTCTTCACCTACAGCAATCATGCTGCTAACTAGAAGAGGATAATAATCACTCCTTGCAATAGGAAGTGCTAATGAGTTACCTTTTTCAACTTCATCCTTTGCCTCTAAAACAACTTCTCTAAACATAGTATTGCTAAGAGACATTGCAGTCAGCTCCAGTGCCCTGCTTATTGAAAGACCACTACTCAAAAGTAATGCTAAAATTCTTGTAAATTGGGCAATCTGCATCTTACTTATTATCCCACCAATAATAGGAATTTTAAGTACAATCTTATCACTACTTCTTTTCCCATTCGGAGTATCAATCCAAAGTTTTATTCCTATCACAATACCTAAAATTGCAATCAGTAGTACCCACCAGTAATTAATAAAGAAGTTACTCAAAGAGACCATTACTTTCGTAATAGTAGGAAGCTCTCCTCCAAACTCTGAATAGATATCACTCATTGCAGGAACAAGAACAAGCATCATTAAAACAACAACTGCTACGATTATAACAAGTAGAATAATAGGGTAGGTAAGTGCTCCTTTAATTTTTCCCTGAAGCTTATTTTTATTCTCCAACTCTGTTGCCAGTTTATTTAATATCTCTCCTAGATTACCACTAGACTCACCTGCTTCAATAAGGTTAATGGTAATATCATCAAATATCTCTTCAGTATTTCTAAATGAATCTGCTAAAGTCTTTCCTGCTTCTACAGATACTTTTACATCTGAAATTGTTTTCTTAAACAAAGGATTAGTAATTTGCTGTTCCATTATCTGTAATCCTCTTGTAAGTGGAAGACCTGCATTTACCATAGTTGCAAGCTGTCTCATAAAGACAACTTTGTCCTTCATTGGCACTCCGCCAATATTTATCTGAGATAGCTCTTCTAAATCTAAACTCTTTTTTTCTTTTATGTTTACTACAATCAAGCCTCTGTCTTGGAGAATTTCAGCAACAGCCTGAGCATCTCTTGCTTCCAGTTTACCTTCTATTACTTTACCATTGTTGTCTCTGGCAGAATATGTAAAATTAGGCATATTTTTAACTCTTAAGTAATCTTAATACTTCCTCAGGATATACAGCATACTCCTGAGCTTTTTGTACAGATATAACTCCTTCACGAACAAGATTAACAAGAGATCTTTCCAATGATACCATCCCTATATCAGAGCTTGTTCTTATTACATTATCAATTTGATGAGTCTTTGACTCTCTAATCATGTTTCTGATTGCTGCATTTGCAATCATTATTTCACACACAGCTCTTCTTCCTCCCTTATCAAGAGGAATCAATCTTTGAGCAACTACTGCTTCAAGGATGTTTGATAACTGCATTCTTATCTGCTGTTGTTGATTATGCGGGAATACATCTATTATTCTATCTATCGTTTGAGCTGCACTGTTAGTATGCAAAGTTGCAAACACCAAATGTCCTGTTTCAGCTAGTGTTATTGCTGAAGCGATTGTTTCATAATCTCTCATCTCACCAACAAGAATGACATCAGGGTCCTGTCTAAGTGCACTTCTCAGTGCAATCGGCCACGAATGTGTATCATCATTCATTTCTCTCTGATCAATCAAAGACTTCTTTCCTTCAAAGACATATTCAATTGGATCTTCTATAGTTATTACATGTGCAAATCTTGTCATATTTATCTCTTCTAATATTGCAGCAAGAGATGTACTCTTACCATGTCCTGTAGGTCCTGTTACCAGTATAAAACCCTGTTTTAACTGAGCAAACTGATGATAAATACTTGGAAGAAAAAGTTCATCTATCGTTCTTATCCTTGAAGGAATAATTCTAAATGCGGCAGCTAAATTCTTTTTTGTGTAGTATGCATTAATTCTAAATCTTGCTGGGACATCTCCTTCGTAAAAATATGCTAAATCTATTTCCCTGTTTACCTCTAACAGCTCTTTTTTCTCATCAGATAGTACTGAAAATATAAGCTCTTCTGCTTCTTCTGCTGTTATAACTTTATCACTTACTTCCATTAGTGTTCCATCTATTCTTACAATAGGGGGATAACCTACGGAAATATGAAGGTCTGATGCATTATGCTTAATAGCATAAAGAAGAAGCTCATCAATTTCCTTGGGTTCATTTAATTTCTGAATTACTGGTGGTTCTGGTTCCTTAACAGAAATAGGCTGAGCAAGATTAACCTCTTTTGGCTCTCTTTTTAGTGCTTTTGGTACTTTTTCACCTGGAATAATCTCTTCAAGAGGATTACTTACAATACCTTTCAAAACACCCCCGTCACTTGGGCTGGGAGCTAGGTTAATACCTTGAGTATCAGCTTTAACTTCTGCAGTAGGAGAAACTCCTGTCTGTGTTTGGACAGATGGCTGTACACCACTAGTAGATGTTGTTGGAGTAGGGGTAGTAGAAATATTGGGATTTATAATCTGCGAATTATCCTGAGGTACATTAGGATACTGAATTGTATTGTTTTGGGCAGTATTGTCTTCCATCTTTTTCATTATATCTTAAATTTATTCTTTTGACACTCTCATAACCTCTTCAATAGAGGTAATGCCTTCTAATGCCTTTAAAAATCCGTCTTGCGTCATTGTAATCATACCATTTGCTCTTGCCTCTTTATCTATATCCTGAGCTGTAATATTTTCCATAACCATTCTACTAATTTTTTCGTTAACATCCAATACTTCAAAAATACCAATACGACCAACATAGCCAGAACCTCCGCATCTATCACACCCACTTCCTTTATAAAGATAAATAATTGGTTCTCCATCTGGCCCTATTTCAGGAGCCTTGAGTGCAGAAGCTCCTTCTTCTCCCTTTGCCTTTTTAGCATTAATAACCTGAGTTGTATACTTAAACAAATCAAAACCTTCAATCCCTGATAATATTTCCTTAAGTACCTCCATTTCTGCTGGTGTTGCAGGTACAGCTTTCATACACCTTTGACATACTCTTCTTGGTAAACGCTGAGCAACTAAAAGACGCATAGTAGACGCTAAAAGATATGGCTCCATTCCCATATCCAGTAGTCTTGGTATTGCTGCAGCAGCACTGTTTGTATGCAAAGTAGATAAAACTAAATGTCCTGTAAGCGATGCTTGTATAGCTAGCTCTGCAGTTTCTTGATCTCTAATCTCACCTACCATTACTATGTCAGGGTCTTGTCTTAAAACTGATCGTAAACCAGTAGCAAAAGTAAGACCAACATCAGGATTAATCTGTACCTGTGTAACTCCAGGTATTCTAATTTCAACAGGGTCTTCCAAAGAAATAACATTAACGGAAGGATCATTAACTTTCATTAGTGCACATGCAAGTGTTCTAGTTTTACCACTTCCTGTTGGACCAGTAACAAGTATTATTCCATTCGTAACAGATAGTGCATCCATAAAAAGCTTGTAAGCATTTCCTCTTAATCCAGTACCCTCTAAAGTTAGCCCCTCTGTATCAGATTCAAGTAAACGCATAACCACTTTCTCCCCATGAATTGTTGGCATAACAGAAACACGGATATCTATCTTGGAATTCTTCACCTTAACCTGAAATCTCCCATCTTGCGGAACTCTTTTCTCATCAATCTTTAAATTAGACATAATTTTAATACGCGAGACAACTGCTGGTGCAAGTGCTTTAGGAAGGGAAAGTCTCTCTGTCATAACACCATGGATTCTAAACCTTACCCTTAACCTCGTTTCCATTGGCTCTACATGAATATCAGATGACTTTGATACAACAGCATACTGTAAAATAGAGTTAACAATTCTTGCAACAGGAGCATTCTTTAAATCAATACTACTAATTAAATTAGGATCTTCATTAATCTCCTGTACAGGTACATCCACATCTTCCAGTGCCTCTGTAACCTCAGAGCTCATAAGGTCTCCCATCCTCCTATCAAGGATATAGTTCAATCCGTTCTCTGCTGTAATATATACAATCACCTTTGTATTAGGCGGATACTTCCTTTGTAATGCCTGAATAGCCTGTATGTCAAAAGGATCAAGCATTGCTATTTTTACATAATCATCTCCCCTTTCAAAAGGAACTGCCCTATATCTCTTTAAACTATCAACAGGTACTTCAGCAATAACACTCTCTGGGACATCATTCTCCATTAAATCAACGTAAGGGATATTAAAGATTGCAGACTTTGCCTTAGCTATCTGTTCATCATCAGCAAGCTTCATCTCCCTTATTATCGTCTCTTCATTTTTAGGAGAACGGCTTCTCTCAACCTGAACCTTAACAGCATCAGCTTCACTAATTATTCCCTGTCTCTGTAAATATGAAAGCAGTGTTTCCTGAGCCACAAATATAGGCAGTAAAATTAATATTAAATAATAATAGCAAGAGAAGAGAGTAATTTCACGACCTATAATGTAAATAAAACTAAAACCTTATAAAATACGGTAAAATCAAGCAGTTTAAGCACTCTAAATACAAGCTTTTTACCTTAAAATATGATAGAATAAAGGATATGACATACCTGATTATTGGAAATAATAGTGAAAGTATAAAAGAAGAAATTACAAGATTAATCTCAAGACTTTGGAACAAAAAAATCAATAAGGAAGTACTTGAAATTAGATCTGCAGATATTCATACAATTACAACAGAAAACATAAATAGCATAGGAATAGAGGATATAAAAAGACTCCAAAAAGAGATGATTTTTACTCCTTACTCAGAAAGTGTACAAGTTGCTCTAATCTTTAATGCTGATAAATTAACAGAAGAGGCACAAAATTCATTCCTTAAAACATTAGAAGAAAGCAATAACAATACTGCATATATCCTTACAACATCAAACGAAAAGAACCTTCTTCCTACCATTATCTCAAGATCTCTAAAAGTATATACAAAGGATATAAGTGTACAAGACAGTTCTAAGGGAGTACCTAAAACTCTAACTAAAAACCTAATCGATGCATTCAAGGATATAGAAAAAATTGCTAAAGATAAAGATAGTACAGATAACTTCTTAAACGAAGTAGAGCTTTACTATCAAGCTCTTCTTAAACAAAATTTAAAAGATAAAGAGCAATTAAAACAAATTTATGATAATATCCAATGCGTAGAAAAAACAAGAAGAAGAATAAATGCAAATGGCAATAAAAGACTTCTTTTAGAAAATCTTTTTCTTGTCTTAAGAGGTCACTCTTCCTCTTAACATTTCTTTCTAAAATGTATTAGAATGAAAATTACTTTGAAAAATAACTTAAATGAAACAGGCAATGTCAGAAAACAATTATAAAGCATCAAATATTCAGGTATTACAAGGACTTGAAGCTATAAGAAAAAGACCAGCAATGTATATTGGATCTACAGATAGAAATGGTTTACAGCATATATTTACAGAAATTCTTGATAACTCTGTTGATGAAGCCATTGCGGGATATTGTACTAACATATGGGTAACTCTTTACAAAGACGGCTCCATATCTGTAAAAGATAATGGGAGAGGAATACCTGTTGAAAAGCACCCACAAACAAAAGTGTCTACACTTGAAACAGTTATGACAAACTTGCATGCGGGAGGAAAGTTTGAGGAAGGTGCATACAAAGTATCTGGAGGGTTGCATGGTGTTGGTATGAAATGTACTAATGCCTTATCAGAGTGGATGATAACTACAGTAAAAAGAGATGGCGGAATATATCAGCAAGAGTACAGGAGAGGAATTCCTGTAGCTCCTGTTAAAAAAGTGGGGACTGTACCAGACAATGAAACAGGTACAGAGCACAGATTCCTACCTGACAAAGAGATATTTACAGAAACTGATTTTGATTTTAAAGAGATTGTTAAAAATTGCAGACAGCATGCATATTTAACAGCAGGACTTAAAATTTCAATAACAGATGAAAGGGTAGAAGAGGGGAAACCTCCAAAAATCTTTAATCTGTATTTTGAAGATGGAATTAAGTCATATGTCTTGTTTATGAACTTAGATGAAAAACCTATAAATGAAGAACCCTTTTATGTAAAAAAAGAAAGTGATGGAATAATTGTAGAAGCAGCAATTCAGTATACAGATAGTATGGATGAAGATGTTAGGTGTTACACTAACAATATTATTAATCCAGAAGGTGGAACTCATTTGTCAGGATTTAGAACTGCACTTACTAGTGCAATAAATACATATGCACAGAAAGCAGAATTATTAAAAGGTTTAACAGATTCTTTAAGTGGAGATGATGTAAGAGAAGGGCTCACTGCTGTTGTATCAGTAAAAGTAACCAATCCTCAATTTGAGGGTCAGACAAAAATAAAATTAAATAATCCAGAAGTTAAAACTGCTGTTGCAAAAGTAATTAGAGATGAACTTTTAACATACCTTGATGAGCATCCTAAAGAAGCAAGAGCCATTATTGATAAAGCTGTACTTTCATACAAAGCAAAGGCAGCCGCAAAAGCTGCAAGAGATGCGGTAATCAGAAAGAATGCATTAGAAAGTACAACACTACCTGGGAAACTTGCTGATTGTATAAGTAACGATCCTAAGGAGTGTGAACTGTACATTGTAGAGGGAGATTCCGCAGGCGGAAGTGCAAAACAAGGAAGAGACAGACATACCCAAGCAGTACTGCCATTGCGAGGAAAAATTATTAACACAAACAAATATAGAGTAGATAGAGTATTAAGCAATAACGAGTTTAAGGATATTACAACAGCTCTAGGAGTAGGAATAGGGGCATCGCTAGATGTAAGCAAATTAAGATATCATAAAATTATAATAATGAGTGATGCAGATGTTGATGGTTTACACATCACAACTTTAGTACTTACCCTTCTTTACAGATTCTTTAAACCTCTAATAGAACAAGGGTATGTATATGTTGCACAGCCTCCACTACATAAGGTAGAAATTGGCAAAAAGAAATATTACTTTCTAAACGATGAAGAAAAAGATGCTTTTGTAAGAAAGGCTAAAACTGAAGGAAAAACTCCAGTAGCAAACAGATTTAAAGGTCTAGGAGAAATGAATCCAGACCAGCTTTGGGAAACAACTATGAATCCAGAAACAAGAGTTCTCAAAAGAGTCCAAATAGAAGATGCTCAAGAAGCTGAAAAGACTTTTGAAATGTTAATGGGAACAGAGGTTCCTCCAAGAAGAAGATTTATTCAAAAATATGCAAAAAAAGCTAATTTAGATATATAAAGACATGGCAGATAAAGAAGACTTAATAAAAAATGCACAAGAAAGTATAGATATTGAAAATCAAGAGCCACAAAACTCAACTGATGCGGAGCAAAATAATTCAGAAATTGATTTTAATCTATCATTCAAACCTGGAGAGATAAAAGAAAGGTCCATTGTTGATGAGATGAAATCCAACTACATTGATTACTCCATGTCCGTTATAGTCTCCCGTGCACTTCCTGATGTTAGAGATGGACTCAAACCTTCACAAAGAAGAGTACTAGTTGCAATGAATGACCTAGGTCTAACACCAACTTCTCATTTTAGAAAGTGTGCAAAAATTGCTGGTGATACCTCAGGTAACTACCACCCACATGGGGAAAGTGTAGTATACCCAACTCTTGTAAAAATGGCTCAAGAGTTTTCAACTAGATATATTTTAGTTGAAGGACAAGGGAACTTTGGCTCTATTGATGGAGACCCCGCTGCCGCAATGAGATACACAGAGGCAAGAATGGGAAAGATTACTCCTGAAATGCTTCGTGATTTAAATAAAGGAACTGTTACATTCATACCTAACTATGATGGAACAAGACTCGAACCAACAGTATTACCAACACTATTTCCAAACCTTTTAGCAAATGGAAGTCAAGGTATTGCAGTAGGAATGGCAACACAAATACCTCCTCATAATCTTACAGAGCTTGTAGATGCACTCCGAGAAATGATTAAAAGGGGGAACAAATGGCAAGGGGTAAGCATTTACAATGAACTTAGAAAAGCAAGAGAGAGTAGAGAAAAAGTACCTCAAACACTTAATGCAAAACCTGAGAATTACTTAGAAAACTATGTAGATACAAAATCTCTCGATTACAGTAAAGAGATTGAAAAAATAGTTGAAAGAATTAAAGAAACAAAGGAAACAATATATCCAGATTTCAAGTCAGATATATCTCCAGAAGAGTTAATTGAAATAATTCCTGGACCAGATTTCCCTACTGGTGGAATAATATATGATAGAGCTGAAATACTTAATGCATATGCAACAGGAAGAGGAAAAATACTTCAAAGAGCACAGGCATCAATAGTTGAGGGAAAGAATGGAAGATATCAGATAGTAATTACAGAAATTCCATATCAAGTAAATAAAGCTTACATGATAGAGAAAATTGCAGACTTAGTAAGAGAGAAAAAAATTACAGGAATTGCAGATATTAGAGATGAATCAAATAAAGATGGAATAAGGGTAGTTGTTGCTCTTAAGAAAGATGCACAGCCAAAAACTGTATTAAACAAACTATATAAATATACAGAAATGCAAAAGACCTTTAATGCAAATATGATTGCATTAGTAGACCAAGAACCAATTACTCTTTCACTAAAAAGAATGCTTGAATTATTCCTTTCTTTTAGAATTACTGTAACTGTAAGAAGGTACGAATATGACTTAGCAGAAGCAAGATATCATGCACATATACTTGAAGGATTACTTAGAGCATTAGACCTTTTAGATGAGGTAATTGCTACTATAAGGGGATCTAAGACTCAGGAGAGTGCAAAAACAAACTTAATGGACAAGTTTAAGTTTACTGATGTACAAGCACAAGCAATTTTGGATATGCAGCTTAGAAGACTTGCTGCTCTTGAGAGAATGAAACTGCAAAATGATTATAAAGAAACAAAAGAAAAGATTATTCAGTACAATGAAGTTCTAGATAGCCCTGATAAAATTCTTGAGGTAATTAGCAATGATCTAGAAGTAATGAAAGAAACATATGGAGATAAGAGAAGAACAAAGATTGTAAAGGGAAAAATCAATGAAATTTCAGATGAAGATTTAATTGCACAAGAGGAAACATTAATAACAATAACCCACTCAGGATATGTAAAAAGAGTACCACCTTCAACATATCAAACACAAAAGAGGGGAGGGAAAGGAATATCTGGTGGTGAAACTAAAGAGGGTGACTTTATTGAGCATGTCTTACTTTGCAACACACATGATGAATTACTACTATTTACAAACAAGGGCAGGGTATTTAGTACAAGAATATTTGAAATACCTGAATATGGAAGAACTGCAAAGGGTATTCCTTTAATCAACCTTGTTCAATTAGATCAAAATGAAATAATCACTTCTATTCTCACAAGAGATCCTAAGGGTGGAGTAATGGGCTCTGAAGAAATACAAGAGCAACAAGATGAAAAAGGTGTAGTTAGAAAGGCAGATTTTAAGTATTTCTTAATGGTGACAAAAGGTGGAATTATTAAAAAAACTGATTTAAAACAATTCTCAAAGATTAGAGCAAATGGATTAACTGCAATAAAACTAGAGCCTAACGATGAATTAATATGGGTTAAACCTACTACTGGAGATGATAATGTAATACTAGTTACAGCAGAAGGAAAATCAATAAGATTTAGTGAAAAGGATGTAAGGCCACTTGGCAGAAGTACAAGGGGCGTTACTGCTATGAAGTTTAAAACAGATACAGACTATATAGTTGGAATGGGGGTAGTAAGAAAAAATCAAGATAAACTATTTACTCTTTCAGAGAATGGACATGGAAAAATGACAAAACTCTCAGAATACCCATTACAAAAAAGAGGAGGAACAGGAGTATTTACATTCAGAGTAACACCAAAAACAGGAAAAGTCGTAGCTGCGAGAGTACTTGATCATCCTAATGCAGAAATAGTTGTAATCTCTGAAAAATCAAAAGTTATTAGATCTTCTATTAAAGCCATTCCTACATTAGGAAGACAAACAAGCGGTGTTAAAGTTATGAATCTAAACAATGGCGATAAAGTAGCAACAATGGCTTTGCTATAAGTTTAGCTATCTAAGTATGATACTATTTTAATCTCGTCTGGGTTAAAACTGTTATCTATATTCTTCTTACTTTTTATTTTTTCCACTTCCTTAAGTATTAAAGATATCTCCTTGTCATTCTCAGAGATCTTTTTATCAAGCATCTTAAAATATTGATTTATTAATACTATTATATCTTCCATTTGTACATTGTTGTTTTTCATAATACCTTCTCCTAATATTTTATTAATATATTCTTTCATACTCTAAAATATATTTCCTGACCTAATATCCAATATCTCCCAGTTATATTTTTATCACTATAAATTTCTAAGTTATTCATTACACCCTTGAGCTTTTCTCTTCCCCATATATATGTAATAATCTATAAAGTATGAACAAAAAAGAGAAATATCAAAAGTTCCTAAAAATATATCAAACACTAGGCTTTATTCTAATTTTCATTACTATTATTCTCATAGCTATACCAACTGCCCCATATGTATGGTATAGAATTAATCCAAAGGCAGTAGAAAAAGATGAAGAGAAAATAGTCCAAAATGTTGTTGAAGCAAAAGAAGAAATTCCACAAGAACCAGAGCCTGTAGAAGAAAAAATCCCCCCTATTAATCCTAATCTTCCAGAAGGATACTTTGTAGTAATAGAAGAAATAGGGGTGAATTCACCAATTACAATAACAAAAGATTATAGAAAGGCTCTTACAAAAGGAACATGGATTGTAAATGACTTTGGTACACCTGAAAACGATGACCTACCAATAATACTAGCAGCACATAGATTCGGATATTCAAGCTGGGGAACAAAAAAAAGAAACTTAATATCTTTTTACAATCTACCTAAAACAGGAGTAGGAACAAAGGTAAGTATATATTGGAACCAAAGGGAGTATATATATGAAATATATGATGGGAATGTTGGAACATACATAACTGATTATAATGCAGATTTAATTCTATACACCTGTAAATATTATAACTCTCCAGAGAGAATCTTTAGATATGCTAAAAGAGTAAATTAAAATGAAAAAAGTATTAATATTACTAATATTTTTAATACTAATACTCTCAATTCCTCAAAAAACAGCAGAGCTTACTATTAATTGGGATACAGATTACAAAGATAAAAAGAAATATAAGTGGGTTGAAAATCCACAAGACATTATTGATACAAGTACAATAGTACAAATACAGAAAAAAGAAGAAAATAGTATAAGATGGTGGGAATATCCTGATACTATTTATCCAACAAAAAGGAACGGAGACGATTTACTTGTTTTAGTAAATAAACAGTACAAGCTTCCAAGCTCATATGCACCAAAAGATTTAGTAAAAGCAAGCAAAAGCGGAATAAGAAGGGGAGAGAATTACTACCTTAGGAATATAGTCATTCCAGATTTAACAAGAATGATAACTGATGCCAAATTAGAAGGAGTGGATTTAAGTATTGTATCAGGGTACAGATCATACCAGACACAAATAGATACCTACAATTATTGGTTGAAAATGAACAATGGAAACACCAACTTGGTTGATACCTTCTCAGCAAGAGCAGGACACAGTCAGCACCAGCTTGGAACAGCTATAGACTTTAGTACAAATGAAATAAGGGATAAACTGGGTGATGAATTCTCAAACACAAAAGCAAGTAAATGGCTTTCTCAAAATGCATACAAGTACGGATTTGTAATTTCATATCCAAAAGGCTACGAGAATATTACAGGATACAAACATGAAAGCTGGCATTACAGATATATTGGAGTAGAGAATGCTCAAAACATGATTAACTTAGGAAAAATACTAGAACTGTATCTCAGGGACTACAACCTATAGTATAGACTTTTAGGACTAGTTAGAGTATAATACTTATGTATTTAAATTAACTAGCCCTTTAATATGAAAAAGTTAACAGCACTCTTAGCTGTAGCAGTTACTCTCCTTTCAAATGCATCTGCTGTTTTTGCAACTGGAAATGTATATGGTCCTTATAACCCATATGAGCATGAACCAATACCTACAGGTTTTGAGGATACAAGCATTTTCTACATTGGAGCAGCAATTACATTTATAACAGGAATGGTAATTCTTTCTACAGTTAAGCGCCTTAAGAATGAGCAGTCTATGTAAAAGTAGACTGCCCTCTGGGCTTTTTAAATACCATTATTTTTAAATACATATAAATGAAAATATCTTTAGTTTTACCAACATACAAAAAAGAAAGAGAAGTTATTGATCAACTTGAAAGGTTGTATGGATATCTTTCAAGGGTTAATCCTGACTTTGAACTCATCTTTGTTATAGATGGATATATTGATAATACTAAAGATATATTAGAAAAGTATGTAAAAGAAAACAGACTTAAAAAGGTACAAATAGTTGGATACAAAGAGAATAGGGGAAAGGGATATGCAGTAAGGTACGGAATGAAAAAAGCGAATGGAGATGTAATAGGATATATTGATGCAGATACTGATATTCAGATAAGATCTCTTGGTTATGCAATTAAAGAAATTAAAAAGGATGATGTATATGCTGTTATTCCTTCTAAACTACATAAAGATTCTAATGTTGAAATGACATTTACAAGAAAAATATTTTCATATGGTTTAATGGCTGTAAATAAAATATTCTTAAAATTACCTCAAAATATTACAGATGTAGGATGTGGATTAAAGTTATTTAAGAAAGATTTAATACAAAGGATATTACCTAATTTAAATGTAAACAGATTTGCTATTGATTCTGAAATATTAAATGAAATAGGAAAAGTAGGGTATACTGTTTCTGTAACTCCTTTCTTTTTAAACAAAAACAGATCTCAGTCTACTTCTGCAAATATTAAAGATATAACAAGAATGATTACAGATATTATTAAGATATCTGTAAAGGAATACAAAATCTTTAATCAAAGGGTATCACCAAAATATAAGGAGGAACTCTAACTACCTGCCTGTTATTTCTAATCTATATTGAACATTCCTGTGTTAAGTTATTATCCTCTATACCCATTTTTTAGGGCTGATAAAAACTGTGCATAATCACCTAATACATCATGTTGTGCAGGAGATGTCTCAATAAGAAGAGAAGGTATATTTTTTCCTCTTCTCTGCATTATGTAAAGCCACTCTCCAAGAAGTTTGTTTTCTTCATAATTCTTCCCTAAAGGAAGATGTGTTCTAACACTTCCTTCAATCTTCTCTCTTCCGCTTAAAGAGATAAATAAAGGAAGATTTTGATTTTGATCAAGTTTTTCTAATATATTTAATAAATTATCATTTTCATTAGGCAAACCTCCTAAATCCAAATCTATTGCAAACCTTAAATCCGGATATCTCTTAAATATATTAGAATAAAGCTCCATAAATGATGAAAGCGTACCATCACCAATCTTTTTGTTAGGCTCAATAGCCCATACAATCTCATGAGATTGAGAAACAAGTTTTTCGTTAACCTCTCTAATCTTTTTTATTTCTTCCTCAGTTGAAACTGTTTCAGAGCATGTTCTAATTACAATCTCTTTTGAGCCAGCAATTTTAGCAGTTTTAATTGTACTGTTTACCTGTTCTTTTGCTGATTTTGCCTGAAGCATTGCATAAGCTAACTCTTCTCCTAACATTATTGCAGCTGCAAATCCTGTATACCCCATATCACTCACTTCTTTCTTTTTTTGATTAATAAGGTTCAACCCCCATTGGATATCATACGGATAATCAATAGACCTAATTAGTTCTTTAAGCCTGCGAGGATTAACTGATGATGCCAGTACAGAGACTCCAAAGTCTGCATTAGGGAATTTCTCCAAAGTTTTTTCTTTAAAAGCAAGGGCATTATTAAGTACAAGGTAGGTATATGCTTCCTTAGATATAGTACCCTCCACTAGACCTAGTGCAGCTGGTATCTTTCCACTCTCATCACCATCAAATCCTAATGTAGTGGAGCTTACTTGAATTTCTAAACTTTTTTCTTCTTCCATAATCTTTAATAGAAATTAAAAATATCATTGTAATTATACACTAAAATCATAGAAGAAAGTAATAGATATCGACTTCGTCATTAACTTATAGTATAATATACATATCAAATACTAAGTAGCTCATTAACAAGTAACTCTGTCATACATAAGCATTAAGTATTGATATTTATCCCAACCTATAGTATAATATAAATAGGGTAATAAAATTAAATAACCTGCTCTTTAAAAATATATTTTCTGTTATATATAAGAATTCATAGAGAGATATTCTCTTTATATATCTTTTATGAGTTCTTATGAACTCTAAGTTCTTTAAAAAGTTTTAAGTATATTAGTATAGACTTATGTCTTAATATATTTAAAACAAAATAGCGTGTGATGAATAGTATAGAGGAAAAGGGATAGTAACTGTATAACTCCTTAATTTCCACTTACAGTGGATCTAGCTAATTAATATATTTAGTTAGTTAAATCCACTGTTAAGTGGTTTTCTCATCGATATGAGAAGTAAAATTAAAAATTTCTATTATAAAAGGAGTTTGAAATGGCTACACCAAAGAATGCCAAAACAACCGTATCCACCACTAACAAAACTGCAAAACCTGCAGTAAAAAAAGTGGTAAAAACTTCTACGGAAACGCAGAAGTCTGTTGATTGGGGGAATATCATGAAAGGGGCATTAACGATTGGTGTTATTGTCCTTCTTATTCTAGGTATTGCTTGGTTAGGAAAGAAAGTTTTTGCTCCTGAAAAGGTAGCAGATACTAACATTCCCAGTTCAGTTACTAGCTATACACAGCAACAAGATTCATGCTTGTATCAAGCTGGGAAACTCGGAATCCCAACTGATATTGCAAACACTGTTTGCAATGGAAGTGAAGGGAAGGTTTCTGAGCAGCTCCCATCAGGTACAAAAGTACCCTTTGGCACAATCACATTTGATTGCGAAAGCAGAGTGTGGGTGCTAAAGAACTTTACAGTTCCTTCAATTGCAAGTTATGCTTTCAGCTATGAAAATGCAGAAAGAAATTTGCTTAATGCACCGTTCTTAGTTGGAAGTGAACTTGGCTGGTCGAAAGACTGTAAGGAAAATAATGTACCCTTTGTCGTGTGCTATAACACAACAGATGACGGCTGCAAGCTACCTGAAAGTGTGAATCTTTTCCCTACCAAGTAGTAACCTACTGACTCTAGCTAGATTATGTATCTGGAATATCTTTTAAATGCTTAATTGCATCTAAAAACAAAATCCATTTACTAATCTCATCACACGCTAGAGTCTTCTAGGATTAATATTTATTAAAAATATATATCCTACTGAAGAGTCTAAAAATATATAAAAATATATTTAAAGACGAAAAGACTTAAAAACATTACAGAGAGGACATTAAAAGATGTCCTCTTTTTTTACTTAAATAGTTTTCTAAATAATTCAAATGCTTTCATAAATAAAGTAGGGGGAAATATACTAAGTATATGAACCCCTATTTTTTGTATATTCCATATTACATATTCCCTTACTGTAGGTTTAATACCTAATTCTTTAATAGCCCAATTCCTAATGTCATTTGTCTTTTTAAAATGATCTAACATCTTAGATTGACTCTCTGTCTTAAAAGTCATTCTATACTTAAGTACTGTATCCCCTAAATTATGAAATTCTCCTTTGGTACTAAGTATTAAGAATAGCTTAACATCTTCTACCTTCCACATATTTTCAGGATACAATCCAATCTCTTCTAATGTTACTCTTCTTAAAGTAACAGCAGGATGTGCAAATGGTTGAAAAAGAAATAAATTCTTTTTAATATCCTTATCTTCTACTGCATACTCTCTATGACCAGTAATATTTCCATTTTCATCGATAATATCTATCTGACCACCGACTGCTATACAACTGGGATGTGATTCAAGGTATTCAACTTGCTTCTCTATACGAGTAGGATACATGATATCATCTGCATCCATTCTAGCTATATATTTTCCTTTTGATTCTCTTATCCCTATATTTATTACATTACCAAGTCCATTTTGCTTTTCTACTGGTATAACAGTAATCCTATTACCGTAGCTTTTAAGAATATTAAGTGTATTATCTTCTGATTTATCATCTACAACTATAATCTCAATATTTTTGTATGTTTGCTCTAAACAACTATTTATACTTTCTTTAATATACCTTTCTCCATTATGAACAGGTATTACTATTGATACTAATGGGTTATTTTCTTTCATCACTTTTACTTAAGAAATTAACAAAAAGATATACTCCAAGCAAAAGGATAACAGCATAACCAAAGTAAGACAATAAATTAGGCCAGTATATTACTGAAATAGAATCAAAATTAATATTTGATATGTCCCATCCTTGCTTCCACCCACTAATTGAAACTCTTGTATCCTTCCCTAATATCTTAATACTGGACCCATTCTTTACAAAAGCAACCCAGCCAGAACCATGTGTTTGAGGAATTGATACAAGAACATTCCCATTATCTTTCACTTCCTCTTTTTTAGTCTTGTAATATGTAGAATGAGGAGAATTAAATATGTTCTTCATTTCATATTCTGTATATTCTCTCTTATTATTTTGAGTATACATCAGATTATTCCAAGCAGATGGATACTGCATAAATACAAATTCAGAAAGAACATTCTCTGTTGTTAATGTATAGCTGCTACTTCCATATATTACATTTAAAAGTTTTTTGGTATTATCACTCTCTATAATGTCCATATGTGTAGAGTCTGAAAGAGCATAAAATATGTCTTGATACCAGCATTTATTCTCTTTGTCATATATTAAACATATGGAAGATGGTATGTTAGATATATTCTTGCCTTTCCAATATATCAAATACTTCATATTAGGATTTGTCTCAAAAAGATTCGCTGTCTGATTAATATAGTCATCAACAACTTTTTGGTACATACCATTGTTTACAGATACTTCGAATACCTTTGTCTGGGAATCACCTTTATTAGGTTGCCAAAGCACATATGGGAGATTACCTCCATCATACACATATCCATTATTTCCACTGATAACAGGAATGTGTATAGTATATGTGTTTCCATCATCTAAAAAAATATCTTCTACTTTCCAACTCTGTGATGAAGAAGTAAGCTCAAGTTTATCTTCTAAAGAAGCTGACTCTATTATGACCTTTCTAAAAAGTACATTTGATTGAGCTCCCTTATGTATATTATTCGCATATAGAATTAAAGAGATTTTTTCATTTTTTTCTATAACAGTATCAACTAGAATATCTATATCTCCAAACAAAGTGTTAGAAGAAAAGAATTTTTCATTATTTAAGCATCTTTTTCTTACATCCGAATATACACAATATCCTGCATAATTGTCCTTATCATTCTCCCAATTAATTTTTACTCTTACTACATTTCTTTTATCACTATCCAATGGAATTGATGTATATATACAAGGGAGATCTGTATTTCCTTTTATTTCTATCCCAGAAGCAAGCTCCTGTGGTGTAACAAGTGTGCTTTCAACAACAGACTCTCCAGAACAGTCATTACCTTTAGCCTGTAAAAGCAGAGGTATCATATCTACACTCTCAAACTCCTTATCTGATACTCCATATACATTCATCTCCTGTCCGAACTTATTATCAATAGTAACACCAATAGCAGTATCTAACTTATCAAGAACTGTATTATTTACCACAAAATAATCAGCATTCGTTACATATGCCCAATATGGTCTTTGCACAACATCCCCCTCTATATAAGGAAAAGATGGATAAACAAAAAGAGAACCATTGGAATAGGAAATTTCCGTTGGCAATTCAGCAATACTTTCTTCCGACAAATTAAGAGACATATATGTACTAAACCCTTTGTATTCAAACTCTCCTACTAACTCTCCATCTTGTAAATGAGCATTTTGCAACTGCATATCCAATGGTGAAAGAAGGGGATATTTTGGAACATCTTTTATAAATACATCCTGGCCATTTATAGGAGAAAGAGACTCTATATATCTACTTTCAACTTTTTGAGGAATTTTAAAAAGAGAAAGAGTTTCCTTAGACCAAACTTTTTCATAACTGCTAAACAAACTCTCAAGGCTATGCCTTTCTAAATCAAACATATATCCACTTAAGTTAATACTTTGATCATAAAGAATGTACTTAACATCATACTTCTGCATTAAAGAAAGAAACTTTTCACTGTTTTGTGCACGAACTGCATTTGTAATATCAAGAAGTGCTTCTTCTCCCTCTTTAGACCCTACTGCAAGGGACATATCCATAACAGGATTAGGAATAATGTAGGATATAAATTGAGAACCCCAAAAGCCCCAATCATATTCTCTGAAATAATTATCATTTGATGGAGGAGCATAATATATCCTTCCAGTTGAATCATTCTCTTCTAAATAACTTTTTAATTCATAATACTCGGAGGGTAACTGCACTATAGCCCTATCTGCAAATATTTGACCTCTAAAGATATATTCAGAATATGCTAACTGGATAATACAGAAAACAAAGAAGCTTATAACAACGAATATATTCTTAAAAGATCTTTTACTAATAAACGAAGAGAAGAACTTTATAAGATAAACTACTCCAAAAGTTGATAAAACTACTAAACACGTTAAATATACCTGTCCAAGCTTAGAAAATGGCCATCTAAATACTTGCCTAAACAATGGGATATTCTCCTGCATCCATTCAAAAACACTTCCCAGTGGAGGATTAAGAACCTTCATTAAAAATAACGAGCCTATACCAATTACAAACCAAAATAGTAACTTAAAATTTTTTCTAACTATCGCAAATACCAAACCTATTAATGAAAGAATAGCAGGAAGTAGCCCTAACACTTTATAAAAATCATACCCAACAAACAAATCCGCCATAGAAAAAACATATTTACCCTCATCCTGCTCAAAAAGTGTTCTGTTATAAAACCTAGCAGAATTTGCCAAAGTCTGTGAGCTTGTTTCTTGATCAATAACAGTTGATGTAATTGTTCTATTTACATATGAACTAACAATATCTGAACTTGTTGTGAATGTATAATGCAAAAAGGGTAAAATCCAAAATAGTTGAGTCACTATTAAAACACCCAATGTTATAAATATATTTTTCCATTCCCTTTTTCTTCCATATTTTGAAGAAAAATGAACAAAGATTGTAAACAAAACAATAAATAGAAAATCTACTAAAAACAGCGTTGAGATGATACTTGCTGCAGTAAAAAGAAGTGATGAAAGAAATATATATAAAAGATTTTTCCAACTATCTTCCTTAGAGTATTTATAAATTGATAAAAAGAGTAGGGGGAGAAAACCGAAATTAACAATATATGGTGCCATATTTTGATAAAAAAGCCACATTGTCCAAAGAGTTGTAAAATACAAAACTCCTCCAAATAAATATCCGTAATTAGAATATTTTTTTAACTTGCTATCCTTGAGCAGTAGCTTAATTAGTGAAGCAATAGATAAAGAACCGACAGCCATTGATACAAAATAGAAAAGCTGATTAACAAGCCAAGTAGGCATAAATGTGTTAAAAATATAGAATATTCCAGATCTAAATATATCAGCTTGCTCACTATCAGATGCAAATCCTAATACTCTGTATCCTCTCCATGCAGGAGACTGCAAATACCTAGATACTGAAAGAGCAGGGTTTAACTCTGGTGAATAATTATCATTAGATAATATATATTTCCCAGGTTTAATTGATACAACAGTAACTACAATTAGTATTAAAACTAATAGTATCAATGGAAGATTCTTCTTCAATATATTAAGAATATTCTTAAACTTAAGACCTTTTAATTTCATATATTTAATAGTATATCAAAAATATAATCTTTTATACCTTAAATTTATTTTGACATTTATTACCTAAACATGTAATCTATTATTAGTAATCTGCCTATACTAAAAGGCATGAGGTACGGTATATATAATATATTAAATTTCTACTATGCCTGATGAAATTATTGGAAGTGAAGGAAATACTCCACAAGATGAAAGTGTAAAAGCACAGGAACCAAACATTCCTTCTCAAAACAGTATTGATTTAAGTCAATATAATACTCAGGAAGTTTCTCCGACAGGAGTAATAACAGCAACTAGTAATGAGTTAGGTGTTCCTGAAAACCAAAGTAACAAGCTCATTATAGACTCAAAAGGAACAGTAAAAGAAGTTCCATCCATAGAGCCAAAACAACCAGAAGTCTCTAGTCAAAATAATGTAGATCTCAACAAATTTGAAGAAAGAATCTTTCCTCCTACAGAAACTTTACCAGAGCAACCTCTTGGTAGTACTGTACCTAGTTTTACCATAGCAACAGAAAAGAAACCCCAACCTGACATAAATCCTTTACATGAGGAAGCATTAAGACAAAATAGAGAAAGAAATGTAGGATTTAGAGGACCTCTTAGTGATAAAGGAGCTCAAGCTTTAAAAGATATTGATACCATTGCAGATGATTTAAGTGGCAAAAATTTTAAACAATTAACAGACCTAATGGGACCTGAGGAGGCTAGAAGATATGAAGATGCCCTTAGAGAAAAAGAAGAGAATACACCTCCAACACCTGAACCAACACCCAAACCAACTCCCGAGCCAACTCCTGAACCAGCACCAGAACCAACTCCTAAACCAACTGAAGAGGATAGATTAGCAGAATTAAATAAAACTCTTGAAGAAACAAATAACACATTAAAAGACATAGATTTAAATATCCAAACATTACTACAACAAGGTATTGAGAATTTCTCAAGAGAACAAATGCT